>CAZSNG010000018.1:3721-40084 GCA_964608345.1 uncultured Thermotogae bacterium
AACGTGTCGGTGGCGACAGCCCACTCCCGAAGGTGCCCGCCTGGTCGGAGTGTCGGTGGTGCGACATCGGACCGGCCGACTGTCTCTATCGCGTGAGCGAACCGCCCGAATCGATCGAGGCGGAGACCGACCTGTTCTGACGCAGCTCCGGAGGTTCCGAGAGATGGAGAACTCTTCAAGTCGAGAGAGAGACCGACCCCGCGACTGGCATCGCATCGCGATGACGTTGGTGATCGGCACGTTGGCCTACAACGTGGCGGAGGCCGGCGTTGCACTCTGGTCGGGCGTTCGTGCGGGGAGCATCGCGCTGTTCGGCTTCGGCCTCGATTCCGTCATCGAGACGGTCGCTGCGTCGGTCCTTCTGTGGAGGCTCTGGCACGGCGTTCGCGGCACGAGCGGCGAACGGCTCGCCGCCATGGACGCGCGCGTCCACCGCGTTGTCGGAGGGACGTTTCTCGCGCTGACGGTGTACATCCTCGCGCAGGCGGCGTGGACGCTCGCAACCCGCGCACAACCGCAGGAGAGCTTGATTGGGATCGGACTGGCGATCGCGTCGGTGATCGTCATGCCGATCGTCTCTATCGGGAAGATTCGTGCCGCCCGTCAACTCGATAGCCGCGCCCTCCTCGCCGAAGCGAAGGAGACGCTCGCTTGCTCGTACCTGTCGCTGTCGCTCCTGATCGGGTTGCTGCTCAACGCCACGCTCGGCTGGTGGTGGGCCGATCCGGTCGCCGCGCTCCTGATGGTCCCGTGGATTGCCCGCGAGGGGCTCGAGGGTGTCCGCGGCGGCGATTGCTGCGGCGCGTAATCGGCGGATCTCAGATGGCTTCCAGGGTCGCGAGGTACTGCATCGCCTCGTGCAAGGGAACCTGCTCGCGATAGACACCCGTTTCGTGATCGTACGCCCCGCCGGGGTGAACGTAGGTCAGAATCATGCCGGCCGACGCGGCCAAGCGGCGAAGATCCTCCGGCGCATAACAGGCGAGCGACTGCGTGACGGCGGCGGACGGATCGGCGGTCGGCCACCACGTGTCGAGCATGCGGTTCCTCTCATGATCGTAGCCGTACCGGCGGGACACGTCTTCCCACTCCATGACGCGACCGGCAACCTCCGGCCAATACCACGGCGTGTAGATCTCGATCAGCGCCCGGCCTTCAGGGGCGAGCCAACCGCCGATCCTCAGGAGCAGCCGGCACTGGTCGCCGTCGTCCCCGATCCCGAACCCGTCGAGATAGCAGACGACGTCGAACCGACCGTCCAACTCGATGGCGTAGAAGTCGCCGCGGATGGCGGTCATCCGCCCGTCCGATCGTTCCGACGCGAGGCGCTGTGCGTGCTCGACCGCTTCAGGATTGAGGTCGACCGCGACGATGGTGTGACCGAGGTCGGCGATCGCGGAGGCGACCTGACCGCCGCCGCAACCGAGTTCGAGGATGCGCAGCGGGCGGCCGTCCGGCGCGTTTGCGAGCGCGGCCTTCTCGCGATGGTGCGGTTGGACCGGCTCGCTGTAGACGCCGGCCCACTCCTGCTGCTTCGCGTAGAACGTCTCGACCCAGTCCATGAGCGCAGTCTACCGGGACTCGCCTTGCTCCTCGACGAGCGAGCTTGACTTCCGTATGGTCGTCCTCGATCGTAATCCATTCCATCGCGGGTGCAGAACACGTTCTTGACTTCGGGCCGACATGTATACAAGATGTAGACTAGTGTCGAAAGGGGTCCTACATGCCGGTCAGCGAGGTCTACTGTCAACTGAGACAGCGCATTCTGCTCGGAGACCTCCCCCCCGGCCAAGCGCTCCAAGAGCACGGGCTGGCGAAGGAGTTCGGCGTGAGCAGGACCCCGATCCGAGAGGCGCTGATCCGGCTCGAGGCCGACGGCCTCGTCCGAATCGTCCCCAAGCAGGGCGTCTACGTGACCGAGGTCAGTCACGATGTGTTCCGGAAGGCGTACGAGGTGCGCTACTACTTGATCGGCATGGCAGGGCAGCTGGCCGCGCAGCGGATCACCGAACCGGAACTCGAAGAACTCGATGGAGTGATCAAGCGGCTACGCGAAGCGAGTGAGGTCAAGGACATCCAGGCCCTGGACATGGAGTTTCACGATGATGTCAACTGTGGGACGCACAACGGACTGCTCGCCGAAGCCCTGCAACGGGTACGAAGCTTCATGCCGCGGGTGTGGGTCAGTACCCACGCGGACAGGGAATACTTCCTTGAGACGGTGGCCGAGCACGAGCAGATCGTCGCGGCGCTGAAAGAGCGAGACGGAACGAAAGCGGCGGCGCTCCTGCAGAGCCACATCGGGCGATACCGAGACTACATCAACGGTCTGCCGGATCTTCCGGCGACGCTCGTCGGCCCGTAGACGCGCCCGAGCTGGACACAAGCGCGTCATGTGCGGTGCGGACAGGTCCTCCGCGACGAGAGGCCCAACGTGAATTGCTTGAGGAGCAACCTTCTAGGGATCCCACGTGTGCGTGAGCAGTCGCTGGAGAGCGAGCTTCGGCTGTCTGGTATCGCACTTCAGTGCGACTTGCATACAAAATGCGTGCAAGCTATAGTGTTAGCGCCTGGAGGTCACATCGTGGACACCTTGACCCATCTCGAGTGCGGCTACTGCGGCAAGACAGCGGATGCCGACACGATCCACACGCTCTGTCCGGATTGCGGGAAGCCTCTTCTGGCCAGATACGATCTGCAGAGGGTTCGAGACTCGGCGCACCGACGGCTGGCTCTGGGGGAGGAGCCCACGCTCTGGCGGTACCGGGCGGTGCTTCCGATTCGGGATCCCCACTACGCAATCTCGCTCGGCGAGGGCGGCACTCCACTTGTCGCTGCGAAGAACCTCGGCGAGGCCCTCGGATTGCGATCTCTGTACGTGAAGGACGAGAGCCTGAATCCGACAGGTTCGTTCAAGGCGCGCGGATTGTGCATGGCTATCTCTCGAGCATGGGAGCTCGGTGTTCAGCAGGTCGTCATCCCCTCCGCCGGCAACGCGGCCGGCGCGATGTCCGCCTACGCGGCGGCGGCCGGGATGCGTGCGCACGTCTTCATGCCGACCGACGTGCCGCTGCCGTTCCGGCTGGAGTGCCAGGCGTTCGGGGCCGAAGTGAACCTCGTTGACGGACTGATCACCGATTGCGGGCGCGAGGCCAAGGCACGGGCGGCCGAGGAAGGCTGGTTCGACGTCTCGACCCTCAAGGAGCCGTATCGCCTGGAGGGCAAGAAGACCATGGGATACGAGCTGGCGGAGCAGCTCTGTTGGGAGCTCCCGGATGTCATCATCTATCCGACGGGCGGCGGCACGGGGCTGATCGGCATGTGGAAGGCCTTCGCCGAGATGGAGACACTGGGCTGGATCGGAACGCATCGTCCTCGCATGGTGGTGGTCCAAGCGGAGGGATGTGCGCCGATTCCGCGGGCCTACGACGAGGGGAGCGAGTTCGCGACGCCATGGGAGGGAGCATCGACGATTGCGGCCGGCCTGCGGGTTCCTGCGGCAGTTGGCGACTTCTTGATCCTGAACGCCGTTCGCGAGAGCCAAGGCACGGCGATTGCCGTCAGCGACCAGGAGATCCTTGCGGGGCAACGGCGGATGACGCAGAGCGAAGGCATCCTGGCCTGTCCGGAAGGCGGCGCGACGCTGGCGGCGCTCGAGAAGCTGCTGACCCGCGGATGGGTGAATCCGGACGACCGTGTGGTCCTGTTCAACACAGGGACAGGTATCAAGTATCCCGAATCCCTAGCAGGCAGCTAGGAACGCGTATCATGACGCATCCTTGCACAGACGGAGGACCCTGTGAGCGAGCGCCTTACGATCGAGAACGTTCGAGCTGAAGTTGCCGGAGTCGATGAGCACGTCAACCTGCTGGACGGTTCTCGGCGACCGTACATCAACTTCGACAACGCATCGAGCACCCCGACGCTGAAGCCGGTGCTTCAGCGGGTCAACGAGTTCATGGATCTCTACGCGAGCGTTGGCCGAGGCAGTGGATACAAGAGCCACGTCGCTTCGGAGGAGTTCGAGCTGGCCCGAATGACCATCGGGGCGTTCGTGGGGGCTCGGCCTCACACCCACACCGTGATTCTGGGCAAGAATACAACCGAGGCGCTGAACAAGCTTGCGCACCGATTCCCGTTCTCGCCGAACGATGTTGTGCTCACGTCGTTGATGGAGCACCACTCGAACGACCTGCCGTGGCGAGCGGTGGCCGACGTTCGCTTTGTCGCGGTGCGTGAGGACGGCTCGCTGGATCTTCAGGACCTCCAAGCGAAACTGGAGGAGTACGCGGGCCGTGTCAAGCTGGTGGCGGTCACGGGTGCCTCCAACGTCACGGGCCTGCTGAATCCGATCCGGGAAATCGCTGCGCTCGCGCATGCCGCCGGTGCCAGGATCGTTGTTGATGCGGCGCAATTGGCGCCTCATCGAGCGATCGATATGGGCGATCCGGAAGATCCGGCACACATCGATTGCCTCGCCTACACGGGGCACAAGATGTACGCGCCGTTTGGGATTGGCGCGCTGGTAACCCTGAGGGACTGCCTGCGCGACGACGGACCGGATCACGTTGGCGGCGGGACGGTCGACTTCGTGACCGAGCACGACGTGGTCTGGAGTGGGCTTCCCAATCGGGAGGAGGCCGGGACGCCGAACGTTGTCGGGACCGTCGCGTGGGCCCAGGCGATTCGGTGTCTCCAGGACATCGGCATGTCGGAGATCGCGGAGCACGAATCGAGATTGGCCGCTCGCCTTCTCGACGCGTTGGCCGGGATCGCCGGGGCCCACGTCTACGGCCCGAGTGACCCCGGAAACGCCGCTCGCCAGCTTGGCGTCGTCACGTTCTCCGTCGACGGCGTACATCACAAACTCGTGTCGGCGGTGCTCGGCTACGAGGGCGGAATCGGCGTTCGTAGCGGCATGTTCTGCGCGCACCCGTACGTCCTGCGGCTCCTGCGGCTCTCGTCGAAGCAGCAGTCCGAGATCTCGGATGCGCTGGGACGGAACGGTATCGCAGCGTTGCCGGGGCTCACGCGTGCCAGCTTCGGCGTGTACAACACCGATGCCGAGGTCGACCTCTTCGTCGATGTGTTGAAGACGATCGCCGCGGGGAGGATCCGCGGCGAGTACAGGAGAGACCAGAGCTCCGGTGACTACTCGCCTGTCGGTTTTACCTGGCCCAAGCTCGGCACGGACTACCCACCGCTGAAGGGCTGTTGATGAGAGGAGAGGTCGCATGAACCCGATCGCGATGGAGAGCCGTACGCAGAGGCTTGCCGGACTCGTCGGCAACACCCCCCTGCTGGAGATTCGCCTTCGCTTTGAGGGAGAGGAGAGGGTGCTGTATGCGAAGGCCGAACACCTCAACATGACCGGAAGCATCAAGGATCGCATGGCGCTTCACATCATCCGCCGCGCGTATCTGAACGGCGATCTCGCCCCCGGCGACCGGATCATCGAGGTGACGAGTGGAAACACGGGGATCGCGTTCTCGGCCCTCGGGCGGGCGCTCGGGCATCCGGTAACGATCTTCATGCCCGACTGGATGAGCGCCGAGCGGATCAACCTGATGAAGGCGCTGGGGGCGGAGATCGTGCTCGTGTCCAAGGGGGAAGGCGGCTTCCTCGGGAGCATCGATCGCGCGGAGCAGATGGCCGCAGAGGAGCCCCACTCCTTCCTTCCGCAACAGTTCTCCAACGAGTCGAACTGTGAAGCACACTACCTCACAACGGGGCCGGAGATCTGGTGGCAATTGGGGTTTCGAGGTCGCAGGCCCGACGCGTTCATCGCGGGGGTCGGGACTGGCGGGACGATCATGGGCGTCGGACGGTTCCTGCGCGAGCAACACCCGGATGTGAAGCTCCATCCACTGGAGCCCGCCAGCTCGCCGACGCTGTCCACCGGGTGCAAGGTCGGCAAACACCGGATCCAGGGCATCTCCGACGAGTTCATCCCTCCGATCCTGCACATCGACGAGCTGGATGAAGTGATTGCCGTCGATGACGGTGACGGAATCCTGATGGCACAGAGGCTGGGGTCTGAGCTGGGGGTGGCTGTCGGGATCTCGTCGGGGGCGAATCTCGTCGGCGCGCTGATGGTGCAGAACCGGCTTGGGAGTGACACGACGGTCGTGACGGCCTTCTCCGACGACAACAAGAAGTACCTCAGCACGGATCTCCTTCGGTTCGAGCCCGCTCGCGCTCGCTACTTGACGCCGAAAGTCGACTTGGTTTCCATGCGCGCGTTCAAGCGCGTGTGCATGACGTGCTGCAATCCCAATACGTGCATCGAGGTGGCTTCGATGGATGAGATCAAGGGGCCGCGTCTTCCGCATTGCCCACGCCGCGACTAGACCTGCTCGAACATGAAGGAGAACCGATGATCGATGACGTCCTGGCGAGAGTCCCAGACTACGATGGGTTCCTTACTGTCGATGAGCTGAATGCCTCCTCCAAGCGGCTGGCCGACGAGCATCCGGAATGCGCCCAACTGGCCACCGTGGGGAAGGCAACGAGTGGAGATCCCATTCCCATGCTCAGGATTGGCGATGGACCGAAGCAGCTTCTGTTCTTCGCCTGTCCGCATCCGAACGAGCCGATCGGGGCCATGATGCTGGAGGCGCTCTCGGCACTGCTGGTCGAGGATGCTGAGCTCCGTGGGACGTCGTACACGTGGAACCTGATCAAGTGCATCGATCCGGACGGCACGAGACTGAACGAGGGATGGTTCAAGGGGCCTTTCACAGTGACGCACTACGCCGCGAACTTCTACCGTCCCGGGGCTACGCAGCAGGCCGAATGGACCTTCCCGGTGCTCTACAAGGACTACAGCTTCTTCCGACCGAGCTCGGAGACGCAGGCACTGATGACGGCGATCACGGCGCTGCGTCCGGAGTTCATCTACTCGCTCCACAACGCGGGCATGGGGGGCGGGTACTTCTATTTGACACCGCACATCCCGGAGCTCGACGACACGCTGCGGGCGTTGATCACCGATCGAGACATCCCGCTGGCTCTGGGCGAACCGGAGATGCCATGGGGGGTCCAGCGATCGCCGGCGATCTTCAAGACGCCCATGGTGCGGGATCATTATGACTTCCTTGAGGCGAACATCGATGACGACCCCGCCACCAAGCTCAAGACGGGAGCAGGCAGTTATGATTTTGCCTCCCAGGTCTGCGACCCTGCGCACCTGATCGTCGAGTTGCCCTACTTCTACGATCCGAGGACCGCCGACACCTCAGTCGCCGAGGGGTCTCGCAAGGATGCGATCCTGCGAGGGGTGGAGCGGTCCTTTGAGATCATTCGCTTCCTGTCGGAGACGCTCTCGAGCATCGAATCCGAGCTCACGGAGCCAACACTGCTTCGGAACGCAGCGCTCGAGATTGTCGGAATGATGGCGCAGAACCTGGAGGCGAAGCGCGCGTGGGCGACCAACAATCCCGCGTTGAATACTCCCGTGACCGTTGCGCAGAAGTTCGACTCTGAGATCACCTTCCGCTTCTACCAGCTGCTGTTCGTTGGAATGACGCGGCGAGCGATCGCCATGCAGGTGGAGCTGATGCCAGGATCGGGTCTTGAGAATGCGCTTCGAGAGGTGGATGAACGCTTCGCCGGTTGGGCCTCTGATCTGGAGTCCGAACTGAACTACGAAGTGATCCCGATCAAGAAGCTTGTCGAGATTCAGCTCGGCGCCGCGCTTCACTTCATCCGCGCTCTCGCGAGTCGGTAGGAGTCCTATCGGCGGACGTGCGGGTCCAGCGCGTCGCGGAGGCCATCGCCGATGAAGTTGAGGGCGAGGACGACCAGCATGATCGCGACACCCGGGTAGAAGATCTGCCACGGGTGAATACGCAAGAAGCGCTTCGCTTCGTTCAGCATCATCCCCCATTCCGGCGTCGGTGGCTGAACACCCAGTCCCAGGAAGCCGAGCGCCGCGGTGGAGAGGATGGCTCCGGCCATGCTCATCGCGGCGGTCACCAGCACGGACGAGAGGCAGTTTGGCAGGACGTGCCGGAACATGATGCGGGCGTTGCTTGCGCCGAGGGCGCGTGCGGCCTCGACGTACGGGAGCTCGCGGATCGCGAGCACTTCCGAACGGACAAGCCGAGCGTAGACCGGCCAGCTGACGAGGCCAAGGACCAGCATCACGTTGTAGAGGCTCGGGCCAAGTAGGGCAATCGCAGCGACGACGAGGATCAGGAACGGGAAGGCGACGAAGATCTCCACAATGCGCATGATGACGATATCTGCTGCATGGCCGAAATAGCCGGAGACGAGTCCGAGCGTCGTCCCGATTGCGGCAGCGACGCTGACGACGACCAGCCCGACGGAGAGGGAGATTCGCGAACCGTAGATGAGCCGTGAGAGCACATCGCGACCGAGGTTGTCCGTGCCCAGAAGGTGTCCGGGTGTGCCGGGCGGCTTGAGGAGGCTGGTGAGGTCCATCTGAAGCGGCGAATGCGGTGCGATGTACGGCGCGAAGATGGCACAGACCACGAAGCCGGTGAGGATCACGGCGCCGATCACGGCCAGTCGGTTGCGCGCGAACGTGCGCAGCGCCTTTCTCAGACGGCCTGATTCCCGGCGCGATCCTCCGGTTGCCCTTGCTTGCTTCCTAGTGGGGCGCATGCGGTTCCTCTCCTATCCGTGATTCAGTCATACCGAATGCGCGGGTCGATGAATGTGTACGTGACGTCCACAATCAGGGTTACGACGACGAAACTGATCGCGAAGACGAGCGTCGTACCCTGGATCACCGGGTAGTCCCGAACGTTGATCGCGTAGAGCGTGTACTTCCCCATTCCGGGCCAGGAGAAGATGCTTTCGACGATGAACGCACCGCCAAGGAGCCGACCGAATTGGAGACCCGCTGCCGTGACGACCGGGAGAAGCGAGTTCCTCAGCGCGTGTTTGTAGAGGACGACGCTCTGGCGAAGGCCCTTGGCGCGAGCCGTTCGCACGTAGTCTTCCGAAAGGACCTGCAGAAGACTGGCTCGCGTCAGGCGCACGAGTAGCGCAGCCATGGCGGCGCCGAGTGTGACCGACGGCATGATCAGGTGGCTGATGACGTCCCACGGCCCTTTCGACCACTCGCCCATGCCGTAGACGGGCAGGAGTCGCCAGCGAAGACCAAAGAGCAGCATCAGCATCAAGCCGAGCCAGAAACTCGGCATTGAAACCCCGAACATCGCGAGAGTGAGAGATCCGTAGTCGAGCACGGAATTCCGCTTCGTTGCGCTGATGATGCCGATGGGAATCGCGATGACCAAGGCGACCAGCATGCTCGAGAAGGCGAGGAGCATCGTGTTGGGGAGAAACTGACGGATGCTCTCTCCGATGGGCGCTCTTGAGGCGATCGAAAGCCCGAGGTTTCCGCGAAGGAGGTTGCCCATGTATGTCGCATACTGAGCGTACCAGGGGTGATCCAGCCCATAGAATTCGCGAAGCGAGTCAGCGAGGTCCGGATTGAGCTGCTCGCTAGCCATCAGCATGGACGAGATGGGATCGCCGGGGGCGAAGCTCACGAGGGCGAAGGTGATGAACGTGATACCCAGAAGGACAGGGATCGCGATCAGAATGCGCCGGAAGATGTACGAGAGCATGCCCTAGACTGCCTCACTTTCCCGCTGGATTGTAGCACTCCTCAAGAAGCGGACAGCAGGCTCGGTTGAACCTGCTGTCCAGTCAAGTGCCGTGTCCTCTCGACTACTTCTCGAGGTAGACGTTGCGCTCCACGTTCACGAGTTCGAGGAAGCCCATCGGTGACGTGAAGTCCTTCACGTAGTCCGGGATGAAGTTCGTTGCGAGTGACCACCACATCGGGATGAAGTAGCGGTTCGCCAAGGCCAGTTGCTCCACTGCTTTCCAGTAGTTGCCGCTGTCGGCCGCACTGAGAGTGTTGGCCTGGTCTAGCAGCGTGTCGAGCACCGGGTCCGTGTTGTGGTGCGTGTTGCTTGCGCCGATCTTCGACGAGTGGTACAGCGCGTACAGGCCGGTATCGCTTCCGTACATGTAGTCGAAGAACATGCCGCTTCTCCCCGCGATGAGATCCTGTGCGTAGGTTGGCGTCTCAAGGATGTTGAGTTGCGCATCGACTCCGGCCTGCTGCAGTTGTGTGGCCAAGACGGTGAGCACTTGGACCTGATCTCCATTCCAGGTCTTGATGTTGATCGTGAGCTTCTCTCCGTCCTTGTCGAGCCAGCCGTCGCCGTCGGAGTCGCCGTAACCGGCGCTGCCAAGCATGAGCAGCCCTTCCGCCACCGAGTACCGATCGTAGTGCATCAAGTCGTCGTTCTGATGGTTGAAGACGTTCCAGGGACCCTGATGCCCGTAGGAGCGAATGGTCAAGTCCTCGGGAAGGATTGCCCGGTATGCAGAGCCGACGTCGAGCAAGAGCGAGATGCCCTCGCGTACACGATAGTCGTCGAACGGCGGGGTTGTCACGTTGAAACCGATGTTGTAGGGAGCCCCCGAGTTGCCGACACGGATGTAACCGAGATCGAGGAGTCGCACAGCCTCAAGTGTCGGGGCCTGGAGAAGGAAGTCGACTTCGCCGGCCTCGAACGCAATGACGCGGGCCATCGGATCGCCGATTATGATCTGCTGCACCTCGTCGAGGTTGACCGGAATCCAGTAGTCCTCGTTCTTCGTCAGTACGGCCTTGGCGCCAGGGACGTACTCCTCCAGCTCGAAGGGCCCCGAGCCGATCGGCAGGATGTCCACGCCGTTCTCATGTTCGGTCGCTGCTTCCGGCGGGAAGATGCACGCCATGTTGAGCACCTGGATGCCTTCGATCAGACGCTCCATCGGGATGTCGGTCGTGATCTGAACCGTGTAGTCATCGAGTGCGACGATTCCCACGCAGTGCGACAGCGTGCTCATCAACGGCGGTGAGTACTTCTTGTGAAGCTCGAGCGAGAAGACGACGTCGTGCGCCGTGACAGCGCGGGCTTCGCCCTCCGCCCAGATCTCGTTTCCGTCCTGCCAGGTCATGCCTTCGCGAATGTAGAAGATCCATGTCAGATCGTCCGGTCGTTCCCAACTTTCCGCGATCTCAGGTCCCGGCGTCGTATCCTCTCTTCGAATCACCAGTGAATCGTAGATCTGACTCGCGACCTGCATGTTGCCCGGCCGCCCCATCAAGAGGGTGGGATTGATGTTGTCGAGCATCATCTGCGACATCTTGAAGACTTGCCTGTCGTGGCTGAGCGCCATGGCACCAAGCAGGCAGACCAGGACTCCCGCCACCGCTAGCACTACCAAACAATGCTTCCTCATGTCCAAACCTCCATCTCAGCGAACCTGCGACGCCCTGCGTGACGGCCTGTGTGTACCAGCTACCACCTCCCCC
The DNA here is from genome assembly GCA_964608345.1 of uncultured Thermotogae bacterium. GTDB lineage: Bacteria > Bipolaricaulota > Bipolaricaulia > UBA7950 > UBA9294 > JANQEA01. The sequence goes on from CAZSNG010000018.1 coordinate 15,072, forward strand.
AAGAGCGTGCGCACGTCGTCTCGGGGAGGTTCAGTCGACCTCCTGGTGTGAGAGGCGGTTGTCCGGGACATGTTGCACACATGTTGTATTCATCGTACGCATTCCGTATCGTTTTGCAGGTCGACAGACAGCAGGCGCTGCGCGGCCCAGACTGGCATGCGGGCACCTCGGAAGGTTCACTGAAAGGGGAAGAAGCTGATGGAGATTCGATTCGCCGGCAACAAGGTCGTACACGCAGAGACCAAGGGATTCACGATCGTGACGGACGTGCCGTCGGAGCCCGGTGGCGCGGTCTCGGCGCCGAGCCCCGTCGATCTCCTGCTCGCCGCGCTGGGAACCTGCACCAGCTACTACGTGCTCCACTTCTGCCAGCAGCGGGACATCCCCCTCGACGACGTGTTCCTGTCCGTGGATGTGGAACGCGATCAGGAATCGAAGCGGATCGCCAAGATCCTTCTCTCCATCAACCTGCCCGCGTCGTTCCCGGAGCAGTACCTCGATGCGATTGTCAAGGCTGCCTCGCAGTGCACGGTCAAGGAGTACCTGCAGGACTGCCCGGCGATCGAGACCGCCGCCCCGAAAGCAGAGGTGGCTGCGCGAACGTAGACGACGGCTTGATGTGGGGCCGTCGCGCTCTCGCAATCCCAGGAGGACACATGCCACCTTCCACCGAGTGTGTTGTCACGCTAGAGGCGCATTGCCATGTGTGCGCCGAGAGGATCGAGCGTCGGATCGGCCGCGTCGAGGGAATCGCTGACGCACGTGTCGAACACGGAGAGCGTAGGGTGGTTCTTCGGTTTGACCCGAGCGTCCTGCCTGCCGAGCATGCGCGTGCCGTCGCCGAGCGAGTGGCCGCGGCCACGCCCCACCAAGCAGAGTCCCATGGTCATGCGCACGGGAGCACCGCCGGGCTGTGGGCAGCCGCGGCCCTGTGGATCGTCGGGATCGGCCTTCAGCTGGCACACGCCACGCCCGTGCTCTTCGGTCCGGTCGAGCTGCCGGATGCGTTCCTCCTCGTTGCCGTGGCGTTCGGCGGATGGCCGATCCTCAAAGGCGCTGTCCGGTCGGTTCGGAAGCGCCGCTTGGGAATCAATGTGTTGATCTCGATTGCTGTGGTTGGTGCCGTGGCGATCGGAGAGCTGTTCGAGGCGGCGAGCCTCGTCGTCCTGTTCGGGCTGTCGGAGTGGCTCGAGCACCGTGCGAAGGGCCGCGCCCGACGTATGGTAGGGGAGCTCCTCGATGGAGCCCCCGACATGGCCATCGTCCTGTGTGATGGCCGAAAGAACGCGCTGCCGGTCGAAGCGATCCGCGTCGGGGAAGTGATTCTGGTTCGACCTGGGGATCGGATCGGCTTGGACGGCGTCGTGAAACGCGGGAGCTCTTGGGTCGACGAAGCGGCGATCACCGGAGAGAGCCGCCCGGTGTCGAAGTCGATCGGAGATACTGTCTACGCCGGTTCTCTGAACGGCGATGGGGCTCTGGAGGTCGACGTGACGAGGGATGCCGGGCACTCCGCAATCGCTCGAATAGCTCAGCTGGTCTCTGAGGCGTTGGCCAATCGCCCGATGATCCAGCGAGTAGTCGATCGGTTCGCGAGGGTATACACGCCGATCGTCGTGCTCGCAGCGGTGCTCGTCGTGCTCATCCCTCTGGCTCTTGGACTGCCCGCGCGTCCCTGGATCCTGCGCGCGTTGACATTCCTCGTGGTTTCGTGCCCCTGCGCGTTCGTTATCTCATTGCCGGCGACGATGGCTGCGGCGCTCTCTGTCGGGGCCCGCAGCGGATTGGTGATCAAAGGGGCCGAGTACCTCGAGCGGGCCGCGCGCACCGGGGTGGTCGCGTTCGACAAGACAGGCACGCTGACGACCGGGCAGCTGGATGTCGAGGTCATCCCCTTCGGTGAAGAGGATCCGATGGAGCTGCTGCGGCTGGCTGCGGCGCTCGAATCCTCAAGTGAACACCCGATTGGCAGGGCGATCACGCGACGTGCCGAGGATGTTCACCTGCCGACCGTTGTGGGATTCCGAGCGATTCCTGGCGAGGGCGTGACAGGTACGATTGACGGAGTCGCGTACGTTCTCGGCAAGCCGACTCTGCTGCCCACGGAGGTTCTCGATGCCGAAGAGGTCTCGCAACTCGATGACCGAATGGTTGTGCTCGCGTCCGAGAATCGACTTCTGGGCGGATTTCGTTTGAGAGATCACTTGAGATCAGAGGCGGCGGACGTCGTGGCCGACCTTGGGCGCATGGGGATCCGATCGGTCCTGGTGACCGGAGATCGGAGAGGCGCCGCGGAGGATTGCGCTGCAGTCGCGGGGATCGGCGACGTGCGCAGCGATCTCCTGCCGCACGAGAAGCAGGATGTGATCGGCCAGCTTGGGGATTCCGACACCACGGTCTGCATGGTGGGCGACGGCATCAATGATGCACCTTCTCTCGCGGCTGCCGACGTTGGGATCGCCATGGGAGTGAGCTCCGCGATCACCGCGGAGGCGGGCGACGTCGTCCTTGCGGACGGTGGATTGAGTGGGATCCCGAAGCTCATCCGGCTTGCCCGACGGGCACTGACGGTTGCCCGGGCAAACATGGCCGTAGCACTGGTCTTGAAGGCCGTTGTCGTGGCGCTTTCGCTGGCCGGAGTGACCTCGCTGGCCTTAGCCGTCGTTGTCGGGGATGTCGGAGCTACGCTGCTGGTCACAGTCAACGCGATTCGTCTCGCCCGGGCCAAGCTGTAGCGTGTCGTGATGTTGCTCTGCTGTGCGCGAAGGCAGGCACCCGGATCTCGAATCTCGATGGGTGCAATCTCCTGCTGACCGATTCCGGGCTCGCGAGGTGAATCCAGAGGGTCAGTTCCGATCCTCGATTAGTTGCTGGAGGACAACGGCATTGAGCTGTAGCTGCTGATCAAGACGCCGGGCCTCTCGCAGCTCCTTCATCCGACCGACGAACCGGAACGGTGCAAGTGGGTCGGCTGGGTACCGTCTCGGGGCGATGCCAACGAGCTCGACCGAACCGTGTTTGGCCAGGAGTTCGAGCCACGGCGCAAGCGACGTGGTGTCGGGGCTGACGGCGAACGACGGCAGCGGCGCGAACAGAATCCGTTCGAACGTCTCGCCGTGCAGAACCTCCTCTACGAGGGACGGGCCCTCGTCGGTGTTGAACGGCAGCCAGAGCGCGGGGATTCCCGTCGCGAGATTCGTTCGCGGGTTAAGGTGATTGAAGCAATCAATCAGCAACAGATCGGAGCGAACGCCTTCGCACGACAAGTACGCATCGTAGGCAAGGCGGCTGTACGCCCACGGGTGATCGAGCCGGATCTCGACGATCTCGATTCCGCGTTCGGCAGCGAACCGCATGACCGACGCGGCGAACCCTTCTGGGCAGCCCCACTCGGATTCCCGTCGAGAGAGCAACGGGGCGCGGAGTGGCCAGCGCTCGATGTACGTCTCCGGGGGGATGCCACCGAGGCCGCCGATCTGGAGGAACGCCCCATGTCCCAGGTCGTATTGCGACCACGTGTATCCGCAGTCGATCAGGACCAAGCGGCCGCCCGGCGCGAGGAGCCGTTCGATGAACGCAGCGTACCGCGCGGGAAGCGCCGTCAGCTTGACCCGGACGAAGTCGACAGCCTCGACGAGAGAGCGATCGTGGAGCGGGTCGTAGTGGGCGATCAGTTCGTAGCCGCCGCCCGGGTTCGCCGCGGCGATCGCGTCGACGACCGCGTGGGCAGTCGCCAAGTACGAGAGATGATCTCCGGCGTCGATCGTCGGATGCCGGAACGTCAAACCGAACGACGTGGTGAGGAACGGTGCCCCGAGCAGCGCCGCCAGATGGGCCACGGCGCCGTTCGGCGATCCGACGACGATCGCCTCGTAGCGTCGGTCGTCCCGGGGGTACTGGTCGATGCACCACTGCACGAGCGAGTCGACCCGAACGCGGCTGGCGTCCCGCGCAGCGTGGCCGACCGACAGGCGCATCCCCCATTCGATGAGGGCGATCCGCGACGCTTCCGGGAAGAGCGAGACAAACCCGAGGAACGTCCGGCTTCCCCATGGATAGCACTCCAGGATCGAACGCCCCTCGCCGGTCAGCGCCTCGGCGGTCTCGCGAACGACGCGCGTGCCGGAGTCGAACGTCTCTACGGTCGGGTCCCGGTCGGAGGCGTGTGCGGAAGCGGTCAAGATGAACCCTCCAAGGAGGCAGACGAGCAGTGTGCCCCTAATCGCTCGAGGCATGATCGTGGCGTACGAGGATTGGCTCGAGGCGCTGCGGGAAGTCGGTATAGATCCCGGTGATGCCGGGCGCCTCGGCCAGGCTCGCGAGCCGCTCCTCGCCGTTGTACGTCCAGACGTGGACCCCGATCCCCGCGGTACGCAGTTCCTCCAGCAGGGCGTCTGTGAAACCGACGAGGCTCGGCAAGTAGACGTCGGCACCCAGCGCGTCGAGGTACGCGAGCGGATCGGGCGGCGCAAAGATGGACAGCGCTCCGATCGGGATCGAGGAGTTGATCCGCCGGACAGCCCGGAGGATCTCGTGGTCGAACGACGAGACCATCACCTGCTCTGCTGTGCCCGTCTCGACGATCAGATCGGCCAACCGGCGGGCCACCTGTTCGGGATCGCTGCCGGCCGCCGGCTTGACCTCGATGTCGATCAGCCATTGGTTCTCCGCCACAAACTCGAGTGCCTCGCGCAAGGTCGGGATCGGCTCGCCGACAAACCCTCCAAGATCGGCGTCGGAGACGCGGCCGGCCGCAATCTGCCCGAACGGATCGTCCCGGACGAACCACGACCCGGCGTCGAGCGTCCGGATCTCGTCCAGGGTGACCGTGGAGATTGCCCACGGCGCCCCCGTCGGGAACCGCTCCGCGACGTCGGTCGTACGCTCGAGCGTCTCGTCGTGCATCAGCACGAAGACGGCGTCTCTCGTTTGGCGAACGTCGACGCCCCACACGTCGGCCCCGAAGTCGAACGCCGCCTGTCCCGCGGCGAGGGTGTTCTGTGGTGCGATGGAGGACGCCCCGGCGTGGGCGATGTTGAGCACGAACCTCGGCCGATCGGCGCCACGCAGGAACGGGTTCGCCGCGCAGGCGACGCCGAACGCGATCGTCGCGGCCACCACAGCGAGCCATCGGTGCCCACCGGATCTCACGACGTCCGCTCCTGCAGCTCGGCGATCAGCGCCTCGGCCTCGTGCTTCGCCTCCCGATTCCAGAACGGCCAGTCGCCGACCGGCGCATCGAGGACGATGCCGAGTTGCTCCTCGATGAATGCGGCGTCGCGGATGCCGCTGATGTTGCCGAACAGGTCATAGGTGAAGCCCAGTACTGCGCGTGCACGACCCGGTTGATCAGATAGGCCGGGGCGAGCGCGACGGCCCGCTCGAGATGGTCGATTCCCGCGCTCTCGTCGCCACCGAGCGCGGCGGGGGTGACGACGAGCATCGCGCCGAGCGCGTTGTGCGCGCTCGCGCCCCAATACGTCTCGTCGACTTCCAGGCACCGCTCGTACAGCGCGCGGACCTTTCCGAGCTGCAGCATGCCGGCGATCGGGTTGTAGTTGAACAGCGCGCCCCAGTTGTCGGCCGTCCAGAGGAGGGCGGCCGGATCGGTGACGGCGGCAACGGCGGCGTCGAAGTCGTCCTCCTCCAAGGTGGCGAAGTCGGGATTCAGCCGTAGGCTCCGAAGCCCGTAGTCTCTCCCCTTTTCAAAGGCGCTCTTGTCGTCGTCGGTGTCTCCGACGGTAAACGTCGTCAGCTCGTAGTGGAGTTGCGCCAACCGATCGAGGACGAACGTTTGGGTCTCCGTCGGAAGCGTCTCGATCCCCGGGAGGGCGGCCTCGTACGCCGCGATCGCCTCAAGCATGACCTCGACCTCGAACCGGGCTTCGAAGGCGGCGTCGGCCCGTTCGATCCAATCGGCAGGGCCCGCGTCTTCGGCACGAACGGTAGGAAGCCATGCAAGGCTGACGGCAAGCAGGGCGACAGTGAGTCGCATGGCTCCCCGGCGTCGCCGATGCTGTGACGTGTTCGACACGGTGCTCACCTCGGGTTCGGATTCGCTTCACACGGGCGAAGCGATCCATTCTGCCGGGCGGATCAGGCGTGGGCAACCCGTCTCACCGATCCGCAGCGGACGCGGCGGTTGCTGATCATCCTTAGGGGCAGTGGTCGCCCTTCTCCCCGTCTTCGACCGGATCGGGCTCGAATCCGAGATCGTCGCGATCTCCGATCGAATCGAAGGAATGGCTGAGACGCGGGATCCCGATCGCGCTTGGCTCCTGCGCCCTCGCCAGTCTGCTGCTTGGAGCGATCGAACTGCACTTGCTCTGAGGAACCAGATCGCGGCCGGGATGCTACGGCGCGGGCATCTCTCGGACGTACACGTTCATCCGCTCTTCGTCGACCGTCACCCGGTGCCCGGCGGCGACGAGTTCGTCCATCGACAGCCGAAGCCATCGAGCGAACGATCTCTCGGAGTCCGGGTCGAGGGAGTCCGTATTCCGAACTCCCCTCACGCGAGCCCCCTGGGTCAGGACATGCTTTACCCCCCAATAGTCGAGCGCGACCGGATCTGTGCTCGCGGCGATGACGCCGACTTCCGTCGTATTGCCGTAGCGGACCTGCGGCCCGACGCCGGGGGCAAGGCTGACCCAGATCGCTTCGAGAATGTTCAGCGTCGGGAACCGGGTTTCGGCGATCAGCGTTCCCATCCCACCTGTACCGACCGAATCGTGCGCCCTGGCGCCCGCGTTCCGGGTCAGCCAGTCGGAGGTCACTCCCATGTAGTGCTTGATGCATCCGGTGACGCCGAAGATCATGTGCGGCTTCAGCACCGGCAGGTTGATCAGGACCAGGCGATCGGAGGAGTAGGCCTCTTCGTTCGGATCCCAGATCCCGCGCTTGAAGGAGACATGTGTGCCGTACGCCGATTGGAACTTCGGGTACGCGGTGACGGCGCCGGTCGATGGAGAAGGTTCCTCCGCGACAACGTATCCGTCCTCGATGTCTCCGGCGGAGTACTCCTCGACGCGCTTTGCTGTGATCGTGTCCCAGAGGTACGTCGATACGGCATGGCCGCCCGCGAACGAGTCGACGACGTCCTGCACCGATTGCGATCGCTCCTCGGCGTTGTTCCAACCCCAGTCCATGCTTCCGCCGCTACCCTGTGCACCATACTGTCGCTGTCCGTTGTCGGCGACGATCACCTCTCCGGCGAACCAGTCCGGGTGCCCGACGATCGCGTCGATCAGGTTTCGCAGCAGGTCGGTGTTGGTCCCGCCGCGCTGATCCCACTGCGCGTTGATCTTGATCAGGACGACATCGGTGCTCGCGATCAGACCGGCCGGCCCGCTCGCGTCTCCCGCCTCCTCGCTCCGGTAGAAGAGGGTGTCCTGCTCCGCCATCAGGGCGATCACTTCGGTGATGACTCCGTCGTTTCCGTTTGTCCCGCGCACGACGAACAGATCGGACGTGGGGGCCGCTGAGGCACGCACGTCCTCCAGGATCAGAGCGACCGCTCCGTCGGCCGCCTCGCCGAGCAACCCGGGCCCGTTCGCGATCCACGCCGCCCCGGCGGCGACGATCACCACGGCGGCCACCGTTGCCAGCTTCCTGCGCCACGACCGGTTCTCTCCGACGAAGCCGGTGACGGACAACAGCGGGAGGGCGTACATCGCGATCCACGCGCCTCCGTTTGCCGCGGCAACGCGTTGGCACGGGTACGCCGCCCGGGACGGCTTCGTCCCCGTTCGGAAGACGAACCATGCCAGGCTGAGCAGGCCGACGACGAATGCGCTTGTCGTCGCCCACCTCCACAGTTGGACTGCTCGGCCGACGGCTTCGCATCGCTTCTTCTGGCACATCGTGACAGCCTCCTTCGTACGGTCAGAAGGGCAGAGCGCCGTTTCGTCCAGGCATTGTAGCGTGATCGACCGGTCGGCGGCCTCGCGGAACGTCGCTTCCTGGGTGGACGGGCGGAATCGAAACGTGACCTCTTCGCCGAGCTACGGAGTCGACACAAACCGCCGGAGGATCTCACGGGCCGTGGCCAGCTCCGACAGCTCGATGGACTCGTTCGGCTGGTGGGCTTGAGCGATGTCGCCAGGGCCGTAGATGAGGATCGGTACCTCGAGCCGGCTGACGATCGAGACGGCGTCGGTCGAGAACGGGGAGATGCCGGTCGGTGGCTCCCGGTTCGTGACCGCGGCGATCGCACGGCGCAATCGTTCTGCATCTGTGCCGGCCGGGTCGCCGACGATCGGCGGGTGGTAGCTGAGCACCGATCGCTCGAACCGTGCGCCGGCGGCGTGCGCCTCCGCCGTCCCGATCCGGTCGATCCGCGCGAGCGTCGTGTCGTGGTCCTCGGGGCGGACCACACGCACGTCAAGCTGCACGGTCGAGCGATCGGGAACGATGTTCACTCGACGGCCGCCGCGAAACCGCCCGATGTTGAGGGTGGTGCGCCCGAGGCCGGGAACCGCTGGCAGCTCCGACATCTCCGCCTGGAGACGGTCGCAGAGCCGGGCCGCGGGGAGAATCGTGTTGACCCCGAGTTCCGGCGTCGACCCGTACGCCTCGCGGCCGCGGAAGTCGACGTCGATCCACAGTTCGCCTTTCTGGCCGGCGTAGACATGGCCTGCCGTCGGCTCGGCGATCAGGACCAGATCGGCGTCGTCGATCAGACCCGAGTCGGCGACGGTCGCTGCGCCGCGATAGCCGAACTCCTCGTCGGCGGTCAGAACGAGAACGATATCCCGCTCCGGCGCGGTCCCCGCGCGTGAGAGGTCCGCAAGGACGTGCATCAGCACGGCGACCGGACCCTTCATGTCGGCCGCGCCGAGTCCCCACAGCCGGCCGTCCTCGATCCGCCCCTCGAGCGGGGGGATCCGCCATCCCTCCGGATCAGTGCCGACGGTGTCCAGGTGTCCGCAGAGGACGACGGAGCGGTCTTCGCGGCCGGGCAGGCGCGCGACGACCGAACTACGGCCCGGCCCCAGCGGCACGAGTTTGGGTTCGAGTCCGGCGTTTCGCAGCCACTGCGCAGCGAACTCGGCAATCCGATCCTCGTCTCCCGGCGGGTTGGCGCTGGGGATCCGAACCAGCGCCGATGCCAGCTCGGCGATCTCGCGCTCGATTTGCTCACGCATTGCCAGCTCCGAACCGCTGGAGGACGTACAGAGCTCGCACCGTCAGCCACTTGCTCGGCGCACCAAGCGCCTCGACGTCGACGATCGTCTTCCCGTTCATCGATCGATCGAGATTCCAGTGGCCGTCGGCCGTCCGCTTCTCGCGGACGACGCCCAAGGCCCGATCGAGCCGCGGGTCGGACGGCGTCCCGGCTCGGGCAAGGGCCGTCAGCGCTTCGAGAATGTCGGAGTTGTAGTGCAGCGGGAACCCGAACTTGAGCCAGCCTCGCTTGGCGCGTGGTTCGCCGAGCCCGCCGTCGGCGAGGAACTCCTCCCGTCGGCGGGCGACCCAATCCTTCACCCTCTGACCGTTCGGCAGCTCGGCCCTCTTCGGCCGGCGGGCGACAACCTCGCTCCATGCCTTGCGATTCCCGGGCAGGTAGACGAAGACATCCTTGGCCAGCAGATCGGACGCGACCCGATCGATCGCGTTCGTCACCGCCGGCGATCGTCGGTCCGGCGGGACCTCGACGAAGCAGAGCAGCAGCTTCGGCAATGCCATGAAGCAGCGCGTCAGCAGGCTGGAGTTCATCTCACTGCAGTCGATGCCGTCCTCGTCCAGGATCCGCTGCGCCAACGCCTCGGTCTCCTCGATGACGATCGGGTGGTCGGCGTAGCCGAGCCGCATCAACGCACCGAGTAGGTTCGCCGTCAGGCACTGCCAGCGGCGCTTCTGCACCCAGTGCCGGTGTTCGAGGACGAATTCGACCGCAGGGGCGATGCGCCGGTCGGTGCCGTCGGCGAGGAACTGGCCGAGCAGGATCAGCTGCCAATACAGCCCGTCGTACTTCCAGTACGGGCGTTCGTCCTCGAGCGGGAGCGCGTTTGGGTGATCGAGGATCGCCCGCGTGAGGCTGTAGTCGTGGATGCGATCTCGGGTCGATCGCACCTCGGGATCGGCGTCGGTCCGACCGAGAAGCCACGTGAGAGTCAGGAAACGGACCGGCGGATTGCCCGGTTCCAGCAACCAGTGGAGCACGTCCTCGTGTACGGTCATTGGCTCCTATTATGCTGCGTGGTGTAGGGTGATGTCCCGTTCACGTGCGGTCTGCTTCATCCGTGCGGTGTGGCGGTGTTCGTCAGGAGTCCAGTGGTTCGCGGCATCCACCTCGGCGACCATGCCGCCCCCGGCCTCGGCCCGGTCGTGGGCTTATGCACACATGATCGGCATCCTCGAACGAGAGAGCCTGGCCCTCGGTGATCGATGACAGGAGCTTCTTGCGACCGGATTGGAGGAGCCGTTGGATGGTTCCGCGGGAGATGCCCATGGCACACGCAGCCTCTTCCTGTTGCTTCCCCTCGAGATCGCAGAGCCGCATCGCCTCCAACTCGTCCAGTCCGAGTTCGACGATGTCGAGTTGAGAAAGCGGGATCCCCGACGGTTTGAACAGATTGAACCCATCGACTCCACGACAGTAGCGAAGCTTCTTCTGGCGAGGCACAGTCACGAGAGTATAGGGGCTCAGAGCGTGGCGGCCAAGAGGGATGGGCGGCCACCTAGCAATTAGTGTGCGTATGCACATAATACGCCCCGGAGCTTATCACTCCAGAGGAGGTCGATCATGCCAGGATACGACGGGACGGGACCCCAAGGACAAGGATCGCTGACGGGAGGCGCACGGGGAACGTGTGCTGTCGGATGGGAACGAGGAGGCCGGCGCGGATTCGGCCAGCACCGCGGGCTGTGCGGAGGTGGTTTCGGTCGCGGTCTCGGATACGGAGCTGGACGGCAGTGGAACGACGGAGCGGTCCCGATGGATGTCCCTCCGGCTGACAGTGGTGCGGACGTTGGCGGCCTCGCCGAGCAACTACGGACCCTCACGGCGCGTGTGGAAGCGCTGAGCGTCCGTCTGGACTCGACGGAAGGACGCGCCGAATGAAGGTCTGTGTCACAGCCGCGGGGCGCGAGTGGTCGGCGATGACTCAGCCGAGCTTCGGACGCGCCGCGTTCTTCCTGTTCATTGAGGCCGAGTCGGAAACGATCAGCGCCGTGAAGAACGACCCCGGTGCGCACGGCGCCGGCGTTCAAGCGGCGCAGACGATGTCCGAGCAGGGGGCGCACGTTGTAGTCACCGGGAGCGTCGGTCCGAACGCGTTTCAGGGATTGGCGGCGGCCGGGGTCGACGTGTACGTGGGCGCGACGGGCACGGTGCGAGAGGCGTACGACGCGTACCAGGCCGGACAGCTGACACAGGCGGTCGCGCCGACGGGGCGTCCGCACAGAGGAGGGCAACGATGACCAGACTCTGCATCCCGACGGAGGGAACCGGCGGGCTGGACGATCGCGTCGGCGAGCACTTCGGGCGGGTGCCGACGTTTACCTTCGTGGACAGCGACACAGGCGATGTCGAGATTCTCGACAACACGTCGGAGCATATGGGCGGCTCCGGGCTGCCGGCCGACCTGCTTGTTCGTGCCGGAGCCGAGGTCATCCTTTGCCAGGGGCTTGGGCGGCATGCGATTCAGTTGCTTTCCGAGGCGGGCGTCTCGGTCTGTACCGGGGCCTCAGGGGTGGTGGCCGAGGCCGTTGCAGCGTGGAAGGGCGGGACGATGGCCCGGGCAGAGGAATCGGATGCCTGTACGCGGCACGCGTTTCACGACCACGGATGAGGATCGCCGTTGCCAGCGGGAAGGGCGGGACAGGCAAGACGCTGGTCGCCGTCAACCTCGCGTCGGCCCTCGCGCCCGATCGTTCGACAGCTCTGGTCGACTGTGACGTCGAGGCGCCCAACGATCATCTCTTCCTTCAACCGGAGCTTGGGGATCCGGACGTCGTCTCCAAACGGGTTCCCGTGATTGACGAGCAGCGCTGCAGCGGCTGTGGTGCCTGCAGCGAAGCGTGCGAGTTCGGAGCGATCGGGCTGATTGGGGACCGTGTCAGGGTGTTCGGAGAGCTGTGTCACGGCTGCGGGAGGTGCGGCCTCGTCTGCCCGGGCGACGCCATTCGCGACGTCGACCATCCGCTCGGGGTGATCGAGTGGGGACATGCGGGGGCGATCTCGTTTGGACACGGTCGACTGCACATCGGTGAGGCGATGGCGAGTCCGATTATCGCGGAGCTGAAGCGGGCGACGCCGGAGCTGGATAGGGTCATCCTCGATGCACCTCCGGGAACGGCATGCCCGGTGATCACGACGCTGCACGGCACCGACGCCGTCCTGCTGGTGACAGAGCCGACGCCGTTCGGCCTCCACGATCTCCGCGCCGCAGTCGGCGTCGTGCGAACGCTCGGCCTGCCCGCCGGCGTGGTCATCAACCGCTCGGGGATCGGGGATGACGACGTCGAGCGGTTCTGTGACGAGGAGGGCCTCCCGGTCCTGCTGAGGATCCCGTTCGATCGGCGGATTGCCGAGACCGGAGCCGAAGGGCACGTACTCGTCGATGTGCTCCCCGAGTGGCGCCCTCACTTCCTCGAGCTAGCGGAGCGGATGGAGGAGCTGGTGACATGAAACGCATTGTGTTCCTCTCGGGGAAGGGCGGAACGGGCAAGACCACCCTGGCCGCTGTCTTCGCTTCTGGTGTCGAGGGTCCGGTTGTTGTCGACGCCGACGTCGATGCGGCGAACCTCCATCTTGTCTTCCGTCCGGAGATCGAGGAGACGGGCGTGTACGTCGGCTCGAAGACGTCCGTTCGAGACACCGATCGATGTACCTCGTGTGGTGCGTGCCGTGAAGTCTGCCGCTTCGGTGCCGTCACTGCGGGATTCGAGATCGATGGTCTCCTTTGTGAAGGTTGCGGGGCGTGTGTGACGGCCTGCCCGGCCGATGCTCTTCGGCTCGTCGAGTGCCCGTCCGGGGAGTGGTACGCCGGACGGGCTGCACGCGGCCCGATGGTCGGTGCGGAGCTGTATCCAGGAGAAGAGGTCTCCGGGAAGCTGGTCTCCGTCATTCGAGAGAGGGCGGACGACCTCGCGGAGCGAGCGGGGCTGAATCGAGTCGTCCTCGACGGCTCGCCGGGCATCGGATGTCCGGTGATTGCCTCGACGACCGGGACGCAGGCGGCTGTTCTCGTAACGGAACCGTCGCGGTCCGGTTTGCACGATCTCGAGCGGATCCTCGGCGTCGTGCGCCACTTCGGCGTTCCCGCCTACCTCGTGATCAACAAGGCGGACCTGAGCGAGCCGCTGGCCGAGGAGATCGAAGACTTCGCCGACCGAGAGGACTTGTCGGTGCTTGGCCGCGTTCCCTACGACGAACGGGTCATCGAATCGCTACGCGTCGGCCGCAGCCCGGCGGACGATCCCGAAAGCCCCGCGGGCCGCGCCATGGCCGGTGTGGTCGAGCGGCTGATCGCAGTGCTTGGCACCGCGGAAGGGAGCAGCGGATGAGCGCGAAACGAGACGTTCCGGGCGCGAGCGAACGCCCAGCGAGGAGCCCGATGGTCGACCGGATTCCGACTCGAATCGTCGTGTTCAGTGGGAAGGGCGGTGTCGGGAAGACGACGGTCGCGGTCAATCTCGCCTACGTGCTGGTGGCGCGCGGGAAGCGGGTCGGCTTGCTCGATGCGGACATCACGGGGCCGAACGTGCCGCAGATGACGGGGATCGCCGAGCCTCCTAGCATTGAGGCGGGCCTCATGCACCCGCACGAGCGTGCCGGCTTGAAGGTCGTCTCGCTGGCGTCGATGCTCCCGGACGGGGCCCCGGTGATTTGGCGGGGCCCGATGCGATCGAAGGCGCTCGAGCAGCTCCTCGGCGAGACGGAATGGGGGGATCTCGATGTGCTGATCGCGGATCTGCCGCCCGGCACGGGGGACGAGGTGCTGACGATCGCACAACGAGCCGAACCGCAGATCGCGATCGTCGTGACGACGCCGCAGGACGTGGCACTCCTCGACGCGCGTCGCGCAATCGGCTTCGCGAGGAAACTCGAAATCCCGACGATCGGGATCGTCGAGAACATGTCCGGACTCGTCTGCCCACACTGCGGAGAGACGATCGAGCTGTTTGGCGTTGGCGGCGGGGCGCGCGAGGCGAAGGCGCAGGCCGTCGACTTTCTTGGAGCGATCCCGATCGATCCGGCGACGCGCGAAGGAGGTGACAACGGAGAGCCGCCCGTTCTGGCCGACCCGGAGAGCGTGGCATCCAAGGCGTTCGAGGCCGTCGCAACGGCGGTCGAGAAGATGATTCGATGAGAAGCGCAACCGATCCGGCCGGAAGGCCGACACGCCGCAGAACTACATCTACGAGGTGATCGCAATGGGAGAGATGCGAGACGCGATGCGCAGCGCAAAGCGGGCGATGGGCGAACTGAACAAGCACGTGCCCGAGGAGATGGGCTGCTTCACGCAGTTCATGGGTTCGGTGCTCAAGCCGGGGGGCGCTCGACCTGAAGACGAAGGAGCTGATTGCCCTCGGTATGGGACTGACCGCTCGCTGCAAGTACTGCATCGGGATCCACACGGAGAAGGCGCTGAACGCTGGCGCGACGCCCGAGGAGCTGTGGGAGGTCGCGACCGTTGCGATGATGATGGGTGGTGGACCGGCGCTCACATACGTGGCCGAGCTGCAGAAGGCGCTCGATGAGCTGGCCGTTCCGGAAGCGGCGGCGTAGGCATCTGAGAGCGCGACGGTCGCACTTGCCGGCCCGATTCGATCGGGTATGATCCCCCGCTGCGTTTCGCGGCAGCGATGAGATAGGCTGTCGAGAAGGACGCGACGGAGGGATCGCAGGCGAGTTCCAACGGATATGGAACCACACGGAGAAGCGACCGACCACCAGGCGAACGAGGTGCGGCGAAGGCCGCCGCAGCCGGGAACACCTGCATCGCTCGACGAGGCATTCGCGGCGATTCATCGTGGAGACCGGATCTTCATCGGGACCGGCTGCGGGCAGCCGCAGCACCTGCTCGACGAGTTGGTCCGGTACACGGAGGCGAACCCGAAGGCGTTCTTCGACGCCGAGGTGCTGCACGTCTGGACGCTCGGCGTCGCGCCGTACCTGAAGGACGAGCTGAAGCGGAACTTCCGCCTGAATTCGTTCTTCATCGGCCGGAGTACGCGTGAGGCGGTCAACGAGGGGATGGCCGACTACACGGCGATCTTTCTCTCTCAGGTCCCCGAGCTCCTCCGGCGGCGGGTGATTCCGATCGACGTGGCCCTGATTCAGACGTCGCTGCCGGACGAGCATGGTTTCGTCAGCCTCGGAATCTCCGTCGACATCGTCCGGGTGGTGGTCGACCACGCCCGGACCGTCATCTGCCAGATGAACGCGCACATGCCGCGGACGCACGGCGATTCGTTCATCCATCTCGACGACATCGACTTCGCCTTCCGTCACGACGAGCCGCTTCTCGAGTACTCCGCCGACGTTCCGGACGAGGTCGCCGATCGGATTGGGGGGTACGTCGCCCGCTTGGTCGAGGATGGCGCGACGATCCAGGTCGGCTACGGGAGGATCCCGAACGCGATCCTGTCGCATCTGCGTGGCAAGGAGCATCTCGGTGTGCACACGGAACTCCTGAGCGACGGGATCGTCGATCTGATGAAGCAGGGTGTCGTCGATAACACGCGCAAGCCGATCGACCGGCACAAGACGGTCGCAGCGTTCTCGATGGGACAGCACGCGACGTACGAATTCCTCAGCGACAATCCGTCGATCGAGTTCAGGGGCGTCGACTACACGAATGACCCCGCCGTGATCGCGCAGATCGATCGGATGACGGCGATCAACACCGTGCTGCGGATCGATCTGACCGGGCAGGCGACGGCGGAGTCCCTGGGCAGCACGTTCTATAGCGGGATCGGCGGACAGGCGGACTTCATGCGCGGGGCGGTCCTCGCGCCGGGCGGGAAGTCGATCCTGGTGATCCAGTCGACTGCGAAGAGCGGAGAGGTGTCGCGGATCGTGCCTTCGCTCGAGGGCGGAGACGGCGTCACCCTGACGCGTGGCGACGTGCACTATGTCGTCACCGAGTACGGGATCGCCTACCTCCACGGCAAGAACATGAGGGAGCGAGCGATGGCGCTGATCTCGGTCGCGCATCCGAAGTTCCGACCGTGGCTGCTGCGCGAGGCGAAGGAGCGCAACCTGATCTACCGGGATCAGGCGTACGTCCCGGGCAAGCGTGGCGAGTACCCGGAGGCGATCGAGACGCACCGCACGACGCGGGACGGCGTCGAGATCCTTCTCCGCCCGGTCCGAATCAGCGACGAGCCCCTGCTGAAGGACTTCTTCTACTCCCTCTCCGACCGTTCGACATACCGTCGATTCCTCTCGGCGCGGAAGGACATGCCGCACGAGCGGCTGCAGGAGTTCGTCGTCATCGACTACACCGCCGAGATGGTGATCCTCGCCGTGATCGAGGAGGATGGGCGGGAGGTCGTCGCCGGCGTCGGGCAGTACGGGATCGACGCGGAGACCCACACGGCGGACGTGGCACTCGTCGTCCGCGACAACGAGCAGGAGCGGGGAATCGGCACCGAACTGCTTGGCTACCTGACGGTGCTGGCGAAGCGGGAGGGGCTCCTCGGCTTCACCGCCGAGGTTCTGACGGAAAACGAAGCGATGATGCACCTGTTCGAGCGATCAGGGTTCACGATCGACAAGCGCCGGGACGCCGGCGTCTACGAACTGCGGATGCTGTTCCGATGACGCAGGGAGCTGGGAAGATGAGACGATGACGATGAAGTCGCTGTTCGAGCCGCAGGCCGTCGCCGTGATCGGTGCCTCGAAGAACCCGGAGAAGATCGGCCACCGGATCGTCGAGAACGTCGTCGAGTCCGGCTACCGCGGTCGCGTCTTCCCGATCAACCCGAAGGGCGGCGAGGTTCTCGGCCTGCGGGCGTACGCGACCCTCTCCGAAATCGGGGAGCCGATCGACCTCGCAATGATCGCGATCCCCGCCGGGCGGGTGCTCGATGCGGTGAACGATTGCGGCGCGGCCGGGGTGAAGAACCTGGTCGTGATCACGTCGGGCTTCTCCGAGGTCGGCAACTTGGAGGCCGAGAGAGAGGTCGTCCGAGTCGCGCGCGAGTGCGGGATGCGGGTCCTCGGCCCGAACGTCTTCGGCATCTACTCGGCTGCAGCCTCACTGAATGCGACGTTCGGTCCGGGCGGCATCGTGCCTGGACCGGTCGCGATTGTCACGCAGAGCGGCGCACTTGGCATCGCGATGATCGGCAAGACGGCCACCGAGTCGGTCGGCCTCTCCGCCGTCGTCTCGGTCGGAAACAAGGCGGACATCGACGAGGCCGACCTGCTCGAGTACCTCGCCGCGGACGAGCGGACGCGAGCGGTGCTGATGTACATCGAAGGGGTGAAGGGTGGCGATCGGCTGCAGCGGACCCTCGCCGACGTGACGCGGGTGAAGCCGGTCGTTGTGATCAAGTCGGGACGATCGAAGCGTGGCTCGATGGCCGCAGCGTCGCACACCGGATCGCTCGCCGGCGCCGACGAAGTGTTCGACGCGGTCATGCGCCAGTCCGGCGTGCTGCGCGCCGAGTCGGTGCAGGAGGCGTTCACGTGGGTCCGAACCCTGGCCTCGACGCCGACGCCGCCCGGCGATCAGGCGGTCATCGTGACGAACGGCGGAGGGATCGGCGTGATGGCGACCGACGCCTGCGAGAAGCACGGCGTGGCGTTGTACGACGACCAGGCCGTCCTGGCGGAGACCTTCTCGAGCGTGATGCCCGACTTCGGATCGTCGAAGAACCCTGTTGACCTGACCGGCCAGGCGACGGCGGAGGATTACGCCCGGTCGCTCGACGTGGTGCTCGCAGAGGATCGGATGGACGCGGCGATCGCGCTCTACTGCGAGACGGCCTTGTTTGACTCGGATCGATTCGCCGATCTGCTGCGGGACGTCTTCGCCCGCTATCACGGGCGCAAACCGATCGTCTTCTCGCTGTTCGGCGGCGAGCGGATCGAGTCGGTGATCCGCGAACTCAAGGGCGAGGGCATCCCGGTGTTCGGCGACGTCTACGAGGCCGTCTCGGCGCTCGGCGTCCTCTACCGGGTGCGCCGCAGGATGCACGAGCCGGCGGAACCGGAGATCGACATCAACCTGCCGATCGGGGCGATCCGGGAGGTTCTCGACGGGGCGCGCGCCGACGGGCGGACGTTCCTCCTCGCGCCGGAAGCGGCCCGGGTCGCTGAGCATCTCGGCCTCGACATGCCGAAGTCGATCGTGGCGCGGAACCTCGACGAAGCGGTCCGTGCCGCCGGAGAGATCGGCTATCCGGTGGTGATGAAGGTCGTCTCGAAAGACATCGTGCACAAGAGCGATTCGGGCGGTGTGGCGCTCGATCTGGAGAACGAGGATGAGGTTGTCGACGCCTACCAGGCGATCCTCCGGAGCTGTTCGGCGCACGTGCCCGACGCGGTGATCGACGGGATCGAAGTGGTGGAGATGGTTCGTCCGGGCGTCGAGACGATTGTCGGCGCGAGGCAGGACCCGTCGTTCGGGCCTGTCGTCATGATCGGCCTCGGCGGCATCTACGTTGAGGTGATGAAGGACGTCGCCTTCCGGGCGGCGCCGGTGGGCCGGTCGACGGCGAAGGAGATGATCGCAGATCTCCGATCGTACCCGCTGTTGCTCGGGGTGCGGGGCGAGAGCCGCAAGGACATTGGTGCGATCGCGGACGTCGTGATGAAGTTGAGCCATCTGATCGATCGGTGCCCGGAGATCGCCGACATCGAGGTGAACCCGCTGATCGCGTACGACCACGGGTGTGGGACAAGGACGGTCGATATGAGGATACTGATCAAGCAGCCCAAGGGAGGTGCGTCGACGTGAAGTCGCTGATCGTGGCATCGACCCGGGAAGACGCGGGAAAGACGAGCCTCATCATTGGGTTGGCGAACGCCCTCGATCGGCGGTTCGGCTACGCGAAACCGCTCGGTGACCGATTCCTCTACCGAAAGAAGCGTCTTTGGGATTACGACGCGGCGTTGCTGACCCGGCTGTTCGAGCTCGGTGAGGAGCCGGAGTCGATCAGTATCGGGTTCGATCACTCGAAGCTGCGCTACATGTACGACGGTGACTCGGTGTTCGAGGCGCTCGCGCGCGTGGTGGGCGAGATCGGGAGCGGCCGCGACGCGGTGTTCATCGAGTGTGGAAAGGACCTGTCCTACGGCGCGTCCGTCCATCTCGATCCGCTGACGATTTCGCAGCAGACCGGCACGCCGGTCGTGATCGTCGCCGGTGGCGGCGAAAACGAGATCGCCGACGATCTCGCGTTCATCAAGCGGTTCGTCACCAGCGACGAGGCGACGGTCGCCGGGGTGATCGTCAACAAGGTCGTCCACCTCGACGACTTCGTGGAGACGCACCTGCCGGAGATCGAGGCGATCGGCGTCGATGTCTTCGGCATTGTGCCCTACGTCGAGGAGCTCTCGACCTTGTCGGTGTCCACCGTCGCCGAGAAGCTGTTCGCGCGGGTCATCGCCGGGGAAGAGGGGCTCAACAGGCCGATTCGGACCGTCGTGGTCGGCGCGATGTCGGTGAACGCGGCGATGGGCGACCCACGGATCCGCGAGGCGGACAAGCTGGTCATCTCGAGCGGCGACCGGAGCGACATGATCCTCGCGGTGCTCGACGCCGGAGGAACGTCGGCGATCGTCCTAACGAACAACATCGTCCCCCCGGCCAACGTGATCGCGAAGGCGAGCGAGCGCGGCGTCCCGCTCCTCCTCGTGCCGAAGGACACGTACGAGACTGCACTTCAAGTCGAGCGGATCCACCCGCTGTTGACGGCCGACGACGCGGGCAAGATCGAACGGCTGACGACGCTGGCCAAGGAGCACCTCGACCTCGAGCGGCTCGGCGCGCTGCTGTGACCGGCGACGATCGTCCCCCGGCGGAGTTGCGTCACATGCGTGGCGAGGCGTTTCGCCGGCATGCGCACGAGGTGATCGATTGGATCATCGACTACCAGGAACATCGCGTGGACGGGCTGCCGGTTCTGTCGCAGGTCGAGCCCGGGTCGATTCGCGCCGGTCTTCCCGCGGACCCGCCCGAGCGCGGCGAGCCGTTCGAGACGATGCTTCGTGACGTCGAAGAGATCCTCCTCCCCGGGATCACGCATTGGCAGTCGCCCGACTTTTTCGCCTACTTCCCAGCGAACACGTCGTACCCTGCGATCCTCGGCGAACTCCTGTCGGCCGGCCTTGGCGTCCAGGGGATGCTTTGGGCGACGAGCCCCGCGTGCACCGAGCTGGAGACGCACGTGCTCGACTGGCTCGTTGGGATGCTCGGTCTGCCGGGCGCGTTCCACTCCGCTGGTGCCGGCGGCGGAGTGATCCAGGACTCGGCGTCGAGCGCGACGCTGTGCGCGATTCTCGCTGCGCGCGAGCGCGCCACCGGTTTCGCGTCGAACGAGACGGGGATCGGCGAATGTCTCGTCGCCTACACGTCGGACCAGGCGCACTCGTCGGTGATGAAGGGCATCGGGATCGCCGGGATCGGCCGCGAGAACCTTCGGCTGATCGACGTCGACGGGTCATTCGCGATGCGCGCGGACCGGCTTGCCAAGCAGATCCGGATCGATCGAGACGCGGGCCTCGTGCCGTTCTTCGTCTCCGCGACCGCCGGGACGACATCGTCGAACGCGATCGATCCGGTGGCCGAGATTGGCGCGATCTGCGAGCGCGAAGGTCTGTGGCTCCACGTCGACGCGGCGATGTCCGGCACGGCGGCGCTCTGCCCCGAGTTCCGGTTCATCCACGACGGCGTCGAGCTGGCCGACAGCTACTGCTTCAATCCGCACAAGTGGATGTTCACGAACTTCGATTGCGACTGCTTCTACGTCGCCGACCGGGCCGCCCTGATCAAGGCGCTGAGCATCCTCCCCGAGTACCTGCGCAATCAGGCGACCGAGTCGGGCGCGGTGATCGATTACCGCGACTGGCAGGTCCCGCTCGGGAGGCGATTCCGCGCGCTCAAGCTCTGGTTCGTCATCCGCCACTACGGCGTCGAGGGACTCCGCCATCACGTGCGACGGCACGTCGAACTTGCCCAGCGGTTCCGCGCGTGGATCGAGGCCGACGTGCGGTTCGAGCTCGCCGCACCGGCGCCGCTCAACCTGGTCTGCTTCAGGCACCGCGGCGGGGACGAGACGAATCGGGAACTCCTCGAACGGCTCAACCGGAGCGGCGATCTGTACCTGACCCACACCGTCCTCGATGGGAAGCACGCGCTGCGGCTGTCCGTCGGCCAAGCCCGCACGGAAGAACAGCACGTCGCCAACGCCTGGCGTCGGATCCGGGAAGAGGCCGGGACGCTCGACGACTAGTCGCTCGCCTTCCGCTCCTCGATCACCTTCTCGGCGATCGCGAACGGAACGGCCTCGTAGTGCTCGAAGTGCATCGAGAACGTCCCGCGGCCGCTCGTCTGGTTTCGTAGGTCCGATGCGTAGCCGAACATCTCGGCCAGCGGAACCCGGCCGCGCAGCACCGCGCCGCCCGCCTTCGTTTCCATCCCGAGGACGCGGCCCCGTTTGCTGCACAGGCTCCCGGTGATTGCCCCGGTGTACTCCTCCGGTGCGGTCACCTCGACGGCCATCAGCGGCTCGAGCAGCTCGAGCCCGACTTCGAGGCTGGCCTCACGGAAGCCCATCCGACCGCAGGTGCGAAATGCCTGCTCGGAGGAGTCGACGTCGTGCATCGAGCCGTCGGTCACGGTCACCTTGATGTCGACCATCGGGAATCCCGCGTACGGGCCCTCCGCCATCTCCTCGACGATGCCCCGCTCGATTGCCGCGAGGAACTCCCGGGTAATCTTCCCTCCGGTGATCGTGTTCTCGTACTGAAAGCCGGTTCCCGGGTTCGTCGGTTCGATGCGGAAGACGGCGTGGGCGTACTGCCCGCGGCCGCCGGTCTGCTTGACGTGCCGATACTCGTGATCGATCGGTCCGAGGATCGTCTCACGGTATGCGACCTGCGGGCGGTCGGCGTTCACGCTGACGCCGAACTCGCGCTTCAGCCGATCGACGATGATCTCGAGATGGAGCTCGCCCATCCCGGAGATGACGACCTCGTTCGTCTCGGGATCCGACCGGACGACGAACGTCGGGTCCTCCTCGGCGAGCCGGTGGAGGGCCGACGAGAGCTTGTCGCGATCCTCTCGCGACGCCGGGGAGACGGCGATGCCGATGACCGGAGCCGGGAACTCGATCGACTCGAGCAGGATCGGGTGCTCCTTGCTGCAGATTGTGTCCCCCGTGTGCGTCTCGGCGAGCCCGACGACGGCGCCGACCTGCCCGGATCTCAGCTCTTCGACCGCCTCGCGGTCGTTGGCGTGCATCTCGAACAGGCGGCCGATCCGCTGTGTCTTGTCGCGGCTGGCGTTGTACACCCGCGCGCCGGCCTCGAGGACGCCTGAGTAAACGCGGACGTAGGTCAGCTTGCCCATGTGCTTGTCCGCCTGGACCTTGAACGCGAGCGCCGCGACCGGTGCTTCGTCGTTCGGGTGGCGGATCAGCTCCTGGTTCGACTCGGTGGAGGCGCCGATGATCGGCGGAAGGTCGACCGGCGAAGGGAGGTAGTCGACGATCGCGTCGAGCAGGAAGCGGACGCCCTTGTTCTTGAACGCGGCGCCGCAGAGCACGGGGATGAACCGCCCGTCGATCGTCGCCTGCCGAATCGCGCGAAGCACCTCATCGGCCTCGGGAACCTCGCCCTCGATGAACTTCTCCATCAGTCGGTCGTCCTGCTCGCTGATCCGCTCGATCATCAGCTCCTCGGCCGCGCGCGCCGCGTCGAGCAGGTCGGCCGGAATCTCTTCGACTCGGATCGTCGCGCCCTCCGGCGCATCGTCGTAGTAGACGGCCTTCATGCGAACGAGATCGACGACCCCTTGAAACGTTCCCTCGACGCCGATCGGGACCACGACAGGGACGGCGTTCGCGCCGAGCTCCTCGCGGATCTCCTCGACGACGCGATCGAAGTCGGCGCCGGCGCGGTCCATCTTGTTGACGAACGCGATCCGAGGCACGCGGTACTTCTCCGCCTGCCGCCACACCGTCTCCGCCTGCGGCTGGACGCCACCGACGGCGCAGAAGAGGGCGACGGTGCCGTCGAGGACGCGGAGCGATCGCTCGACCTCGGCCGTGAAGTCGACGTGTCCCGGCGTGTCGATGATGTTGATCCGGTGATCGCGCCAGTAGGCCGTCGTCGCCGCAGACGTGATGGTGATCCCGCGTTCCTGCTCCTGAACCATCCAATCCATCGCTGCCTCGCCGTCGTGGACCTCGCCGATCTTGTGCCGCTTCCCGGTGAAGTAGAGGATTCGCTCCGTCACTGTCGTCTTGCCCGCGTCGATGTGGGCCATCACGCCCACGTTTCGTATGCGCTCCATCGGAGTTGTCTGCGTCATCGTTGCTCCTTCGCTATCGTCCGACCATCACAAACGAAAACGGCTCCGGAAGGCAAACCGGAATCCGTTCGACCCTCGCATTCAGGGGGTGGGCTGCTGCGACACTGCGGTGCGGACAGACAGACTTGAGGGCGAAGCGTACGGGACGGAGACGGCGGTGTCAATGGCGTATCCTCTTCTCAGTCGACCTGCGATAGCTGGCGCTCGACGAGATTCCCGAGCGCGACCGTGCTTTACTGTGGCAGGCGAGGCTGCTGGGTGTCCCCAAGTTCCTCGAGGAGATCATCCGCTGGGGAGATCGGATCAGGTATCCCGAGTAGGCGAGGCCATCCTGCTCTGGCCCGACGAACGAACGGCGCTGGACTCCGGAGGTTCTCTCTGTTGACCGCGCCCGCTGGCGTGTCTAGCATCCAGCTTGGAGGGTGATTCCTCGGATGAAGGCGGCGTGGGTTCGAAGGCTGCTTCATGACGTGACCAGTGTCGCGGCCGTCCTGGTTGCACTGGCGACCCTGTTCGCATCCCTCTCCTGGATCTCGTCCGGAAGGGCGGGCGGCACGGCCGGCGACCTGAAGACGGCCGCGCTCGGACTGATGATGCTTCGATTGGAAGCGGCGACGGAGGCGTCGACCGCGCTCGTACAAGCGCAGTCCTACCTCACGCAGGCGGGGATGTACTACGCGCAGGCCGACTCCGCCCAAAGCGAGGAGCTGCGGGCGTATCTGAACGGGCTTGGCGACCAGTCGATCGAGCTGTCCGAGTACCAGACCGGCGCTGCTCGAGAGGCCGAGGCGAGAGCCGGAAGCTACTTCGAAGAGTACGACAGCGCCTTGGAGCGGGCGGCAATCTCCGGGCGCATCTCCGACCTCCGATCGACCGCGGCGCTGATCCTCAACGTCTCGGCAACGGTCGCCTCGATGACGATCCTGTTGAAGCGCCGCGCGCTCCTGCTCCTCTTTGCGCCCGTGTTCTTCGTCGGGATCGGCTATCTGATCGCCTCCCTCTTCTGACTCTTCTCGGCGGGTGGTCTCCCCGCAAAGAAGAGCAGCTCGATCGTCCTGGCGGTGCCCGGATCCCTGCAGTTGTCGTCGGTCCCCTCTGCGGGAGCCGGAGGGCCACTTGCGAGTTCGCTTTGAGCGGCCCGATTTCTACACTGTCGCTGAGATGGGGGAGGTTGACATGAGGATCCTGTTCGTGGTGGTGTTGGTGGTCGGCTTGGCCGGCGCGGCGACGGCGGAGGGCTTGTGCGATTGGTGTCCGTTCACATGTCCGGATCTCGAATCGCACTTCACCGATGGATTCACGCTCTCGTTCAGTCTCCGAGGGTTGTTCCTCGACACGGGGGAATGGAACGAGATGATCCCGGAGGACTCCGGACTTCCTGAGTTCGATGGGATCGTACGGCTTCACGGAGCCACCGTCGCCGTACCGACGTCGAGCGGCCTGCATTTCGGCATGTCGGGCTGTTGTTGACAAGGGAATCCGTCAGTAGCTAACTGTCAAGCGAGAATGTCAGTC
>CAZSNG010000019.1:0-39813 GCA_964608345.1 uncultured Thermotogae bacterium
TCGTTTGAGGAGCAGAGAGCATTCCTTGGAGCACTCGTGAAAGGGATACAGGTGAGTCGCGAGAGGGTAGAGATAGAGTACACGTTGCCAAGGCCAACAGACGGAACCGAGGGCACTAAGCCCTCGGTTCTCCATTCATTCACACCTGGTGGAGGTGGCGGGAGTCGAACCCGCGTCCGAAGATACGGCAGATCGGCGTCTACAAGCTTAGACCCGTGTACTAGTTTCGGAACGGACCCTCCCGCGGGCAGGATGATCCGATCCTAGCTTCCGGAAGGTTCGCCGCGGCCGAAGGAAGCGATCGGACGCGGTATACCCGCTAGGTTGACGCCCGAACGAGGCGCGCGGGGAGCCTCGCAGGACGGCCCTCCCTAGTTAAGGGAAGGAGCTGCAAATGCGTAGTTATTCGCAGTTGTTGTTTGGTTTGCCGGTTTTAGGAGATGGCGCTCCGCTTGCAGCCTCGCATTGGTAACTCCGTCGAAGCCGGTACACCCCCATGTCAAGGACCCGAAGATCGTGCCCCCATTGTAGTCGGCCGCCACGCGGTTGACAAAGCCGAAACTTTAAGATCCTATAGGTCATCATGTCCAGCATGCTGGTCGGGGCCGCCGCGGCGTTTGGCGTCGGCCTTCTTCTCGGGGACCAGGTGGGTGCCTGCCTTCCCCTGTGGATCTGGCCGCTCGGCTCGGCCAGTACGCTCCTGATGGGGCTCCTGTTGCGCCGATGGCCGGCTGTTCGCCGCGGCGCGCTTCTCGCGGCGGTGATCCTGCTTGGCGTCCTGCGTGTCTCGAGCGACCGTCCGTTCCCCGATTGGCTGTTGCTGCGGACGCCCGATCTCCAACAACTCGAGGGGACGGTCGTCTCGTATCCGAGCTTCGGGGCATCGTCTGTGACGTTCACCTTCCAGCCGGACGTCCTGCCGGGGCGTCTACGGGTTGCGTGGTATCACGACGATCCGCCGCTCGGTCTCGTTCACTACGGCGAACGGCTTGGCATCTCCGGCAGGGCGGAACTCCCCGAGCCGTTCGACGGATTCGACTACCCAGGTTACCTCGCTCGGCAGTCGATCTTCGCGACGATGAACGTCGACGCGGACGGGCTCTCGATCGTCGCGGTGGCGAAGGGATCGGTCTTCCGGTGGGGCGACCGGCTTCGACAGACGATCCTTGAGCGGTTCGATCGATGGATGGGACCTGACGGAAGTGCGATGGCACGCAGCCTCCTGTTCGGCGACCGAGGCGCCCTGCCGGACGAGATCGAAGACGCCTTCTCGCGGACCGGGCTGATGCACCTACTCGCCGTCTCGGGGCTCCACCTGGGGATCTTCCTCGGCGGCGCTTGGTGGATCGTCCGCAGACTCGGACTCCGTCCGAGATGGGCGTATCCGCTTGTCGGCGGGCTGGTCCTGCTGGCGCTCTGGGTTGTCGGACCGCGGGTCAGTCTCGTCCGAGCCGGGCTTCTGTTCGCATTCCTCGCGCTGGGAAGCGTGCTCGCGGACCTCGGTTGGATCCTCCGCCGCTCGATTCGCACGATGAACGGCCTGGCCGCCGCAGCGATCGCTGTCCTGGCGCTTCGACCCGGTGCGCTCTACGACGCGGGGTTCCAGCTGACGTTCGCAGCAACCGCATCGATCCTGGTGCTGTTCGGGCAGCCGTTCGACTGGCATCGGCGGATCGCGGCCCTCACAGAGCCGCTTGGTTGTCTTCGCGTACCGTTGCGGACCGCGTTGACGCTTGCCGCCGTCGCCGTCGCGGCGCAAGCCGGCGCTGCACCGGTCGTTGCCTGGCACTTCGGCTCGATTCACCCGCTCGCCATCGTGGCAAATGTGATCGTCGTTCCGCTTGCCGGTCTGGCGCTCTGGTGCGGCTTCGCGGCGATCGTGCTGTCGGGGACTGCGCTGGCCGGTGTTGCGATCGTGCCGTTCTCTGCTGTTCTCACCGGACTGCGGGTGGTCGTCGTCTGGTTCTCGAGGGTGCCGCTCACGCAGCTCGAGGTCCCTGGATGGATGGGGATCTGGCTTGGTGGGTTGGTCTTGTTCGCGATTGCCGCCGGGGCCTACTTGTCGGACCGGTCCTCGTGAACCTCGAAGTCGACGTCGATTGTGTTCGGATCGGTCGGCTGTTCTCGTGTCGAGCGCCCGCCACGGAGGACGAAGCCGACAACGAAGACGATCCCGACGGCGTCGCTCAACAGGCCGGGGATCAGCAGCAGGAGCCCGCCGAGGAAGAGGAGCCCAAGCGACCGGATGAGATCCCGAGTCGGGCGCCGGGTCATCAGCTCGATCATCCTCGCTGGCTCGAAGACCGATCGACCGGCCATCCGGAGCAGCAGGATCCCGAGTCCTGCGGTCGCGAGGATCTCGAGGAAGACGGGGCCGCCGCCGACGGCCTGGGCGAACTTGATGAGCAGAGCGATCTCGGCGCAGAGCAGAATGAACGTGATGAGCGGCATGTGTCCTCCTGCGGCATGGTAGCGAACAGCGCGGAGGCCCACAACGCGGGGCCGCTCTGGATTGACCCGACTGCAGGTACGGTATAGTCTTCGGCAAGATGGCCAGATCCGATCGAGAGCTTCTGGTGGGCCTGAATCTGATTCCTCAACTCACCCCGAAGCGGAGCAAGCGGTTGTTCGCCCGATTCGACTCGTTTCAGTCGATCTGGAACGCGTCGGGCTCCGCGTTCGCGTCGGTCTTCGGATCGGCGGTTGTGGGGGAGGCGATCGCCTCGGCGCGCAACGAGGCCGCGATCGACGAGGAATTCGCCCGTGCTGACGAGCTGGGCGTTCGGATCGTCACACTGGTCGACGAGGAGTATCCGCAGTTGTTGCGGGAGATCGACGATCCGCCGATGGCGCTCTACGTGCGCGGCTCGCTCCCGATCGACCCCGCGCGCTCGCTCGCGATCGTCGGCACGCGTCGCGGAACGCGGTACGGGAAGATGGTCGCCGGGCGGTTCGCCAGTCAACTGGCACTGAAGGGTCTGACGATCATCAGCGGGCTGGCGGCGGGAATCGACACGGCGGCGCACCAGGGCACTCTCGATGTCGGCGGGCGAACGGTGGCCGTGCTCGGATGCGGGATCAACTATCCGTACCCAAAGCGGAATCAGCCGCTCCTCGCGCAGCTCGTAGAGAAGGGCGTGGCGCTCAGCGAGTACCCGCTCGGGATGCGCCCGGCGAAGTGGACGTTTCCACAGCGGAACCGGATTCTCGCCGGTCTGAGTCGAGGTGTGATCGTTGTTCAGGCGCCGGAGCGAAGCGGATCGCTGATCACCGCGCGGCTGGCGCTCGAGCAGGGCCGCGAGGTGTTCGCGGTCCCGGGGAACATCAACACGATGACGTCGGCGGGGACGAACCGGCTGATCAAGCAGGGCGCGAAGCTGGTCGACTCGATCGAAGACGTCCTTGTCGAGTTCCCCGACCTGTGGAGTCAGCAGAAGCCGGACGCCGACGTGAACGAGGACGACGGGCCCGAGTTGGGCGAGCGGGAGCGCCTCGTGTACGACCTGATCGATCTTGAACCGGTTCACGTCGACGATATCATTGCACGAGCGGATCTCTCGCCGACCGAGGCGTCGCACGTCCTTCTTCTGCTCCAACTGGAGGATCTCATCGACGAGGTCGAGGGAGGCCGTTTCATTCGGAAGCCGTAGCAGGAGGAACCATGTCGATACAACGAACGCTGGTCTTGTGTAAACCGGACGCCGTGCAGCGCGGTGTCGTCGGGCAGATTGTCGCCCGATTCGAACGGAAGGGGCTGAAGCTCGCCGGTTTGAAGATGATGTCGGTCGACGAGGATCTCGCGTCGCACCACTACGCCGAGCACCTGCAGAAGCCGTTCTACCCGGAGCTGCGCGACTTCATCACGTCGTCGCCGGTGATTGCGATGGCGATCGAGGGTGAGAATGCGGTCGAGGTCGTCCGCCACTTGATGGGCGTCACCAATCCGCAGAACGCCGCGTCGGGAACGATCCGCGGGGATTTCGGTCTGAACCTTACGATGAACCTGGTGCACGGATCCGACTCGCTCGCCTCGGCGGAGCGGGAGGTCGCGCTGTTCTTCGAAGCCGATGAGCTGTTCGACTACGAGCTGACGATGCGGGAGTGGATGTAGGCAGCGAAACCCGGAGCTGCGGCGCTCCGAACCAAGTCGCCGCGAGAGCACATCTCGAAACATCGCGACACCACGCGCGACGAACGGAGGACGATCATGGAACTGTCGAAGCGCTACAAGCCGGCAGAGGTCGAAGCGAAGAACTACCGCTTCTGGGAAGAAGGGAACTTCTTCCGGGCCGCCGTCGGTGTCGTCGACAGCGATCGATTCTCCGTCGTGATCCCGCCGCCGAACGTGACCGGCCGGCTGCACATGGGACACGCGCTGAACAACACGCTTCAAGACATCGTCATCCGGTACCACCGGATGAACGGCGATGCGACGTGTTGGTTCCCCGGCACTGACCATGCCGGCATCGCGACCCAGAACGTCGTGGAGAAGGCGCTGGCCGCCGAGGGGATCTCTCGGCACGATCTCGGGCGTGAGGCGTTCGTCGAGCGCGTGTGGGAGTGGAAGGCGAAGTACGGCTCCGAGATCATCGATCAGTTGAAGGCGCTCGGTTGCTCGTGCGACTGGTCTCGTCTCCGGTTCACGCTGGACGACGGACTGTCGCATGCGGTCCGCGAGGTGTTCGTGAAGCTGTATGACGAAGGCCTCATCTACCGCGGCGCGTACCTCGTCAACTGGTGTCCGCGGTGCGCGACGGCGATTTCCGATCTCGAGGTGGAGCACGAGGAGATCGAAGGCGGGCTGTACCACATCCGCTATCCGATGGACGACGGAGGGTCGCTGACGATCGCGACCACCCGACCAGAGACGATGCTTGGTGACACGGCGATCGCCGTCCATCCGGACGACGCACGGTTCGCGCATCTCATCGGCAAGGCAGCGCGGCTGCCGATCCTCGATCGGGTGTTGCCGATCATCGGCGCGGAGCAGGTCGATCCGGAGTTCGGAACCGGCACGCTGAAGGTGACGCCGGCGCACGATCCGGTCGACTTCGAGATCGGGCAGGCGAACGGTCTCGACTCCGTGAACATCCTCAACGACGACGGGACGATCAACGAGAACGGCGGACCGTTCGCCGGGATGGATCGCGAGACGGCGCGAAAGGCGGTCGTCGAGCGGCTGAAGGCCGACGGCTTGCTCGAGAAGGTCGAGCCGTACCGCCACGCGGTCGGACACTGCGAACGCTGCCACACTGCGGTGGAGCCGCTCATCTCGACGCAGTGGTTCGTGAAGATGAAGACGCTCGCCGCGCGTGCGATCGAGGTCGTGAAAGACGGCCGCGTTCGCTTCGTTCCGGATCGGTGGAGCAAGCTGTACATCGATTGGCTGGAGAACATCCGCGACTGGTGCATCTCGCGCCAGCTGTGGTGGGGGCATCGGATCCCCGTCTGGTACGGCCCGGATGAGCATCCGTTGGCCGCGCATTCCGAGACCGAGGCCGCGGAAGCGGCACGAGCGCACTACGGGCGCGATGTCGAGCTGAGACAGGACGATGACGTGCTCGATACGTGGTTCTCATCGTGGCTGTGGCCGTTCTCGATCATGGGGTGGCCGGACGAGACGGAGGAGTTGGAGGCTTACTTCCCGAGTTCGTTTCTCGTCACGGCGTTCGACATCCTCTTCTTCTGGGTGGCGCGGATGATCATGGCGTCGCTCCACTTCCGCGACGAGATCCCGTTCGAGACCGTCTACATCACGCCGCTGATCGTCGATCCGCAGGGCCGGAAGATGAGCAAGTCGAAGGGGAACACCGTCGACCCGCTCGAGCTGATGGACGAATACGGTGCGGACGCGCTCCGCTTCGCGATGGCCCACGCGACGACCAAGGGCCGCTCGATGCGGACGCCGACGACCCAGCTCGAGGACGCCCGCAACTTCCTCAACAAGGTGTGGAACATGGCGCGTTTCGCGCTGATGCAGCTCGGCGACGAGCGGCCGATTCGGCCCGATCGGGTCACCGCGATCGAGGATCGCTTCGTCCTGTCGCGGCTTGCGGCGACCGTGTCGACGGTTCGCGAGCACCTCGAGGCGTACAATTTCAACCTCGCAGCCGAAGCGATCTACGACTTCACGTGGCACGACGTCTGCGACTGGTACCTCGAGATGGCGAAGGTGCGATTGCAGAGCGACTCGGACGAGGCGGTCAAGGGCGTCCTGTATCACGTGCTGAAGCAGATCGTTCTCCTACTCCATCCGTTCGTTCCGTTCATCAGCGAGGAGATCTGGCAAGTGCTCGGCGAGGATCCGTCGTCGGCCTGCGTCGCTGCGTTCCCCGAGGTCGTGGGGAGCGATCGGGATGAAGAGGCCGAGGCTGTGATCGCCGCGCTTCAGGAAGCGGTGACCGGCGTCCGGGCGATCCGAGCCGACCTGAACGTTCCGCAGAAGGCGGAGGTCTCGGTGTCGCTGAAGACGACGTCCGGAACGGCCATCGACGCGCTTCGCGCGAGCGAGGACGCCCTGAAGATGCTCACCGGCGCGACCACGTGGGCATTCGGTTCGGACGTGGAGCCTGCCCCGGGTTCGGCGCGCAAGGTCCTTTCCTTCGGAGAGCTGTTCGTTCCGCTTGCCGATCTGATCGACGTTGCCGCGGAGCGGACCCGACTGCAGGCCGAGCTCGCGGAGGCGATCTCCGAACTCGCCAAGGTGGACGGGAAGCTCGGAAACGAACAGTTCCTCTCCCGGGCGCCGGGCGACGTCGTCGAGAAGGAGCGTCGGAAGTGGGCCGAGTTCGCGCAGAAGAAGGAGCGGCTGGAAGCGAACCTCGCTTCGCTCGGTGCGTGATGAACTACCTTGAGGCCCGGGCCTTCCTCGATCGGCTGCCGCGGCTCGAGGTGAAGCCGGGCCTCTCCCGCACCGAGCGGCTGCTCGATGCGCTCGACCATCCGGAGCGATCGTTTCCCGCGATTCACGTGGCCGGAACGAACGGCAAGGGATCGGTCGTGGCGATGCTCGACGCCGTCCTGCGGGTCGCCGGTCTCCGCGTCGGGCGGTTCACGTCGCCGGAGCTGATCGACTTCCGCGATCGAATCACAATCGACGGCGAATGGCTGCCGGAGGCCGACTGGGCCGCCGGGATCGCCCGCATGGCGGCCGCAATCGAGGACACGCCGGATCCACCGACGCAGTTCGAGGCGATCGCGGCACTCGCCTTCGATTCGTTCGAGAAGCAGGCTGTCGATATCGCGCTCATCGAGGTCGGGCTTGGGGGACGATACGACGCGACGAACGTGGTCCGACCGATCGTCTCCGTCCTGTGCCACGTCTCGCTCGATCACACGGCAGTGCTCGGCGATTCGATCGAGCGGATTGCATGGGAGAAGGCGGGCATCGCGAAGACGGGGATTCCCCTGCTGTACGGGGACCTTCTCCCCAAGGTCGAATCGGTTCTCCTCGCCGAATGCGAGGCGGTCGGAGCCATCCCGGCCGCCGTCGAAGGGCTCGACCTCAAGAGGATCCACGTGGATTGGGAGTCAGCGACGTACCGGACGACACGATCGGGATTGCCAGACGAGATCGAGCTGGGCCTCCTGGGGGGATACCAGCGCGACAACCTGCGGCTCGTCCTGCGAACGATCGAGGTCCTTCGGGAGAGTGGGTTCGATCTTCCGAACAGCGCAATCATGGACGGGCTTCGCGACGTCCACTGGCCGGGGCGGTTCGAGGTCCTTCGCCGACGGCCGAACGTCGTTCTCGAGGGGGCGCACAACGTCGCCGGCGCTGAGCGCCTGGCCGCGGACGTGGAGGCCTTCGTACCATCGCGGAGCGAGCGGCATCTGCTGTTGGGCGTGCTGGCTGACAAGGATGCGGCGGGGATCGTCCGGGCACTGTCCGGGACGTTCGACCGGGTCGTGCTGTGCACGTCGAGGAGCCCGCGTGCGCTGCCTGTGGATCGGCTGCGCGATGCCGCAGGCGGTCTGGTTTCCGGGATCACGTGGTATGATTCGGTTGTGGGCGCGCTCGATCGGATCGTGCCGGCGCTGGGGGATCAGGACACCCTCGTCGTCGCCGGTTCGCTGACGGTCGTCGCCGAGGCAAGACGGTGGTTCGGGGAGGGGCATTGAAGACGCTGGTGGATCGAGTTGTCGAGGCGGGGGTGCCGCGACACGTCGCCGTGATCATGGACGGCAACGGTCGATGGGCCGCGGCTCGCGGGCTACCCCGATCCGCCGGACACCGCGCCGGTGCGGAGTCGGTGGAGCGGTTGATCCGGTTTGTCGGCCGTCGACTCGGGCTCGAGTACCTCACGCTGTACGCCTTCTCGGCGGAGAATTGGTCCCGCCCTCCGGCGGAGATCAAGGATCTGATGGGACTGCTGCAGCATTTCATCGATGAGAAGGTTGACGAGTTCATCGCCGCGGGCGTTCGACTCCGTGTGATCGGTGCGGTCGACGACCTCCCGAGCGAACTTGCGGAGACGGTTCGAGGGGCGGTCCTACGAACGCAGGATGGGAAGGATCTCCAGCTGACGATCGGCTTGAGCTACGGCTCGCGTCAGGAGATCGTTCGCGCCTGCCGCGCGATCGCTCGCGGCCTGTCCGAGGGGAGGGTGGCGGAGGACGCGATCGACGAAGGGACCGTCACCGATCATCTCGACACCGCGGGGATTCCGGACCCGGATCTGATCATCCGAACGAGCGGGGAGCTGAGGCTGTCGAACTTCCTGCTTTGGCAGGCGGCGTACGCGGAGCTGCACTTCACGAAGACGTACTGGCCGGGGTTCACGCCGGCGGAGTTCGTCCAGATCTTGGCGGCATACCAGGTGCGGGATCGGCGTTTCGGCGGACTCGGGGAGGCGCAGCCGCAATGAACCTGATCAAGCGCGTGGCGAGTGCGTTGGTCGCAGGGTCGATCGTGTTCGCAGTGCTCTACCTCGGGGCGCGATTCGATCAGCAGTGGGTCGTGGGGCTGTTGATCCTCGCCGTGGCTTACCCCGCGGCGGTCGAGTACCTCCAGCTGATGAGGCGGCTGGAGATTCGCCTCGCGGCCCCCGAGTTCCTGATCTGGATCCCGGTTCTGACGTTGAGCTACGTGCTGTTCGAAGGGCAGTACGCGGACGTCGTGCTGATGCTGGCGATCGCCTATCAGGTGCTGCGCTACCTCGGCGATCTTCCGCACCGTACCGGCCTGCTACAGGCGCTCGCTGGCGTGTTCGGCTTGCTGTACATCCCGTGGCTTCTCCAGTACTTCTACATGATCTACACCGGCGGGGCAGGCCACGCGCCCCACGTCGGCGCGGTCAACGCGCTGGTTGTCTTGCTGATGGTCTGGGGGTACGACTCCGGCGCGTACTTCGTCGGGAGCACGATCGGAAGGCACAAAGCGTTCCCGACCGTCAGTCCGGGCAAGACTTGGGAGGGGATCGCCGGGGGGTTCGTCTTCACGGTGGTCGGCGCGCTGATCGGAGCCACCTTCTCGCCCGTCTGGCGTGAGTTTGCGTTCTGGAACGGGCTCCCGCACATCCTACTCTCCTCCTTCCTGGTCGGCTGGGCCGTTCAGCTCGGCGACGTATTCGCTTCGAAGCTGAAGCGTGCGGCCGACGTGAAGGACTCGGGCACCTTCCTTCCGGGGCACGGCGGGGCGCTCGACCGGATCGACGGGCTCCTGTTCGCGCTCCCGGTCTTCTACTTCTACTACCACTACGTCGTCCGTCTGCTGTAGACCGCCTGGCCGTATGGGCAGGGACACAGGACAGTAGAACCGTGTTCAGGACTGCGTTTGGCGCTTGCGTTCCGGATCCGAGGACGGTCGACAAAGTGAAGGGCGGCCGTGCTTGTCGCTCGGCCGCCCTCTCCGGGTGGTGAAAAAGATGAGGGGGTTCTTTCTCGCGCCGACTATAACACAATCATCAACGGTTGTCCGTAATGTACATTACCGACGCGGCGGATCATGAGATGGGATCATGCATAGCGAGCGCGGGTGCCGGGCCTCGGCACTCATCGCGCCTCTTCCTCCTCGATCAGGTCGCTGAGCGACAGGGAGTCGAGCATGCCTTTGAACCGCGAATCGATCCGCTCCCACGCGCCCTTGGTTGGACAGATCCCGGTCAGCTCACATGGCTCGCCGGAGCCGAGACAGCCGACCAGATCGAGCGCTTCGCCGAGCGCCTCGAGCACCTGCCTGACGGTCACGAGTTCGGGCTCGCGGGCCAGGCGATATCCGCCCTTTCGCCCCTGCGTCGACGAGACGATGCCCGCCTGCTTCAGTTGATGGAGGATCTTCTCGACGAAGGAGTGGGACAGGGCGTAGCGATCGGCGATCGCCGATGCGGAGACCGGCCCCTCGGCCGTACAGCCGGCGAGTTCGAGTGCGGCGATCAACCCGTAGCTCGACTTCTTCGTGAGTTGCACGTCTCGGCTACTCCTTGCCCTTCTCGGTGAACACCTCGTACCGTTTCTCGAGTGCGGCCACTTCCTCGGCGATCCGATTGTGCCGCTTCTGCAGCGCCTCGGGGATCTCCGCGCCTTTCTCGGAGAGAAAGGCGAAGATGGCCTCGTTCAGCGCGTCGGCAGCGAGAGCCGAGCAGTGCATCTTGATCGGCGGCAGACCGCCGAGCTCCTTGGCGACGTCCTGGTTCGTCAGGCGGATGGCCTCGTCGACCGTCTTCCCCTTGGCCAAGTCCGAAACCATCGAGGACGTGGCGATCGCGGCGGTGCAGCCGAACGTCTCCCACGAGATATCGGTGATGATCTCCCGGCTGTCCTCGTCGGGCTCGACCTTGATGTAGAGCCACATGACGTCGCCGCAAACGATGTTCCCGACCTTTCCGATCGCGGAGTAGTCATCCAGCTTGCCCATGTTGTGAGGGTTGCGGAAGTGCTCGATCACTGTCTCGGTGTACACGCTATTCACCTACCTTGAAGGGCGACATACTGCGTAGTCCGTCGACGACCTGCGGGAGGACGTCGAGGAGTTCGTCGATCTCCTGTTCCGTTGTTTGGCGTCCCGTGCTGATGCGAAGACTCCCATGAGCCATCGAGAGCGGCACCCCGATCGCGACGAGGACGTGGCTCGGCTCGAGGTTCGGCGAAGAACACGCCGAGCCGGTTGACGTCGCGATCCCGTGCTCGTCGAGCCGCATGACAAGGCTCTCCCCCTCGATCGCCTCGAACGAGAAGTTGGCGATGTGCGGAAGGCTCTCGCTCGGGTGGCCGTTTAGCCGGGTCCCGGGGAGCTCTCCCACCGCAGCGATCGTCTGCTCGCGCAACGCACGCAGCCGGCTCGACGTCTCCTCCCGCTCGCGGAATGCCAGATCGGTCGCCGCGGCCATCCCGACGATTCCGGGGATGTTCTCCGTTCCGCTCCGCCGTCCTCCTTCGTGTCCGCCGCCGTGGAGGATCGGTGTGAGTCTCGTCCCTTTGCGGATGAACAGCAGCCCGACTCCCTTGGGGCCGTGGAACTTGTGGGCGGACGCCGAGAGTAGATCGACCGAGTCGAGTGGGAGTGGGAGCTTGCCGAACGCCTGCACGGCGTCGGTGTGAACGAGGATCCCACGGTCCCGGCAGATGCGTCCGATCTCGTCGATCGGTTGCAGCGACCCGATTTCGTTGTTCCCGGTCATCACCGAGACGAGCAGCGTGTCCGGCCGGATCGCCTCACGAACCTGCTCGGAATCGATCCGCCCGGTGGCGTCGACGTCCAGGATAGTGACGTCGATCCCGCGAGTCCGAAGCCACTCCGATGTATGCAGGACGGCGTGGTGCTCGATCGCCGTCGTGATGATGTGCTTCCGATCGTTCGATGCGAGGGCCGATCCGACGAGTGCCAGATTGTTCGCCTCGGTTGCGCCGGCGGTGAAGACGATCTCTGCCGGCTGTGCCCCGATGCGCTCGGCGATCGCGCCACGGCTGTCCTCCATCGCACGGTGAGCCTCGCGGCCGAACCCATGAAGGCTGGATGCATTGCCGTAGCTTTGCGAGAAGAACGGAGTCATCGCCTCGACGACCTCGGTCGCCATCGGCGTTGTTGCGCTGTTATCAAGGTAGATTCGTCGGGTCATCGAGGCTCACCGGCAAAATCCTACCAAATCAGTCCGGATTATTCAACAGAGGAACCGCCCGGACGAAGCCGGGCGGTCGGCACTCTCGAAATCGCTGTCAGACCAGCTCGAATTGGTCCTTCGAAGCGCCGCAATCGGGACAGGTCCATCCTTCGGGAAGATCCTCGAAGGCGGTTCCCGGTTTGACGTCGGTCGTCGGATCGCCGGCCGACGGATCGTAGATATAGCCACAGACAGTGCATTCCCATTTGTCCATCACCCACCTCCTTCCGATGCAGGCAAGCCGTCATCAGGTTCGTCGTCGGATTCCTCTTCCGATTCGCGTTCGTCTTCTTCCTCCGGTTCCGCCTCGGGCGGAGGCTCCGCCGGTGGCTCGTCGGTCGCTCCGAGCTCCGCGCCGGCCTCCGAGTCGGCGTCCGATGGCGTCCCGGCGGCGGCGGTTTCGTTCTCGGGCTCCTGGTCCGGCTCGGACTCGACCTCGAGTTCGGGCAGGCCGGCGACGTGGAACCGAAACTCCTCGACCGTGCTGAGGCCGAAGTGCCTGAGGAACTCACGGGTGACGTGCAGCAGCAGCGTCCTCCCGCTCTCCTCGGCCCGAATCAAGCCGCGTGCGAGTAGATCCTGAACGTGGCCGTACGCCTTGTTCCCCCGCACCTTGACCAGGTCGGACTGACGCATCGGGTGGTTGTACGCGATTACCGCGAGGGTTCGCAGGATCGGCCGCGGGATGTCCTGTTGCGGGGCCAGATGCTGCACGCGGTCGAGGAACGCTGTCTTCACGCGGAAGCCGGCGCGCCCCTCCTCCATGTGGAGCTCCAGGCCGTGTTCATCTCGGTCGTACTCTCGCTTCAGCTCGTCGAGGAGGCGATCGATGTACTCGCGTTGGACGTCGCCGAGAATCTTCGCCAGCGCTCGCCGGGTCATCGGTTGAGGAGCCAAGAACAACGCGGCTTCGAGCAGGGCGCGGTCTTCCGTCTCGGTCGTGGTGCGCGGATCAGACATGTTCGTCAACAGGGCCGCGACTGGCGCTCACTACTGCTCCGCCGACAGCTGGATCTGGATGTCGCCGAGGAACTCCTCCTGCGAGCAGGCGATCTGCCCTTCGGCCGTGAGGTGAAGAATCTGGAAGAACTTCTCCACACGATCCTCCTTGTCGCCGCGGTCGAGAAGCTTGAAGAAGCTCAGCACGCGGTGGCCGGACAGGAGGTCGACGATCTTCTCGAACAGGCCGCGGAGGCGATCGGTGAAGCCGGTGCCGCCGATCTCGTAGTTCTCGAACGGATCGATGTCGTCGCCGAACTCGACCTGCTCGATCAAGCGCTCCGCGCGGCGGCGGCTCACCTTCATGGCGGCCGTGAGCGCGTTGCGCAGGTCGAGGATCGTCACCTGCCGCCGGGGGCGGCGGAGGACCGGGAGATAGAACTCGTCCGAGTCGCTCGGAAGCGCCCACGAGTCCATCTCCGCGTCGATGGCGTCCTCGAGCTCCTCGATGAGGCCGTCGCGATCGGTCGGTCGTTCCATCGCCAGCAGGACGTCCGACTTCATGCGCAGCAGGATCGAACAGGTGAGAACCATTCGGCCGGGGACCTCGAACTCGAGTTCGCGAAGCGCCTGCATGTAGTCCCGGTATCGGCGGGCCAGGATCGCGAGATCGATGTCCCACGGATCCATGTCGGAGGTCAGGCGTTCCAGCACCCCCTCCCACGTGCAGCCGATCAGGTCTTCAATCGGGATCTCCGCGATCCGCGTCGTCTCCACCGGTGCGACCCCTCCTAGTTCAAACTCAGTGCCAGTATTTCCGAAACGCCGTTCTTGATTGTCACTCCGTACGCTCGGTCCGCATGACGAACTGTTTCCTCGTTATGTGAGACAACGATCACCTGAATGCGCCCGGCATAGTCGCGAAGCATACGGGAGAGGCGTGTCGTATTCATCAGGTCGAGCGCCGCGTCGACCTCGTCCAGGATGAAGAACGGCGCATTCTGGTACTCCTGCAGAGCGAAGATGAACGCGGTGGCGACCAGGGTCTGCTCGCCGCCGGACAGCGAATCGATGATGTGCGGATCCTTGTCCGGCGGATGCGCCTTGATCAGCAGACCGGACGAGATGTCGCCCTCGCTCTCGAGTTCGAGTGAGGCGGTCCCGCCTTCGAACAGCCGCTCGAAGATTCGTTTGAACTCAGTGTCGACCGCCGTGAGCGTCTCAAGGAATCGAGTGCGCTTCAGCTCCTCGATCTCGCCGATCAATCGCTCGATCTCCTGCTTCTCCCGTTCGAGGGCATCGACGCGTTCGCGGAAGAGGTTGTACTCCGCCTCGTACGCATCGTACTCGTCGATCGCGCGCATGTTGATCGGTTCCAGGCGACGGATCCTCCGCTTCCCTTGTTCGATGCGCCGCTCGAGTTCCTTGAGTGGCTCGTCGATGTAGTAGTCGGGATCGCGCGACTCCTCGTCGCCGAGGAGGTCCAGTTCCGCCTTCGCCTCCGCCTCCTCGCGTTCGTAGCGGGAGAGCGCTCGACGGAGGTTCTCCAGACCCTGGTACGCCTCTCTCCGCTGTTCGCGGAGAGTGTGCAGCTCGTCGCTTCGCGTCGCGGCCTCGCCCTTGACCCGATCTTTGTCCTGCTGCTGATTGGTGAGGTCCTTCTCTTGGGTCTCCAGCTTGCTTTCGGCCTGGGCGATCTGATCCTCCAGCGTCTCGATCTCCTTGCGAAGCTTCGAGATCTGCTGGCGCCGCTGCGTGACGTCGAATCCGCTGTCCTTCGGCTTGGCCGGCCCCTTGCCCTTCTGCTGGCCGGGCCGCCATCCGCCGGTCATCGCGCCGCCCTTGCTCTGCAGGTCGCCGTCGAGGGTGACGGCGCGGACGCCGTCGACGTCCCGAAGCGCTTCGAGGTTCTCGGCGACGACGGTGTCACCGAGAACGTACTCGAACGCGCGGCGGTACTTCTCGTCGAACTCGATCAGGTTGATCGCGTAGTCGATCACCCCGTCGCGCTTCAGCGCCTCGGTCGACGCCAGGCTCTTGCGGATGGTGACGAGACGTCGGAGTGGAAGCATCCGCGCTCGTCCGAGCCGCTTCTCCTTGAGGTAGTTGATCGACTCGATCGCCGTCTCCCGCGTGTCGACGACCAAGTCGTTCATGTTGCCGCCGGCGGCCGTCTCGAACGCGACCTCGAATCCGGACTTCGGCGTCCCCAGCGACGCGACCGTGCCGTAGATGCCGCCGCGCTTCCGTTCGAGCAGCGCTTCGACGGCGGGGTTGGCCCGACGACCGCCGCCTGAGGAGGAACTCCGAGCGGCCTCGGCAGCCTTCATCCGAGTGATCTCGTCGATCATCTCCTCGAGGTTCTTGATCTGCTGCCGCTTGAAGTTGGCCTCGCTGCGCTTGTGGAGGATGTCGGAACGGAGCCGCTCGACGTCCTTGACCAGCGTGACCTGACCCTCGCCGGTCAGGTCGTCCTGGATTCCCTCGAGCTCCCACTCCTTGTTCTCGATCTCCTGGTCGAGGCGCGTGACCTGTTGCTCGAACTCGGCGATCCGCTCGTCCATCCCTTTGCGTTCTTCCTGGGCACGGGCGAGCTTCTCGGCGATCTTCTCCCGCTGTTTGTGGACGATCGAGTGCCTGAGCTGCTCCTGTTCCTCGGTCAAGCGCTGGTACTCGATCGCGGCATCGCGTTCCTTCTGCAACGCTACGAGGCGTCGTCGTCGCTCGGCGAGGATGACGCGGTGTGTGTTCAGCTTCGACTTGACGTCCTTCAGCTCGAGGATCGCCTTGCGTCGCTTGTCGTCGTAGGCGGCGATCCCGCTGACCTCGTCGAGGATCTCGCGCCGTCTCACGGGGCTTCTTCGGATAATCTCGGTGATCCGTCCCTGCGCGATCAGCTGCTGGCCGTCCGGGTCGATCCGCCCCGCTTCGAGAACCTCATCGATCATCGCGCGGGGGCAGCTCTTCCCATTGAACGTGTACGTCCCCGACTTCCGCGTGATCCGTCGACCGATCGTGACCTCCGGCGTGGAGTGCCCGTTCTCCAGGAAACGATCGAACGCACCGTCCTGGTTGTCGAGGAACAGACGAACCTCGGCGGTATCGGACGGCTTGTAGCGGTCCCCTCCGTTGAAGATCAGGTGCTCGAGACGGTCGGCGCGCAGCTGCGACGATCGCCTCCCCATGACGAAGCTGACCGCGTCGAACAGGTTCGACTTGCCCGAGCCGTTCTCCCCGATCACGGCGGTCAGCCCCTCGAAGAAGGGGATGACCGTCTGCTTGCGGAAGGACTTGAAGCCGGTCACTTCTACCTTCTTGATCCTGGTCATGTCAGATCCTCAGTCGTCTCGCGTACGTTTCGAGGGAAGAGGCTCAGCTGGATGATCCGGCGACGGGCCGTCGGGAGAGCGGCTCCCACAAGAAGCCGCTCGATCTTGTAGCGGTTGTAGTCGTTCGGCTCGGAGGTCCCGTCCTCCCATCGCATGATCGACGGGATGGAAACCCCCAGCTTCTTCGCGACCGCTCGCTTACTCCACCCGTTTTCCAGTCGGAAACCTTGCAGACGTTTGCCTAACGCATCCATCCGGAAGCCCCCTCCATCTGTTTACCAATATAACTTCTGTTACATCTTCGTGCAAAAGGGAACGAGAGGGACCTTTCGATCCCTCTCGCTATGTTCGGTTCCCCCTCACCCTTTCATCGTCAGCGAAAGCTCTGACTAGTTGTTGCCTAGGAAGCCCCAGATCAACGCGCCAACCCCCGCGAGGAGGGCGACGATCGAGATGAAGAACAGCGTGTCGATCTGCGTCTGGATGTCGGTACCGTCTTCGAGTGCGGCCACGCGCGCGCCGAGAGCGTCCATCTCGAGGCCCCGGTTGCTTGACCAATCCTGAAGCTCGACGTTGATCCTCTCGGCCAGCGCCGCGATCGCGTGGTCGAAGCCCTCAAGCTTGGCGCGGTTGTTGTCGATGCGGATCGCAAGCGCCGCCATCGACCGCTCGAGCTCAATGACCTTCTTCTTGAACGTCCCGACGTCCTCGTCCTCCAGCGCCTGGAGGCGCGCAGCAAGGTCTCCGACCTGCGCCTGGAGAAGAGAGATGTCGTTGGTGAAGCCGACGCGTAGTGCGCCGAGCTCCTTAAACACGTTCTCCTCGAGCGCGAAGATGGTCGTAGCGAGGTTGTCGCGAATCTCGAACAGGTCCGCATACAGGCTGTCGCGAAGCGCGTCGATGTCGCCATAGACGGCGATCCTGAATGCCTCGAACGCGACGACGTGTGAGGCGTAGTCGTCCGCCAGTACGTCGAACTCCCCGCGCAGCGCGGCAAGATCGGCGATGTCGAGGTCGAGTAGCGTCTTGATCTCGTCGACGAACGCCGACAGCTCAGACAGCCCGGCCTCAAGCGCGACGACACGAACCATCAACTCCTGCTGCGTCTCCGTCAGTGCGTCGACGTCCTCGCGCAGGCCGATGATCTTGCCCTCGGCTTCCTTGATCTCCACGGAGACTGCGGTCACGATGTCCTTGTAGTCCTCGATGCGCGCATCGAGTTCATCGATATCCGCCATGTTCCCCTTGATCTCGCCGATCAGTTCGCCCATCAGCGCTTGGAGACCACCGAATGTCGACTCCATCGCTGCGAGCTCCTGCTCCAGTAGCTCCGAGACCGCCTGGGCGCCTTCTTCCTGGCCATAGCCAACGAACAGGAAAACAAGGAGCGACAAGGCGGTCACCGCCGTGACAGAAAGCGCTCTCTTCATCGTCGTCCTCCTTTGTAGGATTCCGTATGTTCGCTTGAGATTAGCGTTTGCGAGCTGAGCGAGAGAGGACCGCTGCCGCGCGCCCGTCGACCGTTTGTCAGTCACTGCATGGACACGTGTCCGGCGGTCCGGATCATCGGCGCGGATCGAGTGTGTGAGTATTGGAGAAGCGCGGAGGGAATTGGGTTTTGGGGGCGCAGCCGGTTCTTGCGGGCCGAAGGTGCCCGTGCTACAATGCGCCGGCTTCCTCCGATCGACAGAATCACCGAAGGTAGGGCATTGTAGGTGGGCCAAGCGGAGGAAAGACGCGGACATCCAACTCTACAAAGGGGTGCGTGAAGGAAGATGAGTGCACTAATCGTTATACCTGGAGCGATCTCGGTTCTCGCGCTGCTCAGCGCGTTCCTGTTCAATCGCTCCGTGGTCCGGAAAGCCCAAGGGAACGCCCGGATGAAGGAGCTGCAAGGCTACATCCGGTCCGGCGCGTTCACGTT
Source organism: uncultured Thermotogae bacterium (assembly GCA_964608345.1). Lineage (GTDB taxonomy): Bacteria > Bipolaricaulota > Bipolaricaulia > UBA7950 > UBA9294 > JANQEA01. The sequence continues at coordinate 18,291 of CAZSNG010000019.1, forward strand.
CATGATCTCCGAGGCGAAGGTCATGCTGATCACCATGGCGGTGATCGGCGCGATCCTGTGGGTCCTGTTCTTCTGGCAGGTTGCGGTGGCCTTCTGGCTTGGCGCACTGCTGTCCCTCGCGGCCGGATTCATCGGGATGAGCGCAGCGACGCATGCAAATGCCCGAACCGCTCACGGGGCGGAGAAGTCGTTCAAGAACGCCCTGAACGTCGCGTTCTCCGGTGGAAGTGTCATGGGGCTTTCGGTCGCTGGGCTCGCCCTCGTAGGGCTGGTCATCTGCGTCTTCCTGTTCAAGAAGTGGTTCATGCCTGAGACGCTGGTCATCGAGACGCGCTTCCTGTTCGGGATTCCGTCGCTGGGCGTCAGCCTCATCCGGGGTGCCTTGATCGTGTCGGCCTATTCGATGGGTGCTTCGCTTGTCGCGTTGTTCGATCGCGTCGGCGGAGGCATCTACACGAAGGCGGCCGACATGGCCGCCGACATGGTCGGCAAGGTCGAGATGAATATCCCCGAGGACGATCCGCGGAATCCGGCCACGATCGCTGACAATGTCGGCGACAACGTCGGCGACGTCGGCGGCCTCGGTGCCGACCTCCTCGAGTCGTTCGTTGGCGCGATCATCTCGGTGATGGTCATGGTGATGTACATCTACGTGGGTCGAGGGAACGTGGGGATCGCCGGCGAAGGCGGTCTGATCGCCAAGCTTGGCCTGGCGGCTGGACTCACTCCTGAGAACTACTGGTGGGTCCTGCTGGGGCCGTTGCTTGTCGTCGCCGGCGGGATCGTCGCCAGCCTGCTCGCGATTCTCTACATCCGCTTCAGCCGACGCCAAGAGGGCATGCAGAAGGTGTTGATGAATGGGACGCGTCTCGCGGCACTGTTGACCGCGGGCACGACGTTTCTGATCATCTGGCGCTCGCCGCTCTCCTTCAGCGTCGCCTTCCAGATTGTGATCGGGCTCTTGGCCGGTGTCGGAATCGGCTTCTCGTCCGAGTACTTCACGTCATCGAGCTTCAAGCCGACAAAGGAGCTGTCGAAGATGAACCAGTCCGGCCCCGCCGTCGGCGTCACCGAGGGGATGGCCCTCGGGATGCTGTCGACGTTCATGCCGGTCGTCTTCATCGCCGCCGCATCGATCGTCTCGTACCAGCTCGGCGGCCTGCTCGGCGTGGCGTTCACCGCGATGGGGATGCTGTCGTTCGTCGCGATGACGGTTGCCGTCGACACCTACGGACCGATCGCCGACAACGCGGGCGGGATCGCCTCGATGGCGGAACTCGATCCGGCCGTGCGCGAGCGGACCGACAAGCTCGACTCGATCGGGAACACGACCGCCGCGATCGGCAAGGGATTTGCGATCGGATCTGCCGCGTTTGCGGCACTCGGCCTGATCGCTGCGTACATGTGGTCCGCCGCCGGCTCGGCCGCGGAGGTCACGCTGCCGCAGCTGCCGATCGTCGGATCGATCGTTGCTCAGGACGGCAGCATCATCGAGATGGGGGCGTTCGTCATCGCCGGGCTGATGCTCGGCGCGATGGTCCCATACGTCTTCTCGGCACTCCTGATCCGCGGCGTCAGCCGAACCGCCGACATCCTCGTGCAGGAGGTCCGGCGCCAGTTCAAGGAGATCCCTGGGATCATGACCGGCGAGAACCAGCCGGACTACAACCGGTGTATCACGATCACCGCTCACGGAGGCCTGAACAAGATGTTCGCTCCCGCGATGATCGCGGTGCTGACGCCGATCGTCTTCGGGATGATCTTCGGCCGGTTCGCGCTCGGTGGTTTCTTGATCGGCGCGCTGCTCTCGGCGATCCAGCTGGCCATCTACTGCGCCAACTCGGGCGGGGCGATGGACAACGCGAAGAAGTACATCGAAGAGGGACACTTCGGCGGCAAGAATTCCGAGGCCCACGCAGCCGCCGTGACCGGCGACACCGTCGGCGATCCACTGAAGGACACTGTCGGCCCGTCGCTCGACATCCTGATCAAGCTGATGTCGGTGATCGCCCTGGTGTTCGCGTCGTTGTTCCCGCTGTACCCGATCTTCTTCTAGCAACCAGGCACCGAAGAAGCTGAAACGGACGGGCCCCGCAGCGGCGCAGGGGCCTGTCTTCATGATGGGAGGAGTGATCATGCACGTTCCGTTCTTGACCGGCGATCGAATCTACCTGCGTCCGCTCGATGCGACGACGGACCTCGATGCGTGTCTCCGTTGGATCAACGATCCGGAGCTGCAGGCGAGGATCGGACGTCGTCATCCGATGAGCCGTGCGCAGGAACAAGCGTGGCTCGAAGGCCAGTACAAGCGGGAAGACCACATGAACCTGGCCATCGTGCTCAAGGACGGTGATCGCCACATCGGCAACTGCGGCTTCATCCAGATCGACCTTGTCAACCGCAACGCCGAGTTCGGGATCCTCATCGGCGAGGAGGACGCCTGGGGTCAAGGATACGGCCCCGAGGCGGTGCGGCTGATCCTCAAGTACGGATTCGAGGAGCTGGGGCTCCATCGCGTCGGACTGACAGCCTTCTCTTTCAATGCGCACGCGCTGCGTGCCTACGAGAAGGTCGGATTCGTGCGCGAGGGAACCCAGCGGGAGGCGTACTTCCGCAACGGCGCGTTCCATGACATCTACGTGATGTCCGTGCTCGAGTCCGAATGGAGAGAGGGGAGAGACGGATGAGCTTCAGCTTCTGGAGCGACGAGGATCGCCTGTTCGTGCCCCGGATGCTCGGGTGGTCGATCAACTTCAAGTTCATCGCCAAGAAGCTCGGGTGGATCAGGTCGACTGTCGTCGATGCGCCGCAGCAGAACGAGGAGGGCCCGCGGAGCGTCGAACCCGAATCACGCGAGGACCGTCTGAAGCGGGCTGTCGAACGCTCTCGAACCGAAGACGGCTAGCGTCGCGACATCCTCGCTCGTGTGGCTTCAGGCCTCCGCCGGCTGCGCCTCTAGATCCTTCCGATACACGAGGATCTCGCGGATCGGGCGGAAGCCGACGTGCCGGTACAGTGGCAGCGCCGGGCTGCGTTGCTTGTCCGTCTCGACCATCACCCGAGCCGCTCCGCGGTCAGCCAACCGGCGCAGACACTCCGTGAGGAGAACCGCTCCGAGACCGAGCCCGTGAAACGCAGGCGCGACGCCCAGGGGCTCGATCTGGCCTGTTGCTCTCTCTTCCTGCGACAGCCAGCCGACACAGAATCCGGCCAGCCGCCCGTCCTCAGCGACGGCGACAAGGTCCGTGTCGGGGACATGATGCGGCGCGCTCAGTGTCTTCGTCCGCCACGCGACCGTCATGTTCTCCGATCCGAACGCCGCACGATGGACGTCGACGTACTCCTCTACCTCGGCAAGGCCCGCGAGGGGGCGTATGGCGAACCCTTCCGGCGGACTCACCGACGATGGCTCGAGGCGGTCGCACTGCAGCGAGACCTTCTCCCACGAATCCGCCCCGACGTTGGCTTGGCACGCGAAACGGAAGGATTCGAGCTGCCGCGAGCGATTCGTTTGATCGGCAAACACATGGACGAACCACGACGGATGCCCCGAAGGAGTCTCTTGCGCAGTTCGCGCGCGAGCCATCGCCCACTCCAGCGCGGCAGGGAAGAGCTCCGCTTCGCCATCGGGCCGAACGACGATATCGATCGTCCAGAACGGTACCTGTAGGACGGCCCACGCGACCAGCCGGCCCCGGTCGTCGACCCACAGGGCGATGTTCTCGGGATCATCCAACGACCACGAGCACAGGCGATACGGCAGATCGACAACGTGCTGGGCGCCGCGGGGGGAGGTGACCGCGAGATCGATCATGGCTGGGATGTCCGCGCTTCCTCGAAGGGGGCATTGGTGGAAGATCATCGGGCGAGCATAGTCGATCTCTCGGGTTCCTGCCTGACTCTCGATGAGTGTTCGGCCTGCGGCGACGCCCCGCCTTGATGTCGATCTCCTGACTGTTATACTTGTTCTATAACAGCCGACCGGAGGATTCGATGCTTGTCTCGATCAACGAAGGCGACCCCCTGCCGATCTACCTGCAGATCGTGCGCCAAATCAAGGAGCAGATTCTCGTCGGCGAATTGTGCGCCGGCGACGAGCTGCCGTCGGTTCGCGAGCTCGGCGGCGCGCTCGGGATCAGCCTCCACACTGCCCGAAGCGCCTACCAGACGTTGAACGATGCCGGCCTCCTGCGGATTCGTCTTGGGAAGAAGGCGCGGATTGCGACAGCGCCGGCAATGGCCGCGGCGCAGGAGATGGTCTTCCAGGGGGACGCCGAGAGGGCGATGGCCGGGCGGGTAAGGGACGTCATCGTCGATGCGATGCTTCTCGGCCTGGACCCCGAATCCCTTCATGCGCTCGTCGATCGCGAGCTGGAGAAGCTGGCTGCCCGCCGTGGCGAGGTGGACTGCGGCTCGCAGAGGATCTGAGGTGAGAGGGATGATGCGAAGATGGACCCATCCGTGGTGGTTGCACCTGCCGGGTGCGGCGGTGCTCGTCGGATTCGTCGCCTACGAGGCGACGCGGATCGGCGCCTGGCCCGATCGCGTGCCGCTGCAGTATGGATTGGGCGGTGTTCCGACATCGTGGGGTTCTCCCTGGATTGCATTCGCGCTCGTAGTCGGTCTCGGCGCGTTGTTCCTGGTGCTCTCGGCGACGCTCGACGAGTTGTGGGCGCGTCAGGAGAGCCGCAAGCGGTTCAATCCGCTGACGCTGCTCGACGAGCTGGTGATCGGCCTGCTCGTCGGCGTGCAGGTGCCGCTCTTGGAGAACGCGATCCGCGGAGAGACGTCGGCTCGCATTCCGTGGACCGTCGCGCTGTGCGCCGGGGGTGCGGTACTGATTGCCGTGCTGCTCGAGCGGGCGCGGCCGTTCTCCGCGACGCCGGTCGCGGCCGAGGGTCCACGGCCGGATGCATTCGGGCGGGAGGTGGCGGCGCGGATCGCGCGCGGCGAGCAGGTCGTCTACTGGGACGTGCAGAATCCGCGGTACGTCGCGCTTCTCTCGCTCGGCGTCCCTGCGGTGATGTGGATCGGCGCCGGGTTGACGTTCGGCACGGAGCCTTGGGCGGCGCTGGTCCTCGCCCTGGTTGGGCTGCTCCTGCTGCAGTTCTACGGAGGACAACGCACCCGGGTCACTCGCAACGAAGTGACGATCCGGTACGGACTGGCAGGAATTCGGGTGTTTCGGTGCTCGACGAATGAGATTGCATCGGTCGGTCTGCGGCGTTTCGCGGCGCTGCGGGAGTTCGGTGGATACGGGATCCGTCTCTCCGGCTCGACGATCGGGTACTTCCTCGCCGGCTCTCGTGGCGTGGAACTTGGGCGGCACGGGAAGAGGGCGGTGCTGATCGGATCGGATCAGCCGCTCCGACTGGCGGCGGTGGTTGGCGCAGTGAGCGGCATCGAGCCGACGGACGCGAGGACGGGAATGGAGGACGAATGATCACGGCGCGCGGATTGACGAGGCGGTTCGGCGATTTGGTCGCGGTCGACCGGCTCGACCTCGACGTGAAGCAGGGGGAGGTGTTTGGGTTTCTCGGCCCCAACGGAGCCGGCAAGACGACGACGGTGCGCATGCTGGCGGCGCTGATCGCGCCGAGTGCCGGCGAGGCGACGGTCGCCGACTGCCACCTCAGGCGCGACAATAGGCGCTTGCGGGCACAGGTCGGCGTCCTGACCGAGACTCCCGGCCTCTACAAGCGGCTGTCGGCGTTTGACAACCTCGCGTTCTTCGCCCGCCTGCACGGCGTCGCCGACGTGAAGGCGACGGTCGAGCGATATCTGAAGCTGTTCGATCTGTGGGATCGACGAAACGATCTGGCCGGGACGTTCTCCAAGGGGATGCGGCAGAAGCTGGCGGTGGCGCGGGCGCTGGTGCACGAGCCGCGGGTGCTCTTCTTGGATGAGCCGACCGCCGGGCTCGATCCAGAGGCGGCGAAGACGGTCCGCGACCTGATTGAGTCCCTGCGGTCGAGCGAACGGACGATCTTCCTCTGCACCCACAACCTCGATGAGGCGGATCGGCTGTGCGATCGCGTGGCGCTGTTCAAGTCGCGGCTGGTCAAGGTCGGCGAGCCGGCCGCCCTGCGCGACGAGATGTACGGCCGCCGTACGGTCGTTCATCTCGCCAACTACCGCGAAGGCTTGGAGGATCGGATCAGCCTCCCGTTCGTCCGAGGCATCGAGGTGATCGACGACAAGCTGATTGTCGCCCTCGACGATCCGGGTGCTGACAACCCGGCCCTGGTGAAGCGGCTGGTCGAGATGGGCGCGGAGGTTCAGTACGTGAACGAGCTTCGGGTCTCGCTGGAGGACATGTACCTCGATCTGATGGAGGGGAACGATGACGCGGCTTAGGGTGCTGCTGTTGAAAGAGTGGCGCGAATCGCTGCGAAACAAGATGGTCCTGTTCGGCGTCGCTTTCCTCCCGCTGGTGATGGTCGGGATGTCGATCTTCATGCTCACCGTCGGCGAAGCGCAGGACGACCCGGTGGCACAGGTGGCGCTGTTCAACACCAGCCTGCTGTACTTCATGGTGCTGCCGGCGGTCATCCCGCTGGCCATCGCGGTCTACTCGATCGTTGGGGAGAAGGAGCAGACGACGCTCGAGCCGCTACTGGCGACGCCGATCTCCGACTTGGAGCTGTTCCTCGGCAAGGCGCTGGCGAGCGTCATCCCGGCCGTGCTGATCAACTGGCTCAGCTTCGGGCTGTTCATCGCGGCGACGCGGCTCCTCACCGGCGAGTTTCTCGTGCAGACGGTCTCGGCGCCGTGGCTGGCATCGATCTTTGGGTTGTCTCCCTTGCTTGCACTGTTCTCGGTTGGCGTGACGATGATCGTCTCGTCGCGAGCCAGCGATGCGCGGGCGGCGTATCAGTTCTCGAGTTTGGCGATCCTGCCTGGACTGATCCCGCTGATCATCTACAGCAGCATCCAGACGCTCGTTGACCTCCGATTGGTTGTGCTCGAGGGCGGCGTGCTGGTTGTCGCCGGCGCGGTCGTCCTGTGGATCGCGATCCGGCTGTTCAAGCGGGAGCAGATCCTGACGCGGTGGAAGTAGGCGCCTCAACGGATCCACGGGGCCGAAAGGCGCCTCGGCGGCGGTTCGAAGCGCCCCCTATCGGGTCTCGCGGCTGCATTGCGCTTCTCGCGTTGGGGTGTCACACGAAGCACTATCCAAATGAAAGACAAAGTAAAACACTGATGAGGTACTCTTCATGAGGAGTCGCACATATGCTATAATGCCAACTCGATGAACCGGCTTCTCCTGAATCATTGATCTGCGTCCAGGAGGGCCGGAAGGAGATGGCGCGGTGGATCGAGTCACCTGGATCGTCCTCGTTGCGCTTCTCGGCCTGGCAGCCGCAGTCGGCACTCTGGTGTCGCAGAGGGACGTGAGCCGGCGTGATGGCCATGATGCGACACAAGCCATGGTGCATCAGTCTGCGCTGGTGAGAGAGCTGTCCGCCGACGAACGGGCTCTCGTTGCAGCCAATACGCAGTTCGCCTTCGATCTCTACCGCACACTCCGCGAGGACGACCGGAACCTCGTCTTCTCTCCGCATGGCATCTCAATGGCGCTTTCCATGGTCTACGCGGGTTCCCACAGCGTAACCGAAGAGCAGATCGCCCGTGTTCTTCACTTCGAGCTTGCTCCGTTTGACGTCCCGACCGTCTTCGGCGGACTTCACTCAAGATTCCGCGGAGGAGGAACCGGAAGCTTCCAGCTGCGACTCGCCAACTCGCTTTGGTGGCAACAGGGATTCGAGGTGCGCCAGGTCTTCAGCGACACACTCCGGCGAAGTCTGGGAGCAACAGTGGAATCTCTGGACTTCTCAGCCTTTCCGGAGAACGTTCGAAACGCGATCAACCAGTGGGTATCGCGCGAGACAGGAGGTGAGATCCGGGAGTTCTTCCCATCAGGGATTATCACCCCACTGACACGGTTTCTGGTCGCCAACGCGATCACGTTCCGTGGGGCATGGGAGACCCCATTTAACGTGGATTACACCCACAACGGCGCGTTCACCCTGCTCGATGGGCGGCAGGTGGCCACGCCGATGATGAACCAGATCGCCCGATTCGCCTACACCGCAACCGGCGGCGCCCAAGCCGTCGAGCTCCCGTACGAGGGCGGGCGGTTCTCGATGGTCATCCTGCTCCCGGAGCCCGGCCACTTCGAGGACTTCGCTGGCTCGCTCAACGCCGATCTGGCGACAGAGATCCTGGAGAACCTGAGCGTGCAGTTGGTTCAGATCTACATGCCGAGGTTCGAGTTCCGGTCGTCGTTCGAGCTGGCTGATGCGCTTGCCAGTCTGGGCATGACAGACGCGTTCGTCCTCGGCAGGGCGGATTTCCGGGAGATGACCCCGGATCGGGAGTTCTTCCTCCAAGATGTCATCCACCAGACGCTGATCACCGTCGACGAGAACGGTACCTACGCTGTAGCGGCGACCGCCGCGGAGATGGTCGGACCGGACGTGCCGACCATCCGGCTCAATCGCCCATTCCTCTTCCTCATCCGCGACATCGAGACCGACACCATCCTGTTCATCGGGCAAGTGATGGATCCGAGTGAGCGGTGAGATGCGAATGACCATTGCAGGAATGGCGAAACACCGGAGCGAGAAGTGCGCTGTCGCTACAGCGCCCGGGATGACGAGAAGGAAGCCTGTTCAGGCACCCCCACACACAGAAGAATCCGAGGAAGGTGATTCGATGCCCAACAACAGAAGAGAGAGACCGACTCGTAGGTTGGTGCGCTACCTCTTTGTGACGACAATCGTCGGTTTGTCCCTTGTCGCCTTCTCCTCAGACCAACAGGGGAGATTCCCTTCGATGACGATTGAGCGACTGCTCGGGGTGGGATTAGATGTCGAGAACCCACCATCCGGTCTTACGCTGCCGAGCAGGGGCATTGTGTTGGGACTGGGAGCCGATTTCAGCCTGCTCGGCGGTCGTGCGACCATAGCGCAGTTCCCTACGTCACTTGCACACAATCTGAGCGTGAACACAAGTGCGCTTGGTCACACAAGAGGACTAGCCGGCGGGAACTTCTACTCGTACGTCGTCACGGCGTTTGTCGACGATCGGGAGTACCTTCAGAGGAACGACTACTTGAGGCTTGGAGACCAAGCGGAGTCATGGACTGTCAGCTTCGAGTGGCAAGTCGACCCGCAGCTTCGTGACCTGATCAGGCTCGGCGCACGCACGGGCTACCGGGTCTACCGCGAGCTCATCCCGGGCAACACGTCTGGCGTGATTAGCGATCCGAACTCGTCTGGGCTGGAGAGAGTCGCGGAGATCCCGCTGGATGCCACCACCAACGATGTTCGCATTGTGGATGACGGGATCGCGTCGATTGGAAGCGCTCCGGCCTATTCGACCAGCGGGGATCTGACTGTTTCCGGTCTCGCGACCGTGGATTCGCTACGGGTGGGGTCAACGAGCTCTCCCGGATCGGGAAGCGCTCGCCTTCAATCCAACCTCTACGTCGGCAACAACGCGCGCGTCACCAACAACCTCGGTGTGGGTGTCGCTGCCGCTCCTTCCATGCGCGTGACCATTGCTGGGCTTGCCGGGCCAGCTGAGGCCAACCTATCATTGGACGCTACTAATGTGACCGGGCGAATGTGGCATTTGGCCTCAACGGCAGCGGGCGGTTTTGAGCTGCGGGACGACAGCTCTGCTCCTGCTCTTTCCTCCCCACGGATCCAAGTCACGGGTCCATTGGGTAACGCTACAGTCAATTTGGGGCATCCGGAGTTGCTTCCTCGGTTGGGAGCTTTCACGATCAATGACGTCAATCTGCCAGGTACCTTGCTGTTCCCAAACCAATGTCGAATGCTGATATCTCCGTCCGTGACCATGTTCAACATCGGCAACGGGCCCATCCCCGCGCCTGTAGGAGCACTCGCAGCCAGTGTCGCTCAGCGGGCAGGCAGCTTCATCATCGATGATCTATCGCTCTTGGGTGCAGCTGGCAAGGGGATTGCTGGAGAAGGCGGTTTCGGCAACGCAGGGTATCGCCGTTTCGAAATCGACGCGGTGGGCGCCGTGAGCATTGGAATGCCAACGCCGAAGTTCCCGCCAATCATCGGAGTGCCCACAGCGCCTGCAGGAAGTCTCCAAATCGCTCACAGCCTCGGCATCGGCATAGCGGCTCCTCCAGGCGCTGGCGATGCAGACATCGCGAATAACCTATGGGTAGGCAACGATTTGGACGTCATGAATGACGCGAATGTCTTGAATGACTTGACGGTGGCGAACAACGCAGACATTCTGAATGATCTCAAGGTGCGGGGCGATGCTGATGTATTGGGAGATCTGAGGGTAAAGGGAAGGAAATTCTTCGTGCAGCAACACCCCGAGGACCCAACCAAGGTCATCACCTATGCGGCGCTGGAAGGACCCGAGGCGGGGACGTACGTGCGAGGGACTGCGCAACTCGTCGACGGGGAAGCAACGATTGGGCTCCCTGAGTCGTTCCGACTCGTCACGGCAGGTGAGGGCCTCACCGCGCAAGTGACACTGCTCGAAGACTGCAACGGGCTCTACGTCGCCGAGAAGAGCACTGAAAGCATCGTCGTCAGGGAACTCATGAACGGGACGAGCAGCACCCGATTCGACTATCTGGTTCAGGGTGTCCGGAAAGGATACGAGAACTTCCAGGTGACCAATATCCAAGGGAGTGAGTCGGAGGAGTAGTAGGAGAGCAAGGCGCAATCCGAGTCTTGCGCGTCCTCGAGGAAGCCTCAAAGGAGATCAGGATGAAGCGACTGAGAATCGTGCGTCTGTCTTTGCTGTCCGTCTTGCTGGTGTTGCCCTTGCTTTCCGACGCACATCCATCCTCGCTAGCTGATGCAGCACTGCCGGATGGTGCTGCGGCGCGCCTGGGGGTAGGGCGCCTGACCGGCAACCTGGCATTCTCACCAGACGGAAGGTGGTTGGCGGAGGGTACGAGCGTTGGCGTGGTCCTCCGAGATACAGAGAGCATGGCCCCAGTCTCCCTATTTGGCCACTGTGCGAATGCCGTGGCAGTAGCCTTCAGCGCCGATGGCGAACTGCTGGCTTCGGGTTTTGAGGATCAGTCAATCAGACTCTGGAATGTCGCCACAGGCAGAGAAGTGCGAACGCTCATTGGCCACACGGAGGAGGTCACATCGGTGGCGTTCAGTCCCGATGGGAGTCTTCTTGCCTCCGGCTCTGATGACGATACGATCACGCTGTGGGACGTGGATGCGGGCAGCAAAGCACACGTCCTCACCGGACATGCCAGTAGTGTGCGCTCGGTGGCATTCAGTTCCGACGGAAGGCTCCTTGTCTCTGGTTCATCTGACGAAACACTCAAGCTCTGGGATGTCAATGCTGGAGCGGAGATGCGTACCCTGGGAGGGCATTCCGACACAGTGTACTCGGTGGCATTCAGCCCCGATGGAGAGTTCCTGGCTTCTGGTTCGGCTGACAAGACAGCGATACTTTGGGATGCCACTACGGGAAAGGAAACGCAGGAGCTCGCGGCTCACAACGGCACCGTACGCTTCTTGGCCTTCAGTCCAGACGGGGCTCGCCTGATCACGTACGCAGGCGCAACGGATTGGACAATCCGGTTGTGGGATGTGAGCGCCGGCAGGGCAAGGCTGCTTGATGCAGAGAAGAGAATCTGGGCTACACGCTCAAGCTACTGCTTGCAGGGAGCAGCGATAGCAGGGGTCGAGAACACAGATCTCACCTTCTGGGATGCGGAGGCAATGAGCGTACTGAGAACCATCGACGGCAAGACCTCCATCCACTCGCTTGCAGTGAGTCCTGACGGGAACACGATTGCCATCGGCCTCTTCCTGATGGGATTGATCAGGCTCTACGACGTAGCCACCGGCAGCGAGCTCGGTCAGCTTGCAGCAGGCAGCACTGTCGCCGCACTTGCGTTCCACCCAGATGGTCAGGTGATTGCGGCAGCTTACGGACAAACGGTAGCGTTGTATGACTTGGGTGCGGCATACGGCCAGCGTGCGAAAATCGGCGGCGCTGCGACTGGCAGGATCATGCGACTTCGGCATGATGGCGACGTAACAAGCATTGAATTCAGCCCCGACGGGCAGCTTCTCGCGTCTGCCTCGGTCGACACGACAGTCAAGCTGTGGAATGCCGAGACTGGCGAAGATCTCCTTGTGCTCGCAGGTTACTCCGGATCTGTCAACGGGATCTCGTTTAGCCCTGATGGCCGCTCCCTTGCGTCTTGCTCGGAAGATGGAGCAGTGCGATTGTGGGAGCTCCCCTCGGGAGAAGAATACGTGATGCTCGCGGATCGCGGAGCTTCTGCGTCCGCGGTGGCGTTCAATCAGGATGGCAGTCTCCTGGCTTCTGGCTTCGTGGACGGCACGGTGAAGGTATGGAATGTGAGCACAGGCATGAAGCTGGCAAGCTACACAGGGCACTGCGACGAAATCCTCTCCGTCAACTTCAGTCCCGATGGCCAGACCCTCGCTTCCGCATCAAAGGATGCCACGATCCTGCTTTGGGACATAGCGGAAGCTGACACACAGCCTCCAGTTGTGAGCCGCGTGGCCTTCCCGAAGTTGATCGCGATCGACGAGGCCCAACACGGCCTCGTCAAGTTTGAGGATTCCGATGGCGATGTCGCCCAGGTGCGATTCGAGATCCTGGAGGGGGATCCGGCCACGATCGGGATCCAACCTGGCATGAGCTTCGATCCCGAAGTGCGGGGCCAGGCGGATGGCGCATTCCGATTCACCGTCAACGTCAGCGTGGCTCAGACGGTCACGCTGCGGTTGACATTGATCGATGCGGCCGGCGTGGAGAGCGAGCCGTACGAGTTCACATTCGAGGTGGAGTGAAATGGGTCGAATGACGAGAGAAGGGGTCAGCGTGTCACGAGGCAACGGCCTACATCGACGGTTCGCGCTCTTCCTGTTCTTGTCTCTAGTGACTCTCATGCTGGCTCACAGCGTCCCCGCGCATGCCGGGCTCGTGGACTGCGTCCGCGCAATGCGCAGCGATGACGACGCGGTCGAATTGAGGCTCACGACCGATCAGGATGGCGAGGTCACGACAACGATCGGCACCAACGTGATCACGTTCGCCGTGTGCGCGGATGAAGAGCTGGAGACCGGCTGGCTACTGATCCGCGGGGATTCCGTCGAGATCGACGTCTTCTCCGGCGGGGTACTGACCGACCAGTGCACGATCCCGGTCGACCAGATCCCGCGAAACTATGAGCCGTTCTGTTGCGACGAGATGCCACCTGTTGTCACGGTGTCAGCAACGCCAAAGTCGGACAGCGGTTGGACGAACGAGACGGTCACCGTGACGATCATGGCGGACGACGGGGAAGACGGTTCCGGAGTCGAGGCCATCTACTACCGGAGCCCTGCGTTGAACGGCGGCAATCGTGTGGAGGTCGGTCACGATCGGCTGGAACTCAAGCAGAACGGACAGGTAGCCACGTTCTCTCTGTCACTGGGTCGCTACGACGGGAATGGCGTCTACAACATCGAGTGTTGGGCGATTGACGTTGCGGACAATGAGAGCGAGGCGAAGACGATTACGGTGCGACTCGACTTCATTGGCCCGACGATCACAGGTGCACCGCTGGTCCAGCCCAACGCTAACGGTTGGTACCGTGCTAGTGTCGGGGTCGAGTTCCGCTGCGAGGATGAGCTCTCCGGGATCGAAAGCTGCACCGGACAGCAGACGCTGAGAAACGAAGGCCGAGGGCGGTCCGTCACCGGAGAGGCGGTCGACAAGGCAGGCAACCGAGAAGAGGATCTCGTCGATGGAATCAACATCGACAAGACAGAGCCCAGCGTTTCGGTCAGCCTCAGTGACAGCGCAGTCGATCACGGTGAGTCCATCCGTGTGACGATCACGGCCACGGATGGGCTCTCGGGAATCAACACGGTCATTGCGACTGACAGCCACCTGGGACGCATCTCGCTCAGCCGAACCGGCGATCGTTGGCAAGGGACGATTCAACCGTCTGAGAACGGCACCGTGTCGGTGAGTGTCATGGATCGCGCTGGGAACTCGAGGAGCACGAGCAGGGCGTATGCCGTGACTCAGCCACAGCTCCCCGCCCAGCTGGAAGTCTCCGTCACCTCGCTCGACTTCGGTGGTGTCATTGTCGGTTCCTCCTCGACCAGAACCTTCACCATCACCAATCGGGGCCAGGCAACGCTCCAGGGATCAATCCGATGCACGGGCGATGACTGTGGTTCATTCAGCATTTCTCCGAGTACCTTCACCCTCGATGAGGACCAACAACGAAGCGTAACGGTAGAATTCCATCCGAGCGATCGCCTGAAATACATCGCCTCCTTGGGAATCGAGAGCAATGGAGGCTCCGCATCCGTTCGCCTGGAAGGTATCGGATATGTTGGGGGTGAGATCGCCTTCTGGACGACCGACAACGAGTGGAATCGCGTCGCAGTCTACGAAGAGGTGGCGGCTCGCTTCATGTCCGAGTATCCCGGGATCGAAGTGCAAATAGTGCCCATTCACGAGGCTGAGGTTAGTCAACGCATCGCCACAGCAGTGGCCGCCGGCCAGCTGCCAGATATCGTCCGCATGGATATCGAGCGCGTTGCGATCTTCGCCGCCGGCGGAATCCTGGATGAGGATGCTGCGGAGGCCGTGATCGCGAGCATTGGCGAAGCCGACTTCCGCGACGGACCGCTGTCGATGGTCATCAACGCGGCTACCGGGAGGTACGCTGCTGTTCCGTACGACGGCTGGATTCAGGCCATTTGGTATCGAGCCGATATGTTTACGGAGGCGGGACTGAATCCGCCGATCTCTTGGGACGACATCAACGCCGCAGTGGACGTGACGTGCTGCCGGGATTCGGCAACCTGCTGTACGCGATCACGCTCGGAACGGATCCAGGGCAGAACTACCCTCATCAGGTTTTCGAACAAGTCGCCATCTCCAACAACGCCTGGCCGTTCGATTCTGAGGGCAACGTCACCATGAACACCCCGGAGATGATCCAGGCGCTCGAGTTCTACACGGACCTCCAACGGGGCGCCGTACCGGGGCCGCAGTACTGGCGCGGGGCGCGCGAAGCGTACGAGCTCGATCAGACCGCCATGCTGTTCTACAGCACCTACATCATGGACGACCTGGTGGAAGGTTCCGGCTTGGAGGCCGGCGGCAAGGTCGACATCCCAGTCGAGGATCTCGCTTTGAACACGGGCTTTGCCGCCCAGATGGTGGGTCCCGGTGGATCGTCATCGTACGGGTATCTCTCCACGCTCGGCATCATGAAGGGCGCCGACCCTGCGGCGCAGCTGGTCATCGAGTACTTCCTCACCGAGGGGTACATCGACGTCCTGGCGCTCGCACCGTTCGGGAAGGTTCCGGTGCTGGAGAGTGCGGTCGACGGCTGGAAAGAGGTGAGTCCGTTCTTCGCCTACTACTCCGACGAAACGCTCGATCAGATCGCCAACGGGTTCGACGCGATGCAGCGGTGGCTGTTCCGCCCGGACTACGGCCCGGTGGAGCGCGCTGTGATCGCCGACATCGAAGGCGATCTGTTGATTTCGCAGGTCATCAGCAACATCGCCCTGGAAGGGATCATGACACCTGAGACCGGTGCTGCGTGGCTCCAGCAGCAGGTTGAGGCCCTGCTGGCTTGGCGTCAGTGAGATAGAGAGTCACTGCTGGTGGCGTGGTCCTTGTGCCGCGCCACCAGTTCGATTGTCGCTTCACGCATGAGCAGGCCTTGCTCCAAGACAGCGACGTGGATGCAGCGTCTACCATTGTGTTTCGTACTGAGAGGCGAACGCCCCCGTTGATGCAAGCTAGTTTCGATGAGGGCGTGGCTCATGGGGTCCGCGATTTCTGACTACTCGGCTCTGGAATGCCACACCCGCAACACGTGCGCACTCAGCCTTCGCTCGGATCCAACACTTGTCCGATGAACAGAATTGTTCCAGTTTCGATGTCGCGGATGAGGAAGATGAATGGATGATCAAGCCGGATCACAGGAAGCATGGCGCAAGGAATGGGGAGCGCGGTTGCGGCCGCTGCTTCCGTGCCGTTCTCGTCGACCGAAACAACGGCCTTGTGGAAGGCGTCACCGATGAAGAGCTCCCGGGTACCGTCTAATCCTGAGAAATCTGCGGCGCCAAGAACGAACGCATCCGGCATGCCGAGGTCAACGAGGGTCGCTTTCAGATTGAACTCCGAGGCGTACTCGAATCTTGGCATGGATAGCGAGATGCCCCGCTCCTCTGTCATGGTCGCCAGGATGGAAGCGAGCCGTTCGGAGTCAAGGGTCGCGGTGAATTCCTCAAACTCGTGAATCTCAGGGAGCAAGACAAGCATCGAGAGTTCGTCTCCGACGTAGGGGATCTCGACTGCTTGATACCCTTCCCCCGCGACACACCTGAACCTCCCGACCTGCTGCATCATCTGCACCGTGACTTGGCTGCCATTGAGTAGAGTGAATGGACAATTCCAGGTGAAGCACTCATCAAAACCGTACTTCCATGTTGCGTTGAAGTAGACTGCATTGGTGAGCACCAGCCGTGTCAATGGGGTAATCGAGCCCGGTGGGAGCAGATTCTCAATCCTTCCCTCTGTCTCATCACTGGCCCACCTGTTGATCGTCTCTCGCGCCTGCTCCGGCGCGTCGATGAAGTTGGCCGTCTGCACGCCGGCACCGTAGTTCTCCGCTAGGACAGCGAGAAACGCGGGAAGTAACCTGTAGCCATCTTGTCCCCACAGAGCGCTGGTAACGTGCAATCGGAACCGGTCCGCTTCATCGGTTTCGTCTGTGTCGCCCGTACCTTCGCCCCGACCGGCGAGTTCTCGTGCCAGCGCGTTGAACGCGGGATGGAGGCGATCTTGTCCCAAGGCGGCGAAGTGGAGCGTCTCAGCCATCTGGGTCGCTGTCTCCCCGCGGGCGCCGGAGTACGTCATCGCCAGGGCCAGCGAGATGCTGTACGGGGAGAGAAAGAGGTTGCCATGTTCTTCCCGCAGGGCGCGGTAGAGTTCAAACGCGAACTTCGCATTTCCTTCAACGAGTTCAGACTGGACGGCGGTGTAGACCGCGGCCACTTCCGGATCCGGCTGCGATTCGGTCGCGGTTTGGGTTGTGTTCCCCAGCAGGACAGCGCTGCCTACGATCAACACCATCAACACGGCCGTTCGACCCACAACGCTCAGATCGGTCTTCATAGGGCTGCCTCCTCATGTAGCTCTGAAGCTAAAGTAGTACGGTTCACTCTCGTTTCCTAGACGATCGACCAGTGTGACCTTCAGGGTCACGGTCTGCTTCAAGGTTGCCCAGATGCGGAAGTCGAAGGAGCCGCTGGTCTCCCCTTCTATGTGGGGGTCGAAGCTGAAGGGAGTGAATCTCACAGCGTGCACTACGTCGAATCTCACGGAGGTGACGTCACCGTTAGGATCGAAGAACGAAACCCGTCCCGATGTGTGCTCTCCGTCCGCCTGAATCGCTGCCGGGAAGTCCATGCCTGTGACGCTAGGCGCATGCCCGCTCCACGCCGATCCGATGTGGAACGGGACACTGAGCTGGAACTCCCCCGCGACGAAGACGTCCACGCGCCATCGACCCTGCAAGCTCGCGGCTCTCCAGCCTGCGACGTTGATGTAGCCCCAGTTGTAGCGATCGGCAGTACGATCTGTTTTGAAGTACAGGCCGCCCGACGGGTCGTAGAAGCGGAACTGGATGAGGCGGCCCATCGCCTCAGGAGCGACTTTCGTCCAGCAGATCGACCATTGATCGCTGGGGGAGAAGACGGCTACGCTGTCGGTCGGTCGGTCCTGCGCGATGGCGTGCGTCATTTGGCACGTCTCGATCCAGCATGCCGCATCGAAGTGCAGCGCAACCTCGAGCCGGTGGATCTCGTAGACGCTGCACAGGTTCTCGGCGAACACGCGGATCCGATTGCGCCCCGGCGTGAGCTGCCCGGCGATCTCCCATCGGTCGGTTGAGAACCCATCTCCACCGACAGCCTGCGGTGCGAGATCCCGGGCAAGGACGGTTCCATTGGCGGAAACCGTGACCGGTGCGAACCCGCCGCCTGCGCATCCTGGCGCGAGGCCGGATCGATGCACCAACGTCAGCTGCGCCGTGGTGATGCTGGACGGGATCGCGATGACGACGTCGAGGCAGCTGCCCGACCGCACGAGCTGAAGGCACCCGTTCCCGCTCGTCCAGCCGTCTGCCTGCCAGGTCTCGAGTTCGCTCTCAGTCGAGCCGCTTCCAGGGAGCCCAGCGAAGTCGAGGTAGAGAACCCGGCTGGGAGCTGTCGGCAGTACCCCCGGGTTCGCCAGGACCTGCTGCGAGGCGCAGAGCACGGCACCGAGCAGGATGACGGCCAGAGCGAGCGCGCGTGTGGAGCCTCCAAATCGGGTGGATTCCATCGTATCCTACCTCCCTCCTCCCCCGATACGTGCACCCAAGCCTCCTCGGCATGTACCCGTCGCTCTGCTTGAAGTGTCTGTCGATGAAGGAGAAGCTCCGAAATGCTCGACCGTCCGAATCGAAAGCCGCTGCCTCTCCGCCCGCGCGTGTCATCCGGGAGGTGATGATGGAGGTCGATGCCGAGCAGCGTGTCCTGAAACGACAAAAAGCTCTCGGCATGTCGAAGCGTGCGATGCACGCGTGCTATATACTCCGAGAGTCCGAGATTTCGCATTGGGGTCTTGGCTGGGGGGGGAGTCATGAACACGAAACTACTGCTCGGGCTGGCGGTCGTGCTCGGCGTCCTGGCGTTGGCGTTCGGTGGCTCGTTGTTCGACGGGCGGGACGAGATCCCCGACGAGGATCGCGGGCAACTGGTCAGTGCAGGGCACTTCGTCCTCGAACGGGACGGCGCCGTTCTACTGGAGGAGACCTACACTCTGTTCTTCCATCCGATCGACGGGTACATGCTTCTGTCGCAGGGCGAGCTGACGGCGGGCGATCAGGTGGTCTCGCTGTCTCAGCAGACGCAGTACGACCGGGACTTTCTTCCGATCTTCTATCACCTCGCCGCCGACACACCGTCGGGGGCTCAGATCGTCTCCGCTCAGATGGGCGTGACCGGGTTGACGATGGAGGTCCGCATCGGATCGTCGCAGCAATCCGCCGAGGTCGCCGCCGCGGGCGATCTCGCGCTGCTGGACAACAACCTGATCGGTCCGTACGCGGTCCTACTGATGGCGATTCGCTCCGAGGCGATCGATCGGGAGTTCACGGCGGCGGTGCCGCAGGGGCTTCTTTCGATCCCGGCGAAGGTCGACGGGCCGAACTCGATCGCATTCCGATCGGGCGGCGAGACGTTCGAGGGGAAGCGATTCAACCTTCACCTCGGGGACACGATGATCGTGTTGATCGAGCACGCCGGGCAGCTCGCCGGGCTGGTCAACCGAACGCAGAACACGCTCGGCTACGATGCCTCCCTGTTTCCGGCGGGCATCGAGATCGATCTGGATGATGAGGCCGCCGTCGAGGGCGTGGACGAGCGCGACATTGCGTTTGCCAGCGACGACCTGACGCTGATGGGAACCTTGGCGCTTCCCGAAGAGGGCGACGGGTCGTTTCCGGCGGCGCTGCTCCTTCACGGATCCGGTCCGATCGACCGCAATGGGAACGCGGGGGGCTTGCAGATGGACGCGTACCGACAGCTGGCGCACGCTCTCGCTCGGAGCGGGATTGCGTCGCTGCGATTCGACAAGCGGGGCGTCGGCGAAAGCGATGGGGACTCGGCTCTTGCCTCGCGGACCGACCTGTTGAACGACGCTCGCGCCGCGTTCGAGGGGCTGCAGTCGCAGCCGGAGATCGATCCGGCTCGATGTGTCCTGATCGGGCACAGCGAAGGAGCGTATCTCGCTCCGGTCCTCGCGGTTGAGGACGAGACCGTCGCCGGCGTTGTCCTGCTCTCCGGCGCCGTGAGGTCGCTCGATGCGATCACGCGCTGGCAGGTCGAGACGCTGCTACGGCAGCAGGGCGTCGAAGGCGAGATGCTGGAGGGGACGCTGGCGCAGCAGGATCAGTACACGGCGTTCGTCGAGGCCTCGGAGGGGGGGTGGGCCGACCACACTGTAGAAGAGATGCAAGAAGCGATGCCGTGGCTGACGGAAGAGGCGGCCGCCCAGCTGAAGTCGACCCCACTGTCGCTCGAGTGGCTTCGCGAGCACTACCTGGATGAACCGGCCGAGACCTTGCGGGCCGTCGACGTGCCGGTGCTGATCGTCAACGGGGAGAAGGACGCGCAGGTGCCCTCGTCGGAGGTCGGGCTGTTTGAGGAGATTCTTGCTGAGGCCGGGAACGAGGACGTGACCGCGATGGTCCTGTCCGACTTGAATCACCTCCTGAGACATCACCCGGAGGAGCCGAACCTCGTCTATCGCCATCTCGACGAGCCGGTCGATGCGCGCGTCATCGACGCGTTGACCGGGTGGGCGACCGAGCGGCTCCTGTGAGCAGACCGGTCACCGATCGCGGAGTCGTCCGAGCTCTCCTTGCCGAGATAGGCGTTCGTCCGAGCAAGCGGCTTGGGCAGAGCTTCCTTGTTGACACTGGTGTCCTTGCAGACCTCGAATCGTCCCTCGAGGGGACGTCTCCGGGCACGGTTGTCGAGATCGGTCCAGGGCTCGGCGCGGTCACTGAAGTGCTCCTCCGCCACGCACTGAAGGTCGTCGCGGTGGAGGTCGACCGGCGGCTCGCGGAACTCCTCGAGGATCGGCTCGGGCGTGAGGATCGACTCGAGGTGGTACGCGAGGACATCCTCAGGCTCGATCTCGCCGAACGCCTCGGCGGCGGTCCGGCCTACATAGTCGGAAGCTTGCCGTACCGAATCACCGCACCGATCCTCAAATGGATGATCGGACAACGGGATGCCTTCTCCGGAGCGCTGCTGATCACCCAACGGGAGGTGGCGGAGAAGATCACTGCCAGCCCAAGCAAGCGCGGGTCGGCGCTGGGTATCCTCGTCCGCGCGTACGCGGACGTCGAGATCGTACGCCGGGTCAACCGGGGCAGCTTCTTCCCGGTCCCCGAGGTCGACTCGACGCTGTGGAGTCTCACCTTCCGTGATCGTCCGAGGTTCGGATCCGATGAAGGATCCTTCTTCGCGGTCGTCCGCGCCCTCTACGGAACCCGCCGCAAGATGATCCGCGGCGCGCTTCGTGCGCTGTTGCCGGCGGAGGCGATCCTGACCGTGCTTGAGGAGGCGGAAGTTGACGGGACGGCCAGAGGCGAGGAACTCGACTTCGAACAGCTCGATCGCCTGGCCTCCGCTGTCTCGCTCCAAACCGACGGTTCCTAGGGCATTTCGGCCCACAGATGGGCCGTCCGATCGTCCGGCTCCGCCGACCTTGAAACCGACGAACTCGGCGTGTAGAGTCCTGCCTCACACAGTCCACGGATTCCCTTGACAGGCTCTGGGGGCTGTGTTACGATCGTTGTCTATTGCGCAGCGAAGCTTGCTGCGCTGCTCCTTGACAAGTGAATAGAGTGTGTGCCGCATAAGCGCAGTAAGGGCAAACGGTG
>CAZSNG010000020.1:0-38590 GCA_964608345.1 uncultured Thermotogae bacterium
GCTGGACGATCCAACCTGTGAACCGCTAGAGGTCGATCGCCGCGCTGAAGACACCCCCTTCAGCTGGACGATCCAACCTGTGAACCGCTAGAGGTCGATCGCCGCGCTGAAGACACCACCCTCAGTTGGCGAACGGATCAGGCAATCAATCGCCGGCCGTCGAGTAGCCGGGGCGAGGCGCGACCTCGTCCGAGGCAGCTTCGACACCTTCCGAGTCGCTCGCACCCGCCCCCCCGATCACCGGGGGCCTCTCGTCTTCGATATGGATCAACGCGGGGACGAACAGACATGCCCCGGCGGTGACGACGCACAGAATGCCAGCCATCTGGAACCAGATCCGGACCCCGAAGAGGTCGCTCAGCGGGCCGGCGAACGCCAGCCCGATCGGCGTCGTCAGCGAGAACAGACTCCCCAACACCGCGAACACCCGCCCCTGCATCTGTGCGGGCACCGTCGCCTGCAGCAACGCGTGCAGCGGGCCGTCACACATCGAGATCATCGCGCCGAGCAGGAACGCGCCAATCAGGGCGACCCAGAATGCATTGAACGGGGCGAGGCCCATGACCAAGCTCCCGGCACCGATCCCGATGATCCCCATCAGCGAGGTGTAGATCTTCCGCTTGAATCCGCCCCACGCACCGAGCGCCAACCCGCCGAGGAGGATCCCGCCTCCGGCGATCGCTTCGAGGAGACTGAGATCCGCGGCACCGCCGCCGAAGTGATCGTGGACCAGCAGCGGAATCAGGCTGAACGCGGGCTGAAGGAGGATCTTGACGATCGACGCTCCGAGGATCAGGATCAGCATCCCCTTCCAGCTGAGCACGAAGCGCAGGCCCTCCTTCACGCCGGTGAGGAACGGCATCGCCTTGATGCTTTCGACGTGCTCGCGCCGCGGCTGCGGGACGGCCAAGAACAGCAGTGGCAGCACCGCGAACAGGGCGGTCGCGACGTCCACCATCATCACGCCGTGCAGCGGCAGCAGTGACATGAGCAGCGCCCCCAGCGGCGGGGCAATGATCGTCAGAACGCCTTGGATCGACTGATTCAACCCACTGACGCGCGTCAGGTGCTTCTCGGGCACCATCAGCGTCGTCGAGGCGGCCATCGCCGGCCAATGGAACGCGCCGCCGAGCGAGCGGGCGAGCATGACGACGTAGATGTGCCATACCTCCATCGATCCCGTCCAGAACATGTACGCCAGCCAGAGGCCGACCAGCGCGATGAACGAGTCGGCGACGATCATCACCATCCGTCGATTCCATCGATCGATCAGTGCCCCGACGAACGGCCCGAGGACGATCTGCGGGATCATCGCGACCAACGCTGCGGAGGCAAGGACCGTGGCCGAGCCGGTCGTCGTCGTCAGCCACCACACCAGTGCAAACTGAGCCGCGCGACTGCCGACGATCGACAGCTGCTGGCCGGTCCAGATCGTGAAGAAACGGGCCTTCCAGCGCCCAGCCACGGTTGCCATGTTGCCTCCAGGTTCTCAATGGTGCGTCGATGCGTACCTGCGCTCGGTTCAATGACCGCCTAGACCTTCTGGCGTCGTCCGACCTGCGCTCCCTTGTGGACCTGCAGCGTCTCCGCATACTCGACGGTGCCGATCCAGCACCCCTGACCGATCTCGACCCGCTTGCCGCGGACGACGTCGGCGCGGGTGTTCTCGAGACAGACGTCATCCGCTTCGATCGTCGATACAGAGAGGGAGGCTCTCACACCGAGCGTGCCGATGTTGATCAGCAACGATCCGATCGCCTTGAGAAGGGCGCTGCGCTTCCCGAAGTTGCTCTTCCAAACCTCGACCCGCTCGCCGCCAATCACATCGACCTGGCTGTGGCCCGCTCCGATGTGGAGCACGACCAAATCCGCGGACAGGAGCCCTTCGATCTCCACCGCCCCGCGCGCGCGAAACGACCCCGCCTCGGCGCTCTGGCACTGCAGCAACCCGAGGCTGCCGATTTCGTCGGCAACGATGCGATCTCCGACCTCGCAGGCTCCCGTGACCGTGAGCTTCCGAGCCTCGATCCGCCCACCCACGTCGAGCGAACCGACAGCCTTCACGCGACGTGCCGTCAGGTCGGAGTCCACCGAACCGGACCCGTACACGAAGACGCTCTCGACCGCCGCGGACCCATGGACCTCACCGGACCCGAACGACCGGAGGCGTTCCGCTCGGACGTCTCCGCTGATCTCGCCGGCGCCGAGCAGCAGGATCCTGCTGTATTCCCCTCCGCTCAGCTCGCCGGCACCCCGGACGGTTGCCGACGGCTTCTCACTCGAAACGGCCTTCCGCTCATCGCGATCGAACACCGTCGGATTCACGTCTTCTTCCGTTCCGTTACTTCGGCGTCCGCGTGGACCTTGAGTGTGTCCGTGTACTCGACGGTTCCGATCCGGCAGCCCTGACCGATCTCGACCCGCTTGCCACGAACCACATCGGCGATCGTGTTCTCGAGGCGGATCTCGTCCCCCTCGACCTGCGCCGTGCGCAGCTCCGCCGCGCCGCCGCCGGTGAACATCTTGACCAGTCCTTCGAGAAGTGCTCCGCCGAACGACGTACTCCGCTCGACGATGATCCTCTCGCCGCCGACTTCGCGCGCCGAGCAGCGACCGCCGAGGTGGATCTCCACCTTGTCGGCCGACAAGAGACCCTCGATTTCGAAGCCTCCGCTGGCCTTGAAGATGTCGGCCTCGACGTCGCCGGAGACCTTGATGCTTCCCGAGATCTTGATGTACTCGCCGGCGACGTCACCGGCGGCGCGGAAGCTCCCGGAGCACTTGAGTTCCTTGACGTCGACCGTCCCGTCGACGCGGGTCGATCCGCTGATACGCATCTCTTCCGCGACCACCGAGTCGGAGAACCCTCCGCTCCCCGAGACGACGATCTGCCCCGCCTCCGTCCGCCCCGAGACCTTCCCCGAACCGGAGATTTTCAGCTCCGAGGCGACCACGTCGCCGTCGATCCGTCCGGACCCCGAGATTGCCACTCGCGCGTACTCCCCGCCACCGAGCCGCCCGGACCCGGAGATGCTCACAGATCGTCGTTCTTCGGTCATCGTTCCACCTCTTGTTCGTTCGAGCCCGCCTCGGGGCTCTCACCATCACTCGTCTCCGGACGCGACTCCGGAGCCGGCTCATCGCTCCCGTTTCCGCTGTACGCCAAGTCCAGTTTGATCCGCTGCAGCACGGTCGACAGGTCGACCGTCTCGACGACTTCGATCTCCGGATCGAAGACCGCACCCTCATCGGCCATGGCCACGAGGCTGATCTGCGCCGAAATCCCGCCCGACGCAACGCGCTTCCGGAGGAGATGCAGTCGGATCCCGCTCTCCGGAATCCGCTCGAGCAGTCCGTTTCCCTGCTCACGTTTCAACGTGCGCTGCACGAGATCGATCTCCTCGTCCCGCGCCACCTTGCGCAGCCGGCTCAGCACGCCGAGTACGAACGCCTGCCAGACCGAGACCGAGACCGCCTGGTCGGACACCTCGTCCGGGCTGAACGCCTTCAACAGGTCATCGTCGAGCCAGCCGACCCGCTCGAGTTTCTCCAGAGCGACTCGGATCTTCGCATTGACGCGTGTCGTGATCAGCTCGGCCAGGTCGTCGAGCGGGTGCTCATCCTTCATGTCCTTGATGCGCGCAACCCGCTCGAGAATCTTGTCTCGCGGGAAGAACGTCTCCTGGCCGGTGAACGTCGAGCGGCGAATGAACCAAACCTCCGGGATGAGGCCCTTCCGCTTCCAGCGGTACAGCTGGCCGTAGGAGATCCCCATCTTCTCGAGGACCTCCTTCTTCGAGATCAGTCGTTCATCGTCCATATCACTCCCCCAGACAACAACACATTGTTCTATTTTGCCGCCGCGCCGCTGGTTCGAACGGGAACCGGGGCCGGGGTGCAGGCCAGCGCCCTCTCCGGCGGATTGCATCGTTCGATCAGCGCCATCTGTTGACCTTTCGCCAGTTTCTGATCGTGAATCATCCGCGCCAGCTTCTCGACATCGTAGGTTGTCAGTGTCATTCGCGCCACCTCCTGTGGGACGATGGGCGCAGTATAACATCACACTGTTTCGTTGTCAACCCCTCCGCGCATCGCCCCTCCCGAACTGCGCTTGCCCCGGGACACGGAGCCCTCGATAATCCGAGTCGAGCTCTCGCGAGCACGAGGGGGAACGCATCGATGCCGATCGTCTGGATCCTGCGCGTTGTCCTGCTCGCGTTGTTTCTCCCGCTGGCGATCCCGTTTCACGCGCTCGCCGGCGCGTTCGTCTTCGCCCCGATCCCCATGGCGCTGCTCGTCCTCGCGCTGGCGCTGATGGCGCTGGCCGTCGTCCTCGGACTGATCCTCGGTGTGCTCGGAACGCTGGTCGATGTGGTGATCGTCTTGATCCTGATCGGGATCGCCTGGAAGTGGCCGCGCGGGATCCGTGCGCCGTTTCAGACGAAGCTCCGCCTCGCCTATCGGAGCCTGAGGAACACGTTCGGACAAGAGCTGCGGCGCTGCTCCACGACCGACGTCGCCCTCTGCCTGTCGGTCGTCCTCATCGCAATCACCCTCAGTCTCTCGTCGGGGTTCCTCCAGTTCGTCCTCACCGTCGCCGTCGTCCTCGCGCTCGTCGGTGTGGTCTGGAAGTGGCCGCGCAGCCCGCACCTCCCGGTGCTCCGCAAACTTCAACTGGCCCTCCGCGCAGTGTGGGACGACCTACGCAAGCGTTTCAGGCACTGAGACTGCCGAGCCGCTCCGAGCGGCACGGCAGGGGCGAGTTTGACACGTGGTGTCAAACTCGCGTGGGTGACCTGTCAACGCTCCGTCTGCACGAACTGCATGGAGTGGACAGCATGATACCGTTCACGTCGCATCGCAGCCCGCAAACGCGCGACAGCACCTAGCGACAGCTGGATGGAATGGTCGCGGTCGTCTGTTAAGCCGAGCAATCAACGTTCGTCACGTGCTCCCACGGGATGTTTGAGGCTTCGCCTCAAACTCCCAGGGCTTCGAGGCGCGAAGCGGCTCGAAGACCAGCGTCACCCACAGGATGTTTGAGGCTTCGCCTCAAACTCCCAGGGCTTTGAGGCGTATCGAGCGCCTCAAAGACCCGGACACTCAGCCGCCACCGCCGGATCGATTCCCTTGCCGCCGTACGCCGACGCGAAGTGCGCCGCGAACTCGCCGGCCAGCTTCTCCGCCCGCGCACGGTACGCCGAGGCATCGGCCCACGCGCGCTCCGGATTGAGAATCTCGGACGGTACGCCGGGGCAGCTCCGCGGAACCGCGACGTGGAACAACGGATCGTCGTCGTACTCGACGTCCCGCAGATCGCCGGACAACGCCGCATGGACCATCGCGCGGGTCAGCGTGATGTCCATTCGATCCGCCGCCCCGTACGGTCCGCCGCTCCACCCGGTGTTGACGAGGTAGACGTCGGTCCCGTGACGATCGAGCCGCTCCCCGAGCATCCGTGCGTAGACGTCCGGATTGCGAGGCATGAACGGCTCGCCGAAGAACCGCGAGAACGTCGTCTTCGGCTCGACAATGCCGGTCTCGGTGCCCGCGAGCTTGCTCGTGTAGCCCATCAGAAACCAGAGCATCGCCTGCTCCCTGGACAGCCGCGAGATCGGCGGGAGGACCCCGTTCGCGTCCGCCGTGAGGAACAGGATCGTCCGCGGATGTCCCCCGGTCGACGACGCCTTGACGTTCGATAGGAAGCGGAGCGGATACGAGCCACGCGTGTTCGGTGTGAACCGGTCGTCACTGAGGTCGAACGATCCGTCTGGGCGCATCACCGCGTTCTCGACGATCGCTCCGTGGCACTCGACGTCGTCTTCGTGCAGGACGGCCTGGTAGATCTCCGGTTCCTTCGCGGGGTCGAGGTCGATCAGCTTCGCGTAGCAGCCGTTCTCGAAGTTCGCGACACCGGGATCGCTCCAGCCGTGTTCGTCGTCTCCGAGCAGCGCCCGGCGCGCATCGGCGGAGAGCGTCGTCTTCCCCGTCCCGGACAGTCCGAGGAGGAGGGCGATGTCGCCGTCCGGTCCTTCGTTCGCCGAACAGTGGAGCGGGAGGATTCCCTCCGCGGGCAGGAGGTAGTTGGCCACCGTGAACATCATCTTCTTGACCGAGCCGCAGTAGGCCGACCCGTAGACGACACCGATGCGCCGATCGAGGTCCATCCCGATCACCATCGTCGACGTTCCCTCGAGACGAGGATCGATCCGAAGGCGCCCCTCGTACCGCTCCGGTTCGAGCTTGTCGTACGGGAGGGCCAGGAGCCGGAATGGGTGGCCTGCGAAGAGGCTCCGTTCGATGCCGTCGGGCACCGGCCGGAACATGTTGTCCGCGAACAGGGCCGTCAGCGGTCGATCGGTGACCAAGTCGACCGAGAGGGCGTACGACGGATCCGCGCCGATCGTCCGTTCCAGTCGGTAGAGCTGCCCCTTCCCCGCGAGCGCCGCCAGCGCATCGGCGAGGATCATGTCGAACGTCTCCTCGTCGATTGGCAGGTTGTTCGGGGAGTCCCAGTCGATCGTTCCTTCGCTCTCGGCGCGGCGGACGATGACCGTGTCCGCCGGACTCCGCCCGGTCGAGTCGGGCGGGGTCCAGGTCGCCAGTGCACCCGCCGCGCTCACCTTCGCCTCGTCCCGCGCCACCGCAGCGCGGATCAACTCTTCCCGACACGGGTTTCGCAGCACGGTGTTCCGCTCAAGGAGTTGCTCCAGATCTCGCTCGAAATCCATTCCGTCTCACCCGATTCACGACGGCCGATCGTTCGGCCTGCGCAGGATGCCGGATCATATCCCACCCGCCGTCGGTTCGAAAGGGGCAACCAATCGCTTGCCCGGATCGGCGCAGGACGCGGAGGCGACAAAGCGATCGAGGACCTCCGATTCCTCGGCCTCACCTCGAAGCCGCCGTCTCGGAAATCCTCGATCCGTCGTCCGAACGTCTCTTTGCAGAGGACGCTTCTTCAGTCCCGTTGCTATCAGACTCTACCATACCGGTGCAGTTCGGTCAACTGCGCCCCCCCCATCCTAGTCTTTTGCCGTTCCACAGAGGGAGAGCTATACTGCATTCCATCGGCGCTCGAAGGGGGGAGGTTCGGTGATAATCGTCCGATTCGGCGACAAACTGAGGGAGCTCCGCCAACAGGCGGGGATGACGCAATGGCAGATCGCCGAGCGCACCGGCGTCTCGAACACGTACATCTCCGCCCTGGAGAGCGGCCGAAAGCCGGCCCCTCCTCATGCGGTCGTCACCGCTCTCGCCGCCTGCCTCGAAGTCAAGGAGAAGACGCTCTGGGATCTCGCCCAACGCGAGCGCGAGGAGCGGCTCCGCCGGCGCATCAACGGCGTACCGACATCGCAGCGCGTCCATCAGGACGAGGCACGGCCCGCTCCGGAACCGCCCACGGGTGACGCCGGTGTCGACCGAGCACTCCGATCGTTGAAGGCCGCCGTCGTGGATCCGAAACAGAGACGTTCCTTGGCGAACATGCTGGACGCGATCGCACGAAGCCTTCGAGAGGACTCCTAGATCGGCGTGAGAGGCAGTGCGAGAGGGGCCGATCGGATCTCCGCCGTCCGCGTCGTCGTACGGTCGCCGGATTCCGAGGATCGTGGTGTCGGCATCGTCATCGCCAGGCGGCCGTTGACCGTACTGGTACCTTCTCACTTGATCGTCCTCCTCGAGGACGGTGACGCCACGTCGATCATCGTCGAAAGCACCGAGTATCCGAGGGCCGCCATCCTGGCGACGCCGTCACTTCAGTCCGATCATCTGACGATCCTTCGATTCGGCCGTCGTGGCTCACGGGACCTCGCAAACATCCGGCTACCGAAGCGCCCGTTTCGGCTCACGCCGGGGCAGTCCGTGTCGCTGTGCGGCCCGGCAGGGGACGATCCGCGGGAACGGCCCGGGCGTGTGGTCGACGTCCGCGAACGCGGCGATGGAACGTCGGTCCTGACGGACATCGAGGTGACGCATGGGGAGAGCGGCAGCGCCGTCCTCGTCTCCGATCGACTCGCCGGGATCTGCCAAGGGATGACTGCTGATGGCGACGCCGGGACGGCCATCGCCGTGCCGCTGTCGGTCGGAAGCCTCACCGAGCTTCGACGGATTCGACGGCGTGTCCGAATCCGCGCGTACTCCGCCGCCCTCACCGCCCTGCTGGCGGTCGCCATCGCGTTCGGAGCGTTCGGGCTTCACTCGTGGCGGTCGTTCCGACTTGCAGGCATCGAGGTTCAGGAAGACGGAAGCTACGTCGCCGCCCACAACGAACGGATCGTGACGATCTGGAGGACATGGCATCGCTCGTTCGAGACCCCGATCCGCCGAGCCGAACTCATCCCCGAGGACGCGAGCGGCGCGGCCGCCTTCGTCGCGATCGGGACGATTCCGCGGGACGAGCACAACGGCGCGTTCGTCCTGCTCGACCGGTTCGGCGAAGAAGTGTGGCGATACGCCGTTCCGGACGGCGAGTGCATCTACAGCACAGAGGAGGAAGTCTTCGACCGGTATCTCGTCGATCGCATTTATCAAGCCGACCTCACGGCCGATGGCGCGCCCGAGTTGCTCGTCGTCTTCGTCCACGATCACTTCTTCCCGTGCAAGCTGGTCGTCTTCGATCTCGCGGGGGAGATCCTCGCCGAGTACTGGCACCCCGGCTACATTCGGACGATCGGCATCGGGCAGGTCGGCGAGGAGCCCACACCACTCGTCGTCGTCAGCGCGAGCAACAATCGGCTGAAGACCGACTGGTGGAACCCGCAAACCGTGTTCGCGTTCCGCGGTCTCGAGATCGCCGGCCAGGCGCCTCCGTACACCGGGACCCATGGGTCCGACGCGGCACTTCGGCGGGGACCCGAGTTGTGGTATCGCGTCATTGAGAACATCGACCCGGAGCTCAAACGCGCCAAGTGCTACGACATCGACATTGTCGACTCGAACGGGGACGGAGCGCCGGACATCCGCGCCTCACTGTCTGACGGCCGGTTCTACTACCTCGACGAGCACGGGACGGAGCAGCGCGTCGACGTCGGGGACCAGTTCCTGAGAGATTTCGCCGGCATCGAGCCGCCGCCGCTCACCGCGTACCCGCTCCCGTAGCTCGAATCCCGACTACTCCGCCAGGCCGAACAGCCGCATCGTGTTCTCCGTCGTTGCGCGCGCGACCTCATCGGGATCGATCCCGTTCACCTCGGCGATCGCCTCGGCCGCGTAGCGAACGTACGAAGGCTCGTTCCGCCGGCCGCGGTACGGAACCGGCGTGAGGTACGGACAGTCGGTCTCGATCAGCAGCCGATCCATCGGGATTCGCCGGACGGCTTCCCTCAACGCCCCGTTCTTCGGAAACGTGATCGGTCCCCCGACCGCGAGATGCAGGCCGAGGTCGAGAAACTCCGTCGCAAGATCCGCGTCGCCGAGGAAGGAGTGGACCACACCTCGATGCGTGCTCCCCGCCGCGCGGACGATCGCGAGGAGATCGTCGGTTGACTCCCTGTTGTGCAGGCAGACCGGCAGATCGAGGCGCTTCGCCAGCTCCAGCTGCTCGGCGAACACGCGTCGCTGAACATCCCGCGGGGACAGATCACGGTAGTAGTCGAGGCCGATCTCACCGACCGCGACCGCGTGCTCGGCGAGCCGCTCCAATTCGCTGAGCACGAGGCCGTCGACATCCTTCGCGCCGTGTGGGTGTGCGCCGACCGTCGCCCAGATCGTCCGGTGCCGGCGCGCCAGGCGAACGGCCTCCTGACTCGAACGAAGATCCGCTCCGATCGTCACGATGCCGATTTCGTCGGCGAACGCGCGCGCGATGACGGCGGCGCGATCCTTGGCGAACGCCCGATCGTCGAGATGGGCGTGGCTGTCGATCAACCGCACCGTTCGACCTCCTGCAACACGACGGGCAGCAGATCGAGAAGGTCGGACGGGGTCAGTGCGCGAGGTGCCCGGTCCCGCGTGAACGCTTCCGCGGCGAGGCCGTGCACGTAGGCGCCGCTGACCGCCGCATCCGCAAGCAACGCCCCCCCGGCGATGAAGCCGGCGATCAAGCCGGTGAGCACATCGCCGCTTCCTCCGGTCGCCAGCCCGTCATCCCCGGTCGGATTGAGGTAGACGTCGCCGTCGGGGAGCCCGATCGCCGTCGGCCGCCCCTTCAGCACGAGGACGACACGATGCTCGGTGGCGAACGCCGCCGCGCGATCGCGCCGGGCCCCGTCGACCGCCGTGGGCGGAGCGCCGATCATCTCCCCGAGCTCTCCCGGATGCGGGGTGACGATCGCCCGATCGGCCAGCCGGCGGAGCACGTCGGAGTCCCTGCCCAGCGCGTGAAGCCCGTCGGCATCAACGACGACCGGGCCGTCGAACCGTCCGAGGAGTTCCCGCACTGCGTTCATCGTCTCCGGTGCACGCGACAGCCCGGGGCCGATCGCCAGCACGTCGGCCCGCTTCAGCGCATCGTCGAATCGATCGTCGTCGATGCCGCGGATGTGGCCGCTCTCGTCGGGAAGCGGGATCGTAATCGCCTCGGGGAGCGCCGCCTCGACGATCGCGTCGAGCGAGGCCGGGATCGCCAGATGGATCAGTCCGGCACCAGCGCGAAGCGCTCCGCGGCAGCAGAGCATCGCCGCCCCGGTCATCCCGATCGATCCGGCGACCACGAGGACGCGGCCGAAGCTTCCCTTGTGGCCGTCCGGGCGGCGGACCGGCAGCCGCCGTTCGATCGCCGCTTGCTCACACACCTTTGCCCACGGCGCGGCCGTCCGAAGGATCGCCTCGGGATAGGAGACGTCGACGACCGCCGTGTTGCCGCACCATCCGGCGGCCGGGTAGAGGAGGTGGGCCGGCTTCAGGAACGCCATCGCCAGCGTGACGTCGGCACGCACCGCCGCCCCGAGCAGTTCGCCGCGATCCGAGGGCAGGCCGCTCGGCAGATCGAGGCTGACGCGCGTCACGCCGACCGCATTGACGCGCTCGACGACCCGGAGGGGGTCGCCGGCCAGCGGACGGCTGACGCCGGAGCCGAACAGCCCGTCAATGATGCAGTCAGTCCGATCGAGCGCGCTTTCGAAGACCGCGCCCGCCGCGGAGTGGATCGTCCCACCGGCCGACACCAGTCGATCGGCCATCCGTCGCGTTCCGTGGGACGCGTCCTCGATCGGGACAATCGTGAAGGTGGAGACGTCGGCGCCCGATTGGAGCAGCCGTCGTGCGACGACGAGCCCATCGCCGCCGTTTCCGCCCGGCCCGACGAGAACGACCGGTCGTCGAGGGCGGAGCCGCCGATCGATCCATTCGGCGGCGTTCGTCCCTGCACTCTCCATCAACTCGTCCTCGGCAACACCCGCCGCGACCGCGCGATCGTCGAGCGCCCGCTGCTCCTCGGCCGTCAGCACCCATCGCTCGTCAGTTCCAGTCATCGCCCGCCCCCGGGGATCGCCGCCACGCCGCGACAATGTCGTCCGCGACCGATCCCGCTTCGCGGCCGGTCACGTCCCACCAGCATACATCCTTCTCTCGTCGAAACCAGGCGGTCTGCCTGCGCACGAGCCCCCAGGTCCGGTGCACGATCTCGTGCTCCATCTCGTCCGGGGAGATCAGGCCGTCAAGATGCCTCGACACCTCGGGCACCCCGATCGTCCGATACGCCTGGCAGCCCGGCTCGAGACCCTGGGCGCGAAGCCGCCCCACTTCTTCGACGAGGCCTCGCACGATCATCGAACGAACGCGGGCGGCGATCGATGCGCGATGGTCGTCGCGTGCTCGGCGCAGGCCGGCGGCGAAGGTCGTGCAGGAGAGCGGCGCGGCATCGGCCTGCCACGAGCTGATCGGACGGCCGGTCAGCTCGTACACCTCGAGCGCGCGGGTCATCCGCAGACGATCGTTCGGATGAATCGCCGCCGCCGCGGCGGGATCGACCGCGGCGAGCCGATCGTGCAGCTCACCTACGGGATGCTGCGCCAGCGACGCGCGAATCCCGTCGTCCTTCGCCGGCCCCTCGAAGATCCCGTGGAGTACCGCTCCGAGATACAGGGTCCCGCCTCCTACGAGGATCGGGACGCATCCCCTCGCGCGAATCTCGGGGATCAGCCGCTCGACGTCGCGCCGAAACGCCATCGCGTCGTACGTGCCGCAAGGCGGCACGATATCGATCAGGTGATGAGGGATCCCTCGGCGCTCCGCCTCGAGCGGCTTGTCGGTGACGATGTCGAGGCCGGAGAAGAAGGCGCGCGAGTCGGCGGAGACGATCTCCCCCTCGATTCGCTCGGCGATCTCGATGCCGATCGCGGTCTTCCCGACCGCCGTCGGCCCGAGGAGGATCACGACGGCTCGATCCTCACCGGTCGGGCGGTCCACGCCGCGCCTACTCCTCCGCGAGGAGAAGCTCGCGGAACCGCTTCAGCTCGGCCCGACGCGACGGGTGCTTCAGCTTCTCGATCGCCTTGATCTCGATCTGCCGAACCCGCTCGCGCGTGATGTTGAACTTGAGCGAGACGTCCTTGAGCGTACGCGGATGGCCGTCCTCGAGCCCGTAGCGCAGCTTCAGGATCTCCCGTTCCCGCTCGTCGAGCTGATCGAGGGCGCGGGAGAGCTGTTCGCGCAGGAACATCCGGAACGTCTCCTTCGTCGGGGAAGGCGAAGAGGGATCCTCGATGAAGTCTCCGAGCGTATCCTCGTCCTCGTCGCCGATCGGCCGCTCGAGCGACGCGGTGTACTGCGACACGCTCTCGACCTTCTTGATCTTGTCGATCGACATCCCGGTCAGCTTTGACAGGTCCTCCAGCGTCGGCGCCGAACCATGGGACTGGATGTACTCGCGCTTGACCCGATTCAGCTCGCGCACCGTCTCGATCATGTGGACGGGGACGCGGATCGTCCTCGATTGGTCGGCGATCGCACGGGTGATCGCCTGGCGGATCCACCACGTCGCGTAGGTCGAGAACTTGTAGCCCCGGGTGTAGTCGAACTTCTCGACCGCCTTCATCAGGCCCATGTTGCCTTCCTGAATGAGATCGAGGAACGACAGCCCACGGTTCATGTAGCGCTTCGCGATCGAGACGACGAGACGGAGGTTCGAGATCGTCAGGCGGTCGCGTGCCGCGCGTCCGGTGCGAACGATCCCCTCGAGCGCCGCCTGTGTCGCCTTCTTGGGGAGTTCGTCACCGAGCTTCTCCTCGAACGAGGAGGAGGTCAGGAGCTCGGCCGCTGCGGCTCCCTCCTCGACCAGATCCTCGAGCTCGGTCCGGTCGGCGTCGGGGAGATCCTTGTTGGCCTTCAGCTGCTTCTTGGCTTCCTTGCCGTTCTTCACGGCGATCGAGAGCTCGGCGTACGCGCCGATCTCCATCGCCTTGGCCAGCTCGACTTCCCCCTCCTTGGTCAGGAGTGGGACCTTGCCGATCTCGCGCAGGTACGTCTTGACCGGATCCTCACGGCGCGTCGATGCCTCGCGGTCTCGCCACTCCGACGCCATCTGCGCCTTGAGGGCCTTCTTGGCGACGGACTCCTCGAGGATGTCCTCGGTTTCCGATTCCCCCTCGTCGTCCTCGATCAGGTCCTCGGGATCGGTCAGATCGTCCTTGCGAGGATCGTTCTCGGCGGTCTTCTTGAGATCCGCTTTTCCCCCTGCGGGCAGAGAGGACTCCTCGACCGGGGCCCCGGACGCTGCCTTGGCTGCGGGTCGCTTCTTGGGGTTCTTCTTAGAAGTCACCTGTTGCTTCTTGGCGGTCATTCATCCCCTTTCGCCGTGAGCTCCTTCGCCTTCAGGGCGATCTTTCTCTCCATCAGGCCGTTCCACAGCTCCCAATCCCCGGACTCGGCGGCTTCTTCGAGCTGCCTCGTCAGATCCCTGAGCTCCTGCTCGACCTCGGCCAGCGGGACCAATCGCGCCAGGGCGTCGTTCACCGCCTTGTCCGTATCGCTGAACCGGACAGGCGCCAGCGCGTAGTAGCTCGCCCGTCGCGATGATTCCTCGTCCAGATGGTCAACCAGCGCAGTCAATTCCGCAACACCGGATGCCAACGCCTCGACGATCGGTCGGTTCCCCTCCGAGAAGTCCTCGGTCGTCGCGACCTCGGCGATCCGCGCCCACGTGATGTCGCCGCGCAGGAGCAGCGCGAGGAGAACCTCCTCCTCACCCCACGTTTCCACCGTCCCTTGGGCGTCCCGATCCGACCAGTGGATCTCCCGGCGGCGGGGCAGTTCGCGCCGAACGGATTCGATCGATAGGTCGAGGACGTCGGCGAGGTGTCGCTCGATCTCCTCGCGCAACGTCGGGACCCGCAGCGCCTGATAGAACTCCCGCACCGCATCGAGGATCCGTTCCTTGCCGCGAGCCGACGAGGGATCGTGCTCCGCGAGTACCCGCTCGACGAAGAACCGATGGAACGGGACCGCCGCGTCGATCGCCGTCTCCATCGCCTCCGCACCGTCCCGGCGGACGAGCCCGTCGGGATCCTCGCCGCTCGGCAGCCGGACGACACGCACACCCAGCCCGCTGTTGCGGAGGATCTGCATCCCGCGGATCGCCGCCGCGCCGCCGGCCGCGTCCTGGTCGTAGGAGATCACGACGTCGTCGACGAACCGCTTCAACAGGTCGGCCTGCCCCTGCGTGAGCGACGTGCCCATGCTGCCGACGGCATTCGTCAGGCCGGCTCGGTGGAGCGTCAGCACGTCGGTGTACCCCTCGACGAGGACGGCGGTCCGCGTCGCCGCCATCCCGTCCCGCGCCCACGGGAGGCCGTACAACAGGCGTCCCTTGTCGAACAGCGGCGTCTTCGGGGAGTTGAGGTACTTCGGTTGCCCGTCGAACGCCCGCCCGCCGAACGCGATCGGGCGGCCGGACAGGTCGTGGATCGGGAAGATCGTGCGGTCGCGGAAGCGATCGTAGGTGTTCTCGTCGCCCTTCACGAGCAAGCCGAGCTCGACCAGCGCCGCCTCGCCGTGGTGCGGCCCGAACCGCCGCTTCAGGTTGTCCCATCCCGGCAGCGCGTAGCCGAGCCCGTACGTCACCCACGACGCCTCGTCGTAGCCGCGATCGGTCAGGTAGTCTCTCGCTTTGCGTCCGGCGGCTCCGCCGGACAGATTGGCGGCGAAGTACTCCGCCGCCGCGCCGGTGATCTGTCGCAGCTTGGCGCGCTCCCCGTCCTCGCTGGCCTCGAACAACATCCCGACTTCCTCGGCGAGTCGCCGCACCGCCTCGATGAACGACAGCCGCTCGATCTTCATCAGGAACGCGATGACGTCGCCGCCTTCGCCGCAGCCGAAGCAGTGCCAAAGCCCCTTCTCGGCGTTGACGACCATCGACGGCGTGTCGTCCTTGTGGAACGGGCAGCGTCCCTTGTGACTGGCGCCCGACTTGGCCAGAGAGACGTAGCGGGAGATCAGATCGATGACGTCGACCCGCTCCTTGATCGCTTGAACGTCCGCCCGATTCCCCTTCATCGCCACCTCGAAGACTAGCGAGTACTAGTGCATCAATGCGAGAAACGGATTCGTCCCGCGCTCCGCCTCCAGTGTCGTGATGTCCCCGTGGCCGGGGTAGACGGTCGGATCCCCCGCCAGACCGACGATCCGCCGGAGGGAACCGTCCATCTCTCGTGGTGAGCCACCGGGCAAGTCGGTCCGACCGATCGAACGAGCGAACAGGAGGTCACCCACAAACAGGGCGCCGTCAGCGAGTAGCACGACGCTGCCCGGCGAGTGACCCGGAGTGTGCAGCACCGTGAGGCCGGCGACGATCTCGTCTCCCTCGATCAGGAACCGGTCGATCGGCAGGTGGTCCGGAAGGAAGTGATCGACGTACGGCAGATCGGCCTCGTGCATCATCACCGGCACGCCGCCGCAGGACCACGCCCCGCCGATGTGATCGAAGTGGCCGTGCGTGAGGACGACGGCGTCAACAGCAACGCCGTTCATGAAAGCCACGAGCGCCTCCGAGTCCTCCGCCGGGTCGATCAGCACGCGCTTCCCGTCGAGCTCGACTAGATAGGTGTTCGTGGCCAGCGGACCGAGACAGACCGACGATATGCGCATCCCGCTCTCCTTCAAGCCCGGGCCACCGTCAGAACCACCACCGATTCAATCCCACTACGCTTGAGCATCCGAGCGCACTCCTCCACCGTTGACCCGGTCGTTCCGATGTCGTCGATGAGGAGAACACGCGTTCCGCCGTATCGTACCGGCCGGAAGGCGTCCCGCAAGTTCGATCGGCGGGCCCTGGCACCCAAGCGGCCCTGCGGCGCCGTTCTGCGAACCTTCGCCAGCGTGCGAACGACCGGCCGGTGCAGTCGCCTGCCGACGGCGCGCGCCAGGAGCCGGGCTTGGTTGAATCCCCGCGCGCGCCGGTCCTTCGGCGACATCGGAACGTACGTGATCACGTCGAACGCATCCTCCATGCCGTTCGAGAGAACCACTTCGGCCATCCGCCGGGCGAGGAAGCGAACGATGCCCGTCTCCTTGTCGAACTTCAGCGTGCGAACCAGATCGCCCCAGGCGCCTTCGTACGGACCGACCGAGAGAAAGCGGTCGATCGCCCGC
Source organism: uncultured Thermotogae bacterium (assembly GCA_964608345.1). Classification (GTDB taxonomy): domain Bacteria; phylum Bipolaricaulota; class Bipolaricaulia; order UBA7950; family UBA9294; genus JANQEA01. Next base: position 16,528 of record CAZSNG010000020.1, read on the forward strand.
TCACTCGTCCCACATCGCAAGCAGAGGTCGAGCGACGGGTCGGTCAGTGCCTCGCCGCAGCACCTGCATGGATGACCGGACAACTCAGGCAGACCGTCCTCGCAACGCAGACAGAGAACGGCCAGCCCATCGAGCGGTTCGCCGCACCGGACACAGTGCGGCGGATACAGCAGGCCGATGAGGCCCTCGACGGCGCGCCGCCCCGCAGCCCTAAAGAACGAGAGCGACGCGCAGCAGCTGGTTCGTGTACCCCCACTCGTTGTCATAGAACGCCATGACCTTCAAGAACCGCCCGTCGACGACGCGTGTCGCCGTCAGGTCGACGATGCTCGGGCGATCGTCCCCGATGATGTCGGTCGACACGATCGGATCGGTGCTCGCACCGAGGATCCCCTTGAGCGCCCCGTCGGCGTACCGGCGGAACAGCCCGTTGATCTCGTCGACCGTAACATCCCTGGACAGCTCGACCGTGATATCGCTGACCGAACCGGTCGGCACGGGAACGCGGAACGCGATGCCGTCCATCTTCCCCTCCAGCGAAGGGAGGATCTTCGTCGTCGCCACCGCCGCCCCGGTCGTCGTCGGGATGATGTTGATCGCCGCCGCCCGGGCCCTGGTCGGCTTGCTGTGCGGTGCGTCGACCAGTCGTTGGTCGCCGGTGTAGCCGTGGACCGTGGTCAGTAGTGCGTGCGCGACGCCGATCTCCTTCTCGAGGATCGACATGACCGGGACGAACGAGTTCGTCGTGCACGACGCAGCGGAAACGATCTCCATCCCGGGCTCGATCGCGTCGTGATTGACGCCGTAGACGACCTGGAGGATGCCCTCGCCCTTCGCCGGCGCGGACAGAAGCACGCGCTTGGCTCCGCCCTGCAGATGGAGGGCGGCCTTCTCCGGTGTGAGGAAGACGCCGGTCGACTCGATCACGAGATCGACCCCCATCTCTCCCCACGGAAGCTTGCCCGGCTCGCGTCCGGAAAGCAGCGGGACCTTCTTCCCATCGATCTCGAGCGCGTCGCCTGCTTGGCGCACTTCGTGGCCGAACCGGCCGTAGACCGAGTCGAACTGCAACAGATACCGCGCCATGTCCGGCGCCATGAACGGATCGTTGACTGCAACGATCTCCAGATCCGGATTCCCGAACGCAACACGGAAGAATGCCCTTCCGATCCGCCCGAATCCGTTGATTGCCACCTTCTTCATCCTTCGGCCTCCTTCCCTGAGGTCCTTCCCTCGATCATACCGACGAAGTAGCGATGCACCCGCACGTCGTCGGTCAGCTCCGGATGGAAGCTGCACACCAGGACATTCCCCGCGCGCGCCGCGACGGCGTACCCATCGTGTCGCGCCATCGTCGTGACCGCCGGACCACTGCGTACGATGTACGGCGCACGGATGAACACCGCCGGGACGTCCGGTCCGATCCCGTCGACAACGAGCTCCGTCTCGAAGCTGTCGACCTGTCGGCCGGAGGCGTTCCGTTCGACCGCGATGTCGATCGCACCGACGTACGGCGACGGAACCCCGTCGACCTCGGCCGCCAGCAGGATCATCCCGGCGCACGTCCCGAACATCGGCAGTCCTGCTCGGGCCGACTCGCGGAGCCATGCGAGCATCCCGTCGTCGGCGAGAAGCGACATCGTCGTCGACTCGCCGCCGGGCAGGACCAACCCGTCAATGTCCGCCAGCCCGTCGACCTTCTTGACGACACACGACTCGACTCCCAGCTTCGCCAGGCTGCGCGCGTGTTCGCGAACGGCCCCTTGCAGGCCGAGAATCCCGACCCTCATGTGCCGCGGGTCTGCATCAACTCGTGCTCGGGGATCTCCTCGATCGCAATACCGCTCATCGCCTCGCCCAGTCCGGCCGAGACCTCGGCGACGACCTTCGGGTCTTCGTAGTGGGTCGTCGCGCGGACGATCGCGCTCGCGCGACTCGCCGGCTCGGACGCCTTGAACACGCCGCTGCCGACGAAGATCCCGTCGCAACCCAGTTGCATCATCAGCGCTGCGTCGGCCGGCGTCGCGATCCCTCCCGCGGCAAAATTGACGACCGGCAGGCCGCCGGCGTCGCGGATGGCGAGCAGCATTTGGTGCGGTGCACCGAGCTCCTTGCCGATCGTCATCAGCTCTTCCGCCGGTGCGGCGAGGACGGCGCGAATCTGCTCATTCAACAGCCGCATGTGGCGAACCGCCTCGATGACGTTCCCGGTCCCGGGTTCCCCCTTCGTCCGGATCATCGCCGCCCCCTCGGCTAGCCGTCGGCACGCCTCGCCGAGGTTTCTCGCCCCACAGACGAACGGAACGGTGAAGTCCCACTTGTTGACGTGATAGTCGGGATCTGCCGGGGTGAGGACCTCCGACTCGTCGATGTAGTCGACGCCGAGTTCCTGGAGGATCTGCGCCTCGGCGAAGTGGCCGATACGGACCTTCGCCATCACCGGAATCGAAACGGCGTCAAGAATCTCCTTGACCTTCGTTGGGTCGGCCATCCGTGCGACGCCGCCTTGGGCCCGGATGTCCGCCGGGACCCGCTCCAGCGCCATGACCGCCACGGCACCCGCGGCCTCGGCGATGCGCGCCTGCTCGGCGGTCGTGACGTCCATGATCACGCCGCCCTTGAGCATCTCGGCCAACCCGCTCTTCACTCGATAGGTACCCTTTTCGACCATCGTTCTCACCCTCTCCCTCGCGCAATGCGGCCCGATTATACCGCCCGGTTAGGTCTGTCAACAGGCACGGAGACTCCGTTCCCAACGGGACATCGCGGATCAGTCGCCACGGCGGCGGCGGTCCGGATCGGGCCAATTGAGCTTCGCATCGAGGACACGGAAGAACGACGCGGCCCCGGCGAGTCGAACGAGCCGGGTCGGTTGCTCGCTGCGACGGATCGCGATTTCGGATCCCGCCGCGAGCGTACCGACGACGTCTCCGTCGGCGAACAGCTGAACTTCGGTGCACGCGCGGACGGAGAGCAGCTCGTCCGCCGGGAAGATCACCGGGCGAAGTCCGAGCTTGTGCGCCGCGAGCGGTGTCGCGAGGATGCACGCCGCCGGCGGCACGATCACCGGACCGCCCGCGGAGAGGCTGTACGCCGTCGATCCGGTCGCCGTCGCGAGGATCAGCCCGTCTCCCGGATACGCCGAGACGATGCCGTCCCCCCACGACAGTTCCAGCTCACAGAACCGGGATTCGCTCGTGCCGGTCACGACCAGGTCGTTCAGCACGGAACCCCCGGCTCCGCCGCCCTCGTACGCGAGGCGCATCCGTTCCTCGATCGACGCCCGGTCGTCGGTGACGTGCTCCAGCGCCGCAGTCCATCCGTCGAGCCCGGCCTGCGTGAGGAAGCCGAGGCTGCCGATATTGATCCCGAGGATCGGCGTGCCCGAATCGGCGAAGAGGTTGGCCGCACGAAGAAACGTGCCGTCGCCGCCGAGTGCGACGACGATCGCGCTCGAGCCGTCGGCCGGGGCGGAGTCCGTCACGGAGATCGCCTCGATCCCGCGGGCTTCGCACCACTCCTTCATCCGCCCGAGCGCCGGTGCCGTCTCCGGCTTCGACATGTTCGCGACGAAGTAGATCCGTTGGACATTCACGACCGGATGGTAGCGAGCGGTCAAACCGCCATCAAGAGGAGCGTCGTGACACGTGCTTCCAGCGGCACACGATCCGCTCGATCAACTCGATCACGATGTACAGCGACAGCCCGAGAAGAGCCATCGCCATGATCCCGGCAAACGCCTGGGCACCGCTGTAGATATTCGAGTCGATGAACGATCCGAGGCCGCCGCGGCGCGGATCGAACGCCCCGGTCGTCTCGGCGATGTACAGGAACGCCATCCCCAACCCGACGGAGACGCGAAGGCTCGTCAGGATCGACGGAAGCGTCGCCGGCAGGACGACGTGCCAGTACACCTGCCACCGGGACGCGCCGGCCGCAAGAACGCTGGTGATGTGCTCCAACTCGATCTGCTTCGCGGCGCCGCGGGCCGAGACGAGGATCTGGAAGAAGAGTGCGGTGGCGACGATCGCCACCTTCACGGGGTTCCCGAGACCGAAGATCAGAAACAGGATCAGGATGAACGCGATCTGCGGGATCGGGTAGACGATGTAGATCATCGGCGAGATCAGCTGATCCAGCCGCCGCTCGTGGCCGATCAGCAGCCCCAGCGGGTAGCCGAGGCTGAACGCGATCAGCATCGCCATCACCAGCCGCCACGCGGAGACCCAGAAGTTGCGGAACAGCGTCGGTCCGAGCCGAGCCATCTCGGAGATCGCCCGGATCGGGTTCGGGAGGAACGCACGCCCCTTGACGTGCTCGACGATCTCGCTGCCGACCCACCAGACGATCAGCAGGAACGCGATCGCGATCACGTAGCGGAGAACGTGCCACACGTACGGCCCTTCGCGCAGCGCTCGTCCGACCCGTCGCATCCGGTTCATCCTGTCTCCTCCTCGAGTGCCTCCCGCAGCCGGGCGACGATCCCGAGGAAGTCTTCGGTCTCGCGGTACTCGAGGTCTCCGACACCCGGGTTCTCCACCACCGTCTTGATCCGCGCCGGCCGCTCGGTGAGCACCGCAATGCGCTGGCCGAGGAATGCCGCCTCCTCGATGTCGTGCGTCACAAGAACGAGTGAGAAGCGGCGCTGCAGCCACAGCTGGAGGAACAGATCCTGAATCCGCTCCTTGGTCAGCGTGTCGAGGGAGGCGAGCGGCTCGTCCATCAGCATCACCGACGGCGACATCGACAATGCCCGGGCAATCCCCACCCGCCGCTTCATTCCCTCGGAAAGCTCGGTCGGGAACCGGGACTTGACGCCGGCGAGCCCCAACTCCTCGAGCACCGACGCCGCCGTCTTCCCGGGGTACTCCCTACCGAGCAGCAGGCTGAGGTTCGCATTCTGCCAAACGGTCTTCCACGGCAGGAGGCCGGCGTTTTGCAGGATGAGGGCGATCTCTTCTCGCGGTCCGGAGACCGCCTTCCCGGCGATCTCGATCTCCCCCTCACGCGGGCGAACTAGTCCGGCGACGGCGAACAACAACGTCGTCTTCCCGCAACCGGAAGGCCCGATCAGCGCCAGCGATTCCCCCGGCTCGACGTGCAACGAGATTCCGTCGACCGCGAGCACGGCGCGTGCACCGCTGCCGTATTCGATGACGACGTTCCTGATGTCGATCATTGGACGAACTGGAAATCGGTGAGATCCTCGAACGACGGCTCCGTGTAGACGTAGCCCTTGTCGAGCATCCACGCAAGGACCGCGTCGAACGCTTCCTCCTCCAGGGCTCCCGGGAGCTCGAACATCGGAATCGGGATCGCATCGAGGACTTCATCGTTGATCGTCGTGCGGTCCGCACCCTGGAAGAACAGCGGCAGCACGATGTCGATGCCAATGTCGACCAGTTCGTCGCGCGGCGTGTCGTTGATCCGCTCGATCGCCTCGACGTAGGCGGCGTAGAACGCCGCGACGGCGTCCGGACGATCCTCGACGAACGAGCTCTGGAACAGGATCACCGACGGCAGAACGCCGGTCGCCGAGAAGTCGTCGTGGATCACCAGGTCGATCGGCTGTCCGCCGGGCGGATGATAGGTCGCGATATAGGTGAGGTACGGCTCGGGCAGCATCGCGGCGGGCAGCGTCTGCGCGCCGAACCAGACCGCCATCTGCAGGATGTCTTGGAAATACATCGTCTGCAGCGGCTCCGCGTCCTCGGCCTGGACCTCTTCCAGGAGCCGGTCGATCAGGTACTCGTAGTCGCTGCGGTAGATCGTGCCGATCGAGTAGCCCGAGGCAAGCAACGCGTCGAACGAGTCGAGGCGGAACGACACGGGAGACGCGAGCGCGAGTGCAAGGCCTTCACTCTGTGGAGTCGAGCCGGAGGCGCTCGTGATCACGATGCGCCCCCCGGTGGTCGCGGTCAAGATCGACCGGGTCACATCCTCCATCATCCCGTCGAGGTTGCCCGTCATCAGCGCGGCGGTGCGTTGCTGGTTGTCGGTGATGCCGATCAATTCGACCGTCACCCCATGCGCCTCGAATAGTCCCCACTCCTGCGCGAACGCCAATGGCAGCGCCTCGAGAACCGGTGGGAGACTGAATCGAAGAGGCGCCGTCGCTCCGGCGCTCATCGTCGGTATCAATAGGAGAACTGAGAGTATGACCGCCCGCCGGATCCAGACCATCGACGCCCCCTCATGAGCCTTGGCTGTTCGACCGCGATTATACCCGTCCCCACGCCGGCGACCAATCGGCATTCCGCTGATCCTCTCCCCGCTTCCGCCGTCCGAGGTGCGGAAAAGCGGGCGGGAATCGGGTATCATCGCGGTTCTCATGGATCGGTTGCAGACGTGGTTGTGGCAATATCGGGGGCGGGTTCTCGCGGGCTTCGTCTCTCTCCTGATGGTCAACGGGGCGACGGTCCTCGTTCCACTCGTGATCCGCGCGGCGATCGACCGGCTCGCTCGAGGTGAAGGCGACCTCCTACGAAGCGGCCTAATGATCACCGGCCTCGCCGCCGTCGTGATGGGGTTCCGATTCCTCTGGCGGTACTTCCTCATCGGCGCCGCTCGTCGGATCGAACGCGACCTGCGCGCCAAGCTGTACAGCCACCTGCTCGGCCTATCGGCGACGTTCTACAACGAGACGAAGACCGGCGACCTGATGGCGCACGCGACCAACGACATCGAGGCCGTCACCCGCGCGTGCGGCTTCGGCATCCTGACGATCGCCGACCCGCTGTTCATGATCCCCGTCTCGATCGCGATCATGGTGTCGATCGACCCCCGCCTGACGCTGTACGCGATTGTGCCGCTGCCGATCCTGACGCTGTTCATGATCTGGTTCGGGAAGGTCATCCACAAGCGGTTCGAGTCGGTCCAGGCGGCGTTCTCCACCCTCATGGAGAAGGTACGAGAGACGGTCGCCGGGATCCGCGTCGTCAAGTCGTTCGTCCAGGAGCGCGGCACCGAGGCCGACTTCTCCGAGACGAACCAGCTCCAGGTCAATGAGAACATGGCGCTGGTCCGGATCATGGGGTTGTTTCACCCGCTGATCCAGCTGCTGTCCGGCGCGTCTCTGGCGATCATCCTCTGGATCGGAGGCATCGCCGTCGTTCATGCGGCGATCACCCTCGGCGACTTCGTCGCGTTCACCCAGTACCTCTCGATGCTCATCTGGCCGATGATCTCGATCGGGTGGGCGGTCAGCCTGTTGCAGCGCGGACGCGCATCACTCGGGCGGATCAACAAGCTGCTCGCCGAGACGCCCGAGATCGCCCAACCGGCGAAGCCACGATCGCTGCGCGGCACGCGGATCGAGATCCGCGACCTGACGTTCGCCTATCCGACGGCGGACGGCCGCAAGGGGACCCCGGCGTTGTCCGACATCCAGTTGACGATCGAGGAGGGGATGACGCTCGGCGTCGTCGGCCTGACCGGCTCCGGGAAGAGCACCCTCGCCCACCTGATCCCACGCGTCTTCGATCCGCCGGTCGGGACGATCTGCGTCGGCGGGATCGACATCCGCGACATCGATCTCGACCAGCTGCGCCGCGCAATCGGGTTCGTCCCGCAGGATCCGTTTCTGTTCTCCGCATCGATCGCCGAGAACATCGCGTTCGGCCGGCAGGACGCCACGCACGAGGCGATCGAGAACGCCGCCGTCTTGGCCGGGATCCATGACGAAATCGTCGGCTTCCCGGAAGGGTACGAGACGACCGTCGGCGAGCGTGGGATCTCCCTCTCCGGCGGGCAGAAACAGCGTGTCGCGATCGCCCGAGCGCTTCTGCTCGACCCGCAGATCGTCCTGTTCGACGATCCGCTGTCGGCGGTCGACGCCGAGCGCGAGGAGTTCGTCCTCGGGAAACTGCGGGAATTCTTCCACACACGAACGAGCATCCTCATCGCCCACCGGCTTTCGGCTGTGATGCACGCCGATCACACGATCGTCATCGACAAGGGCCGGATCGTCGAGCAAGGAACCCACGAGGAGCTGGTCGCCACCGGCGGGATCTACCACCGCATCTGGCGTCTCCAGCAGGCCGAAAGGCGGGTGAGCCGAACGTGACCGATCACTTCTACGAGGACGAAATCCTCGGCAAGGCGTTCGACGCATCGTTGATGCGGCAGCTGATCCGCTTCCTGAAGTCGTACAAGGCACTGTTCGCGGTCTGTGTTCTGCTCACCATCGCCATCGCCGGAATCCAGCTGATCATCCCGTACGTCAGCAAGGTGGCAATCGACAGCTTCATGACGCTGCCGCGAAGCATCGTGACCCTCGAGACCGCGCCGGTCGAAGGAGAGCCGATCGACCTCGGCGGCGGACGGTATCTGGTGAGCACTCAGGCCGTGCCCTCGGAGACGCGACGCGACTGGGAGAGCACCGGCGTCCTGTCCGACGAGCGGTACCTGTGGATCGAAGCGGGCTCCGACAAGGCGGAGATCGTCGCCCGCCATCCCGACACGTTCACCGCCGTCGCGAGCGGGTGGATGGCGTCGGAAGAGGATCTGAAGACCCTGCCGACGCGGGATCTCGAGCGCCTCCGCGGCACGGCGATCGCCGGAATCGTCCGTCTCGCGGGGATCTTCGCCGCCGTTCTGCTGACTCGATTCCTGTTCACGATCCTGCAGGTGTACATGCTGCAATACACCGGCCAGCGTGTGATGTTCGACATGCGCCGCGAGCTGTTCGCGCACGTCTTGCGCTTGCCGCTTCGCTTCTTCGACCGCAACCCGGTCGGGCGGCTCGTTACCCGCGTGACCAACGACGTCGCCGCGATCAACGAGATGTTCACCTCGATGCTGGTGAACCTGTTCCGCGATGCGTTCCTTGTCCTCGGGATCCTCATCGTGATGTTCGGCCTCGAGTGGCGGCTGGCCTTGGTCATCTTCGCGCTGTTCCCGATCATCGTCATCGCGGCGTGGCAGTTCCGGAATCGGGTCCGGGTCGCGTACCGCGAAGTGCGCCGCCAGATTGCCCGCCTGAACGCCTACCTCCAGGAATCGATCACCGGGATGCGGATCATCCAGGTGTTCGTCCAGGAGCTGAAGGCGAACGAGCGGTTCTCGGGGATCAACCAGGCGAAGTACGTCGCCCAGATGCGGCAAATGCTGACGTTCGCCGTCTTCCGCCCGATGATGAGCTTCCTCAGTTCGTTCGCGATCGCGCTCGTCATCTGGTACGGGGGCGCCAACGTGCTGCGCGGATCCCTGTCGCTCGGCGCGCTGACCGCGTTCATCCAGTACGCGCGAATGCTGTTCGAGCCGGTCCTCAACCTCTCCGAGGGGTACAACGTCCTGCAGGCGGCGATGGCGTCGTCGGAGCGGATCTTCCGCCTGCTCGACGAGGAGCCGGAGGATCCCGGGCAAGGGATGCAGCCGCCCGCCACCGAGGGCCGAATCGAGTTCAAGGACGTCTGGTTCGCCTACAACGAGGAGGACTGGGTCCTGCGCGGGGTGTCATTCGTCGCCGAGCCGGGCAAGCATGTCGCCATTGTCGGGCCGACCGGCTCGGGCAAGACGACGATCATTCGCATCCTCCTGCGGATGTACCCGATCCAGAAGGGGCAGATCCTCTTCGACGGCGTGCCGATCGAGCAGCTCGACCTGGCTGACCTGCGGTCGAAGATGGCCGTCGTGCTCCAGGACGTCTTCCTCTTCTCCGGTGACATCATGGACAACATCAAACTCCGCTCCGACATCCCGGAGGACATCGCCATCGAGGCGGCCCGTTTCGTCAATGCCGACTTCGTCGAGGAGCTTCCGGACGGATACCACACGGAGGTGAAGGAGCGCGGCGTCACGCTGTCGGTCGGCGAGCGGCAACTCCTGTCGTTCGCCCGCGCGGTCGCCTTCGATCCGACGGTCCTCGTCCTCGACGAGGCGACGGCGAGCATCGACTCGCACACCGAGGCGCTGATCCAGCAGTCGCTCCACAAGATCATGGAGGGTCGAACGTCGATCGTCATCGCGCACCGCCTGTCGACGATCCGTGAGGCGGATCGGATCATCGTCCTCCACCAGGGAGAGCTGGTCGAATCGGGAACCCACGACGAACTCATCGACCTCGACGGACTCTACGCCGCGCTGCACAGCCTGCAGTTCGCCGACGACGGCGACGAGAAGCAGGCCCCCGAGCGCGACGCGTAGCGAGCCGGCGGGTATCCTCCGACCGGTGATCCGAGTGTCCACCCAACGGAAGGTCTTCGTCTATGTAACGCGCATCACAGACGACTCCCCGGAGCTTCTCGTGCTCGAGTCGCTCGACGAACCCGGCTTCGAAGTCCCGAAGGGTGGGGTCGAGCGCGGCGAAACCCTCGAGGAAGCCGCCCGCCGGGAGCTGCTCGAGGAAGCGGGGATCGCCGAGGTGCACGACGCCCGGGAGATCGGAGCGGCCGACTGGCGCGGCGAGCGACAGCACTTCCTCCTCGTCGAGGTGCCCGCGGGCCTACCACCAACGTTCGAGCACACCGTCACCGGTATCGGGATCGATGCCGGACTCCGGTACCGGTTCGGCTGGCTTCCGATCAATGGTCGATGGGGAGAGCAACTCGTGCAGGGCTGCGACCGATTCGCCGACGAGCTCCTCGCCAGCCTCTCTCGTCCGTGATCGGGGCCTCCGGATCCCTGCACAAGCCACATTCACCGCCCCTCTCCCACTCCCGCGCCGCCCCGTCCCCCTCACCCTGCCCTCTCCCGCCAGGGGAGAGGGAATACCTGAACCTCCTGCCCCTCGCTCGTACCGTTCATCCCCTCCCCCTCCGTGATGGGGGAGGCGGGGTGGGGTGAGGCGCTCTGGGATGAATCTGCTATAATCTGATCTCATGATGAAAGATAGGATCACATGTGCTTGATCCCTCCGCAAGCGCTCCACCGATGCGGAAGCTGCCCTCTGGCGGCACATCCGTGGCCGGCAGATCGCAGGGGTGAAGTTCCGACGTCAGTCACCGCTCGGGAGATACATCGTCGATTTCGTATCGTACGATGCGCAGATCGTGGTGGAACTCGACGGTGGACATCACGCAGAGCCTGACCAGGCCGAGCATGACGCCATTCGGGATCGCTGGCTCCGATCTGAGGGGTTCGCGGTTCTTCGCTACTGGGATTCCGATGTGCTGGAGACTCCGGAGGCCGTGCTGGCCGCTATCCTCGACGCCGTTGAGCGTCGCCGTTCGTAGCCGAGCACGCATCTCCTCCCCCTCACCCTCGCGTTCTCGGATCGAAGGCGCATGGAAGGCGCTTCCCCCATCCCACCAGGGGAGATTGAACCGGGGCACCCGACTCCCACCCTCGCACCGTTCCTGCCCCTCCCCCTTCGTGATGGGGGAGGCTGGGTGGGGGTGTGGGCGCCTCGGCCAGCGACTGACAGACGGCCGAGAGACGCCAGCGCGAGACCCTCGCTTCGACGTTGACACAGACAGGCGATGGCGGTTGCGACGGCTTCGGCAGTCCGATAGGATCTGCCCGTAACAGGGTCTAGTAGAACCAACGGGAAGACGGACCGGGTGGCGGGAGGTGTGTGGGATGCTCTCCTACATCGTCAAGCGGGTGCTGTTCACGATCCCCGTGTTCATCGTCGTCTCGTTCATCTCGTTCGGCCTGATCTCTCTCTTCCCCGGCGACTTCTACACTCCGTCGATGTTCGGCGCGGCGATGGCCGGCCTCGATCCGCACGAGTTCCACGAAGCGTTGCGCGTCATGTCGGGGATCGACAAGCCGTTCATCGTCCAGTGGTGGATCTGGATTTCGGGGGTGGTCACCAAGGGAGACTTCGGGTACTCCTTCCGGACGAACGGTTCGGTCGCGCGGTTCCTCTTCCATCCCGACAGCGGCCTGTCCTGGACGCTGATCATCGTCGGCACGTCGATGCTCCTCGCCTGGCTGTTCGGGATCCCGCTGGGGATCCTCACCGCAGTCCGTCACAACCGCGTGGCCGACTGGCTCGTCACCGGAGTGACCTATCTCGGGATCTCGATTCCGGGCTACGTTCTCGGCTGGATCTTCCTCTGGTTCATCTTCCGGTTCGTCGACACGATGGTGTGGAAGTCCTGGCTGTGGGGACTGTGCAACTACGCGTACCGCGGCCAGCCGCTGACGTGGGCGAAGGCGCTCAATCACACCTACCACCTGCTCCCGGCGTGGCTGATCGTCGGCGCGCCGATGTTCGCGATGGTCACCCGTTACCTGAAGATGAGCTTCCTCGACACGCTGAAGCAGCAGTACCTGACGACCGCCCGGTCGAAGGGGCTGAAGGAGGGGCGCATCCTGTTCAAGCACGCGCTACGTAACGCCGTGAACCCGCTGATCAGCATGCTCGGGCTGATGCTCCCGACGCTGCTCGCCGGGTCGATCATCGCAACGACCGTCCTCGGCCTGCCGACCTTCGGGCGTGTCTTCCTCGACGCAGTCGAGAGCCAGGATCAACACGTGCTGACTGCTGCGCTGCTCTTCTACTCCGTCTTCCTCATCGTCGGGAACCTGATCGCCGATCTGCTGTTGGCGGCCGTCGACCCGCGCATCCGCTACCACTAGTCGCGAGGAGGAGCTCCACGTCCCATCCGTCACGGTCGCGTCGGCGCCCGAACCATGAACCAGATCGGCAGGTCGCCGACCGGCTCGTGTTCCTCAAGTACGACGTCGAACCCGCGCTTGCGATAGAACACGACGTTCTCGTCGGTTTGGGTCTCAAGGTAGCAGGGAACGTTCTCTGCCTCGGCCCGCTCGAGGATCGGGCGGAGCAGCGCCCCGCCGATCCCGCGACCTTGCACGTGGGGGGCGACGCCAAGCGCCCACAGGTACCAGTGCGGCCCGGTCATCAGCGCCTTGTGGTGCCCGTCCATGAATCGCATCATCCCGAAGAACCGGTCGCGGGCGTCCTTCGGCATCCGCATCATCGAGCGGGGAAGGCCGAAGCCCGTACGGATCATCTTCCACACCGTCATCTTCGTGTGCGCCGGCGAGATCCAGCACGACGCACCCTCGCCGTTCGGCGTCGTATGCACCGACCCGTAGACGCTCGAGAAGCCGATCAGCGCATCCCACATCGGCCGGAACGCGTCGGCGCGCGTGTCGTCGTCCGGCAGCACGCACGTCCACATCGGGTCGGTGTGGAAGGCACGCGTCAGTGATTCGACCGCGCGCACGCGCTGGTCCCGTTGAAGTCGAACGATCTCGGGCATCTCCGCTCCTTCAGCTTGCAGGCTCCCACGTTCGCTCGTGGTTGCGCGCTTCCTTGGCGCGAAACGCCATCTCCAGGTCGATGGTGTAGCGGTTTGCGATCGCACAGAGGTAGATCAGCACGTCCGCCAGCTCTTCGCCGACCTCCCCGGCGGGCGAGGTGTCGTCAATCAGGAGCCCCTCGACCCTCCGGATCGCCTTGAACAGCTCGCCAACCTCCTCACCGAGTAGCAGGCACTTGTCGAGCACCGTCTGGGAGTCGAAGCCACGCTCGATCTCCAGTCGCGTCACGTACGCCTGCAGTTCCGCCAAGGTCGGATCCGGTCCCAGCTCGGGCATCGCGCCTCCTTGCGTCCATCATCCGTCACGGGGTGTCGCCCGACAAGGGTTTCGTCAGGCCGTTCCGGTCCACCCGGCCCGGCAAGCGCCCCCGATTCGCCGCAACGCCTCAAGAGCTATATAATTGCGCGCAGCTATATATTGAGAGTGGTGATTATGGATACGGTGAGGGTTCTGTTTAGTGCGGCCGGCGGGCTCGCGCTGTTCCTGTACGGACTCCGAGTGCTGAGCGACGCGCTGAAGCGGGCGATCGGCGATCGGATGCGATCACTGCTCGAGCGGCTGACCGGGAAGGCGACCCGCGGCGCGATCGTCGGCGCGCTCACCTCCGGGACGCTGCAGTCCAGCAGCATGACGATGGTCCTCCTGATCGGTCTGATCAACGCGGGGGCCCTCACCCTCGCGCAGGGGATCGGCATCATGCTCGGCGCGGAGATCGGGACGACGCTGACCGCGCAGATCATCGCGTTCAAGATCGGTCACTACTACCTGCCGATCCTTGCGATCGGCTTCCTCGTCTCCGAGATCTTCCGCGGCAGGCGGGCCGGTGACGTCGGGCGGATCATCCTCGGCTTCGGTCTTCTCTTCCTCGGGATGAGCGTCGTCTCCGCCGGGCTGAAGGGGCTCGCTCAGACCGAGGGCGTCCTCCGGCTGCTCGAATCGTGCGCCGACCGACCGCTCCTCGGCGTGCTCGTCGGGGCCGGGGTCACCGCCGTGATCCAGAGCTCCTCCGCGATGACCGCGCTGGTGATCGGAATGGGAGCCGCCGGACTGCTGTCCCTGCCGGCAGCGATTGCTCTCATCCTCGGGGCGAACATCGGCACGACGATCACCGCGATGATCGCGTCCATCGGATCGTCGCTCTCCTCTCGCCGGCTGGCCGTGACGCAGCTGCTCGTCAATGTCGCCGGCGTCGCAGCGTTCATCCCGCTCGTCGGCTGGGTCGCGAACCTCGTCGCGCTGACGTCGACTTCGCTGACGCGTCAGATCGCCAACGCCCACACCTTCTTCAACGTCCTCGTCACGCTGGCGCTGATCCCGTGCGTCGGCGGGCTCGTCTGGATCGTCACGCGCCTCGTCCCCGGGACGGAGCGGGCTGAGCGCGCTCAGCCGGAATACCTGGGAGAGCAGTTTCTGCGGCTGCCGTCGGTCGCGCTGCAGCAGGCGCGTCGCGAGCTGATGCGGATGGGACGGATGACCGTCGACATGCTAGACGCGGCCCGTGACGCGCTTCTCGGCCAAGGCGCGTCGGACGCGGCCGCCGTATTCGAGACGGAAGACGCGATCGACACGCTGCAGGACGCGATCGACGCGTACCTCGACCGGATCGACGGCAGCTCGGTGGCGCCCGAAGACGAGCGGCGGCTGCATGTCTTCCGCCACGTCGTCGGCGACATCGAGCGGATCGGCGATCATGCCGTCAACATCGCCCAGCGGGCACGCCGGACGGCACGGAACGGCCGTCCGTTCTCGACACAGGCTGCGGACGAGCTCGGGCTCATGTTCGACCGCGCGACCGAGCTGTACCGCCTGGCGCTCAAGGCGCTCCAGGGCGAGGACCGCGCCGCGGCACAGGAGGCGCTCGAGGTCGAGCAGGACGTCGACCGGCTCGAGCGGGAATACAAGGCGAACCACGTCCGCCGCCTGGAAGTGGGCGCCTGCGATCCCGAGGCGGGGATCCTGTTCGCCGAGATCCTCCACAACCTCGAGCGAGTCGGCGACCACGCCGTCAACATCGCCGGCGACGTGTTGCTTATCTGAGGACGCGTCCTCCGGGCATCGCCGCCCGGAGGCAATCACTGTCTTCCCGGCTGATCTCACCTCCGAGCGCCGAAGCACTTCTCACAGCTTTGAAACGCTGGTATGCTGTCTGCACTCGACCACGGAGGTGCTGATCATGAGACTCGCACTGATCGGAACGGTCCTGCTGGTCTGCGCCCTCGCTGCGATGCCGGGGCTGTCGCAGCCAACCGAAGCAGAGTCAAACGACTCTCGACTCCAGGCCGACTACATCGCTCACGTTCCTGGAAGCGGCTGTCGAGCAGGAGCGATCGGCCGGATCGGCGACATCGACCATTACCGCTTCACGGTCACGAAGCCTGTTCTCGTCTACATCACGACCGTGACGAATGGCGATACGGTGATTGCGCTCCAGGACTCCCAAGGAAGGTCGATCAGCCAAGATGACGATTCCGGTAGCGGCTCGGCCAGCAAGCTCGCGCTCTATCTTGATCCGGGTATGTACTACGTCGCCGTGTGGGAGTACGGAAACGACGGAACGATCGGAGAGTACACCCTCCTCGTCTCCAGTTCCGGGCATTCCAGCGAGTCTGAAGGGAACAATGACATCTGGAGCGCCGACCCAATCGGATCGATCCCCGGCGCTGCAGCAGCGTCCGGCTCGATCAGCCGTGGGGACCAGGACTGGTACCGGTTTGAGGTCTCGGGCAGCACGCAGAGCTGCATCACGACCGTCACGAGCGGCGACACCGTCGTGGCGCTCTACAACTCGAGTGGCGCGATGCTGATCGACAACGACGATTCGGGGGGAGCACGGTGGAGCCTGATCTCAAACTACGGTCTCAACGTCGCGACCTACTACGTCAAGGTGTGGGAGTACGGAGACGATGCGGCCATCGACCGCTACATGTTGCTCGTCGGGTCGAGCTACGCCGACGAGGGCGGCGCCCACACCTCGAAAGATGTCAGCCAACCCATCGACTTGAGATCGGGCAGCGGCATGGTTCGAGGATCGGTCGCTTCGCAGGCAGAAGCCGACTGGTATTCGTTCTCCCTGGATCCGGAAGCGCTGGTCACCGTGAGTGCGTACAGCGTCTATGACACGCTTCTCAAACTGTACGACGAATCCGGAGAGTTGCTCGACGAAAACGATGATGTCGCGCCGGGCGCCTCCTGGAGCCAAATCGACCGATTCTTGAGTAAGGGCACGTATTACGTGGAAGTCATCCCGTATCCTGGGCGCATCGTCTCCTCCTACGTTCTGGCGATCGTGCCGCAGTAGGCTGGACGATTCAGGAGGACAAGCTACCCGCGGAGACCGAGAAGACCGGTCGCGAAGAGCGTTGCGCAGAACCAGCCGAATGCAGTGCTGACCCAGATCCATCCCCACAGGGCCCTGACAGCCCAACGACCGAGCCATGGGTGTGCGATCCACCACTCAAGCTCAGGGTCCGGGGCGGGCATCCAGTGCTTCGCCTGACGGAAGTCGATGATCGGGATTGCGATGTCGAGCGCGTAGACGAAGGCGTAGAACGGTCGGCGGGGCTCCCCGCGCTTGGCCGGCTTGACCGGCACGATCAATCCCAGCCGCCGCCCACCCAACAGCAACAGAGTACCGATCCCAGCAAGCACAAGCGCAGCGAGCCCGGCACGCCTCGGCCGGTACCCCGACCTGGAGATCTCCCAGAACAGGAGACTCCACGCCCTCTCGAACACGTTCCATTCGTGCCAGAAGTGGTCGGCCATGTCACGGGTTTTCTTCTCCAGGATCCAGACCGCGGGATCCGGACGTCCCATCTCTTCGAGCACGGTCGCGAGCTGATGATACGATCCTGCAGGAAAGCCTCTCGGATCGATCCAGGCTTCGTCGCTGGCTTGAACGGAGATCTTGGTGTCGTCCCATGTAAGGTCCAGCACGAGAGCCACGTTGCCCGGCGCAGGTGGAGCCTTGACGGCCGGCACCGAGCACGGGTCGTGACCTGCGGACTGAGGTAGGGATCCATCATCCGCGGGAAGGGTAGCTGGGGGCGGAGCCGGCTCCTTTACGGAGCAGGAACACCCCTTGGTTGCCAATGCGGTCGGGTCCTTCCCTTTCTTCTCGCGTTCGCTGGAGGGAGTCCCCTTCGGATCCATGCCGCCCGGCGATGGGCCGGACTCCTTCGGGTGGTTCGGATCCCGTTCGGCCGACGGAGCGGATGCGTCCTTCTCCGGCAGAGTCAGCTTCTCTTCGGGCCGTTCGGGGTCCGCCTTCTTCAGCGGTTCGAGATCAACGTCCGTGCCCGGTGTTTCCTCCGACGTCTGGAGCCGCAACCACCGCAGGAGCGCCTCTTGCTGGAACTTCCCCTCGAACACCAGCGCCTGGTAGGTGAATTCGCGGAGATCCAGATGGCCAGGAGACGGCCACCCGTCGAATCCAGCAGCGTCGCCAACCTGCGGCTCCACGGTGGCAGGCACGCCGGAGAGACACCCGACCTCCGCATGATTCAACTCGAGTTCGGAGTCGGGATCCCATTCGATCCAGTCAACGAGCAGCGTGCCTTCAATCCGCGCCCCACGAAGCGTCACACGGCCCTCAAACTGGGTGGGCTTCAAGATGCCTGTGCCGTCCCGCGGATCAATCCTTCCACCCAACCTGAGATCAGCATGAATCGACGCATGATTCATCGAAACCGCGATCCCGCGGCTGTTCTTGAACTCGCCACCCGCGAGGCTCACTGAGCCCGCGACGGACACCCCATCAAGGTTCACTTCGCCCGTCGCGAGGAAACCCGGACCAAAGACGATGGACGATCCGATGTGAGCGTCGGCCAGCACGAGCGCCGGATTCCCGCGCATCGTGCTGCGTTCGATGAGAATCTCGCCTCCAATGACTGCACCCGCGAGGTTTACCTCGCCAGTCGCCGTGATCCCACGCATGAACAACGATTGGCCGATCCGGGTGTCGGACAAGCGCAAGCAAGGTCGATCCAGGCGCGTCAACGTCGCCTCGTCGATGAGGAGCGAGCCATCGAGCGTGCTGTCGCAGATCGCGATCCCCCCACGCGCCTCGAGGCCCTCGTCCAGCAGCACGTCCCCGCTGACACGCAAGTGCTTCGCGTGAAACGCATAGCCACAGACGCCCGCAAGCTCTACCGACCGTGCGATCAGGCTCCCACGAACCGTGACGTCCCTGAGATTCACAAGATCCCCGCCCGCCAGATCCGAGGGGGCCTCAATGATCAGGCCGCTCATGTTCAGATCTCCGCCGACTTCGAGACCCTGGAGATCCACGTGCCACTCCCGCCGGCAGTTCTGCCACTCCCCCAAGTCACACGTGCTCAGCAGCAGGTTCATGGAAACCCAGGTGCTGCGCATGGTCAGGCTGCCGACACATCTGAGTTCGCGGAGGTCCAGGCTTCCGGCGACAAGGGTCTCGTCAACCTTCAGTCCGGAGCAGAAAGCGGTTCCTCGAAGCGAGAGGTTCCCGAAGTGCCCCGAGATGTGGGCAAGCTCCTTGAAGCGACATCCGACGATGTACAGCGGAAGTACGACCCGCGGAATCGGCTGATCGAGATTGCCAGAGATAGCCGCATTCTCGATCTTGAAGCCAGTCGACGGAAGCAAGGCACTCGCCTCTGGATCCCCGACGAGCCATGTGATCAGATCCCCGGGGATCGGGGTCTCTTCAGTCTCGCTGGAGTTCGCCTCGTACTTCGCATGGATGACGATCTGCCGCAAGAACCGCTTCAGCGGCTCCTCGAGAGTGACCCCGCGAGGTTTGGCCCACTTGCTCTGGACGAGCCGGATCAGCTCCTCCGCATCTTCGCTTGTCTCCTCCGCCGGCCGCCATACCTTGCCAAGCGCATCCCGAAGTGCTTCCACGATGCGGGCCTGTCGCCCCCGCACCGGCGAGGTTGCGGCAAGGAGAAGCACGAAGAAGACGAGAAGAACCTTGCCGGTCCTGGCATCTCGCGCCGAGTCGGGCATAGCACCTCCTTGACGTAGGACACCTGTGACGTTGTGTACATGCCTGGTGAGTGCGTCGCCTGACTCCTACTATAGCCAGCGAAACGCGTGGCGTGAAGCCGGGGTGGGGTGCGGGACCCGCCGTGAGCCGAGTACTACTTGCGCTGCATGCCGGGCTCCGGCGTTCGCTGCAGATGCTGCTGCGTCTCGCTAGAATGGGCCATCCAAGATGACAGGCAAGAACGAAAGGCGGTGGACCGTGTCGAATGAACGGATCGCGATCATCGGCGGAGGGAACCTGGGGAGCGCCATCGCGCGCGGGCTGGTGGAGGCTAGCCTCCGCACGCCGGAGGCGATCGCGATCACGCGCCGTTCGGAGCCGCCGCTCGCTTGTTTCCGTGATGAAGGGTTCGACACCACGACAGACAACGCCGCCGCGGTGCAGGACGCGTCCGTTGTGATCGTCGCTGTTCGGCCGAAGCAGATGAATGGCGTCCTCGAGGAGATCGCCCCGGCACTCGACACCGAGCGACAGATCCTGATTTCCACCGCGACCGATGTACGGATCTCCGACATCCGAGCGCACGTCGGCGACGCAATCCCCGTCCTCCGCGCCATGCCGAACATCGGAGTGGCGGTCGGCCAGTCGATGACCTGCCTCGCGTGCGAAGTACGGACGTCGCCCAAGGTGCTAACTGTTGTAGACCACATCTTCTCCGCGCTCGGCCGGACCGAGTACATCGAGGAGGACCAGATGACCCCGGCAACCGCCCTCTGTGCCTGCGGCATCGCGTTCTTCCTCCGCGCCATCCGCGCCGCGTCGCAAGGCGGTGTCCAGGTCGGCTTCCACGCCGACGAGGCCATTCGCCTCGCCGCCCAAACCGCCAAAGGCGCCGCCGAGCTCATTCTCGCCAAAGACGCCCACCCCGAGTCGCTCATCGACACTGTGACAACACCGTTGGGAGTGACAATCGCCGGCCTCAACGAGATGGAGCATCAAGGGTTCAGCTCGGCATTGATTCGTGGAATCGTCGAATCGGCTGAGCGGGCGAAGCGGTTGTACGCGAGCAAGGCAGAGTCGTAGGCCTGGGCATAGGAGTTGCGCAGCAACTCCCAAGCACCTCGGCATCGCTGAGTAGCCAGAACACCAGGGGTTCTCGTCGGAGTTCATTGGCGGAAGATCGTCAACGTGACGCAAGCGTCACGGGAGAGAACGCCTTCGCCGGGCGAGGCTTCCTCTCAGATCGAATCCGACTGGTGCAGTCACGACGTGGGAGGCCAGTCGGGCTCGCCCAGCGACTGTACGCGAACAAGGCCGAGTCGTAGACCCAAGGCATCGGAGTTGCGGAGCAACTCCCAAGCTTCTCGGCGAAGCCGAGCAGCCGGAACATCACAAGGTTTCAGCTCGGCCCTGATCCGGGGCTGATCGTCGTCGTG
The DNA here is from genome assembly GCA_964608345.1 of uncultured Thermotogae bacterium. Lineage (GTDB taxonomy): Bacteria > Bipolaricaulota > Bipolaricaulia > UBA7950 > UBA9294 > JANQEA01. The sequence goes on from CAZSNG010000020.1 coordinate 37,162, forward strand.
ACGCGAGCGTCACGGGAGAGAACGCCTTCGCTGCAAGCGGCGTTCTCTCGGTCCGGTCCGACTGGCATGATCGGAACGTGGGAAGCCAGTCGGGCACGTGCGCCAGCTGTACCGGGCGAAGAACTCGTAGCAGCGGGATCGATGACGAAGCGAGCGAACTCCCCATAATCGGGTCGCAGAGCAAACAAGGAGAGATGCGATGAGAAGAGACTTCAGCGTCGTGATCGAACGGGACTCGGACGGTACCTATGTCGCATCGGTGCCAGAGCTTCACGGCTGCCACACGCAAGGGAGCACGCTGGATCAGGTGATGGAGAGGATCCGCGAAGCCATCGCGCTCTGTGTTGAGGAGCAAGGCGAGGAAGTCGAGTCACTCGACTTCGTTGGGATCCAGCGAGTCACGATCGGGGCATGACTCGCCTTCCGCGTCTCACAGGGGAGGAGCGAAGGGTCAGACCTTGCCTTGTGCCTCCAGCGCCTCTCCCACGCGCTTGGCAATCCGACTGAGCGTCGATGGATGCAAACCCAAGTGCTTGGAGATCGCAGTCAGTGTGTACCCGTGCCTGCGCGCTGCTTCGTAGATTCGCAGGTTGCGTAGACGTCGATCGCTGCCAACTCCCGAGAAGATGTCGTCGAGTGAGCGTCGATCCGCGAAGCGCTCTCGCCTCCGGATGTCAGGGTCGGGCTCCTTCTCTCGCAACAACGGGCCCATTCGCGCCACGAACTCCTCCGTGCCCAAGAGGATGCCGCCGCTAACATCCTCCCAAACAGCGACGTCGCGTCCTTCCATCACGAAGCGGCGATATGCGGCACGGGCTCTCTCCAGATCGGCATCGAGCTGCGACAGGATCCACTCGACAGTGAGAAAGGGAGCCGGTGCTTCCTCCCCGGCTGTCGCACTGTAGCTGCTCCAGCGGTGCTCCCGAGGGTGCTTCACGACTTCGGCACGGACTGGGTTGAGCACGACATATCGAGCCAGTTCGAGCAGGTGACTCTCTTTCTCCACCAGGACTGCCTTGAACCGTCCCTGCAGAACGTGCCCGACTCGCCCATGGCGCCGATTGAATCCTTGAGTGAAGGTTCCGTTCAGGAGCTGCATGCCGCGCGAGAGATTCGCACCCGGAGTCTCGAGGAGCAGGTGATAGTGGTTGGTCATCAGGCAGTAGCCGTGGCATAGCCAGCCAAACCGATCGACGACCTTGGCAAGGCGTTCGAGGAGGTTCTCCCGGTCTTCGTCGTCGAGGAAGATGGCCTGCCGAGCATTCCCGCGACTGGTCACGTGGTAGATAGCTCCCTCGAACTCAATCCTTAGCGGACGGGTCATGGGACAAGGATACTCCCCCTTGACGCATAATACAAGGTCTGACCCCGAAGAGGTGATAGTGGTTGGTCATCAGGCAGTAGCCGTGGCATAGCCAGCCAAACCGAT
>CAZSNG010000021.1:0-38475 GCA_964608345.1 uncultured Thermotogae bacterium
AGTACCAAAGCATGATGGGCGAGCTGCTCGACATGGACGTCGTCAACGTGCCGACGTACGACGGGCTCCAAGCGGCGGCGACCGCGGCGCGGATGGCCGTGCGTCTCACCGAGCGCAGTCGCATCCTCGTCGCCTCGACGATCAGCCCGGCGGTCCTGTCGAAGATGCGCGACTACTGCGGACCGAGCCTCTCCGTCGAGACGATCCCCGCGATACCCGAGACCGGCAGCCTCGACCTCTCCGTGCTCGAGGCGGCCCTTTCCGAAGACGTCGCGGCCGTCTACTTCGAGAACCCGTGTTTCTTGGGGACGCTCGAAGCGCGCGGGCAGGCGATCGCCGATCTCGCCCACGCTGCGGGCGCGATCTGTGTCGTCGGCGTCGATCCGATCTCGCTCGGCGTCATTGCGCCCCCGTCAAGCTACGGGGCCGACATCGTCTGCGGCGACATTCAGTCGCTCGGCATCCACATGCAGTACGGCGGCGGCCACGCCGGCTTCATCGGGACACGAGACGAAGAGCGTTACGTGATGGAGTACCCGTCCCGGCTGTTCGGCCTCGCCCCGACCGGCGTCCCCGGCGAGTACGGATTCGGCGACGTCGCCTACGAGCGCACGTCGTTCGCCAAACGAGACGAAGGCACCGAGTTTGTCGGCACCGCGTCGGCGCTGTGGGGGATCACGGCCGGCGTCTACCTCGCGCTGATGGGGCCGCAGGGGATGCGCGAGCTCGGCGAGGGCGTCATGCAGCGGGCGCGATACCTGATGGCGCGCCTCGACGGGATTGACGGCGTCCAGGCCCCGCTGTTCGCCGCGCCGCACTTCAAGGAGTTCGCCGTCGGCTTCGACGGCACCGGCAAGTCCGTTGCCGAGGTCCATGCGGCCCTTCTCGAGGAACGCATCTTCGGCGGGGTCGACCTCTCCAGCCGCTTCCCGCAGCTCGGGGCGGCCGCCCTGTACTGCGTGACCGAGCGGCACACGAGGGCGGACCTCGATCACCTGGTCGACGCGGTGCGAAGGGCGGTGAGCTGAATGGAGAACATCACGGCGAAGCGCTACGAGAACGGTCAACCGAAGCTGCGACGGTTCCATCAGGCGAGGTGGGACGAGCCGATGATCTTCGAGCTCGGCCGGCCGGGGGAACGAGGTGCTCTGCCGCCGCGCGTCGAGGACGAGGTTCGGGTCGTTGCCGGAGACGTGGTCTCGGAGCTGCCGGCGTCGCTTCGGCGCACGGCACCGCCGGCGCTCCCCGAGGTCGCTCAGCCGCAGGCTGTGCGACACTTCCTCAGGCTATCGCAGGAGAACCTCGGCCTCGACTTCAACGTCGACATCGGCCAGGGGACGTGCACGATGAAGTACTCCCCGAAGGTGAACGAGCAGCTCGCCGGCTCGCCGAAGCTGACGGCCGTCCACCCGCTTCAGCCGGAGCACACGGCACAGGGCATTCTCGAGGTGATGTACCGCTTCGAACGGATCCTGTGCGAGATCTCGGGGATGGATCGGTTCTCGCTGCAGCCGGGCGCCGGGTCGGCCGCGATCTACGGCGCGGCGTCGATCATCCGTGCGTACCACGCCGAGCGGGGCGAGGCGGATCGACGGCGCGAGATCATCACCACGATCTTCTCCCACCCGTCCGATGCGGCGTGCGCCAAGGCGGCCGGCTTCGACATCGTCACGCTCTACCCCGACGAGGACGGCTATCCCGACCTCGACGCGCTGAAGGCGGCCGTGTCGGAACGGACGGCCGGTCTGATGGTCGCCAATCCAGAGGACACGGGGATCTACAACCCGCGGATTGCCGAGTGGGTGAACGTCGTCCACGAAGCGGGCGGCCTCTGCTTCTACGACCAAGCGAACGCCAACGGCATCCTCGGGATCACTCGGGCCCGCGACGCCGGCTTCGATCTGTGCCACTTCAACCTGCACAAGACGTTCTCGACGCCGCATGGCTGCGGCGGGCCGGGCGCAGGCGCCCTCGGCGCCGCCGAGCACTTGGCGCCGTATCTGCCGATCCCGGTGGTCGCGTTCGATGGCGAGCGATACACGCTCGACGCCGATCGACCGAAGAGCATCGGAAAGCTGCGTGCCTTCTACGGCGTCGTCGGCGCAGTGCTCAAGGCGTACGCATGGGTGATGAGCCTCGGACCGGAAGGGCTGCTCGAGACGTCGGAGATCGCGGTGCTGAACAACAACTACCTCCTTCGGAAGATGCGAGAGATCCCCGGCGTGATGGCGCCGTACGCCGAGGGGAGGCATCGGATCGAGCAGGTCCGCTACAGCTGGCAGGAGCTCTGCACCGAGACCGGCGTCTCGTCGGAAGACATCGGCCTGCGAGCGGCCGACTACGGCGTGCACTACTGGACAAGTCACCATCCGTTCGTCGTGCCCGAGCCGTGCACGCTCGAGCCGACCGAGTCGTTCTCCAAGGCCGACCTCGACGAGTACGCGGCGATCCTGCGGCGGGTGGCCGACGAGGCGCGTACCGACCCGGAGCTCCTGCGCACCGCGCCGCACAACTCCACCGTGCATCGCGCCGATCACGCCCCGCTCGACGATCCGGCGCAATGGGCGATTACCTGGCGAGCGTACCTCAAGAAACGAGAGGCGGCGCGGGATGCGGCACCCTAGGAGGCCGGTCATGACCGATCCTGACGGAGGGTCCGAGATCCGTCGGCGCGTGGGATTGATCGTCAATCCGATCGCAGGCCTCGGCGGCCGCGTCGGCCTCAAGGGAAGCGACGGGGCAGAGATCCAGCGGCGGGCGCGCGAGCTGGGGGCGGTTCCGCGATCACTCGACCGAACTGCAGAGGCGATCGTGCGTTTGCGCCCGATCGCCGATCGAATCGACCTCGTTACCTGCCCCGGCGACATGGGACAAGCTGCCGTGGCACAGTGCGGGTTCGCCGTGACCCTGATCGACGTCACGGCGCACGACGAATCGACGGCTGAGGATACGAGGGTCGCGGCACGTGAGATGCGCCGGCTCGGCGTCGACCTGCTGCTGTTCGCCGGCGGCGACGGCACGGCCCGCGATCTGTACGACGCCATCGGAGAGGACGTCGTTTCCCTTGGGATCCCGGCAGGGGTCAAGATTCACTCCGCTGCCTACGCCGTCGGGCCGTCTTCGGCGGGGAATCTTGCAGAAGCGTACTTGACGAGCAAGGTCGTGCGGACGAGGGAGGCCGAGGTGATCGACGTCGACGAAGGATCGATACGCCATGGCATCGTGCGCATCCGGTTGCACGGTGTGCTTCGTGTTCCGGACGACGTGCGCCGATTGCAGGGAGCCAAGGCGGCGGGCGGCGGCAGGAGTGCCGCGAGCGCGAAGGCGATCGCTCGACGTATCGTCGCTGAAATGGACGACGACATGCTCACCGTCGTCGGACCGGGGACGACGACGCGCGCCGTGCTGGACGAACTCGGGATCGACAAGACGCTGCTCGGCGTCGACGTCCTGCGCGGGCGGACGCTCATGGCGGCGGACGTCAACGAGGCGGGGCTGCTCGAACTCCTGGAGAACGAGCGGTCGGCGCGGATCCTGGTCTCGCCGATCGGCGGGCAAGGGTATCTGTTCGGGCGGGGGAACCAGCAGATCAGTCCCGCGGTGCTTCGGCGTGTCGGACACGAGAACATCCTCGTGATCGCCACGCCTGAGAAGCTCAATCACCTCACCGCACGGCCGCTCCTGGTCGATACCGGCGACGAGATCGTCGACCGATCCCTTGAGGGGCACGTTCGCGTACTCTGCGGAGCGGACGACGTGCGCGTCGTCCGCGTGACTGCAGCGAGTGCGACCACGAATCACGACATGGAGGAGCCGACACACGATGAAGCCTGAGAAGAGAGAGAACGAGGCCGGCGTCTGCGCGGGAAGGTCGCGCTGATCACCGGCGGCGCATCGGGTATCGGACGGGCCACGGCCGAGCTGTTCGCCCGCGAGGGGGCGGCCGCCGCGATCCTCGACATCGTGGAGGAGTCGGGGCGGGCGGCCGCAGCCTCGATCGCCGAAGCGGGCGGCGAGGCGACCTTCATCCGTTGCGATGTGACGAAGCTCGGCGAGTGCGAGCGCGCCGTCCAGCAGGTGATGGAGCGATGGGGCCGCGTCGACGTCCTGTTCAACAACGCCGGCGTGACGCGCCGGGCGTCGGTCCTCGGCACGACGGAGGAGGAGTGGGAGTGGGTGATGCGCGTCAACGCGACGTCGGTCTTCCTGATGTCGAAGGCGGCGCTGCCCGCGATGATCAACGGCGGAGGCGGCGCGATCGTGAACAGCGCGTCCGGCTGGGGCCTGGTCGGCGGGAAGGACGCCGTGTCCTACTGCGCGTCGAAGGGTGCCGTCGTCCTGCTGACGAAGGCGATGGCCATCGACCACGGTCCGCAGAACGTTCGAGTCAATGCCATCTGCCCCGGGGACACCGACACGCCGATGCTCGCCAACGAGGCGCAGCAGCTCGGCCAGACGCACGAGCAGATCCTCGCCGAGTCGGTCGATCGTCCGCTCCGTCGGGTCGGACGGCCGGATGAGATCGCCGACGCGGTACTCTATCTGGCGAGCGACGCGGCATCGTTCATCACCGGGGCGACGCTCGTTGTCGACGGAGGCGGGCTTGCCGGATCGAGCTAGGGAAGAAGGAGACAGCATGCGTGGGCTGAGAGGGAAGCGCGTCGTGATCACCGGCGGGGGGAGCGGCATCGGCGCGACGACGGCCGAGCGGTTTCTCGCTGAAGGGGCAAGGGTCGCTGTCATCGACAACAGCCCGGAGGCGATCCAGCGCGTCCGCGAATCGCTGTCGGATCTCGATCTTGCTATCGAGGCCGACGTGTCCGATCCCGGCGCGGTAGGGAGCGCATTCGATCGGCTCGATGAGCGTTGGGGAGGGATCGACGTGCTGATCAGCAACGCCGGGATCTCTGTTCGGAACACGTTCATGGAGATCACGCTCGAGCAATGGCGCAAGGTGATCGATGTCAATCTGACCGGCACCTTCCTGGTGGGACAGGCGGCGGCCCAGCGGATGCTGGGCGGCGACGGAGGCGTCATCCTCAATATGGGATCGACCAACGGGATCACGGGATACCCCTTCTACGCAGACTACAACGCGTCGAAGGCGGGCGTGATCGAACTCACCCGGTCGATGGCACTGGAACTTGCCCCGACGATTCGCGTGAACGTGGTCTGCCCCGGCTTCATCGTCACCCCGATGCAAGAGGCGGAGTACACACCGGAGATGCTCCGGGCGTTCGAGGACATGGTCCCGCTTCAGCGGGTCGGGACGCCGGCCGAGGTCGCCGGCCTGTTCGCCTTCCTCGCCTCCGATGAGGCGGGGTTCATCAGCGGGCAGACGATCGTCATCGACGGCGGTGAGTTGGCCGGAGGGCTGGCGAGCCGATAGGCGCTACAGGTCGCCGCGGCGCATCGCGTCGAGCAGAGCGAGATCCCGATGCTGCGGATCGGCGAGGACGCGGCGCGATACCTCCTCGGCCGCTTCCTGCGCCGCTCCCCGTACGTCACCCTCGTTCGCGGTGAGGAGTTCGCGGTCGCGCATCAGGAATCGTCCGGCGACCATGACGGAGTCGACCTCGTGGCCCGTCGCGGCGTAGACGAGGTTCGGGACGATGTTTCGAATCGGCGCTCGCACGACGGGCGACAGGTTCAGCTCCCGCAGGTCGACGAGGATCAGGTCGGCCTGCTTGCCGGGAGCGAGGGATCCGATCGACTCGCCGAGGCCGATAGCGCGGGCACCCTCGATCGTCGCCATCCGGAGCGCCTCCCATGCGGGGACGACGTCGGGGGCGCGGAACTTGATCTTGTTGAACAGCGCGGTCAGCCTCATCTCGTTGAACAGGTTGATCGAGTTGTTGCTGCTCGCCGAGTCGGTTCCGAGGGCGACGGCGCCCCCCTCGCGCCGGAAGAGCGCAGCGGGCGGTACGATACCGTCGAGCAGCCCGATCGACCCGGAGCAGAGGCCCATGCTCGCCCCGCGGTGGACCAGCAGCCTGACCTCTTCGTCGCTCGCCTCGGTCAGGTGAACGGCGTACAGCCGCTCGTCGAGGATCCCCAGATCGTCGAGGAACGGAATCGATCGAACGCCATACCGCGCTTCCATCTGGTGGATCTCGCGGTCGCCCTGTGCGACGTGCATGTGGATCATCAGATCCCCGCGTTCCGCGTGATCCCTCACCCGCAGGAGGAGATCCTTCGACAGCATGTCGGGCGCCTGAGGGCCGAGCATCACGGTGATCCGGCCGTCTTCCGCGTTGCGCCACGATTCGGCGAACGCGAGCGCATCATCGAGCATCGCTTGGCCCTTCGCATCGTCGAATCGGTAGGGTGTGCCTCGGGCCTCGGACATCGCGTTCGGCTCCAGGCCGTTGACCTTCGGCGTGAGGCGTGCGCGCACGCCGACCTCCGCGTAGAACTCGGCCCATCCTGCGTACGGCGTCGTGTAGTCCATGTGCGTCGTCGTCCCCGCCTTGAGCGACTCGAGCACGTTCAGACGGGTCCCGGCGAGCCACAGGTCGGCGGTCAGGGCACGCGAGAACGGTGCCATCGCCCGCTCCATATAGTCGGGGACATCCTGCGCGACGCCGCGCAGGAGCGCCTCCGGTGTATGCACGTGACCGTCAATCAGGCCGGGAAGGATGGCGAACCCGGAGGCGTCGATCGTCTCCTTCGCTTCGACCTCCGCCGTGACCCGATCGGCCGGGCCGACCGAGACGATGCGATTGCCGTCGATCGCCACGGCCCCGTCATCGATGGCGCCGACGCCATCCCCTTCCATGCTGAGCACGTGCCCGTGTGTGATGAGAGTGTCGATTCGATGTGCCATCCCGTCGCCTCCCTTGGGTTCGACGATAGGGCATGCAGCGCACCTCGGCAACGCCTTGCCGCCACGGTTTGATTGCGAGAGGAAATGAGACGATGATTGCTTCTATGCAGATCCCGGCTTTGCCCGATCGCTGCCGGAGATGGAGGAGATCATGACCGAACGAGGGTACGTGGGAACGGAGAGGATGGGGGCCGAGGAGGTGGAGCGGGCCGTCTTCTACGGTCCGGTGAAGCTTGTCAGCTACGAGTTCCGAGAGTGCCACGGGCATATCTACATGATCGACGATCCGAAGAAGCTGCCGGAGGAGGCCGTGGGCGTGCGGGTGCCCGGTGGATCGGAGCTGCAGGGGTTTCTGTTCCTGACCTTCACATCGAAGATGCTGATCTACGTCGCGCCGGCACATCGCTACTGGTGGGAGGGCGGCACGCTCCTTTGGACGATCCACGCGGCCAAGACCTAGCGCGCGTTTCCGCGGAGCGAAATCAGCCGGATTCCCGCGAGCCTGCCGTTGTGCCGAAGCCGGCAAGGTCCCATGAGTGCGAAACGGGCTTGACGCGCTACTCAGTTGCTGTAATATTGCTAATATGCGCAATGAAGCAACGGTGCCGCAATGAGGGAATCGGCACCTCTGACGCTGATCGGCAAGGCACTCTCCCACCCGCTGCGCGAGCGGATGCTTCGCGCGCTGGCAGACGGCGAGCGGTGCGGTTGCGAGTTCGCGCCACTGCTCGGTGTCGACCCATCGGTCGTCTCGCGATCGTTCTCTCTGCTCGAACGTGCCGGGCTGGTGATGTCGCGGCGAGACGGCGTCCGGGTGATGTGGCGGCTCGTCGATCCCGCGCTGCCTGAACTCCTCGACGAGCTGGTGGAAGTGACACGCGAGCGGGTGGCGTGACTTGAAGCGCGAGCTTCGGATCTTCGTCCTCATCGCCGGTGTCTTCCTGTTTGCATTCCTGGTGCCGTTCTCGAGCGCCACGGTTCGCAGTGCGATCATGGAAGCGTTCTTCATGCTCCAGGAGTACGCGCGCGAGCACGTGCTGCTCTGCCTGGTGCCGGCGTTCTTCATCGCCGGTGCGATCGCGGTGTTCATCTCTCAGGCCAGCGTCATCAAGTACCTTGGCGGCAAGGCCAACAAGGTCGTCGCGTACGGCGTGGGGGCGGTCTCCGGGGCGATTCTTGCTGTCTGCTCTTGCACCGTGCTACCGCTTTTCGCCGGGATCTACAAGCGAGGGGCGGGGCTCGGGCCGGCGATCGCGTTTCTCTACTCCGGGCCGGCGATCAACATCCTCGCGATCATCCTGACGGGGCGGATTCTCGGGATCGAATTCGGCCTGGCGAGGGCGCTCGGCGCGATCGTCTTCGCGATCGTCATCGGCGCGGCGATGCAGTTCCTGTTCCGAAAGGAAGAGGCGGAGAAGCAGCAGGCGGCGATGGCTGCACCGCTTCCGGAGGACGGGAAGCCGATCTGGAAGACGGCCGTCCCGATCGCCCTGATGGTCCTGATCCTCGTCTTCGCCAACTGGGGCAAGCCGGGAAGCGTTGCGATCGAGACGACGGAGGGCGAGACGATCGTCGCGATCCGTGCCGGTGAGACAGCGGACGAGGTTCTGATCAAGCTGCCAGGCTCCGAGGATCTGACCGGCGTTCCGAAGTCTGAGATCGGGTCCCTGCGGTACGCGCCGTCGCCGTATGCGTCGATCTACAAGGCGCGGTTCCTCATCGCGGGGGCGTTCCTGTTGGTGCTCATCGGCCTGACGATCCGGTGGACCTCGAGGGACGAAGCGAAGGCGTGGGGCGGATCGACGTGGACGTACGCGAAGTTGATCCTTCCGTACCTGTTCGGCGGCGTGTTGATCGCGGGGTTCCTGCTCGGTCGGCCGGGGCACACGGCGCTGATTCCGCCGGAGTGGATTGCCGAGGCCGTGGGGGGCAACAGCTGGGGATCGAACTTCGCTGCGAGCCTTGCCGGGGCTCTGATGTACTTCGCAACGCTCACGGAGCTGCCGATCTTGCAGGGATTGATGGGCTCCGGAATGGGGGATGGCCCGGCGCTGGCGCTGCTGCTCGCCGGGCCCGCGCTGTCGCTTCCCAATATGCTGGTGATTCGCCGGATCCTCGGGACCAAGAAGACGCTCGCGTACGTGATGCTGGTCGTCGTGGCGGCGACGCTGACCGGCAAGATCTTCGGCGTGATCGTCGGGTAGAGAGAGGAGATCAAGATGAAGATCGAGATCCTGGGCACGGGATGCCCGAAATGCGAACAGCTCGCGAAGAACGTCGAAGAGGCGGTTCGGGAGCTCGGCATCGAGGCGGAGATCGTCAAGGTCAAGGACATCGTCGAGATCGCGGACCGGGGTGTCATGATGACGCCGGCGTTGTCGGTGGCCGGCGAGATCGTGCTCGTCGGCAAGGTCGCAGGGACGGAAGAACTCAAGGCTCTGCTGGAGACGTGAGAGGCGGATACGCATGAAGCTCCTGAGACGCTCTGCGACGGTCGCCCTGCTGCTGTTCGTCGGCGCGACCGTCGGGTTGCTCATCGCACAGGAAGTGTCTCTCTCCCCCGGAGGCCCGATCGATGATGCAGCGGCTCTCGACGGGTCCGCCGAGACCAACGACGCCGTGTCGGCGGTGCCGGTGGACGATGCGGCGAGACCGGTTGCGGAGAACACCGCGACGGAAGCGGATTCGGAGCGGAGCGACGCGGCCTCGGATCCCGTCGAGGCCCCGCCGGACGACATCGGATCAACGTGCGTGGTCGACGCCATCTACTTCCACAACACGCACCGTTGCTGGACCTGCCAGAAGATCGAGCGGGACGCAAAGGCGATCATCGAGACGGAGTACGCGGACGCGCTGGCAGACGGAACGCTCCGTTGGTCGGCGATCGACATGGAGGTGGAGCGTCAGTACGTCGATCGATACGCCCTGACCAAGCCGACGCTGATCCTCGCCCGCCAGGACGGCGACGCCCCCGGAGAATGGCAGGCGCTCGATGAGACCTGGGCGCTCGTGCGCAACGAGCCGAGATTTGCGCTGTACGTCGAGGATGCGGTTGGCTCGTTTCTCGAAGGGTGCCGATGAGCGGTCTCGCGATCGCGGCACTGTCTGCCCTGTGGTTTGGCATCCTGACGTCGGTCAGCCCCTGCCCACTGGCCACTAACATCACGGCGATCTCGTTCGTCGGGCGCAGAACCGGCTCACCGACCGGCGTCCTGCTCTCCGGGCTGCTGTACACCGTCGGGCGCGCGCTCGTGTACGTCGCGATCGCGACGCTTCTGGTGACGAGTCTGCTCTCGGCCCCGACGGTCTCGTTGACCCTCCAGACGTGGATGAACAAGCTCCTCGGTCCTATCCTGATTCTCGTCGGGATGGTGATGCTCGGGCTCATCCGGATCCGCGGCCGCGGCAGAGGAATGAGCGAACGGCTGCAGCGTCGTGTGGAGCGATGGGGGGTCGTGGGGGCTCTGGCTCTCGGGATCCTGTTTGCTCTGTCATTCTGCCCGGTGTCGGCGACGCTCTTCTTCGGAAGCTTGCTTCCACTTGCCGTGAAGCACGAATCGGGGATCCTCCTTCCGCTTCTCTACGGCATCGGAACGGCGATCCCCGTGGTCGTCTTTGCGGTGGTGCTCGCGGTCGGCGCCCGGTGGCTGGGGAAGCTGTTCGAGCGGGTCACGCAAGTTGAGCGGTGGATGCGCGCGATCACCGGCGTCGTGTTCGTCGGCGTCGGGATCTACATGTCCCTGATCTACGTGTACCACGTGCTGTAGTGAGGAGGGAAGATGAGACTACTGGCGGAGTGGTTCCCGGAGTTCGCCGAGAAGCTCGAGGAGATCGACGAGCTCTATCGCGCGAAGCGGTCGATCGACGAGAAGACGTACCAGTTCATCTGCTTTGCCCTGGCGATCAAGAGCCGATCGAGGCCGTGCCTCCTGAAGCACTTCAAGGGCGCGATGGAGGCGGGCGCGACGCTGAAGGAACTGGCGTATATCATGGCATTGACGATTCGCGAGAGCGCCGGCGACGACTGCTGGACGCACGATGCGCTCGGCGATGTGAAGGAACTCCTGACCGAGAACATCCAATGCTGCGCGAAGTAGCGCAGACGGTCAGCGCAGCAGCATGTCTGCGAGCCTGACGTCCGGATGGTGCGTCGGATCGGTCGGCGTGCCTCCCCGGTACGAGATCGCCTTCTGCGGGCACCACAAGTAGCAGGCATAGCAGAGTTCGCAGTCGTTGTGCCACGTCGGAGCCCCGTCGACCAGCCGGACGTTCTCGCGGGGGCAGATCCTGCTGCAGGTTCCGCAAGAAACGCAGGCGTCCCCCGCGGCGAAGTCCTTGTCGGACGTCTTGAACGATCCCGCGGCGCCCTTGTGCATCAGCGTGCCCACGAAGTCTGCGGACGCGTTGTTCGACTCCGGCCGGCCGGTTCTCGCCGGCCGGCGACAGCCCGTTCGGATGCATCGACATGGCCGGGAATGTGCAGGAGTGGACGGCGAGCGACAGCGGGAAGTACAAGGTCATCCGCGGCGGCGCGTACAACCACGGCCGCGAGCTGGCGCAGGTATTCTTCGCTGTTCGGCACGTCCCGACGTTCTCGAGTCGCAACATTGGCTTCCGAGTTGCTTGGGATGAACCATCGCCCGAGCCGCCGCGCAATCCCAGCGTGACCTAGTCGAGCGGGTATCCCGCCTTGAGGTTGCGGGTCCGCATCGAGGCATCGGAGCGGGGGATCTCGCCGTAGTCGAATGTCAGACGGTCCTCCTCCTCAGTGAAGACCTCGGCGATCTCGGTCAGCGACGCATATCGGACGACGCCCGCCTCGACGAGGACGTCGATCCGATCGAGGAACCCGTTCCACCACTCGAGCCGGTTCTCCCAGTAGTGGATCGAATCGGTCGGTGCGGTCCACTGCGTGGCGATGCCCGTCCGCCCCTCCGCCGCCAGGAACTCGCGCGGACTGACGAAGACGGCGATCGTGTTGATCCGGTCCGGCCGCCTGCCGTCGACCGCCTGCCGGATCGCGACAATGCTGTTGACCAGCTCGCCGTGTCCGATGTAGAGGTAGCGACCGTCGGGATCGTGCTGTGTCCAATCGGTACGCGAGGGCCTCCACGCCCACGGCGCGACGCATTCCCCGGCGCCGTGCCCGGGCAGCGAGACACCCCACAGGATCTGGAATTCCGGGTGGCGGGTATCGAGGTAGTCGAGCTGCTGCTGGATCTCCTCCTCGTTCAGCCCGGACGCGACGTGCGTCGCGTGACCGCCGGCGAGGACGATCTCCTCGCGGACCTCGTGATAAGGCAGAAACGACTGGTGGGCGTGGGCGTCGACCTCGTGTCCCAGCGCCTCGAGATCGGCGTAGAACGTCGGATCATACAGCGCGGCGCCACGCGAGAAGGTCCAGTCCGATCCGAAGTTGATCCGGGCACCGTGCCCGGTCGCCATTCGCGCGAACGCCCGCATTGCCGCGGCGAAGTGATGCATCAAAGCTTCGTCGCCGTCGTAGTCGGGGATATTCGCCTTCGGAACGACGCCGCGACTCATGTCTTCTTCGTTGTGGATCACGATGGTGAGATACAGCGGGGGGAGATCGTCCCCGTCCGCCGCGGTCGCCACGAGGGAGAACGAGATCGCCGGGAGCGCAATGAGGAGGAAGATCGCCGTTCGCCTCGTGAGTCGGGCTGCCCGTGCCGACCGGTCCATGTTCGACCTCCTTCGCCTGCAGTCTAGCGCCACGGCGCAATCCCCCCAACAGGACAGCGAGCACGGGTTAGGCATGTCCGATGGGGCGATGTTGGCCTGAACGGACAGGTGACCTATACTCCACACGAGGTGAATCAATGATGAGACATGGTGTACTCGTGGCCCTGTTCGCCCTCCTGATCGTCTGTCCGATCGCTCTCGGAGCAGCACCTTCGCTCTTGATCGTATCGCCGGTGGACGGCGATTTCCAGCGGATTCAGGACGCGATCGACGCCGCAGAGGACGGCGGTGTCATCGTCATCCGGCCGGGAACGTACCGCGAGAATCTGACGATTGATCGGCCGCTCACGCTCTTGGGCCGAGAGGGCGTCTTCCTCGAGCCGGCGGACGCCGACCGACCGGTTATTGCCGTCGACCGGACGGAGACCGTTACGATCCAAGGTCTGAGGATCCGGATGGCGACCGTGGCGATGGACATCTCGCGCAGCTCTTGCACGATCTCGGACTGCTCGATCAGCGCATCCGAGACCGGAATCCACGTCGTGGCGTTTGACACCGATTCGGTGTCCATTCTCAGCACAATCTTCCGGAGCGGCAACCAGGGGGTCGGAGTGCTGGTCGCCGGGTCAGGGACCACGATGTTCGTGCAGTGTGAATTCAGCCGGCTTGGCACAGCGATTGTCGTCGGTGGATTGGGGACCACAGTGGTGCAACAGTGTACCCTGCAGGACTGCTACGAGGCGGTCGTGGCCTCGAACACGACGCATACCGTTCTCATTGGGAGTACCCTCCGGGGCAACTACGCGAATGGAATCCGGCTTGACCCGGTCCCGTTTACAGCGGACGAGGGGACGCTCTGCCTGATTGGCAACGCGATCGAGGACAACGCGAGATGGGGACTCACGCTCTGCGGCTTCGACGGAACCGAGGTCGACGCGGCCTTTGGCCGCCTCGTTGGGATCGACAATACCTTCTCAGGGAACGGGCGTGGCCCCGTCTGCCCGGGCGGCTTGGTGCTGCCGGAGGGATTCGTCTCAGAATAGCGATTGGCGGCTCGCACGACCGATGCGTACGAGGCCGGCGCGTCCCATTTGAGCCCCGAGTTCAGGCCAGGCTCCTAATCCGTACGTCGATCTCCGACTGATCCTTCAGTAGATCGACGAGTTGCGACGTGTCCGTGCTCCCGAAGTGGTACGGGTAAAGAATCCTCGGGTGCATCGCAATCGCCACGTCGGCGACCATCTCCGGGGTCATCGTGTACGGGAGGTTCATCGGGAGGAAGGCAACATCGATGTCGGCCTGTGCCTTCAGCTCCGGCGTGTTCTCCGTGTCGCCCGCAATGAGGGCGCGAACGTCGCCGAACGTGACGACGTAGCCGTTCCCGTCGCCGCACGGGTGGAATGGATCGCCGCGCTCACGCTTGTGAAGCACGTTGTAGGCGGGGATCGCTTCGACCCGCAGGCCGCGGACGACGGCCACGTCCCCGTTCCGCATCGGCGTTCCTCCCTCGATCCGCTCGGCGCACTGCTCGGTGCAGATCACGTCGGTCGCGTCGGTCCGGACGTGCGCAAGTGCCTCGGGATCGAGATGGTCGCGGTGCTCGTGGGTGATCAGCACGACGTCCGCCTTCGGCAGCGTCGCGTAGTCGGCGACTTGGCTGAACGGATCGACGTAGATCTGCTGCCCGGCGTGGGTGAACAACAGCGATCCGTGCCCGAGGAACGTGATCTCGAGGTCTCCGTCCGAAGTCTTCAATCTGTCGGTTTCGTGCTCGTTCAGCGGCATCGGCGAACCTCCTCCTGCGGCCTCGGATCACTCTACCTCGGCCGATGGGGCGGTGCAATCCGGCAACGAGAAGCGGGAGGCAGCTCGACGTTTCTCGAGACGCCTCCCGCGGGAACGATGGTTTCGCCGTCGGCTCCGACTCGCAACTCAGCGCGCGGACGGCCTGGAACTCCTCGTAGATGTTCCCCGACACCATCGTCCTGTCGAGATACCCGGCGACCTGGCCCCCTCCGCGGCTCATCGTCGGGTCTCGGGCGCGCCGCGACACGTCCGCCAAGCGGTCGACAGACCCGTCAAGTGGCTGGCACCTCCGGGCCCCGATAGAATGGCGGTCCGAGGTGATCCGATGTCCCCACTGAAGGAGTTCGGCGCCGTTCCCAGCGTGGAGATCACGCTCCTGGTCGATTCCATCGCCGGGATGCTGGCTCGATCGTCGGACGGTGTGAAGCGCTTCAATAGGGCGCCGCTGATCGCCGAGCCGGGCTTCGCAGCGCTGGTCGATCTGCCCGCCGCGAACGTGCGGATCCTGTGGGACGCCGGGGCCAGTGCGTCCGCCGTGTTGGAGAACCTCCGCCGGATGGAGATCGATCCGGCGTCGATCGATGCGATCGCGCTCAGCCACGGACACTGGGATCATGTCGGCGGGCTGTCCGAGATCATGACTGCCGTACGCCAGCCCCCGCCGCTGCAGATGTTCCCGGCCGGGACGACCGACGAGGATCTTGCGGCGTACGCCGGGACGAAGGCCATCCCCCTGATCGTGCACCCGGCCGCGTTCCGCGAACGATGGAACTTCCTGCCTGACGGACGTCGCCGCGGGCCGATGAAACCGACGAACCCCGCCGAGTGGGAGGCGCTCGGTGCCCGCGTCGTCGAGTCGGCGGAACCGTATCGGATTGCGGAAGGTTGCTGGACGACCGGACACGTTCCGCGCGTGTCGTTCGAAACGGAAGGACGGTCGAAGCAGATGCGATTCCGCGACGGGGACTCCTTCCTCCCCGACGACACCGACGAGGATCAGTCGATCGTTCTCCACGTCGAGGGGAAGGGGCTCATCGTCGTCTCGGGATGTGCCCACGCGGGGATCGTCAACACCGCGATGTACGCCCAGAAAATGGCGGGCGTCGACACGGTTCATGCGATCCTTGGCGGCTTCCACCTCGGGCGCTCGTCGGAAGCGGAAGTCGCGCGGACCGTCGACGCCATCTCGGAACTGGCGCCGGCGATGATCGTGCCGACTCACTGCACCGGCTTCGATGCGATGCGGCGGTTTGCGGATCGAATGCCCGACGCGTTCGGCCTCGGGACGGTCGGGACGAAGTACACGTTCTAGTCGATGTAGCGGCCAACCGAACCACTCGGTACGATCCGCGCCGGCGGTGTGTGTGACCCAGGCGGGTTCAGTCGGATACTGCTGGCAGCGGCCGGTCGCACATTCTCATCCCGTGGGCGGCGCGGGCACAGCGCTCGTGCGTGGCGAACCAATCTCGGACCTCATCGATCGGCCAGTACTGAAGCGCACGGCCTTCGTGGGAAAGTGTCAGGTTCCCTCCGACGACCTCGCACAGATGGACGACGGCGATCAATGTGTGAGGTCCGAGCGCCGAACTGGGCATGCGTGTGAACACGCCGACCAACCGCGATATCTCGACGTCGAGTCCCGTCTCCTCTCGGACCTCGCGCACCACCGTCTCGGCCGGCTTCTCGTTTGGCTCGACCCAGCCGCAAGGGAGGCACCAACCGGTCCCGTCAGCTCGGTCCATCAGCAGGATCTCGCCCTGATCGTTGAAGATTGCCGCGTCGGCCCCGACCTTTGGCGTGATGTAGCCGATTTCGCTCATGAAGCGTCGGCTGAAGCTCTCGGCCGGCGCACCTGTCATCTCGCCGTACGATTCGGTCGCCAGTTGCATCAGGCGCTCGTACCGTTCGCGGTCGAACGGATCGCGTGCGTAGTGGAGTCCGTTGCGAGCGATCGTTTGGATCTCGTCGAGCAGTGCCACGATGTCCATCGTCTTGCCGCTCCCTTGTTCGCTGTGGGTGGTGAGGCCGGCCTGTTCGACCAAGCGCCTCTCATCCTATCCGACGGAGCCGACGCGTCGAGCCGATGCTCCGCCGCGTTCTCCGGGACGCGGGGAAACGGGTATCCTGTTTATGGCGGCCGGAGGAGGCGATCGACGTGTCCCGACGAGGTTCCCGAGCGCTGTGGAAGGCTGGGCGAGCCGTTCGAGGCTACTCGATCCTTGATTTCCTTCACGGCTACGTCTACGTCCGGTGGCCGTATCTGTACATCGGTCTCGCGACCGGTGAGCGGCGATTGCCGCGGATTCTCGATCCGCTGGTTCGGTTGGCCGGGCGCCTCTTCCTTCGCAACGGAGCCGGCGACCCCGAAGCCGCGCGGCAACACCTTGCCGACCGATACCATGGGAAGGTCGTACCGACCGAAGCCGCGGAGCAGCTGGTGACGCTCGACGTTCCGATCGTTCTGCGCGATCTCGAGCAGATCGTTCCGTACGCGACGGCACGGGACATCGTGATGAGTGAGCCGGACCACATCGTTGCGCTCGAGTGTCCGTGCCGATCGGTCCGCGAGAACCCGTGTCTTCCTCTCGACGTCTGCCTGATCGTCGGCGAGCCGTTCGCCACGTTCGTCGCCGAGCATCATCCGGAGAAGGCTCGGTGGATCGCGCAGGCGGAGGCGGTGGAGATCCTTCGCGCCGAGAGGGACCGGGGGCACGTGCACCACGCGTTCTTCAAGGACGCGATGCTGCAGCGGTTCTACGCGATCTGCAACTGCTGCTCGTGCTGCTGCGGCGCAATGCAGGCGTGGCAGAACGGGACCCCGATGCTCGCGTCATCGGGATACGTTTGTTCCGTGGATCGCTCGGAATGTGTCGCGTGCGGCGCCTGCGCCGAGGCGTGTCCGTTCGATGCGCTGGCGGTCGAGCACGAGGCTCTCACGATCGATCGAAACGCCTGCATGGGCTGCGGCGTCTGCGTCGCTGCCTGTCCGAGGGGGGCGCTGTCGTTGGAGCGGGATCTCGCAAAGGGCGAGCCGCTTCGGATCCACGACCTTGTGTCTGCTGGCTCTCCCGACTGAGAGCCACCCAGGAGCCTACCTTCCGAGGATCGACGCTGCAGCGAAGAGCATCGTGTACTGACAGCTCTTGCACACCAGCGCGAAGCAGCCGAACGACGACGGCTTCGCTTGTTTGCTCTTCAGGTCGAGATCGAGTCCGCCGAGGATGGAGTCGTGGATGTTCCAGCCCGTTTCGGATCCGCAAATCGGGCACGTCGATCGAACGTTGCGCTCTCGCAACCAGTTCGCGAGCGCCTTCTGATGTTTCTTCGAGATAGGCATCGGGCCTCCTTCTCGGGAGGGTACGCGGCGGCGGTAGCATGCCGCAACGGGCGGGCTTCTCACATGGGTGCGGACAAGGCATACTCGCGGGTGAGGGAACGACATGGATCAGTCAAGCGCAATGGATGGGTTCTCGCACACCGACGTTCTCGATCAGCTCTACGATGGCGTCTACATTGTCGATACCGAGCGGGCGGTCCGCTACTGGAATCGAGGGGCGGAGCGCATCTCGGGGTATCGGGCCGAGGAGGTCATCGGAAATCGATGTTCCGACAACCTCCTGATGCACGTCAACGACAGGGGCGATCAGCTGTGCGGCTCCGGGTGTCCGCTGCAGGCGACGATGGCGGACGGCGACCTTCGGGAGGCCGAAGTCTACCTTCATCACAAGGCCGGTCACCGCGTTCCGGTCCACGTTCGCGCCGCGCCGCTGCGAGACGCGGAAGGGAGAATCATCGGCGCGATCGAGGCCTTCTCCGACAACTCGGCGCGATCGGCCATGCGTGAGGAGTTGGAGCAACTCAAACAGCTGACGCTGTTCGATCCGCTGACGGACATCGGCAATCGTCGCTTCGCGGAGATGACACTGGTTGCGCGCCGAGACGAGCAGGCGCGATATGGGTGGCCGTACGGGGTACTGATGATCGACATCGATCACTTCAAGTCGTTCAACGACCGGTTCGGTCACGACACGGGCGATCGCGTCCTGAGGATGGTCGCGCAGACGCTGGCGTCCAACGTCCGTTCGTTCGACGTTGTTGCACGTTGGGGCGGCGAGGAGTTCGTCGCGATCCTCGAGAAGGTTGCGCCGGAAGATCTTGCTCGCCGCGCGGACATGCTTCGGCGACTGGTCGGGGCGTCGAGCCTCTCGACCGGAGATGAGCAACTCGCCGTGACGATCTCGATCGGCGGGGCGATCGCGGGGGCGGGCGAGGAGCCAAGCGAGACCCTCAAGCGGGCGGACGAACTCCTGTACCGCAGCAAGGCGGCGGGCCGCGATCGCGTCACGTGCGAGTGATCAGTCGAGCCTCGGGCCGGAGGCGAGGCGGATCTGCGCCCCGAGTCCCGTGCCGCCCAAGAACTCCGCAGGGGTAGCGATCGGAACTGCGACGTTCGATCGGACCGACAGCAGGTCGTCATCCTGCGTGATCAGTGTCGCGCCGGCGGCGTAGGCGAGTGCGCCGAACTTCCGATCGGCCGGGTCTCGAACCTGTCCGAACCAGGCGGGGTTCACCGCGGCGGCGTGCCGGTTCTCCGCGCGGAAGAGGGCCGAGAATGGCGCCCACGAGATCGGCGGAATCCGCTCGAGGAGGCGCCGCGTCTCTCGACGGGTTGGCTCGTCCCAGATCAGCCTCAGCCGCCCCGCTCGCACGGCATCGACGATCCGTCCCGCGTGGGACCGAGGATTGAACGCGGCGGCGACGAAGACGTTCGTGTCGAGAACGACGCGAGCGACGTCTTCATGCGCACCGGGCTCCATGGCGGACATAGGCGGAGCGTAGGCTGCATCGCAACGGTCGGCAAGGCGGCTACTTGAGGTTGGCGATGAATTCGTCGATGGGGAAGGCAGAGAGGGTTTGGATTCTCACGCTGCCGCGCGAGCCGAGTTCGACCGAGACGCGCGTGATCGCCTGTAGGTCGGGTGCCTCGACGACGGAGACGAAGTCGTACGCGCCCAAGGTCGCGTATTGATGAACGACGTGCGCGCCGAACTCCTCGATCTCCTGGTTGACCTCCTTGATTCGGTCCGGGTGCTGCTTGATGGTCGACGCACCGCTGTCGGTCAGCCGGCTGAGGAGGATGTACGTTGGCATGCGATTCACCTCCTTTGCTGGAGAGGTGTTTCACCATAGCGGTTGGCGAAGCGGCGGACAACCGCTGATGCGGTTCCCGGCTACGATCCGCGTGGACCGAACAGGATGGTGCCGAGACGGACTCTCGTTGCACCCTCTTCGATCGCGACGGGGTACGAGTCGCTCATCCCCATCGAGAGGGTTCGCATCTCGACGTTCGCGATCCGGCGTTCGGCGATCCGGTCGAACAGGCGTTTCGTCTCGGCGAAGTGCGGGCGGATCTCTTCGGGATCGGCTGCGAGCGGTCCCATTGTCATCAGTCCGTCGATCCGAACCGACTGCAAGCCGGCGATTTCGCGGATCAGCTCCTCGGCGTCCTCTGGGAGGACGCCGGTCTTCTGCGACTCGCGGGCGGAGTTGATCTCGATCAGGATCGGCATCACCCGATCCAGCTTCACCGCTTCGCGGTCGATCGTCTCGGCAAGACGGATCGAATCAACTGTCTCGATTACGTCGAACAGGCGGACGGCGGTCTTCGCCTTGTTCCGCTGCAGGTGGCCGATCATGTGCCAGTGCGCCGCATCGCGGCCGAGGGCCTCGATCGTGCGCTGTGCCTCCTGAACATAGTTCTGCCCGACGAGGCGAGCTCCGCCCTCGACCGCTGCACGCACCTCGTCCGGAGTGCGGGTCTTGGCGGCGACGATGACGGAGACGTGCGGCGGAATCCCCGCGAGGACAGTCCGTACTCGCTCGGCGAGCTGCGGTCGATCGGTCATGCGCCGGCCCCCTCCGTGCTCGCGATGGCTGCGTGCCATGCATCGTACGTGTTCGCCAGCTCCCGCCGGAGCTGTGTGTGATCGGCGCCGAGCGCGGCGATCCGATCGCCGTCGCCGTCGGCGCTCGCATCGACGAGATCTCCCTCGATCCGAGCGATCCGATCCTCCAGAGCCTCGATCTCTTCTTCGAGTCCGCGAAGCGTCTCCGCGTTGCGTCGGGCGTCCGGTGGAGGGCCGGCATTCGCGACCGGCACTTGTTTCCGCCGCGCGGTCGGGGACTTCGACGGCCGGGGTGCTCGACCCTCGCTCGCCTGCACCTCGATCAGACGCCTGCGATACTCCGCGTAGCCGTGGCCGTGCACGGTCATCCGGCCGTTCTCGATCAGCCAGACCTGGGTCGTGACCGCCTCGAGGAGGGCGCGATCGTGAGAGACGAGCAACACGCTTCCCTCGTAGTCCTGGACGGCGCGCTCGAGGATCTCCTGACTGGCGAGGTCGAGGTGGTTCGTCGGCTCGTCGAGCAGCAGGAGGTTCCCCTCAATCAGCGCGAGGAGCGCGAGGGCGACTCTGCTGCGCTCCCCGCCGGAGAGCGCCTGGGTCTTCTTCAGCACGTCGTCGCCGGAGAAGAGGAAGCGGCCGAGCAGCCCGCGCGCTTCGCCGATCGTCAGCGACGCCCGCGCGAGGATCGCATCGAGCGCGGTGTTCGGGCCATGGAGTCCCTGCTGCGTCTGGCTGTACGTGGCAGGATGCACGTTGTGGCCGAGTTCGATCTCGCCGCCGAGCAGCGGCTGCTCTCCGGTGATCGTCCGCAGTAGGGTCGTCTTGCCGCAGCCGTTCGGCCCGATGATCGCGACCTTCTCTCCTCGCCACAGCTCGAGGTCGGGGCAGGCGAACAGCGGACGATCGAATCCGGCCTGTACGTTGTGGAGCGAGAGAACCCGCTTCCCGCTCGCCTGCCCGACCGCGATGTGCAGGGAGATCCGCTTCGCTTCCCTCGGCTCCTCGATCCGATCCTTCTCGATCCGCTCGAGCTTCTTCTCGCGGTCCTTCGCTTGCCGGACCTTCTGCCCGGCCTTGTGGCGACGGACGAAATCCTTGTACCGCTCGATTGTCTCCTCCTGCTTCTCGAACCGCTCCAGCTGTCTCTCTCGCTCGGCGTTTCGAAGAGTGCGGGAGGCCCCGTAGCCGACGCGGTACGTCGTGATGCGGCCGAACGCGATCTCCCACGTTCGGTTCGAGACGCGCTCCAGGAGGTGCCGATCGTGCGATACGAGGACGATCGCGCCAGCGAAGCGAAGGAGTTGCTCCTCGATCCAGTCGAGCGCAGCGAAGTCGAGGTGGTTCGTTGGCTCGTCGAGGAGGAGGACGTCGGGCCGCTCGAGGAGGACGCGTGCCAGCGCGGCGCGGGCCTCCTCGCCGCCGGAGAGGAGGTCGACCGGCTTGTCGTACTCGGCCTCTCCGAAGCCGACACCGACGAGGGCGGCGCGGACCTTCGCCTCGATCTCGTATCCGCCCGCGTCGGCGAACCGATGCAGCAGTTCGTCGTACCGATGGATCTGTGCATCGTCGGCGCCGTTCGCGATCGCCGTCTCGAGCTCGCGGAGTTCCCGCTCGACGGCGCGATCTTCCGCGAACGCCCGCTCGGCGGCGTCCCAGACGGTGTCGCCCCCCTCGAGGCGGGCCGACTGCGGAAGATGGCCGATCCGGACCTCGCCGATCGACACGCACCCTCCTTCGGTTGGCTCGTCGAGGCCGACGATCGTACGGAGGAGGGTGGACTTCCCTGCGCCGTTGTCGCCGATCAGCGCGATCCTGTCCCCGCGGGAAACCTGCGCGGAGAACGGCTCGAACACGACGTGCGTCCCGAACGACTTGCTCAGGCGATCGATCTGCATCAGCGACATGAGCCCGATGGTACGGGAAGCTCGATGGCCGGGCGAGATCCGCTTCCCTCTTCACGGCCGGTGTGCTAGAATGCGTCCGGTGAGCCGGATGCGTGAGGCGATGCTGTACGACAAGCTTGGAGGCGGCCGCGTCCGCTGCCGCGTTTGCTCGCACTGCTGCACGATCGAGCCGGGGCTGCGAGGGATCTGCGCGGTTCGAGAGAACGTCGACGGGACACTCGTCAGTCTCGTCGCCGGACGGCTGATCGCTCGCGACATCGATCCGATCGAGAAGAAGCCCTTGTATCACTTCTATCCCGGGACGCGGGCGTACTCGATCGCCTCGGTCGGCTGCAACTTCACGTGCTTGAATTGTCAGAACCACTACATCTCGCAGTACCCGCGCGTGCATGCCGGACGGGTTGTCGGCGACCGGATCCCGGCCGAGGAGGTCGTCGCCGACGCAGTCACGAATGGCTGCCACTCGATCGCCTACACCTACACCGAGCCGACGATCTCGATCGAGTACGCGCTTGAGGTGATGCGTCTCGCCAGGACCGAGCGGCTGAGCAACGCGTGGGTCTCCAACGGCTACTTCACCGAGGAGACATTCTCGGAGATCGCCCCGTATCTCGACGCGATCAACGTCGACCTCAAGGGGATCTCGGACCGTGTGTATCACGAGGTCGTCGGAGCGAACGTCCGCCCCGTGCTCGACACGATCGAGCGGGTGAGCGAGGCGGGGATCTGGCTAGAGGTGACGACCCTCGTGATCCCTGGCGTGAACGACACGCCAGAGGAACTCCGATGGATCGCCGAGGCGATCGTCGGCATCTCGCCTCGGATTCCGTGGCACGTCAGCCGGTTCTTCCCCGCGTTTCGGCTGGTTGATCGACCGGCGACACCGGTCGAGACGCTCGAACAGGCAGTGCGGATCGGCCGCGAAGCCGGGTTGCAGCACGTCTACCTCGGGAACGTCCCCGGAGAAGGCGAGGAGACGCGGTGCGCGGCATGCGGAGAGCGGCTGATCGAGCGCAGCGGATATCGGATCCGCGAGAACCGAATGAACGAAGGGACGTGTCCGGCCTGTGGAAAGCCGGTTGCCGGCGTCTGGTTCGCGCCGCGGCCGTGTTAGCGGGCGAAGCCTACCGCCGGCTGACGTGGACCCGGCGCGCGTCCTCCTCGAGAAGCTCGATCCGCACGTAGACGTCGCTTCGCTCGACGAGCCCGTCGATCCGTTCCGGCCATTCGACCACGCTGACGCCCTCTTCCGGCGGCAGGTACGCATCGAGGCCGACCTCGGCGAACTCATCGAGAGTCGAGATCCTATAGGCGTCGATGTGATGAAGCGTCAGCCGGCCGACGTACGTCCGGGCGAGCAGGTAGCTCGGCGACGCGACGAGGTCGGTGATCAGGAGGCCTTTGGCGATCCCTTTGGTCAGCGTCGTCTTGCCTGCGCCGAGTGGGCCGACGAGCGAGACGAGGTTGCCGTCGGAGAGATCTTCGGCGATTCCGATCCCGATCTCCTCCATCTCGATCGGGTCGCGGGCGATGATCGTCTTGTCCATCTACGTGCGGAGGCGGACGTCGAGCGTGCCGAACCTCGACTCGATCCGCGCGACGATCTCGTCGACCTCCGGATCGGTCAACGTGCGGTCGACGGCTCGGAATGCGAGCTCGTACGTCAGGCTCTTCCGCCCTGCGTCGATCTGCTCGCCCTCGTAGAGGTCGTACAGGAGCACCGACTCGACCTCGATCTCGGCGAGGATCGCTTCGCGAATCGTGGCCTCCGGCAGCCCGGCCGGTGCGGCGACGGACAGGTCCCGCTTCGACGCCGGAAACTGCGGCAGCGCGGCGTACGTGATCGGAGCGTCCGCGTGGGCCGTCAACCCGGCGGCGTCGAACTCGAAGACGAGGACCGTCGTCGGCACCGCGAACCGCTTCACCAGTTCCGGAGCCAACTCGCCGAGGAATCCGAGCGGCTCTCCATCGCGAACGAACTGTGCGGACCGCCCCGGATGGAGGTACGGCGGGAGCTCCTCTGTCGCGACCGACACCCCGTCGAGATGGAGTCGTTCGAGAAGGCCGTCGAGGATCCCCCGGGCGACCGGAAGCGAGACCCGTTCCTTCCCATGCAGTGGCACGCCGGTCCGGCCGAACAGGGCACCGCCGAGCGTCTCTCGCTCGCCGCCCGAGACGGAGAACCTGCGCCCGACCTCGTAGATCATCCCGCCGTCGACGCCCCGGCTTAGGTTCGTTTCGACGATCGAGAGGACGCCTGGAAGAAGCGACGATCGGAGCATCGATTGTGCGACGGTCATCGGGTTGACGAGCCGGACGAGATCGTCGTCGGAAACGCCGAGCGCCTCGCGCCAGTCGCTCCTGTCGAATCCGTCGCTGACGACCTCGATCATCCCGAAACCCGTCAGGATCTCGCGGATTCGGTCCTTCGAGCGTTCGACGGGATCCTTCCGACCGACGAGGAGGGTCGGTCGGGGCGGGGCGGCGCCGAGGCGGTCGTAGCCGTAGATCCGCCCAACGTCTTCGATCAGGTCGGCTTCGCGTTCGAGATCGGGGCGGAAGTACGGGATCTGCGCGACGATCTCCGAGCCATCCAGCTCGGCGTCGATCTGGAGGCGCTTCAGGATGTCGTGGCAGGTCGCCGGATCGAGGTCGAGTCCGAGGACGAGCGCCGCCCGTCCCGGTCGAAGTCGCAGCGTCCGGCGCTCGGAAGGCGCCGGGTAGGCGTCGGCGAGTCCGCGATGGACGGTGCATCCGGTCAGTTGCTGGATCAGATGGGCGGCACGATCGGCGGCGAGCGCCACGCTCTCCGGATCGATCCGTCGCTCGAACCGGTGTGACGCCTCGCTGCGCAGTCCGACGGCGCGAGACGACTTCCGGATGGTGTACCCCGTGAACGACGCGATCTCGAGCAGGAGACGGGACGTCTCGTCGCGGATCTCGCTTCGCTCTCCGCCCATCACCCCGGCGAGCGCCAGGCCACCGCGGTCGTCGGCGATCATCAGGACGTCCTCGGTCAGGCGGCGATCGATCCCGTCGAGCGTCCGGAAGGTCTCTCCCGGCTCGGCGCGTCGAATGACGATCGGCCCTTCGATCAGATCGGCGTCGAACGGGTGGAGCGGATGTCCGAGTTCGAGCATCACGTAGTTCGTCGCGTCGACGACATTGGAGAGCGGCCGCATCCCGGCCTTGATCAGGCGATGCTGTATCCGAAGCGGCGCCGGAGCAATGCAGAGATCCTCCATCAGGCGGGCCGCATAGCGCGGCGTGTCGGCCGCGTCGGCGATCTCGATCCCGATTCGCTCGGCGGCCGCCGTTGTTGTCTCGTCGATGTCGGTCGTCAGCGCGGCGAGCGGGCGGTCGAGGAGGGCCGCGACCTCGCGGGCGATTCCGTACACGCTGGCGCAGTCCGGGCGGTTCGATGGGACCTTGATGTCGAAGATCGTGTCGTCGTACTCCATGAGCGTCGTCAGGTCGGCCCCGACTTCGAGGTCGAGCCCCGCCTCGAAGTTCCAGATCCCCTCGGAGCGATCCTCGAGCTGCAGCTCCTCTTTCGAACAGATCATCCCGTTGGAGACCGTCCCGCGGATCTTCCGTCGCTCGATCTTCAGACCGCCCGGGAGTTCCCCGTCCGGCAGAACGACCGGAACGAGAGCGCCCTCAACGACGTTCGACGCGCCACAGACGATCTCGACCGACTCCCCGCCGATGTCGACGACGCAGAATGTGAGATGATCCGAGTTCGGCAGCGGGTTTCTCGAGACGACCCGGCCGACGACCGCGTTGTGCAGAGGGCCTGTCTTCTCGATCCCTTCGACCTCGAGTCCGGCAAGGGTCAGACGCTCCGCGAGGCGCGCGATCGCCTCGTCCGAGACATCGATCTCAACGTAGTCCGCGAGCCACCGGCATGGGACCTTCATCGAACCACACTCCCGCTACAGGGAAAGCCGGGCGTAGAAGGCGGGGGCCCCCTTTCCTACAACCGGGGTCGCCACACCGACGCGCAAACGCAGCGACAACAACCCGCCCAGCGTCGAGAGATCGACGATCTGCTCGACTCCCGCTTCGATATAGGGGGTCGTTGTACCGAATTCATCGAGGCTTGTCCAACCGGTTCCCCCGGCGAGGAACAGCCGCGTGCTCATCCGATCGACCATCGCCACGTTCAGGAGGTTGTACGGCATGTCGGTGGCGATCGGAACCTCCAGACCGAGCTCCCCGACGACCTCGTGGTCGGTCGGCGGTGGGGAGAACGAGCGGAGTCCGGCGAGGCGGAAGCGGAGCGGGTCCGGTGGATTGGCGAAACCAAGGCCCGCCCTGGCGGCCCCCTGCACGTACGCGCCCGGGAAGATCCTGAGTTCGTCGGCCGCGCTGATCGACAGCCTGCCCGAGCCGTCTGCGGTCGTGTCGATCGACAGGGCGTGTGTGTGCGACGAGCCCACGGACCGGTGATCGACCACGTCGAGCGAGACCGCGACCCGCGGAGTGTCCCCATCGAACAGGCGCTCGATGCCGACGGTCCAGGAGACGTCGGGCTCCCAGTAGGTCGCCGGCGATCCGGTCTCGGGTTGAGCGTACTCGGTGGTCGTGAGTGCGATGCCGCAGACGAACCGATCCCTCGCGGTGGACGCGACGGCCGACAGCCGGTGATTCCGCCCCAGCTTGACGTCCGCGGAGGCGGCTCCCTGCGCGACCGAGACGCGCAGCCGATCGAGGTACGCGAACGTCAGCCCGCCGGTCTCGGAGTCGGCGGTCAGGACGTAGGCATCGAGCGGGTACGCCGCCTCGCTCGCCCCTCCGACGACCTTCACCGGATCGTTGTTGTTCAAGCGGTCGAGATCGGGGAGCCGATGATCCGGATCGATCGTCACGCGAAGGACCGGCGATGGAGTGCGGAAGACCAGTTCCGCGGCGTTCGCCTCGCCAGCCCACTCCTGTCGGGTGGTCGCTCCGGACTGCAGCACCGCCTCGACCGCGACCGGCTGAGGCGTGCCGCCGGAGCGGGTCGCAACGATGGTCGTCACGTGCTCGGCGTCCATCCGCTCGCGCGAGGCGATGCGGATCGCGTAGTCGACCGTGCCGGCGCCGAATACCCAGGTGTCGAAGATCGTATCGAGCGACCGTGCGGACTCCTGCTCGAGCACGGTCTGGAACGTTCGGACATCGAGCAGGTCAGCTCGTCGCTCGTCAATCGCTCGTGCGATCCCGCGCTCGAAGGCGTCCTCTCCGATCGCTGACGCGATCGCACGCGCAACGAGGTACCCCTTGTCATACAGACGAACGTCGGACACGTTGCTGAACCGCACGTGTTCGGTCGGTTTGACCAGCGCCTCGTCGAAGCCGACGTACTGCGTCATCAGGTACGGCAGTTCGATGAAGTGCTCGCGGAGATTGAAGTATCCGAACTGCCGCGCCACGATCTCCTCGATTACCCCGGGAGACCCGAACTCGAACAGGTTCGGCTCGAACGCGCCGTACCGGCCCTCGAAGTAGCGGACGGCGAGGTACTGAGCGAGTCCCTCCGACAGCCACGCCTCGGCATTGAGGTCGATTCCGGTTCCGAGGCCGACCCATTGATGAGCGATCTCGTGCGCCAGGACGTACTCCGCGACCCGGTTGAGCGCTCCGAAGAACAGGATGTTCCGATGCGTGAAGAACCGGCGCGACAGCCAGACGATCCCGTCGGCCGCGAACGAGAGGCCGTCAAGGTTCGGGTTCTCCACGATTGTCAGCTTTGTGCGGGGGTACGGCCCGTAGCGTACCTCGTATTCGTCGAGGATGTCTCGGGCGAGTGTGGCGAGGAACCGAGCTTCCTCGTCGTGTCCGGGGAGGGTTGCGACCTCGATCGGGACCGGCCCAGCGAGCGTGTAGCGGCGGTAGTCGGGGCCGATCGTCAGCCCGAGCGAGCGGGCCGGCGTGTCGTACGAGATCCGGTATTGCGACTGCTCGGCTTCGGAGTCGACGTCGGGACCGTTCAGAGGCTCGACGATGTCGGCTCCGACGACCAGCGCATAGCCGGCCGGGACGGTGACGGTCGCGTCGACGCGGATCCACGGGAACGTGAGTGGAAACGCATCGCGCCCTGCGTAGCCGATCCGGCCGTCCGCCTCGACGATCTGCTCTTGCGCCGGGAAGAGCGTCGGGAACCAGCCGAAGCGCCACGTCAGGATCCCGTCGGTGATCCCTCCATCGCCGAGCGTCTGGCGTGGAGCCTGCGTCGTGAACGCGATCCGGAGGGTCACGGGGCCCGCCGCGTCGGAGTCGAATGCAGGCAGATCGATCGCAAGAACGGTGTCATCGAGCGAGTAGGTCTGCCACGCGGGCGGCAGGGCGAGGGTCCGGATCGGAAGGCTCGACAGCTCGTCTGCCTCGACGAGTTCAGCGCCGATGATCAGGAGTTCGGATTCCTCGAAGCCGAACGGGAAGCGACGGTCGATCGATCGCGGCGAGAGGTACGGGTTCGGCGTCCGATCGAGGTTGGCGAGCAGCGACAGGTACACGGTCGGGCCGGTCGGCACGAGGGCGAATTCGACGCTTCCCTCGAGCCGCCGCTGCTCGGCGTCGTAGCGAACGTCGAGCGCCATGCTCGGCTCGGTCTGCGGATCGGCCGACAGCGCGGCGCTCGCCGAGGCGAGGACCACGAACAGGATGACGAGGAACCGCCTCATGGGACCTCCCGTGAATCGATCTCGCTCAGCTCTCCGCGAGGTCGGCTTCCGCCGAGCGGTCGACACGCACGCGGGCCGAGATGATCTCACGGTCGGTCGCCCGTTCGACGAGCAGCGTGATCGGGCCGACCTCGACCTCGTCGCCCGGCTTGGCCATCGTCCCGAGCCGGTGCTGGATGAGGCCGTTGACCGTGACGCCTTCGTCTTCGGGGAGTTCGATTTCCATCGCGCGGTTTAGATCGTGGACCGCAGTGTCGCCGGGAACGAGTGCCTCGTCGCCGGAGATCCGCTGGAGCAGCACCGTTGGCTGGTCGTACTCGTCCTCGATCTCGCCGACGATCTCCTCGATGATGTCCTCCAGCGTGACGATGCCCGCCATCCCGCCGAACTCGTCGATGACGACGGCCATGTGGACCTTCTGTCGCTGGAACTCCCTCAGCAGAACGTTGATCGGCTGGGTCGTCGGGGCGTAGTACGCCGGACGGAGGAGGTTGGAGAGCGTCGTCTTGGGGTCGGAGGAATCGCAAGAGAGAAGGTCCTTGGCGTACAAGGTGCCGACGATCGCATCGGGAACCTCCTTGTAGACCGGGAAGCGGGAGTGTCCGTCTTGCGAGACGATCGCCTGGACATCCTCGAGCGACGTCTCGATCTCGATCGACTGGACGTCGGGCCGGGGCACCATCACCTGCTCGGCGGTCATCTCATCGAAATCGAGAATCCGGCGGATCATGTCTCCGTCGGCCTGATCGAGGAGACCGCTTTCCTCGCTGGCGTCGATCAGCGTCTCGATCTGTTCGTCACTCACCTCGATCGGCTCCATCTCCGACAGATCGACGCCGAAAATCCGCCCGATGCTCTGAGCCGCGCTGCGGAACAGCCAGATCAACGGGCGCAGCGCCCGGGTCATCGCGTGGACCTGGTTGATCGTGAACAGCGTCAGCCGCTCGGCGTTGTGTTTGGCGAAGTTCTTCGGCGTGATCTCCCCGAAGATCAGCAGGGAGACGGTCATCACGATCGTCGCGGTCAGCCCCTGGATGCTCGGCGACCGGGTCGGCAGGATCTGAATGATCAGCAACGTCATCAGCGAACTGGCCATCACGTTGACGAGATTGTTCAGGACGAGCAGCGCCGTGATCAGGTCGTTCGGCTCATCGAGAAGATGGGTCAGAGCCCGCTTCTTCTTCGGGTGCGCGTTGATCAGATAGCGAAGCCGACCACCCGCGAGCGACGTGATCGCCGTCTCAGTGCTCGAGAAGTACGCGGATGCAACAATGAGACAAAGAAGCAGCGCAATCTGTGCGCCTATGGACACTGTCTAAGTCACCTCACGGGTCCGTATTATAGGTCGGGGTTCCGTGGGTGCAAAACGGGCCGTTGCTGCGGCGACTGGGGAGACAGTACAATGGCCGGCCTCGCGGAAGGAGAAACGTGGAGCTCGATCAGTTGCGCCAGATCATCGACTTGCTGAAGGCGGAAGGCCTCACCGAGATCACCGTCAGCGAAGGGGATCAGCGGATCACCGTGAAGCAGGACCTCCACGGCGTCACCGTTCGTTCGATCCCGGCGGCCGCCCCGGCCGAGCCGGAGGCCCCGGCCGAAGCCGCGGAGGAGCCGGATGACACGTTTGCCCTTTCCGCGCCGCTCGTCGGAACGTTCTACCGGCGCCCTTCCCCGGACGTCGAGCCGTTCGTCTCGCCGGGAGATGTCGTGAACGCCGGCGACACGATCTGCTTCATCGAGGCGATGAAGGTCATGAACGAGATCAACGCCGAAGAGGCGGGCCGGGTTCGCCGGGTGCTCGTCGACGACGGCGAGGCCGTCGAATACGGCCAATCCCTGTTCCTGTTCGACCGTCTATGAGCTTCGACACCGTGCTGATCGCCAACCGCGGCGAGATTGCTCTCCGCGTGATCGAGGCCTGCCGCGAGCTGGGCCTGCGGAGCGTGTGCGTGTATTCGGAGGCCGACTCCGACATGCCTTACCTGCGCCTGGCCGACGTGGCGGTCTGCATCGGCCCGCCGGAGCCGGCTCGAAGCTACCTGAACATCGCGTCGATCGTCAGCGCGGCGGAGCTGGCGGGGGCGGGCGCGATCCATCCGGGATACGGCTTTCTCGCCGAGAACCCCCACTTCGTCGAGGTCTGCGAGGATCACGAGCTGACGTTCATCGGACCGCCGAAGCCGGTGATGGAGCTGCTCGGCGACAAGGTCGCTGCGCGGGAGACGGTCGCGAAGGCCGGCGTGTCCGTGCTTCCCGGCGAGGCGGCTCCCTCGGATCGCGGCGGCCTTCTCGAGGTCGGGGAACGGATCGGATACCCGCTGCTGATCAAGGCCGTCTTCGGCGGCGGTGGGCGCGGAATGCGCCGGGTGGAATTCGCGGACGAGCTGCTGGACAAGGCATCGGCCGCATCGGAAGAGGCGAAGGCGGCGTGCGGCGATGGGTCGCTGTACCTCGAGAAGGTACTCGCCGAGCCGCGTCACATCGAGGTTCAGGTCATCGGCGACGGCGAAGCGGGTCTGGTGCACCTCGGTGAGCGGGAGTGCTCGATCCAGCGAAGGCACCAGAAGCTGATCGAGGAGTCACCGGCCCCGAGCCTGAGCGAGGACGTCCGCGATCGGATTCGGCAGGCGGCGTTGTGGGCGGCCGGCTCGGTCGGATACCGGAACGCGGGCACGGTCGAGTTCCTTCTCGCGCCGGATGGGGAGTTCTACTTCATCGAGATGAACGCACGGATCCAAGTGGAGCATTCGGTCAGCGAGGCGGTGTGCGGCGTCAATCTGATCAAGGAGCAAATCCTTCTTGCCGCCGGGGAGCCGCTGTCGTTCTCGCAGGAAGAAGTCGAGCCGCGAGGGCACGCGATCGAGTGCCGGCTCAACGCCGAGGATCCGAAGCGCGACTTCCTTCCTTCGTGCGGCACGATCGGGATCGAACAGCTGCCCGGTGGGCACGGCGTCCGACTCGACACCGCGATCTACCACGGAATGAACGTCCTTCCGTACTACGACTCGTTGGTGGCGAAGCTCGTCGCGTGGGGGCGGAATCGCGAGGATGCCCGGTTGCGCATGATCACTGCGTTGGAGCGATTCGAGCTCTCCGGCATCGAAACGACGTGTGGCCTTGTCGGCGAGATCCTCGCGCGGCCTGAGTTCAAGACAGGGGAGTACACGACGGCACTCCTCGATACGCTCCTCGCCGGTTGATCGACCCTCGGCGGCCCCGTACCCTGTCCCGACTTCGGAAAGACTGAGAGGACGACGATGTTCGAGTCCCTGACCGCCAAGCTGACCGACGTCTTCACCCGTCTGCGTGGGCGCGGCAGGCTGTCGGAAGAGGACGTCGTCGCGGGACTGCGGGAGATTCGCCTCGCGCTGCTCGAGGCGGACGTCCACTACAAGGTCGTCAAGGAGCTGATCGATCGGATCCGCGCCGACGCGGTCGGCGAGGCGGTCCTCGAATCCCTCACGCCGGCGCAACAGCTGGTCAAGATCGTGCGAACCGAGCTGGCCGAGATGATGGGCGGTGAGCGGGCGGCACTTGCGCTCGATCGGCGCCCGGCGGTTGTCCTGTTGGTCGGGCTGCAGGGATCGGGGAAGACGACGGCGACGGCGAAGCTCGCCGCGCTCCTCAAGAAGGATGGGCGCAAGCCGGTGCTCGTCGCGGCCGATGTCGTGCGCCCCGCGGCGATCGAGCAGCTGAAGACCCTCGGCGAGCAGGTCGACGTCCCTGTCGTCTCACGGAACGGCGTCGCTCCGCCCAAGATCGCGGCCGAGGCGGTCGAGTGGGCGATCGGAAACCTGTGCGACGTCGTCCTCGTCGACACGGCCGGCCGGCTGCAGATCGACGACGAGATGATGGGCGAACTCGAGCGGATGGTCGAGGAGACGGAGCCGTCGGAGGTCCTACTCGTCGCCGACGCGATGACGGGGCAGGAGGCGGTGAACGTCGCCGGCGCGTTCGACGAGCGGCTTGGCTTGACCGGGATTGTCCTGACGAAACTTGACGGCGACGCTCGCGGCGGCGCTGCGCTGTCGATCCGCCATGCGACCGGCCGCCCGATCAAGTACGTCGGAACCGGCGAGAAGATCGACGGGCTCGAGCCGTTCCACCCGCAGCGCATGGCCGACCGAATCCTCGGCATGGGCGACGTGCTGACGTTGATCGAGCAGGCCGAGGAGCGGATCGATCAGGAGAAAGCCGAGGAGCTGGTGAAGCGGGTTCGCAAGAACCGCCTGACGTTGCAGGACTTCCTCGAACAGCTGGAGGAGATGCAGAAGCTCGGACCGGTCTCGCAGATCCTCGAGCGCCTCCCCGGCGCGGCCAAGCTGCGGTCGGGGTCGGACTCCGAGGAGGAGGCCGAGATGAAGCGAGCGCTCGCCATCCTGCGATCGATGACGGTGCAAGAACGGCTCAACCCGTCTATAATCGGCGGAAGCCGGAAGAAACGGATCGCTCGCGGCAGCGGGACGAAGGTGCGAGACGTGAATCGTGTCCTGTCGCGGTTCGAGGAGGCCAAGCGAGCACTGAAGATGGTCGGGGGGCGTCGGGGCAAGGGCCCTTCCCCTCTCGACGTGCTCGGAGCTTCGTAGATGGGTCTTTCGTTTCTCGAAAACAATCGACTGAGGTGAAGGTATGGCAGCGAAGATTCGGTTGAAGAGGGTTGGGCGCAAGGGACAGCCGTCGTATCGCGTCGTCGTACTCGACGGCCAGAAGCCGCGCGACGCGAAGGTCGTTGCGGATCTGGGATTCTACGATCCGAAGACGAATCCGCCGACGTTCGAAATCGACAGCGATGCGGCGCTGAAGTGGCTGCTCGACGGAGCGAAGGGGACGAGTGCCGCCCGCTCCGTGCTGTCCAAGGCGGGTGTCATGGCGGCTTGGGACGCGGCGAAGCGTGGTGAGACGATCACGATCGAGCCGAAGGAACTGAAGCCGTCGAAGAAGCGCAAGAAGAAGGAAACGCCGGTCGCCGAGGAAGAGACGGTCGAAGAGACGACCGACGAAGCGGCGGAAGCCCCGGCCGAAGAGGTTGCAGAAGAGCCCGCGGCGGAGGCCCCGGCGGAAGAGCCGGCGGCCGAAGAAGCCGCCGAGGAGGTCGCGCCGGAGGAGCCCGCCGAGGAAGCGGAAGCTCCGGCGGAAGAGGCTTCCGAAGAGGAGACCGCGGAGCCTGAGGCGGAAGAAGCCGCCGACGAGGCGCCCGAAGCCGAGGAATCGGCGGACGACGCTGAGGAGGAGGAGGCCAAGGAGTAGGCCTGATCCGGGAGGCGCGTTGCTGTTTCGGCTCTGTGAATTTCTAGTCCATTCGCTCGTCGAGCATCCGGAAGGCGTGAAGATCGACCGGATCGAGACCGAGCGAGTGGACATCTTCTTCCTACACATCGGCAAGGAGGATCGCGGCCGGATCCTCGGGAAGAGCGGCCGCACGATCGGGGCTCTGCGCACGTTCCTCGAGGGCGTGGCCGCGAGGCTCGATCGAGAGGTCGTGGTCGAGATCCTCGACTAGCGACTGCGAGAGACCATGCGTTTCGACATCCTGACGATCTTTCCCGAAGCGCTCGATGGCTTGTTCTCCGTCGGCGTTCTCGGCCAGGCTCGCGAAGCCGGGCAGATCGAGGTGCGCGTCCACGATCTGCGGGACTTCACCGACGATCCGCATCGCGTGGTCGATGACCGCCCCTACGGCGGGGGCGCCGGCATGCTGATGAAGGTCGAGCCGTTCGTCTGTGGAATCGAGGCGATCCGGGCCGAGTGTGGCGTGCGCACGAGGGTGGTTCTTCTGTCCTCTCAGGGACGGCTGCTCCGGCAGCGAGATGCCAAGCGGTGGGCCGAGCTCGACGGATTGATCCTTCTGTGCGGCCGCTACGAGGGAATCGATGAACGGATCGTGCACTTCGTCGACGACGAGATCTCGCTCGGCGACTACGTGCTGATGGGCGGAGAGGTAGCCGCGGCGGTGGTGGTCGAGGCGACGGCACGGATGACTCCCGGCGTCGTCGGACGGTTCGACTCGATCGAGAGTGACTCGTTCTACGGGGAGGAAACCCGCCTTGGCGCGCCGCAGTACACTCGTCCGCCGATGTTTCGGGGACACGCTGTGCCGGAGATCCTTCAGTCGGGCGACCATGCGAAGATCGAGGCGTACCGCAAGGCCGAAGCGTGGAAGAAGACGGCGCGGAACCGGCCCGACCTGCTCGGGTTGAACGTTGAGGAGGCGGACGGAGATGGGTAACCTGTACGTCGGTCTTCTCCACTTCCCCATGCGGAACCGCCGAGGGGAGGTTGTTGCCACGTCGACGACGTCGATGGACGTCCACGACATCGCGCGGTCGGCGCGCACCTACGGAGTGGCGCGTTACTTCGTGGTGACGCCGTTGCCGTCCCAGCGAGAGATCGCGTGGCGGATCCGCGGCTTCTGGACCGAGGGCGAGCGCGTCGCGGAAGCAAGTCGGCGCGGTGAGGCGATGGAGTACGTTGTCGTTGCCGAGGATCTGGAGGAGACGCTCGCTTGGATCGAAGAGGCGGAGGGAACCCGTCCGCTTCTCGTCGCGACCTCGGCGCGCGCGACGGAGAAGGCGGAGATTCCGTTCGGCGAGCTGCGCCGACGATTGAGAACGGACCCGGGTCCGGTTTATATTCTGCTGGGAACCGGGTGGGGGATGACCGACGAGCTGATCGAAGCTTGCGACGCGATTCTCCCTCCGGTGATGAAGGACAGTGGCTTTAACCATTTGTCCGTCCGCGCCGCGGCGGCGATCATGCTGGATCGTATCGCCGGCGACGGGGACGAACGAGACTGATTGAGGAGGAGCGAGATGGATGACATCCTGCGCGCGATCGAGAAAGAGGAACTGAAGGAACAAGGGGAATTCGCACCGGGTGATGTCGTCCGCATCCACGAGCGGATCACCGAGGGAACGAAGGAACGGGTTCAGGTGTTCGAGGGAATCATCCTGAAGCGAAGCGGAGGCGGAACGCGTCAGATGGTGACCGTACGCAAGATCTCCTCCGGCATCGGGGTCGAGAAGACCTACCCGGTCCACTCTCCCAAGATCGAGAAGATCGAAGTCGTGAAGGCGGGGCACTCCAGGCAGGCGCGACCGTACTTCCTGCGCCGCCTCCGCCGAATCCGC
The DNA here is from genome assembly GCA_964608345.1 of uncultured Thermotogae bacterium. Lineage (GTDB taxonomy): Bacteria > Bipolaricaulota > Bipolaricaulia > UBA7950 > UBA9294 > JANQEA01. The sequence continues at coordinate 35,941 of CAZSNG010000021.1, forward strand.
TGAATGCGCCGGGAGCGAGAGAAGAAGCCCGCTCTCCTCGTTCGACTGGTTCATCGCCTCGGCTGGCACCCCGGTCGCTTCATGAGCGAGGTGCTCGAATGGACCGAGGTCCTCGCCGTGGCGGGACTCCTGGCGTTCCTCGTCATGAGCTTCGTGACGGTGCGGATGCGTGTACCGACCGGATCGATGATCCCGGCGATCGACCCGGCGGACTCGTTCTTCGTCGACCGTATCTCGTACCTGTTCCGCGATCCGAAACCCGGTGACATCGTCGTCTTCTGGCACACCGATCGGATCACCGTCGGCTCTGTCGAGCCGGACTCGGTCGCCGCGCTCGTCGGCGTGGAGCCCGGCGTGACGGTGGAGACGATCAACTGGGAGACGATCTTCGAGGCGGACGACGCCGACCGAGTCATCGAGGCTCTTCCGGACGAGACCGTTGTCTTCCTCGGCATCGAGGGCTCCGTGCCGCTCGAGATCGGCATCAAGACCACCGGCTTCTCCTCGCTGGAGGAGCTCGGGATTCGCCTGCGCAACCACCGAATCCGTTACGTCAAGCGGCTGATCGCGACCGGCGGCCAGACCGTGCAGATCCTCGACGGGGGCATCTTCGTCGATGGCTACCGCCTGATGGGGGAGCGGTTCGATCGGACCTACGTTGCTCACGATCCGCGGATGAGGTACGGCGTCAACCCGACGGACGTCCCGGAAGGGCATTACTTCGTTCTCGGCGACAACACCAGCAACTCGTGGGATTCCCGCTACTGGGGGTTCGTCGATACGCGAGACTTCATCGGGGAGCCGTACCTGCGCGTCTGGCCGCTGTCCCGGTTCGGCGCGATGAACGGTTATTTTGGCTCCAGTTGACGCTGCAATGGCGTCAACGGAGCTGGGAGTCTCGGCGAGCCGAAACTCCCGTGGGATGGGCATCACGTTTCCGGTGGTGCCTATGAGTGGCGCAGACGTCTGATATCGCGCGTTCCTGCACATCCCTCGACGGTGGAATCGTCAAGTGCGGCTGCAGCGGATAGGCTGTGGGCATGACGGATCGGGTGCGAGAGCTGCTGAAGTTCGATCTGACGCTACTCGAGTCCATGGCTGCCGGGAGGACGGTCGATGAGGCCGTCGAATCGGTCGAACTGCCCGAACTACGGGGAACGTCGGAGCCGATTCGCATCGTCGGCTTCGACGAGGCGGGACGCGGCGCGCTGGCCGGCCCGGTCGCCGTCGGGTGCGTTCACGTCGACCTCGACCGGAGGGCCGCCCTCCCGCTCGACCGGGAGGAGTTGATCGAGAGCTTGGCCGGTCTGGACGATTCGAAGCGGTTGACGCCCCGGCGCCGCGAAGCGGTTTTCGAGGCGATTCTCTCCGGCTGCGATTGGGCGATCGGATACGCTTCGGCTCGGGAGATCGATCGCCGGGGGATCGTCCGCGCTTGCCGGCTCGCCGCGCGGCGAGCGATCGCCGGGTTGCGGTACCGGCCGGACGTCGGGGTGTTCGATCGCGGCCTGTCGCTCGCCGAAGAAGGCACGACAAGGACGCTACCGGAGCTTCAGTTCACCCGTGGCGACGCCCGTTCGCTCCACATCGCGGCGGCATCGATCGTGGCGAAGGTCGGGCGGGACGCGATCATGGAGCAACTCGGCCGCCGATTCCCCGAGTACGGGCTCGCGGGGCACAAAGGGTACGGGACGATCGCCCATCGCGATGCAATCCATCGCTTCGGCCCGTCGGCCGTCCATCGACGGAGCTTCTGCAGCCGGATCGAGGGGGCGCAGAGCCAGTCCTGTTGACACTTTCTGGCACGATGCCTATACTCGCTTCAATTCGGGATTCAGAGGGGGTTCACCGATGAGAGGGATGAGAGGAGTTCTGTCTTTTGCGGTGGTAATCGTACTGCTGATCGGCGGCGTCGGGTTCGGCCAGACCGGGAATGGAATCGCCGAACCGCCGGACACAGGGGGGCTGTTCACCGACGTTCCTCGAGACCATTGGGCGTACGAGGATCTCGAGTATCTCGCGGCGCGGGGGATCATCACCGGGCTTCCCGGTGGGCGGTACAACGGAGACGATCCCCTTGACCGGTACTCCGCCGCGGCGATGATTGCCCGGGCGATCAAGTACATGCAGAACAACCCGGAATCCGTGACGCCCGAGGATCTCGAGGTCCTCAAGGATCTCATCTTCCAGGTATCGGACGACGTCGCGGCGCTTCAAGGGGTGGGCCCGTCGGGAGACGCCTCGGCGCTCGAAGCCCGAGTGGCACGAAACGAGCAGTCTATCGCCGACCTCAATATCAGAGTGGATAACATACCGGGTTCGGATGACTCATCGCTTGCGAAACGCGTACAGGCGAACTTCATCATTTCGCTGACCGCCCTGCTGATCGGAATCATCGGCGTCGCCCTTGCGACGCTCGGGCTCTGAATGTGATGTATATCACTTGACATCAGTGTTTGCGCGGCCTATGATGGTCATCAAGATCTAGTGGAGAGGCGAATCATACAGTGGAGGAGGTGGTCGCCCGACGCGCAC
>CAZSNG010000022.1:0-37265 GCA_964608345.1 uncultured Thermotogae bacterium
AGCAGCGCACAACTGTGCTGTCAGGCCGGTTATTTGCCGGTGCCCTTGCGCTGTTCATCCATACGATCGCTGCGCTGGGAAAGCTGTTCTCCGAGCAGGTTGAATCCGTCGACCCTGGCCCACTCGAAGCCATTGCGGCCACCGGTGCACGCAGATGGCAAGTAGTCATCTACGGTGTTGTTCCACAGGTCATCCCTTCCTATCTTGCCTTCACGCTCTACCGATGGGACATCAACATTCGGATGGCAACCATTATCGCACTCGTTGGTGGCGGCGGGATCGGAACCCTCCTCTTCTACTGGAAGAACGAGGTCGGCCGAGTTTCGGATGCCTGGGGACAAGTCGGAGGCGTTGTTGTTGCGATCATCGTGATCATATGGATGATGGACTATATCAGCGGACGGATCCGCGAGAAGATAGGATAAGCGATGACCAACTCATACCATGCTGGGTTCATGAGCGAGAAACCGGACTGGGGCAACGCCCTTCGTCATTTCCGTCGCGACATCCTGGTTCTCATGACGGATCTGGCGTTCCTGGCAGCGCTATGGATGCTCACAACGTATGTCTGGCTCAGTCCAGGGAGGGGTGTTCTCCTCTTCCTTTCGGTTCCTTGGTGAGGCATGCTTACGGCCGTCTCCGTGCTGGCTGGAATCTGGCAATCGTTCGGGCTCAGTCCGGGAATGCAGCTCCTGGGGCGTCTCCTGGTAGATTCGAACGGCAGCACTGCCTTGGCATCCTTTCCTAGGAGGCTCCTCCGGTCGTTCGTAGTGCTTCTCAGTCCATTGCTCATCCTTCCGTCAATCGCTCTTGCCAAGTACGTTCCGCTACATGATCAGGTTTTGGGATTCGCCACCGTATCCTCTGCCACGGTTGTTGAGCCCAAGAAGGCCTGGTACCGCCGCAGTTGGGCCGTGGCTGTAGGGCTTCTGGCATTCATGGCCTTTGCAGTCTCGGCGATCTTCACTCGGGTGGATGTTGTGAGGCTGTTCACCAATTTCGACAACACAGCTGCCATCCGACATCAGATCGCGCATCCGAATTGGGGAATTCTTGTCGAAGGTGGCCAGTTGCTTCTCGTGACGCTGTTCATGGCACTAATAGCCACGCTCTTCGGGATCGTCGTCGCGGTTCCCCTCAGCTTTGTGGCCGCACGAAATCTGACCCACGGCATGATCGGCCGCGCCATCTACACGTTTGTGCGGGGACTTCTCAGCATCCTGCGCTCGATTCAGCCGTTCATCTGGGTTATCGTCCTGATTGTGTGGGTGAAGCCTGGGAACGCTCCCATGGCCGGCGTGCTTGCCCTGTTTATCCACTCAGTCGCCGACCTGGCCGAGCTCTATTCAGAGCGCCTCGAATCTATCGATCAGGGGCCTGTGGAAGCCATCCGTGCGACAGGAGCTAACCGCCTTCAAGTGATCATCTACGGGATCATTCCTCAGATTATCAACCCCTACATGTCTTTCACCATCTACCGATGGGATATCAATGTTCGCATGTCCACGATTGTCGGCATGGTCGGTGGCGGGGGAATTGGGATGCGCCTGCTGCAAGAGATGCGCGTCAGCGACTACAGCGATGCAGTCGTTCTCATGCTTTTGATCATGCTCGCTGTCTGGTCCATGGACACCCTGTCGGCCCGGCTCCGAGAACGGATCGAATCCGGATCGAGCCATCCCTCATTGGCCGGCTATGCCATGAGACTGAAGGCGAAGATGCTGGCAGACCCCAAAGGCGTGCTGCAGTAAAGGGGTTCTCCTCGCCTATCGCGATGTCAGCTCATCTAGATACTCTCGGATATCTTCGAGCCCATAGGTTGTCTTGAGTGCTGTGCTGTCTTCGAACCAGGCGTCCTTGATGGTGTCGTCGCGCCGTATCTCAACGTCCTTGATCCCGAACGAGTCGACCATCTTGCGCGCCTCTTCCTCGATCTGTCGATCCTTCACCCGGAACAAGAATCGCGGGAAGCTCGTCATCTCTGCACCTCCAGAGGCCCAAGTATACCGGCGGGAGCGGCCGCCATCGATCCAGATCCGGCGGATTCGGCGTCGGACCAGGGACTGGGCGAGGCTGGGAAAGCAGCGCAGCGATCCGCTGCTCGATCGGATCCGGGTTGAACCGTGCGAACCGTCGTTCTAGAATGGATTTCATGAACACCGTCGACCTGATCGCGAAGAAACGTGACGGGGGAGAACTCGGCCAAAGAGAGATCGAGTACTGGATCTCCGGAACGGTCGATCGATCGATCCCCGAGTACCAGAGCTCAGCTCTGCTGATGGCCATCCGCCTGATGGGGATGAACGACGAAGAGGCGGCGATCCTCACTGACGTGATGGCCCACTCCGGCTCGATGTTTACCCCGGAGGATCTCGGCGGATTCACCGTCGACAAGCACTCCACCGGCGGGGTCGGCGACACAACGACGCTCGTTCTCATCCCGCTGCTCGCCGCCGCGGGGCTGACGGTCGGGAAGCTCTCCGGCCGCGCGCTCGGCCATACGGGCGGTACGATCGACAAGCTCGAATCGATCCCGGGCTTCCGCACCGACTTGCCGCGCGAGCGATTCCTCGAGCTCGTCAACCGGACGAAGCTGGCGCTCGCCGATCACACCGAGGACATGGTGCCCGCCGATCGGATCCTCTACGAGCTACGCGACGTCACCGCGACGGTCGACTCGCTGCCGCTGATCGTCGCGTCGATCATGTCGAAGAAGATCGCCGGCGGTGCGCAGGGGATCGTGATCGACGTGAAGACCGGCGCCGGCGCATTCCTGCCGAAACTCGATGACTCCAGGCGACTCGCCGAGTCGCTCGTCGCGATCGGCGCGAAGCTCGGCCGGAAGATGGCTGCCCTGATCACCGACATGTCCCAGCCGCTCGGCCGGATGGTCGGCAACGCCCTCGAGGTTCGCGAAGCGATCGATACCCTTCGCGGCGAGGGGCCGGAGGATCTCGCGAGACTGTGCTGCGAGCTGGGCGCCGAACTCCTCGTCTTCTCCGGTGACGCAGCGACGCAGGACGAGGCCGCCGCACGGCTCGACGGGCTGCTTCGCGACGGGACCGCGATCGCCAAGTTCAGCGAACTCATCGCCAACCAGGAAGGCAACCCGGCGGTGCTCGATGACCCGTCCCTTCTCCCTTCCGCAGCGCGGCGGGTGGAGGTGCGCGCGCCGCGCGCCGGAACCATCCGCGCCCTCGACGCGCTCGCAATCGGCCGCGCAGCGAATCTGCTCGGCGCGGGCCGGTTCACCAAGGAGGACGAGATCGATCCGGCCGTCGGAGTGGAGGTCGTCCGGAAGGTCGGGGAGTTGGTCGAGGAGAACGATCTGCTCGCCACTCTGCACGTCAACGATGAGGCCCATCTGGACGAGGCCCGCCAGGGGGTCGTATCGGCCTACACGATCGACGCCGAGGCGAAGGATGTCGCCGCGCCGCCGCTCGTCATCGAACGGATCAGGGATTCGTGACGATCGTCGCGAATCCCTGATCGCTAGAACGAGAATCCGTCGGGAAGCAGCTCGCGCACCGTCGTCCGGACGAACTCCCCGTCCGGGTTGCCCATCAGGACCTCCATGTCCGGCGCGTGTTCGAACATCACCTGGCGGCAAACGCCGCACGGACGGCAATGGTCGCCGTCGCAGGTCACCGCCAGCTTGACGAAGTCCCGCTTCCCCTCGGAGATCGCCTTGAACATCGCCACGCGTTCCGCGCAGACCGATGGTCCGTAGGCGGCGTTCTCGATATTCACGCCGGTCACGACGGTCCCGTCGGCACACAGCAACGCCGCGCCGACGGCGAACTTCGAGTACGGGCTGTAGGAAAGAGCGCGGACCTCGTTGGCCTGCTGTAGAAGCTCTCGATCGTCCATCAAAATCGGATCACTACTCCCAACACGGCCGCCAGTCCCCCGGCACGCAGGTCCCACCAGCTCCCTCCATCGCTCAACGGCAACAGGAACCGGAGGTCTCCGTAGATCCGCAGGAACGGCGGCCCGATTTCGAGTCCGACCACGCCGTGCACGGCGAAGGTCGACCACGTCAGCTCATCGAGGTGGAGCGCCGCGAGGGCGTCGCCGGCCGCCGCCGCGTATGCGGGCGGGACATCGATGTCGACCAGCGGCCGGATCGCTCCTCCGAGCAGATCGATGCCGCCTCCGAATGACAACGCGAGGACGAGCAGATCGAACCGCTTCACCATGTCGGTCGACAGCATCCAAGAGGAGAACGCAATGTCGATCGCGACTCCTCCGGAGCCGCCAATCCAGTCGAAGGTGGACTCGAACAACGGGTCCGGAACCGCGACGCCCGCCAGATCCAGCACGTTGCGCAACAGCCCCTCGTTCAGCCATCCGCCGGTCAGTCGAAGGCTGTCAACGACGATCAGCGGCAGGGAGATTTCGATCGAGCCGCCGATCAACGGAACCGGCACGAGCGGCGGGAGCGTCGCGGCGAGATCGTCGATCTGTTCAAGCGATTCGTCGACCTCGCCCCAGATGGCGTCCAGATCGGCCTGCGAAAGCCCGAGGTCGATCAGCGCCGGCTCGAGCGCAGCGAACGCGCCCGCCGCCGCGGCCGGCAGCCGGTCAATCGCGTCATCGACGTCGACGGTGGCGATCGGTACGCCGAAGGTGATGCCCCCGGCGACGGCGGCCACGGCACAAGACAAGATGCAGCAAACCGCGACGACTGTCGCGCGGGAACCTCGCGTCTTCATCGGCGATCCCAGCCCTCCCATTCCTTCCGCTTCAGCTCGGCGCGCTTGATCTTGCCGCTCGTCGTCTTCGGCAGCTCGTCCACGTAGTCGATCGCCCGCGGGTACTTATACGGTGCGGTCACGGCCTTCACGTGATCCTGCAGCTGCTTCGTCAGCTCGTCGGACGGCTCGTGCCCCTCGGCGAGGATCACGAACGCCTTGACGATCTCACCGCGCTCCCGGTGCGGCGCGGCGACCGCCGCCGCTTCGACGACCGCCGGATGGCTGACCAGCGCGTCCTCGACCTCGAACGGGCCGATCCGGTATCCGGACGTCAGGATCACGTCGTCGGCCCGCCCCTCGAAGAAGAGATACCCGTCCTCATCCATGCGTACAAGGTCTTTGGTCCGGTACCAGCCGCCGGAAAATGCCTCGGCGTCGAGTTCGGGCGCGTTCCAGTACCCGTCGAAGATCGCCGGGCTGTCGGGCTTCAGGGCGATCTCGCCGACCTCGCCACGCGGGACCGGGTTGCCCTCCTCGTCGATCAGGACAACACCGGGCCCAGGCGTCGGCAGCCCCATCGCTCCAGGCTTGACCGGCATTCCGGGGAGGTTGCAGACGAGGCAGACGGACTCGGTCTGGCCGTAACCGTCGCGGATCGTCACGCCGAACGTTCGCTTGAACGCCTCGATCGGCTCGACGTTCAGCGGCTCGCCGGCGGACAAGGCGTCCTGCAGGACGATCCCCTCGCCCGAGAGGTTCGGAATCTGCGCGAATAGCCGAAACTCGGTGGGAGTGCAGCACAGCTTGGTCACCTTGTACTTCGCCAGCAGCTCCAGGTACTTGGCACCGTCGAACCGGCCGTTGTACATCAACTGCGTCGCACCGGAGGTCAGCGAGACGCCGATCGGACTCCAGTACCACTTCGCCCAGCCCGGCGCGGTCGTCGCCCAGATGACGTCGTCCGCCGTCGCACCGTACCAGTAGCGCGCCGTGATCCGATGATGGCAGTACATCCAACGGTGCTTGTGCACGACCGGCTTCGGGCTGCCCGTCGTGCCCGAGGTGAAGTTGATCGTCATCGGATCGTCGGCGGTCAGCGGCACCTTGGCGACGGTCGCATCGGCGTCGGCCACCAGATCGCTGAACAGCAGCCAGCCGTCGCGCGGCTCGTCGGTACCGATGAGGATGAACGTCTCCAGCGGGCAGTCACCGCGCGCCGCCTCGACCGTTTCCGCCGTCGACACGTCGGCGACGATGACCTTCGCACCGCTCACCTGCGAGCGGTAGACGATCTCCTTCGGCTTCAGCATTTCCGAACTCGGCACCGCCACCCCGCCGGCGACGAACGTTCCCAGCTGCGCCATGTGCGCTTCCGGAAGCCGCGGCAGGATGTGGATGACCGGGTCCCGCTTCCTCAGGCCGAGACCGATCAGCGCGCTGCCGAACCGCCGGGTCCCCTCGGCGACTTCCCGATAGGTGACCCGCCGCTCGTTGCCGGCGGCGTCCTCCCAAAGAATGGCGACTCGATCCGGCTCACGCTCCGCGTGCCCCTCGACGACGTTGACGATGTTGTACTCCGTCGGGATCTCCCAGCGGAATTCGTCGACCTCTCGTTGATACTGCGCCTTGTCGTAGTGCATCTGTGTTGACCACCCCGAGCCTATGTGCCTTTGGATTGGGTCTTGCGCTTCCTATAGGATAGCGCCAATCCCAACGCCAATCGAGGTGCCGCATGAGAGCAATCGCCGTTCTGACCCCGCCGATGTCGAAGCGTCTGATCGCCAAGGGGGTCGCCACGTTGCGTTCCGTTCGGACCGCGCTCGACCGGGGGCGCATCGTGGTGACGTTGGGAACGACGAACGCCTACGTCGCCGAGGAGCTGCTCGGCGAGCCGCTCGATCGAGGAGCCTACGTTGCCGGGTTCATCGACGATCGATGGAACATCAACGCGCGGCTTGGCGAAGCGGGCGAGATCGTTCTCGACCGCGGGAAGCCGATCGAGGAGACTCCGGAGGAAGCCCTCGCGGCGCTGGGAGTGGGCGATGTGGTGATCAAGGGCGGCAACGCACTCGACCCGGAGGGCGTCGTCGGCGTTCTGATGGGTTCGTCCACCGGCGGAACGGTCGGACGGTACGTCGCGTCGTGCCTCGCCCGGGGCGTCGAGCTGATCGCGCCGATCAGCCTGTCCAAGTCGATCCATGGCTCGATCGCCGAACTCTCGCTCGAGATGGGCGTGGGGCGGGTGGACCTTCGAATGGGCATTCCATGCGGCATCTTCCCGATGCACGGCCATGTCGTCACCGAGATCGAGGCGTTGGAGACCCTGTTCTCCGTTCGAGCGCTTCACGTCACGTCGGGCGGAGTCGGGATCGGCGCCGCGACGGTGTCGATCCTGATCGAGGGCGAAGAGGCGGCGGTGCGCGATGCATTCGCCCTCGTCGAGTCGCTTCGAGACGAACCCGACGTCGAGCTCGCCGGGCGGGCATGATCGACGCGTTCCGGACGATCGCCGAGCCGGCGAAGGGTCGAATCACTCGGAAGAAGTCGCGGTTCCTCGCGTACCTCCGTCCGGTTGCCTCCGTCGACGAGATCGAGTCGGCGCTCGCCGAGATCCGCCGCGAGACCCACGACGCGTCGCACCATTGCACCGCCTACCGCCTCGTCGGGCCGGACGAGCCGATCGCCTCATCCGACGATGCGGGGGAGCCGACCGGATCGGCCGGCTCGCCGATCCTCCGCCGGCTGGAGGAGGTCGACCTCCTCAACGTCGTCGCCGTCGTCGTCCGGTACTTCGGCGGAACGAAGCTCGGCATCGGCGGCCTGATCCGGGCATACGGGGACGCGACGGAAGCGGCACTCGAGTCCGCCCGGATCGTCGAGCAGCGTGTGACCGTCGAGCTGTTGATCCGGTTCCCGGCTGACGTAAACTCGGGAGTCATGGCGACGATTCATCGGTGTGCGGCGCAGGTGCGAGAAGTTCGGTTCGGCGATTCGGCCGAGGTTCGCGTGACGCTTCCTCCAAGCAGCGTCTCCGCATTCCGCGCGGCAATCCGCGAAGCAACCGGCGACCGCGCCTCGACGGAGGTGCTCCGATGATCGACTCCCTGATGGGCGAAGTCGTCCGAATCGGCCCCGACTTCGTCGTCATCGACACCGGCGGCATCGCCTACCGCGCGGCCGCCACGTCGACGGCGCTGCGCGAGATGAGCGTAGGCCACGAGGCGCTCCTCTACACACACCTCATCGTTCGAGACGACTCGATGCAGCTGTACGGGTTCGCGTCGCTCGACGAGCGGGACGTCTTCTGCCAGCTGCTCACGGTCGGCCAGGTCGGCCCGAAGCTCGCTCTGCAGATCCTCTCGACGCTGCCATTCGAGGAGCTGGTCGCCGCGGTGTCGGCAAGCGACGTCGTGCGATTGACCCAGGTCAAGGGCGTCGGGAAGAAGACGGCCGAGCGGATCCTGGTGGACCTGCGCGACAAGCTCGGAGCGACGGCCGCGAAGGCGCCGGGGGAATTCCTCCTGTCAGCGGCCGAGGAAACCGCGCTTCGCGCGCTCACGGCCAGGCTGGGCTTCTCCCCCCGCGAGGCGCGTGAGGCGGTCCAAAGGCTGCATGGCCGCGGCCTCTCGGCCGAAGAGATCGTTCGCGGGGCGCTGGAGTTCCTCGGCAGCCGCGGATGAGGATCCTCGGGATCGATTACGGCCGGCGCCGGATCGGGCTGGCACTGAGCGACGAGGATGGAATCCTCGCTAGCCCGCTTCCGGTATTCGCTCGAGGGCGCTCGGAGGATCGTGATATCGTCGCGCTGAAGGCGCTAATCCGCTCGAGAGCGGCATCGACCGTCGTCGTCGGCCATCCACTGCACATGGACGGTTCACACGGCGAGATGGCACGGGAGGCAGAGGCGTTCGCGGACCGGATCCGGCGGGAGGCCGGCGTACCGGTCGAGTTGTTCGATGAACGGCTCACCAGCAGAGAGGCCGACCGTGTCATGATCGAGGCGAATCTGCCGCGACGGCGAAGAAAGGGACTTCGAGACAGCCTTTCCGCAGTGCTGATCCTTCAAGGCTATCTCGACCGGCGGAACTCCTCGGAGTAGCCGGGGATCGGCGGGCAGCTGCTACCCGCGCTTCTCTTCCCGCTTGAGGAATTCGAGTATTGCCTCCACCACCAGGTAGTTCACCGAGCGGTCCTTCGCCTCGGCCAGTTTCAACAGCCGTTCCACCGGGCGCCGATCGATCTTGCTCTTCGGCACGAAACTTCCCCCTTTTCGAATGGCGTTCTAAATTGTATTGTAGCAGCCTTTGTTAGAGAGGGCAAGGCCAAATCGGACCTGCTTACGTTCGGCCTTTGACGGCTTGCTCCAGGTACGCCTCGATGAAATCGGTGAGGTCTCCGTCAAGGACTGCATCGACGTTCCCCGTTTCGTGCGACGTGCGATGATCCTTGACCATCTGATACGGGTGAAGCACGTACGAGCGGATCTGGCTCCCCCACTCGTTCTCCTTCAGCTCCCCTTGCAGCTCCTCGAGCTTGTCCGCCTGTTGCTGCCGCAGGATCTCGTTCAGCCTCGCACGGAGCACGCGCATCGCGTTCTCCTTGTTCTGATGCTGGCTCCGCTCGTTCTGGCACGATACGACGATCCCCGTCGGAATGTGCGTGATGCGGACCGCCGAGTCGGTCACGTTGACGTGCTGCCCTCCGGCGCCGGATGCGCGGTACGTGTCGATGCGCAGGTCCTTCGGGTCGATCTCGAGCACGGCCTCCGCCACCTCCGGAACGACCGACACCGCGGCAAACGAAGTATGCCGGCGGTGCGCCGAGTCGTACGGAGAGAGGCGAACCAGTCGGTGGACGCCCTTCTCACCGCGCAGGTTCCCAAACGCGTATCGCCCCTTCACTTCCAGCGTCGCGCTGCGGATCCCGGCCGCCTCTCCCGCACCCGCTTCGAGAAGGGCCGCCTTGAATCCCATCCGTTCGCAGAAGCGCCCGTACATGCGCAGCAGCATCTCGGCCCAATCCTGAGAGTCGGTACCGCCGGCCCCCGCGTTGATCGACAAATAGCAGTTCCCGGTGTCGTACTCGCCGGAGAACGCCAGCTCGATCCTCAGCTTCTGGAGCCGCGCGTCGAGGGCCGCCAGGCGGGCCCCCAGGTCGGCAAGTTCCGCATCATCCTCGGCCTCGACGGCCATCTGGTGCAGAAGCTCGATCTCCTCGATCTCGTTCGCCACGTCGCGATACGGTGTCAGCCTCGATCGCACACGTTCGGCCTGCTGAGACACGGTTCGCGCACGATCTCGATCCTCCCAGAAGCCGGGCTGAGCCATCTCCGCCTCGAGGCGATCAACCTCCTGCTGCAGTTCGGTCGGGTCAAAGGTAATCACCGATCCGCTTCACCAGCTCCTGCAGTCTCGCGATTCGTTCCTCGTGCATGGCCGCCCCTTCGGTCGTGTCTCGTCGATCCGATCGTTTATAGGGCAATCGACGACCGACCTCAACTCGCGCGCCGTCGGTTGACACCGTCCTCCGGCCTCACTACGATGCGGACCCGGGAGGGCGGTTCCTTGAGGAAGACGGTCCAAATCGTTGGCGGCGGCATTGCCGGGCTCAGTGCCGGCTGCTACGCGCAGATGAACGGCTACGACAGTCGAATCTACGAGATGCACTCCATCCCGGGCGGCCTGTGCACAGCGTGGGATCGGGGCGGGTACACCATTGACGCGTGCATTCACTGGCTGGTCGGTTCGTCCCCGAGGAACCGTTTCTACAAGCTCTGGCAGGAGGTCGGTGCCGTTCCGACCCAGCCGATCCACGACCACGACGTCTTCGTCCGCATTGAGGGGGAGCGTGGCCGTGCGTTGACGTTCTACACCGACATCGATCGCCTCTCCGACCATCTGATCGAGCTCGCGCCGGAGGATCGCGACGTTCTGCACGAGTGGATCTGCGGGCTGCGGCATGTCGCGCGGCTCGACCTCCCGATCGAGCGCCCCGACGAACTGATCGGCCCGATCGGGAGGCTCGGCAGGGCACTGAAGCTTCTGCCGCACATCGGCGTCTTCCGCCGCTGGGCTGGAACGACCGTCCGTCAGTTCGCCGACGATCTCGACAACCCGTTTCTCCGCGAGGCGTTCCCGCTCGCGTTCGATCTCCCGGACTTCCCGATGATCGCGATGATGATGACCCTCGCCTGGATGCACAACCGGGCCGCCGGGTTTCCGATCGGCGGTTCCGCGCCGTTTGCACGGGCGATCGAGCGCCGCTACCTCGATCTGGGAGGAACGGTCCAGTACGGCGCACGGGTCGACGAGATCCTCGTCGAGAACAACCGCGCGGCCGGCGTCCGACTCGCGGACGGAATGGAGCACCGCGCCGACCTCGTCATCTCGGCCGCCGACGGCCACGCGACGGTTTTCGACCTCCTGGGCGGACGCCACTGCGACGACACGATCCGCGGCTACTACGAGCACCTCCCGATCTTCGCGCCGCTCCTGTTCGTGGGGATCGGTGTGGGCCGGTCCGCGGCGGACGTCCCTGATGCGGTCTCGGGCGTCAGCTTCCCTCTCGCCGAGCCGATCACCATCGACGGCCGGCCGCTGGCACGGATGAGCGTCCAGTCGAGCGCGTTCGACCCGTCCCTCGCTCCGGCAGGCAAGATGGTGCTGAAGGTCGGGATTCCTTCGAGCTACGAGCGATGGCGCAAGCTGCGTGAGCACCCCGGCGAGTATCGCGCCGAGAAGGATGCGGTCGCCGCCGAGGTGCTTCGGGGCCTGGAGCAGCGCTTCCCCGGGCTGTCCAACCGGGTCGAGATGATCGACGTTGCGACGCCGGTGACATGGCATCGATACACCGGAAACTGGCAAGGGAGCTTCGAGGGCTGGTTGCCTTCGCCACGGACGCTCGACCTCAGGATGAGCAAGACGCTGCCCGGCCTGTACGACTTCTACATGGCCGGCCAGTGGGTCCAGCCGGGCGGCGGCCTCCCATCGGCGGTGATGTCGGCCAGGCACGTTCTGCAGACGATCTGCAAAGAAGACAGCAAGCGGTTCAAGGCGTCCGTCCCACCGACGCCCAGGGACTGAGCCACGAGCACCACGGAAGGAACGCACATGCCCGACGAGAAGACCCGAACGGAAGAGCTGACGATCAGCGGCGAGAAGCTCGTGTCGACGGTCAAGGAGATCATCCGCCAGGGCAACGTCCGGCGGATCGGCATTCGCAACAGGGACGGGGAGACACTGTTCGAGATGCCGCTCACGTTCGGCGTCGTCGGCGCGCTTCTCCTCCCGACCCTCGCGGCACTCGGGGCGATCGCCGCGCTCGTCACGGAGTGCACGATCGTCGTCGAACGGATCGCGGAGTAGCCGCCGGAGCCCCGACCGCTCCGCAACGCTGCGGGGACCTCCTCGCGCTCTCCCCGACCCCGATTGCATCCAGTTCTGGAGCGCGCTACGGTGGTCTACGAGTGCGGGTGCATCCGGAGGAGGGAGGAGCCCGATGCGGAGGGACGGCAATCGATGGATCGGCGCCCTGGTGGCGTTGGGGGTCGCGACGCTGGGGGCCGTGGCGTGGACGATCCCGGCCGGCGAGAGCCGTTGGCGGCAGACCGCCGGACCGGCCGGCGGCTCGATCAGCGCCGTCGCGGTGGACGTCGAGAACTCGCAGATCGTGTACGCCGCGGTCGAGCAAGCCGGGATCTACCGGAGCCTCGACGGCGGCACCTCTTGGAGCGTCTCGTATCCCGGAATCGGCCAGTGGATCGCCGATATCTGCTCCACGCCACACGGCGTCTTCGCCTCGCACAGCCACTTCGGGCTTCTACACTCCGAGGACCGCGGCGCGTCGTGGCGTTCCGTCCCCGTGGCACCGGAGCGCCGGATCGTCGGTGTCCGGTACGGCATTCAAGGCGATGCCCTGCTGGCGAAGACGGAATGGGGGCTTCTCTACGCCAGCCGGGACGGCGGGCGGACGTGGCGTGACGCCACGGGGAACCTCCCACAAGACGAGATCATGGACACCGCAATCGCCGGCCCAGAGGTCTACTGGGCCGCCGTCGGCCGCTCGGAGCGCAACGGCCTATACCGCACGACCGACGGAGGACGAACGTGGATCCTCTCCGCCTTGCCGCAGATCGATGACGCGTGCGTCCGTCAGATCCTCGTCGCCGATGAGGATCCGAATCTGATCCTGGTCGGCTTCCACAACATCCACAACGAAGGACGCCCGCCGGGCGTCAGCTACTCGTGGATCTCCCGCGACGGCGGGGACACGTGGACCCATCATTGGGGCGGATTCGATCCGGACAACGGCTGGTGGCCGCTCGCCCAGGGGGGCGACGGCGCCCTGTACGTGAACAACGCGAACCACGTCTATCGATCGACCGATCGCGGGAGAACCTGGACCAACCTGAATCTGGTCGAGGGGCTCGGCGGCCGCCGCCCGGGCGACATCTCGCGGATGGCCGTCGACCCGAACGACCCGGGTCGACTGTACGTTGCAGTCCTCAACGGTGTCGCGACGAGTCGGGACGGAGGGGCCTCGTGGACCGTGGAGAGCAACGGCATCCTGCGCACCCGAATCAGCCTCCTCGCCGCCGACCCTGTCGACCCTGGCACGGTCTACACCGCGGACGCGAATGGCGGCGGAACCTACCGCACGACCAACGGAGGCGATTCGTGGACGTGGCTGAACGGCGGCGGCCTTCCACACCCGTGGGCCGACGAACTGCTGGTCCATCCGACCGATCCCTCGATCGTCTACGAGATCGTCGACACGTCCGAGGTCTACCGCTCGGAGGACGGAGGCACGACCTGGTCGACCGTCTGGAACGACTTCCGCTTCAGCTCGATCGTCGCGCTGGCTCCAGCGCCGTCGGATCCGGACGTCCTCTACGCCTGCAAGAACGGGTTCGGGCTGTTCAAGTCCGACGACGGCGGCGACGCGTGGCGGTTCCTCCATCACTCGGAGGTCGACTACACGTACACGATCGCCGTCCATCCGGAGGATCCGGAGGTTGTCCTCTCCGGCTACAACCCGAAGCCGTTCCAGGACTGGGCGATGATCCGCCGGTCGACCGACGGAGGGACGACCTGGGAGACGGTTCTGCACGTCGACGAGTCCGACGGGATCACGTCGATCGTCTTCGACCCGGCAGATGCGCAAACCCTGTACGCCACAAGCATCGGCGATGCCGGGGGAGCCGTCTACGTCAGCCGTGACGGCGGGTCCTCGTGGCGCCCTCTGAATGAGTCGTTCACGATGTGTACCGTCTGGGGACAGCCTCAGCTAGTCGGGGATCCGAACGATCCGGACACGGTCTATGCGGCGACTTGGCTCGCCGGAACGTGGAAGACGACCGATGCCGGTGCCTCGTGGGCGCTCCTCGAGGACGCGCCGGTGTCGGCAACGTCCCTGTCCGTCGATCCGCTCCATCCGGACGTGGTCTTCCTCGGCGATCGCTCCTCCCCGACCGTCTGGCGTTCGACCGACGGCGGCGCTTCGTGGCGACGGGTCGCGAACTTCGCCGACGACGGTGCTCTGCTCGTCATGCGCACGATCGTCCACGACGGAACCGCCTACGCCGCGACGTTTCACCACGGCCTCCGCGGCGGCGACCTCTACCGATCGAGGGACAACGGCGACACGTGGGAGCGGGTCACCGGGACGCTGCCAAAGGGAATCCTCGACATCGTCGTCGACCCCCGCGAGCCCAACGTGATGTACGTCACAACCAACATCAACGGCGCGTTCGTCTCCCGCGACAGCGGCGGCACGTGGTCTCCCATCGATGGATTCCCGGACGTGGGGGCGTATGACATCGAGATCCACCCGGCGGATTCATCAATCCTGTACGCATCGGCGCGTGGTGGATCGCTGCCCGACTGGTTCACCCGGATGTCGGGCAATCACCCGGACGGGGTGACGTTCAGTCAATCGGCCGGCGTCTACCGGTCCCCCGACCGGGGCGCGACGTGGGAGCAGATCCTCGAGACCTGGCCGAGTTGCCGCGCCGTTCGCGTCCATCCGGATCGACCGGACCTCCTGTTCGCCGTCGACCTCGTCGACGGCCTCCTCGTCAGCCGCGACGGCGGGGCGACGTGGACGCAGGAGAACGAGGGGATCGCAGCGATCGTCCCGACGTCGCTCGTCGTCTCCGGGAACCGCCTCTACCTCGGAACGCAGGGCTGCGGCGTCTGGAGCGCCGATCTGACCCTATCGGCGGGGACGCTCTCTTGGCGATCGGACCGGTCCAATCGGCCGGTTCCGGCAGCGTACAGCGCCGAGATCCAGGTCGACCCGAACAACCCGGCGGTTCTGTTCGTCGCCGCCCAGCCCGGCGGCCTGATGCGGTCGACCGACCGCGGCGCCACGTGGCGCGACCGGAACGCCATCAACCCGAGCGTCGTGGTCGACGATCCCCTCCGGCAGGGGTACTACTCGTTCGCGTTCGATCCGACCGACTCGGACCAGATGTGGCTCGGAACGTGGGGAAGGGGGATCTACCGTTCGCACGACGCAATGCTCCTGAACTACCCTGTGTTCGGAGCCGATCGGACGATGCTCGGTGTCAACATTCAGCGGATCGTCCTCGATCCCGCCGATCCGTCCCAGGTGTACGTCGCGAGCGAGCAGGGCGTCTTCCGCACCACCGACGACGGAGCCAGCTGGCAGCGACTCGCCGCGGGGCTCCCGACCGTGCAGGTCCGCACGCTGGCGTTCACCGCCGACGGCCGCCTGCTCGCCGGGACGCTCGGCTACGGCGTCTTCAGCTACGACGTGCGTGACGCGACCTGGGAGCAGCTGAGCGCATTCCGCGAGTTCGGGACGTTCTGGCCGATCTGGTCCGGCCGCCCGCTCTACCAGTACTCGACGCTGCTGATCGATCCGACCGCCCCGGAAACGATGTACTTCGGCACCTTCCCGGCAGGCATCTACAAGACGACCGATGGCGGTGAGCACTGGCTGGAGAAGAACGTCGGCTGGACGAACGACGGCGTCTTCTGCCTCGCCTTCCATCCGCACGACACGAGCATCATCTACTCGGGCACCTACAACGGCCTCAACCGTTCGCTCGACGGCGGCGGGCATTGGGAGATCTGGGACAGCGGTTGGCCGCCGGAGCAGTGGGTGTTTCACATCGCGTTCGACCCGATCGATCCGGGGATCATGTACGCCTGCTCCAAGAACGGGGAGAACGAGGGGAGTGGACGCCACGGCTTCCACGGGACGGTGATGCGGTCCGTCGACGGTGGCAAACACTGGGGCCCGATCACCGCGGGGCTGGACCTGAATCAGGAATTCCTCCGGATCCTCGTCGACCCGATCGACCGGAGCACGCTCTACCTCGCGACGTCGTATCAGGGCGTCTGGATCAGCCGCAACGCGGGGGACTCGTGGCGGGAGTGGAACGAAGGGCTCGACGCCCGCGAGGCGGGGACGAACGGGAACAACGTCGCCAACGTCCTGACGCTCTCCGCCGACGGCAATACCCTCTACTTCGGCACCCTCGGCGCCGGCGTGTGGAAGCGGCCGATCGAGCGGTAAGATCGATCCATCTCCGTGCGAGGTGAGACGATGACCTTCTTCTGTGTCGACGAGTTGGCGAACACGCAGATGCTCCCCGGAATCGAGCGCAAAGCCGTCTGGTTGGACGGCGTCATGTTGACGTTCTTCTCGTTCGAGCCGAACGCGATCGTCCCCGAGCACGCGCACCCAAACGAACAGATCACGCTCGTCACGAAGGGTGCGATGGAATTCACTCTCGGCGGCGAGACCCGCTTGCTTCGCGCCGGGGACGGCGTCTGCATCCCGCCGAACGCAACCCACCGCGCCATCATCCTCGACGACCCGACCGAGGCGATCGACGCTTGGAATCCGCCGCGCGACGACTACAAGACCTAGCCAACACTGCACTCCAACGAACGCCAAGAATGGCGCGCCGTCGCGTGGCAACGATCCCAGACCAACGCCGGATTCGTGCAATCATGCGAATCCGGCACGTACTCCGGCGCGCATCGTGCGCCAGAGGACGCCGTTGACAACCCACCCAGCCCGTGCTACGGTGGGCCGTTCCAGAGGGAGGCGCAGCAATGAACCTCGGGAGGTCCGTTTGGCTCGTCTAGAGCCGTAGCCTTCGTGTCGTTTCGCCCATCCCGTCTCTCCATCCCGCCGATCAAGTCCTGGTGGCGACCCTTCGTTTGACGTCGAGGACCGACCCCATCGAACGAAAGGAGCCCCCATGCGAAGTGACATTCAGGATCGCGAGAAGCCGAGTCGATCGGACCAGCGGCGTTCAGCGGACACCGCGGAGACGTCCGGCGCGAACTCCGAGACGTCCGCGGACGTACCGGCTGCGCGACGGCCGAACGACACCGCGATGCGCGCCGTGTTCAACGATCGGGAGCGACGCCTGTACTGCTGAGTCGTCGTCCGCCGGGTACCATGGGGGACCATGGACTCCAAGGCGGTCGGCGACTTCTGGGATCGAAACGCCGAGGCCTGGACGCGGCTGTCTCGCGCCGGGTACGACACGTACCGCGATGCTCTGAACACGCCGGCGTTCTTCGCCGCCCTTCCCGACGTGCAGGGACTCGCGGGACTCGACATCGGCTGCGGGGAAGGGACCAACACCCGCCTCGTCGCGAAGCGCGGAGCGAACGTCGTTGGCGTCGACATCTCGGAGACGTTCATCCGGCACGCCCACGACGACGAGCGGCGCGAGCCGCTCGGGATCGAGTATGCGGTCGCCGATGCCTGTGCGCTGCCGTTCCCGGCCGATGCGTTCGACTTCGCAACCGCGTTCATGAGCCTGATGGACGTGCCAACGCCCGAACGGGCAATCTCGGAAGTCCGTCGCGTGCTACGGCCCGGCGGCTTTCTCCAGTTCTCGATCTCCCATCCGTGTTTCGATACGCCGCACCGGGTGAATCGGCGCGACGCGGCGGGAACGACCTACGCAATCGAGGTCGGAAACTACTTCCACAACGAGGACGGCCGCATCATAGAGTGGCTGTTCAGCGCCGCGCCGCCCGAGGCGAAGGAAGGCCTCGCGCCGTTTCGGGTCCCGCGGTTCACGCGAACGCTGAGCCAGTGGTTGACAATGCTCCTCGAGGCGGGATTGGTGCTCGAACACGTCGGCGAACCGAGGCCGACCGATGAGGACGTCCGGCGGTGTCCGAACCTTCAGGACGCCCAGGTCGTCGCCTATTTCCTTCATCTCCGAGTTCGCAAGCCTGGCTGACCGGCTCCGTCCCCTATTCGGCGACTTGGCCACCCGGTCCGAGGCGTGCCAGGATCGCGTCGAAGTCGTCTCCGATCCGATGGGTGTACTCCCAGCCGGACACAACGAACGTGCCGTCCGGCAGATCGAGGATCGAGAACCCCCCGAAGATGACGAACGATCGCCAAGGCAGCGCGTGCCGCACCCAAGCGACACCACCGTCGTCGTCGAACAGCATCGTCGGCAGCCCCGCGCCGAACCCCGCCACGAGGTACCCGGCTCCCGGGGCGGCAGTGACGGAGACAGCGTAGTCGTCCTGATACTGACTGCCTTCCGTCTTGCTCCAGATCAGGCTCCCGGTTTCGGCCTCGGCCTTGGCGAACCAGAAGTCGAGCGGGCTCTCGCTCGTGCTGACCGACTCCGCGATGCCGACAATGACGAGATCCCCTTCGGGGGAGAACACCATGTCGTTCGGCCACTGCTTGACGTCACCGCGGTACAGCATGCTCCACATCTCACGCCCGTCCTGATCGACGCGGAACAGCCGCGAGTCGCGACGGTTGCCCTCGTAGCCCCCCGGGTACGACACGCCGGCAATGATCAGCAGATCCCCGTTCTCGGCCTCGAGCGCGGCGACGCCGGTCTCGTTGTCGGGATCATCGCCCAGCGTCGCTTCCCACACGACTCCGCCTTCGTCGTCAATCCGGACAACGTAGGCGTCGAAGCTCTCCCCGTACGAGTCGGTCTCGCCGACGAGGAGGAAGCCGCCGCTCGACATCGCCACGAGATCCTTGGCCCACTCCGTCCCAACTCCGCCGTACGTTCTCGACCAAAGGGCATTCCCTGTCGCGTCGACCTTCAGGACGTACAGGTCGCGGCGGCCGGCGCCGAACGAGTCCGTCTCGGCGAGGATGAGGTATCCGCCGTCGGCGGTCGGCTCGACGCAGAAGGCTTGGTCCGTCGCGTCCCCTCCGTGGACTTTCTCCCAGATCAGATCGCCTTCGAGGGTCAGCTTCACGACAAGCACGTCGCCGCGGGTCGTCTCGACAAGCGGGTGATAGGTCGTGCCGACCGCGAGCAGGGCGCCGTCGCTCGTGTGTGCGACATCGAACAACGCTCCGTAGTCGAGTCCCTCGAGCGTCAGCACCCACGTCTCCGCGTCGTCCGCGGCCGACGCAACGGCGCAGAATCCCAGCGCGGTGGCGAGCAGCGCGATCCAAACGAAGCCGTTCCGCTTCCACGTCATGTCTGTCTCCTTTCGACATGCGAATCCGCAAGGCAGAAACACCGCGCCACACACCGGATGAGCCGGACAGATTCTACCCACAACCTCGCGCCGTTCACCCCGCAGGACGGTCGGAGCGCCGGGACGAGTCCACGTCGCGCCAGTAGACGCCGCCGCCGCCCTGACGGTGCAGGTACCCGGCCTCGAACAGCTCCCGACGAAGAGTGGCACAGTCGGGGTGGTGTCTACGGAGAATTCGGTTCACCTCGGCCTCGGGATACTCCGTTCCCGGGACGAACTGCTGCTGCAGCCATCGGAGGATGACGTCGCGCTTCTTCCGCTTCGCCGGAATCCGGATGAGCCGCTCCCCGTCGAAGAACGTCTCCAGGACCTTCCGCTCCCACTCCGCCGCACTGGCTACCATGCGCCCATCGTACCCGAAGGCGGCCGCGGTGAAACGCGCCGCCGGCCGTGGTACGCTCGGAAGAGGCCACCGCAGCCGACCCATGACACGAGCAGGAGGAGGATCCATGCCATCGCAGTACCTGTACCGAATCCAGCCGATCCGGGACGGATTCCTGATCGAGAGCACCCCGGACGAGGACCGCATCGTTGGCGAGCACTTCCGCCACCTCAAGGGGCTCACGGACGAAGGGGTCGTCCTTCTCGCCGGACGAACGCTGCACACCGATTCCTCGAGCTTCGGGATCGTGATCTTCGAGGCGGAGTCCGACGAGGCGGCGCGTGAACTGGTGGAGAGCGATCCGGCCGTGGAGGCGTCCGTCTTCCGCGCTGAGCTGTTCCCGTTCGGCACCGCGCTCGCCCATCCGCGCATCGTGCCTTCGTGAGCTCGGCTACGATCCCGACTCGTCGTTTGACGCGCGCTCGAAGCGGGCTCTGAGCTCGCTTCGCTCGTCCCGGGGGATCGCATGCCAGCGGACGCCACGAATCGCTCCCTCCAGCGCGTACAGCTTGTTGGCGCAGACGGTCCGGCCGGCACCCACGAGCCGAAGCGCGGCGCGAACGCTGCCCAGACGATGCAGCTGCTCCGGCGTTTCGATCCCGGCGTCGCTCAGTTCTCCCGCCAGGGACGTCCCGATGTTCGGGAGCCGATCGAGATCACTCAAGGTCGCACCGCTTCGACATGGAAGAACCCTTCAATTCGGCCTTTCACAACCGTTTCACTGCTCGACCACACCCCGCTCACACGCCGAACCTACTCTCCGGTCGGCAAGCAACACGTACCTCCTTGCCAGTCTTCCGCCCAGAAGAGAGGCCCCGCGAGGGGCCTCTCCTTACATGATCGCACGGAAGACGTCCTCCCCGTGCCGAATGACGCGATCCCTGCAGGGACTACAGCGGATCGGAATTCACGATGTGGAGGCGGATCTGATCGTAGCTCCGTCCGCCCGAACTGTCGTAGATCGTCAGCGTGATCGTCACCGTTTCGCCGTCCAGCCGATCGCTCGCCGGGGCGTGGTACACCGGCTGCAGCGTGTTCGCGCCTTCGAACCAGCCCTTGCTCGCCGACCACGTGAAGCAGACGGAGACGCACGCCGGATTGCTGATCGTCCCGCCGATCGGAGTCGAGCTCCCTTCGTAGATCGTCGCGGCGTAGTGCCGATCGATCCGTGGCTTCGGGCGATCGCGCGGGTGCTCCGGCTGAGGCCCGAACGGCCAGTTCGCCGTCCAGCCGCCGGTCCAGTCCGCTTCGCACCCGCCGTCACTGCACGGGCAGGGGATCGGCAGCTCCGGGCACTCTCCGGCCGGCGGTACATCCGTGATGCACGGCGACGTGCATGGCTCAGAAGGTTGCGCCGGGCAGGTCGCCTGGATCCCGGTCTGGCACGGGTCGATGACCGTAACGAACGACCCGCTAACCACGTACGTCTCCGTCGGGCAGGCGAGGGGATCGCGCACCGAGAGGACCATCGAGTCGCTCGCACGGATTCCGCTCGCGCCGGTCACCGTCAACGTCAGGATCACTTCGTCCTCGCAGTCGCAAGCCGAGGGGGCGGTGTACGATGTCGTCGGGCTGCGGGCGTTCTGGAAGAAGCCGAGCCCCCCTTCGGCAGTCCACAGGTACGACAGTGCGCCTCCGCCTGGCAGGGTTCCCGTCCCGTTCAGCTCGATCGTTTCCCGCTCCCCGACCGTCCGGTCGGGTCCGACGTCCACGGCTGGAGCGCCAATCGACCGCGAGATCGGCTCCGCGCCGATCGACGCGGCGGGAATCGGCTGTGCTGCGACC
Source organism: uncultured Thermotogae bacterium (assembly GCA_964608345.1). GTDB lineage: Bacteria > Bipolaricaulota > Bipolaricaulia > UBA7950 > UBA9294 > JANQEA01. The sequence continues at coordinate 21,390 of CAZSNG010000022.1, forward strand.
GGATCGGCGGCCGTCTGCTCCGCCGGACCCGCCATGAGCAGGAGCAGCGCGATGACGGCACCAACACCGAGAAGAACCAATAGGGTCGAACTGCTGTTCATGTCCTTCACACCTCCCCGCGTGGGGACACCACCGAGGGCGTCGTCGCACCCTCGGGAGAGAGACAGGGACTCCTCTCCCAAGGTCAACCTACTCGCCGCCGGCGAGAACCGTGAACCCCTCTGTCTCCCGGTCTTCCGCCATTTGGTCCGACTCCGGGCGACAGAGGCGCTCCCATCCTGACCGAGGGAGCCCGTCTCGTCTATTGCCGCACGTACGACTCCCCACTAAGCTCTCGGTACGATGGCCGGAACGCTCTACCTCGTCTCTCTTCCGATCGGGAACCTGGAGGACATCACAATCCGGGCGATCCGCGTGCTCCGGTCGGTTGACGGGATTCTCGCCGAGGACACACGGATCACGAAGCGGCTTCTCGATCGGTACCGGATCGAGACGCCGTTCTTCTCGAGCGTCTTCCAGGGTGGTGAGCGCCAGCGGGCCGATTGGCTCGCGGATCAGATTCGCTCGGGCAAGAACCTCGCCCTCGTCTCCGACGCGGGAACGCCGCTGATTAGCGACCCGGGCTATCCGCTGGTCCGCGCGGCGATCGCCGCCGACGTCACGGTGGTTCCGATTCCCGGCCCATCGGCCGCCCTCGGCGGCCTGGTCGCCTCGGGCCTGCCGGCCGACCGGTTCTGCTTCGAAGGCGCCGTCCCGCGGAAGTCCGGCGAACGCAGGACGCTGTTCGAGCGGCTTCGGTTCGAGCCGAGGACGATCGTCCTGTTCGAGTCCCCGCACCGCCTGATCTCAGCGCTGCAGGACCTGGCCGACGTCCTACCGGATCGTGCGGTGACGCTGGCACGGGAGCTGACCAAGCAACACGAGGAGTTCCTCCGTGGGACGGCCGCGGAACTCCTCGCCGACCTCGGAGCGCGCGACCGCGTCAAGGGCGAATGCGTACTAGTCCTCGCCGGCAGCCGCGATGAGGAGATCCCCGACCCGGAACGCGTTCGCGAGGTACTCGACACGCTTCGGAACGCCGGGGTGCCCGGCAAGGCAATCGTTCGAACGCTTGTCGCGGCATTCGGGATGGCGCGAAACGAGGCGTACGGTCTGGTCCACAGCGAGGAGCCACGCCCGAACGGCTAGGTGTGCTTGTCGGCGACCGCCGACGCGGCGTAGGCGTGCGGCTTGATCCGCACGGCCAACCCGTTGCCGATGATCATGCCGACGACTTCGTCGATCAGCTCCTTCGTCCGCCCGTTCTCGCCGATATCGACGTGAATCTCCAGGTTGAACTGAAGGAACGAGAGCGCGCCGAGCCGCTCGATCACGTGTTGCGCGAGCTCGAACGAGAGCCACGCCTCCCGCCAAATCTGCTGCCGCAGCGACGCGGATCGGCGTTCCCGGCGACGCGTCCAGAAGTACCGCCCGCCTCGTCCGACGTTGTGCAGCACGATCGCACTGACGAGATCGAGATGGTTCGGCGTCGTCGAGGAGTCGGTCCCGATCAGGATCTCGAATCGATCCTTCGGCTGGGCCTTCATCTCCCGAACGAGCGTCGAGATGACCTCGGCGAACGTCATCTCCCCGTCGTGTGGGTTGAAGAACGGCTGGTTGACCATGCCCCATCCTAGCGGATGAGGGGGTCGCACATCAAGAAAGCGGGATCTGCAGGACGAATCGAGCGCCGCCCTCGGATCGGTTCTCCGCCCGGATCGTCCCGCCGTGCGCCTCGACCCACTGCCGGACGATCGCGAGCCCGAGGCCGCTCCCGCCGGTCCGGCCGCGTGCCGGGTCGCCCCGGTAGAACCGCTCGAACAGGTGCGGGAGATCCTTCTCGGAAATCCCCGGGCCTGTGTCGGCGACGCACAGCTCGACCGAGCCCTCCGCTCGGCGCACGGAGACGCAGATCTCGCCGTCCGCCGGGGTGTAGATCAGCGCGTTGCTCAACAGGTTCGCCAGCACCTGCCTGAACCGCTTCGGATCGAGCGCCACCGGGGGAATCCCGCCCTCGACCTGAACACGAACGGTCGGCGACTGCTCGACCGACGCCCCGGCGCTCTCGCTGACCTGCCGAACCAGCTCGCCGACGTCGGTCGGCTCCTTGGTGAGCCGCAGCTCCCCCGCCTCGGCGAGCGCGAGATCGCGCAGGTCGTCGATCAGGCTGCCCAGGTGGAGCGTCTCCTCGTAGATGGGGGCGATCGTCTCCGTCGACGGATCGTAGATCCCGTCGAGGATCGCCTCGAGCGTCCCCTGGATGATCGTCACCGGGGTGCGCAGCTCGTGGGCGATGTCGGCGGTCATCGTTCGACGCAGCGTCTCCGACCGCCGCAGGCTGTCGACCATGTGTGTGAACGACGATCCGAGCTGTCCCAGCTCGTCGCTCGACTTGATCCGTATCTGCTCGGGGAGATCGCCCTCTGCGATCCGCTCGGTCGCTCGCGTGAGCACCCGCAGCGGCGAGAGGATCTGCGTGATCAACAGGAACGACAGGACCAACGCCACGCCGATCGCGATCCCCCCCCCGAGAAGGGCGGAGCGGGTCACCGTCGACAGGAACGCCTGCTCCGATCGACTGAGGTCGGTCACCTCGCGAACGAGCAGCGTCCCGACGTGGTTGCCTTCCACCGTGATCGGGATTCCGACGGCGAGATCCTCTTCCGTGGCCCAGAGGCGACCTTGTTCGTCCCGTGTCCTGCTGTTGATCCACTGCAGATCCGTCGCCGCGACGGCGCGTCCGTCGTGGTCGAACAGCACGAGCGGAACCCGGAAGATCGCGACGGAGCCCTCGAGGCTCTGTGCCCCGAGGGAGACGACGTACGACCGCGTGAGCACCCGCTCTCCCACGCCGACCCACTCTCCCTCTTGCTCGCGGTACCGCGCCAGGAGCGCGGCGATTTCGGACGCGGAGTTCTCGCGGCTCTCCCTCCGGTACTCGTCGAACTGCTGCGTGATCGATCGGGTCGTCAGCGCGTAGATCAGCGCAACCGCCAGCAGGATCAGGACGACGAATGCGAGGCCGAGCTTCAACGCGAGCGGAGTGCGACGCGTCATCCTACGAGTCCCGGGCGAAGCGGTATCCGACACCATGCACCGTCAGGATGTAGCGCGGGTTCTTCGGATCGGTCTCGATCTTGCGACGAAGGTTCTTCACGTGGGTGTCGATCGTTCGGGCGAACGAGTCGTACGTGTACCCCTGGACCTCGCGAAGCAGTTGCAGCCGAGTGAACACCTGACCCGGATGGCGCGCGAGGTAGACGAGCAGGTCGAACTCGGTCGGCGTCAGCTCGACGCCCTCGCCGTCGACCGTCAACTCACGTGTCTTCAGGTCGATCTCGAGGCCGCCGATGGCGATCCGTTCGATCTCCATCCCCTCGCCTTCGTACCGGCGGAGGACGGCGCGGATGCGCGCGACCAGCTCGCGTGGACTGAACGGCTTCACGACGTAGTCGTCGGCTCCAAGCTCGAGCCCGACCACCCGATCGGCCTCCGCCGCCTTGGCGGTCAGCATGATGATCGGCACGGACGACTTCGACCGGATCGACCGCGTGACTTCGATGCCGCTCACCTTCGGGAGCATCAGATCGAGAACGATCAAATCCGGTCCCTTCTCGTCGAAAGAACGGAGCGCTTCCTCGCCATCGTAGGCAGTGTAGGTCTTGAAGCCTTCGCGATCGAGGTAGGCCTTGACGGTTCGAACGATCATCTCCTCGTCGTCGACGATCAGAATCCGTTTCATCGTGCCTCCATTATAGCCGCGAAGAACAGATGGAAAACCGGCTCCACATGCTCGCCGATTCCCTCATCCGCTCACCGCGACGGTTCCATCCCAGATCTTCAGTGTGTCGCGAACGGATGGAGAAGCCGAGTCGGCGGCGTGAGGATTCGATGTGCGCCGAACGGCAGCCGCGTTGCCATCCCCGGTCCACGAGACTACCATCGGGGAAACGCAATCCTCCTCGAAAGGACCACCGACCGGCCCGATGAAGCGCATCCTGATCGTTTCGACAGAGAAGCACTCAGGCAAGAGCCTCTTGGCGCTCGCTCTCGGGCGAACGCTTCAGGAACAAGGGCTCTCGATCGCCTACATGAAGCCGATCAGCTTCGAGGTCTCCTACGCGACCGGAGAGCCGATCGACAGGGATGCCGATGCGATCCGATCCCTGCTCGGTCTCGAGGACGACCTCCACGACGTCGCGCCGGTGCCTCTCGAGGGACCGCTCCTCCGGGAGGCGATCGAATCGGGCGATCGGGGGTTCCGAAAACGGATCGAGACGGCGTTTGACCACGTCACGAGCGGACGTGACGTCGCGATCATCGAGGGCCGCAACTACCTCGGCCTCGGCGCCAGCGCCGGACTGAGCGACCTCGACCTCGCCGAACTCCTGAACGCCGGCGTCATCCTGTTAACCGAGTACGACGGGGAGGAAGCGATCGATCGGATCCTCTGTGCACTGCGCCTGTTCGAGGAGGGACCACGCGTGCTCGGCGTCATCCTCAAGGACGTCCCGATGGACCGGTCCCTCAACCTCGTCAACGAGGTCCTGGTGTCGTTCCTCGCCAGCCGCGGAGCCGAGGTGTTGGGCATCGTTCCGCAAGACCGCAATCTGCGATCGGTCAGCACCGACGAGATCGCCAAGCGGGTCGGCGGACGGGTGCTGAACGACGGAGTCCCCGAGCAGGAGGTTCGGTACTTCGTCATCGGCGCGATGGGCCCGGAGGCGTCGCTGCGCCGATTCCGACGGACACCGGAGCTCGCCGTGATCACGGGCGGCGACCGCGACGAGATCCAGGCCGCCGCGCTCGAGGTCCCCAGCCTTCGCTGCCTCGTGTTGACCGGAGACCACCGACCGACCCGGGAGATCCTCGAAAGCGCCACCGACCGCGAGATCCCGGTCATCCTGACGGGACAGGAGACGATGGTCACCGCAACGCTGTGCGAGGGGATGCTCACACGGATGTGGATTCGCCCCGGACGGACGCTCGACTACGCCGTCGACTTCTTCCGGTTCAACGTCGACATCGATCGGATCCTCGAGAAGTCCCTCGATCAGTGAGCCGAGACGATCCGGATCTCGGACGTGATCCGAGCAACGCCGGCGAGCGTGTTCGCGATCGGGCAGTACTTCGCCAGCGACAGATCGACCGCCTTCGCGGCGTTCTCCTCCGGGACGTCCCCGTCGATGACGTAGGTCAAGTGTAGCGCCGTGATCGCTTTCGGGTAGTCCGCGGCCCGTTCGTCATCGATCTCGATCCGCAGCGCAGTCGGCTCGGTCTTCATCTTGCGCAGAATCGACACGACGTCCATCCCGGTGCATCCGCCGAGCGCGCAGAGCAGGACCTCGACCGGGCGCGCGGCGGAGTCCTCACCCCCGGCTGTGGTACTCGCGTCCATCCGAACCGCGTGTTCGCTCGTGCCTTGTCCCGTGAATGCCATTCCGCTTTCGTACTCGACGATCGTCCGTCCCATGCGTCCTCCAATCTTCCAAATATTTAAATACTTGACATCTCCGATGCCGTTCCGTATCATCCTAGGCCGTACCGGGAGAAGGAGCAACGATGAACGATCGACAGAGGAGAGTCCGATGGGCCGAGGTGTTCTCGTCTCTGGCGAGCGAACCTCGGCTGCACATCGTCGAGCTCCTCACGGAGGACGCCGTCCAGTGCCAGGAGATCCTCGGTCGGCTCGAGCTGAGTCAGCCGGCGGTGTCGTACCACCTGGCGAAACTCGAACGGGCCGGCGTGCTGCTGAAGGAGCGCCAAGGAACCCGCAACTGCTACCGGCTCCGCGAGGAGCTCCGCACGTTGGTACGGACGATCATGAAGGAGGATGGATCATGGACCACACGGTAACTGTCTACTCAACCCCCGCCTGCTCGTGGTGCCAGGCCGCGAAGGAGCATCTGCGCACTCACAACGTCACGTTCGACGACATCGACGTCTCCGCCGATATGGAGCGCGCTCGTGAGATGGTCGAACGCAGCGGCCAGTACGGCGTCCCGGTGCTCGACATCGATGGAGAGATCGTCGTAGGGTTCGACCGGGCTCGGATCAACTCGCTGCTCGGAATCGCGTAGCCGCTCTCGCCTAGGGGACAAACAGCGGCAGCGGCTCCCGGCGCTCGACCCGCTTCCGTCGCTTGGGTCTCTCCGGGTTCGCCGACGCCTCCGCCTCGGCGAATCCGGTTTCCCTTTCCACCCGCGCGAATCCTTCCCTCGGGTCGACCGAATCGTACGACCGGGCCAGCTGGTCGAACCGCTCCCTGGGCAGAACCGTCACGCGGACGTCGGCATCCGACGCGGAGAGACGCTCCGCGCTGCGACATGCCCGCGCGTACAGCTCGTCAAGCGGCTCGGACGGCATGACGTAGGCGATCGGTCGTCGGCTGGCTAGCTGCGCCAGCTCGATCAGCTCGCGGCGCGTCTCACGCGTGAGATTCAAGTCGTCGACGCAGACAACCTCGGCATCCGAATCCACCACCTCGACCAGAGTCGCCGCGAAGACGCGGTCGATCACGCCCTCGTGCTCCGACGCGAAGTTGCAGTGGAACACGTCACGGCGGATCGCGTCCTTCGACACAACCGCCCACTCCGGATGCCTCTTCCGAAACGCGGTCTTCCCGGAGCCGGGCAGACCGACAACCACCACCAGACGTTTCATCCCCTCACCTTCCGTTGATGCGCAAGCCAGTATGGAAGAGAAGAGGCCGCAGTTCAAGACGTCCGCTCGCCTTCACGTCGCCCGTCAGTTCGACACGGCGTCGTACGCGTTGACCAGTCCGTGCCCGAACCACTCGTCGAATCCGCGGCTGCCGAGATCGACGAGCGAGTCGCGCAGGATCTGCACCGCGCCAGCCGGCGAGAGGCCCGGGTGCGAGGAGAGGATCAACGCCAGGACGCCCGAAACGTGCGGCGCGGCGAATGAGGTCCCCGATCGAGTCGACGTCCCCCCGCCGGGCACGAACGACACGATCCGTTCGCCCGGCGCGCAGGCGAACACCTCCGGTCCGTACGAGCTGAATCCCGCCGCCAGATCATCGCGCGTCGTCGCCGAGACCGCGAGGACGGTGTCCAGCTTCGCCGGATAGAGCACGCCGGGATCGCCGGTGTTCCCCGAGATCCCGACGATCAACACGTCACGCGCCACAGCCCGGCGCAGCGCGTCCTCGAAGTAACCTGGCGTTCGACCATTCGCGTAGACGCTCAGATTGATGATCTGCGCCCCGTTGTCGACGGCGTAGTCGATCGCCTCGGCGAACGTTCGCCAGTCCGAGGAGACGAACTGGTTGTTCGAGTTCAGGAAGCGCACATCCATGATCCGCACCCCTGGGGCGACCCCGACGATCGGAAGATCGCCGGGCCGCGCTGCGATGATTCCGGCGGAGAACGTTCCGTGCCAGTGGAGTGCCGAACCGACCAGCGAGCTGCTGTCTCCGTCTCGGAAATCCCAGCCATGCACGTCGTCGACGTAGCCGTTCCGGTCGTCGTCGATCCCGTTTCCGGGGATCTCGTCTTCGTTCACCCACAGGCCCTCCCTCAACTGCGGAATCGACGTGTCGATCCCCGAGTCGATCACCGCAACCACAACGCCCGGATCGCCGTGATGGACCGTCCACGCCTCGAGAGCGGCAATCCGAGAGAGCCCCCAGTTGATCGGCTGCTGATAGACCGTGTACAGCCCTTCGCCCTCCGCCTCACGAGGCGGCGCGAGCGGCAATCGAACCGGTAGAATCCGAAACGCCAGGGAATCCGAGATCGGGCCGACGGCCCCGAGATCGAGCGCGACCTCGACGAGGTAGATCCCGGTCTGCTGGAAGTCCCAACGGCTGGCGGCGCGCCCGACCACGACCTCGCTCGGAGCGGCGGAGAACCTCTCCACCGGAATGACCTCGACGACCCGACCCCGCTGATCCTGGAGGGTCACGGTGCCCTCGACGCCGCTCAGCGGAGTGGGCCCGCCGTTCCGAAAGCGGAACGTGATCTCAAACGGCAGGAGACTCGAGACGTCGATCTGCTCGATCCACCCGCTTGCGGGCTGCTGGGCAGCGACCTGAAAGCCGCCGAGCGCCAACAGGAGAGCGGCCGACCAGAGAGCAACCCGACGTCGACTCATTCGCGCAGGTCTTCGGACGGTTCGACGATCCTCCGAATCACCTCGTCGATCGCCGGTGCCCCGTCTTCGCCCCACCCCACGTGTTCGATCGACACGTCGAACGGGAAGCCAAACTGGGATGTCACATCAGGGACGAGGCCGCGAAGCCGTTCGGCCGCGACGCTCGCTCCGTCCTCGGGCGTCTCGGGAAGCATGGAAGCGAATCGGAGCTCGCCGACGCGGAACAGGATGTCGACATTGCGGAGGTTGCCGACGAGGAAGCCCGCCGTCCGGACGAGGACGTTGTTCCGCTCCTCCTCGGTCCGTGCGTCCAGCCCAACGAGTTCGATCGTCAACAAGGAGGTCGCGTGTCCGTACCGACGCGTCTTGTTCAGCTCGCGATCGAGTTCCGCTCGAAGGTGATCGAGCGTGTACGCGCCGGTCAGCTCGTCGAGCACGACGAGCTTCATCAGCTCCTGCTCGTGCGAGTGGATGACCTTCGTCATCAGGTTGAACCCGTCAATCAACCGCCCCACCTCGTCGCGCAACGGCGTCCCGGGGATCCTGCGGAACGGGACCGAGACCTCCACGTCGTACTTCCGCTTCGCGACCGACCCCATCGCCTCCGCCAACCGGCCGACCGGCTTCGTCACGATCGCCCGCAGCGCGAGATAGAGCATCCCTCCGAGAAACAGGAACCCGATGATCGAGGCGATTCCGAATCGCCACGAGAGGCGCGAGATGAACCACGCCTGCTCGGCGAGCGACATGTCGACCACCACGACACCGAGAAGGTCGGCACCCGAGAACATCGGGTGGAACGCCTGCAAGTGGGACACGCCGCCGAGCCGAACGTTGCTTACCTCGATGCCCCGGAGCGTCTCGAAGTGATCCTGCTCGTCCTCGGTCGCCAGCATTCCCACCCGCGTCGGGTCGGTGCTCGCGACGGAGAGGAAGCCCCGTGAGCTCGCACCGATGACCGTGATCCCGACGACCGACTCGTATCGCTCGAGGAGCCGTCCGATGTCGGCGTCGAGTTCGTCGGAGTAGTACAGGATGTACTCCTTCTCCTCGATCGACTTCGAGATGACGGCGGCGACGCTTCGAGCCCGCTGCTCGTAGATCGAGACGATTGAGGTCCGCAGGGAGACGAAGGCGAACCAGTACAGGGCGCCCACAACCACAAGGGCGATCGCCAGGACGAGCACGACGAGCTTGGCCCGCAGACCCAGCCCGTAGCGAATCCAGGATCGGACGCGCCGGAGTGCCTGCGGCCACCGATCCCGATTCCGAACGGCAGCGTCTTTCGTCTCCATGGTTCTCCTTTTCTACTCCTCGAGAAGCCCCTGCGCGATCAGGTAGTCACGCGCCACCGTCTCGGCCGGTTCCTGCAGGAGCCGGACGCGGCTGATCAGATTGTGAACCGACGCGGTCGTCAGCGAATCCCCGAGGCGCGCCAGCAGATCCTCGACCGCCGGGTACCGCTCGAGGAATCCGGACCGGGAGGCGACGAGAAGGTCGACGGATTCGAAGATCCCCAGGTCATCTTCGAGCGGGACGAAGCTGGAGAACGTCAGCGTCTCCTCCAGATTGCCTGCGATCGCCATGTCGACGGCCCCGAGCTTCAACAGCGTCTCCACCTCTTCGAGGCTCTCCGCGCGGTTGACCGACTCGACCTGTGCCCGGAGCGTGTAGGCCTCTTCGAAGGCCGCGGACGTCGAGTCGTCAAACGCCGCCGTGGCGGCGTATCGGAATCCCTCTCCGGTCTCACGCAGGCGTGCGGCATACGCGGACAGCGTCGCGTGCTCCAGCCCTTGCGCCGTCGCTTCGGGAACCACGGCAATCCAGTGACTGCTCGCCGGGATCGCCGTCAGGATGACCTCAGCATCCCCGTCCTCCCCGCCTGCGAGAGCCGTCTCCGACGTGCCCCACCAGACGAAATCGACATCCTCCGCGCGGAACGCCTCGAGAACGCGTTCGCTGGTTCCCATCCCGATGAGATCGATCACACGGAAGCCTGACGCGGTCAACGCCTGCTGGAGGATGCGCCCGAGGAGCTCTTGCGAGACGTCGGCTTCCGTCCCGATCGCCACGGTCCCGCGCCAAGCCGACCCCGCGAGATCCACGCCGTCCGACACGTTCGCCGCGTCGTCCCACCAGTTGCCGGCCGCGAAGATCGGTGACAACGTCTCGTTCGAGACATCGAACTCGTCGTTACCGACGAACAGGTTGTTCGCGAGGATCGGCGTCGCGGCGTCGCCGACGCCGCTCAGGATCTCGTCGATTCCGGGAACGTTCGACTCGTCGGCGTGTCGAAGCCCGATCCGATTCCCCTCGACGGTGTTCCCCTCGATCCGGATCCCGGGCCCGGAGCGAACGAGCAGCAGACCGGTGTCGTTTCTCGTCACCCGATTGTCGAGCAGGTCGCTTCGAGCCGCGTCGGCGATCAGGACCCCGACCCCACAGTCCCTCAAGTGACCCTCGGCGGCGTAGGTCGCTTGCGATCCGTTCACCAGGCAGAGTCCCGCCGTTTCCTGCCCTTCGATCCGATTTCGAAGCAACGTGTTCCCTGGCGATCCCGTCAGCAGGATGCCCCATTCCCCTTCGGAGACGTGGTTGTCGAACAGGTGATTTCCCGATCCACCGGAGAGACGGATCCCGATCCGCCCGCTCGGCCGGACGACATTGCGAAGGACGCGGCCGTCGCTCGAGCGATCGGCGTCGATCCCCAGCTCGACGGCCCCGATTCGGTTGCCGATCAGCAGGTTCCGATCGCCGCCTTCGAGTCGGACCCCGACGGCACAGTCATCGATTCGGTTGTACGAAAACGCATTCTCGGCGCTCTGCGTCAGGTGGATCCCGGCGCCCTCCGAGGCACTGATCCGGTTCCCGGTGGCCCGGTTCAGCAACGCCTGCTGCAGCAGGAGCCCAGCCACGGCAGCCCCCTCGATCTCGCAGTCGTCGACTCGGTTGCCGGTGACGCCCTCCAGGATCACCCCGATTCGGGCGTCGCGAACGCAGCTACCCACAAGGAGGTTGTCGATCGCCCCACGGAATTCGATGCCGGCGATCGAAGCTCGTTCGACCCGACAGCCGCGAACCTCGTTCTCCGCGGATCCGCGCATGAGCGAGATGCCGATCGGCGCATCGAGCACCTCGATGTCCTCGAGGACGTTCCCCCGTGAGTCGAGCGCCTTCACGCCGCTTTCCGTTGAGCCACGGATCGTGAGGTCCGTCAGCAGGTTCCCACCGGACGAGGAGAGTTCAACGCCCGTTCGGCCGCCGTCCACTTCGACGCCTCGAAGCTCACACTCCTGTGCGCCGACAAGCTGAAGACCGATCGGCGTGTTGTCGACCCGCACGTCTTCGATCGTGCAACGGGTAGCTTCGATTCGGATCCCGATGCTCTCCGAGTCGATCGTCAGTCCCCGAATGGTCACTCCGTCGGCGCGAACCGTGAGCGCGGCCTCGGGACCGCTCGCCGACAGGATGACGGTACCTCGGCTCGAGACGACCGTGACGTCCGGCGTGTCGACCGTCGCTGGACCGAGGGTCGGGTCGCCGCCGGCCTCAAGGACGATCGTCGACCCCGGGGCGGCCTGCTCGAGAGCCTGCTGAATCGTGTCGACGTCCCGCGGAACGAAGGTCGTGCCTTCCGGCCAACGGGCCGGGCCGAAGACGCGGAAGACGAACAGAAGGACCACCGCAACAGCGGCGAGAAGTGCAATCCCTAACCAGCGAAGCCTTCGATCCATGGGCTCACTCTAACACACTCGCTCGGAGAACGTCCAGGCGCCCCGCGCCGGCCGGTCTCGCTCATTCCGACATGATCGTGTAGACGATGTCGAGCGGCGCATCGACGATCTCACCGCGATCGCCGCCGAGAAGGATCCGGTAGTCGACGTCGATTTCGTACGTTCCGTGCGCGCCGGCCGCAAGAACTCCCGGAGACGCAGTGACCGGGACGTACGACCCGCCGCGACGACGGATCTGGATGTCATGGTGGGATTCACCGGCGGCCTCGGTCCAGACCTGGACCTTCCATGGCGTGTTGCTGACGATGTGCAGCCGAACAGCGTTCTCGTCCTCGATGTAGCCGCGGGCCAGATCGATAGCGGATGGCTCGGGAATCTCGTAGCCGGCGACACCTTCTCCATCTCCGTTGCTCGTCAGGCGGAGCGTCTGGTACGGGAGAACCTTCCATCGGACGCCGATCGTCACCGACCGCTGGACCGCGACGGCCGATGCGGCGACCAGGACGACGAACAGGACGATCCCCAGCCAACCCGTTCGCCGTCTCGTCCCTCGACCGAGAGCCATCGACACATCGCCTCCTGCGCGGACCCGAAGCGTTCCGCCGTTCGGGGCGATTCTTCCTCAGCCGGCCCGCCTCAAGACGAGATCCTCGAGCCACGCAACATCGCCGACGGTCACCTCTCCGTCGTTGTTGAAGTCGAACGCGCGGGCGTTGTCCCGAATCGAGGCGGACTCCAGAGACGCTGCGAGGAGCTTCACATCGGACAGGCCGAGCGTGCCGTCTCCGTCGACGTCCTCATATCGCCCGTCCCCGTCGAGATCCGTCGGAACGGCCGTTCCACTCTCCTCGACCGGGACGAGTCGCAGCTCGGCGACGCGGAGGACGACCTGGCCCGCCACGAGGTGCTCCGCTCCGAAGTCATAGACGGCGCGGATGAGGTAAGAGCCCGGCCGTTGGATCGCGAACCCCGCGACGACGATCCGATCGACCGCATATCCAGGCAGGACTCCGAACGGCGGGATCCGGATCTCGCCGAGGGTGACTCCGAGTCCGTCTTGCACCACGACGAGTCCGACAACCGCGCGAAGGATCGCGTCTCCGTAGTTATGGAAGCGCGTCTCGACGCCGAGCGGGGCCAGGCCGAGAACGCGCACCGAGCCGGCCCGTCCATCCAGCGTGATCGGGGCCACCGTCTGAGTGATCCGAACCAGGAACTGCCGAACCGATCGAAGATCCGCCCCGCTCTCGCCTCCTTCGGGCGATCCCACACGGACAAGCAGTCCCGTCCAGAACGTTCCCCGTGCATCTTCGGGGATCCGAAGGCGGAGGTGGACCTCCGCTTCCGCACCGGGAACGAGCGAGAAGACGGTCGGCTCGGCGGCCAGCCACGCCGCACAGGAGCGCACAAGCGTACTCGGAGGGTGAAACCGGGTCACTCCATCGACATCGAGATCCCAATCGACGGGCGTGATCTGCGCCTCGACGGGCTCGGCGTCGTCGTTGAACACGGTGAACGAGGCGGCGACCTCCTCGCCGGGCTCTCCGCGGAGGTCGAATGCGCTGATCGATACGCTGACGGCCGACACCGGTCCGGCCGAGCCAAGGGCCAGAACCAAGAGAATCGAAAGGAATGCGAAGCCGGCGTGCCCCACCCGACCGCGCCCCGTCGGTCCGTCGATTCTCATCCCGCCGCTCGTACGTCTCGTGTTCGTTTCGCCCTCTCCCCATCCGGGCGCGGCAAGCCTACCCTACCCCGATGCCGCAATCTCCTTCAGGATGTCGTCCAGCGGTCGCGGGCGGCCGATGTGGAACCCCTGCGCGCAGTCGACCCCGATCTCGCGGAGCATGTCGAGAATCTCTTGATCCTCGACGAATTCGGCGATCGTCTGCTTCCCGAGGCTTTGAGCGAGATGGACCATCGCCAGAACCAGGTGCTTGTCGACCGGGTCGTGGGACAGATTGCGAATGAAGCTCCCGTCGATCTTCAGGTAGTCCACGTCGAGGTTCTTCAGCTGATAGAACGACGAGAACCCCATGCCGAAGTCGTCAAGCGCGAACTCGTACCCCTGACCGCGCAGCGTTCGAAGGAAGTCCTTCGCAACGTGGATATTGTAGATCGCCGCCGTCTCGGTGATCTCCATGACCAGCCGGACCGGTCCGATAACGTCCACCGCCGGCATCTCCGAGATGAGCTGGAGAAACTCCGCGTCGGTCATCGTTCTGGGTGAAAGGTTGATCGCGAACGAGATTCCCTTCTCCATCACTGCGGTGTTCGAGAGGATCTCCGTCGCCTTCCGCAGCACCCATCGATCGATATCGCCGCTCAGTCCGAACTGCTCTGCGATGTCGAGGAATGCGCCCGGGGGGATGATGCCTCCGTCCCGATCGAGGAGCCGCAGAAGGATCTCGTAGCGGACGATCTCGTCCGTCCGCAGGTCGAGGATCGGCTGCGCGTACAGGACGAACCCGTCGGTCTCCAGCGCCTCACGAACGAGGCGGAGCCAGTCGATCCGCTGCTCGGGCACCTCGTGCGCCTGCTCCTCCGGCGAGTAGACGCAGAAACGATTTCGGCCCTGTTCCTTCGCCCGATACATCGCCATGTCTGCCTGCATCAGCAGTTCCGTCGCGTGCATCCCGTGCGCGGGGAACAGGACGATTCCCATGCTCCCTGTCGTGCGGATCGCCTGTCCCTGGATGTTTGCCCTGTGCTGCCGAATCGCTTCCAGCAACCTCGTTGCGGCGATCTGCGCTTGAGTTGAGTCGACGTTCGGGTAGAGAATCGCGAACTCGTCCCCGCCGAGGCGAGCCAGGACGTCCGATTCGCGAATCGTCGACTTCATGCGATGGGCCAGGCTGGCGAGCAACTCGTCTCCGACTTTGTGCCCCAGCCCGTCGTTGATCTCCTTGAACCCGTCGAGATCCATCCATAGAACCGCGCCCTCCCCCCCGTAGCGCTTCGCGCGAGAGAGATGACGGTCGAGGATCGCATTGAACTCCCGGCGGTTGTGCAGCCCGGTCAGCGGGTCGTGCGTCGCCAGATGCAGAAGCTGCTCCTCCTGGCGTTTGATGTGCGAGATGTCGGTGAGGATCCCCTCGTGATAGAGGAACGCTCCGTCGTCGGCACGCACGGCGCGCGCGTTCAGCAACGCATCGACGGCGGGGCCGTCCTTCGCCTTCAGGGCGACCTCGGTGTTGCGGAGTTCCTCACTCTCCCTGATCTGATCCGCCAGCAACGCCGGCCCTGCTTCATCCGCGATCAGATCATGGAAGCTCGTCGCCCGCAGGTCGGCCTCCGTCTCGTAGCCGAGGAGCCGTACGAACGCCGGGTTCACCGACAGCAGTTCGCCGTCCGGTGCGCTTCGATAGATCCCGTTCAACGCACGCTTGACCAATCCGTCAGTTCCGGAGTGATTCTTCTCGACCACCGCTGACCTCCCGTGAAGCTCGTGCCCCCATCCTGCCGCAACGGGCCGAGTCATTCACGGACAGGCGTCACACGAACCGGCGAACCTTCGCTGAATCCCATCCGCCGGACGTCCATGCCCAGCGAGAAGATCCTACACGTCGGAGAGCAGCTCGACGCCGATCGCCGCCAGCCAGCAGAGGAAACTGTTCTCGATCGTCGAGTCGTAGAAGTGAAGGGCCTGCGGCCCGTGTGCCGAGGTGAATCGACCGACGTACGCGATGATCTCGTCCCAATCCTCCGGCGGCATCCCGTCGCGGATCTGCTTCGCCTTGTCGACCCGCAACATGGCGAGCACGTCGTTGACCGTGTAATCCTGCAGCTCGATGACCTGATCGAACGTGATATCGCGGCCCTCGTCGAGCAAGCTGAGCACACCCTGAATGAACTTGCGAATGGAGCTACGGTACATCCCATCTCCTTTCGTCGCGATGCACGGCGTTCTCCGTGCACGAGCC
Organism: uncultured Thermotogae bacterium; assembly: GCA_964608345.1. GTDB lineage: Bacteria > Bipolaricaulota > Bipolaricaulia > UBA7950 > UBA9294 > JANQEA01. The sequence continues at coordinate 37,201 of CAZSNG010000022.1, forward strand.
AGTCGATTGTACGGCCTTCCCGACGTTCGGCCGAAACCGCCCTTCGGCGACGCCACATTTGTGTG
>CAZSNG010000023.1:0-34563 GCA_964608345.1 uncultured Thermotogae bacterium
GTTCAGCTGGAAGACGCCGGTGTCGGTCCCAGTCTCCTGGGCGTAGAACGACACGCCGGTGATTCCGCCGACCTGCTCCGTGTTGAAGAACGTGACGTTGCCGTCACCCTGGAGCGGGTACTCAACATAGTAGCGGCCGTCCAGCGCACCGGCCGCGGGAGCGACCGAGTTCGCGTCGGCGTTGTAGATGTTGTACCAGCGGATCGGCTCGTCGCCGACCGCCGCGTTGTTTCCGGCGTTCGCCGGAAGGACACCCACGACACCGCCCGTCCGCAGAAGCATGCAGAAGTTGGTCGGGCTGTTCGCGATGACCGGATTCCAGGACCCAGGATTGACGAGGATGAACACCGGAACGTACTCAACTTCGTTGCAGTTGAGGTTCTCGTCCGGGTCGACGACGGTGATCGTCGCCGAGGTGTTGGCGTCCTTGTAGACCTCCATGTCCCAGGAGATCGTCGCTTCGACGTCGATGATCTTCATCATCGCCGTTGCGACGTCGGTCGCGTCGTTCGGGTCCTGGTACATCCCGATCAGCGTGTCCATGTTCTCGAACCGGCCGATCAGATAGTCGTCGGCGCCGTCGAGGTTCGGGGCGTCGACATCAGGGCCCCACGCCACGCCGCGCAATCCACCGACGAGCGGCGGGTTGAACAGCCCAACGGTGAACCCAGGATCGGGACCGACACCACCCGCCGCGCCGAACCAACCACGGTTGTCCGCGTGAGGGTTGGCGTCCGGGCCGTCGATGTACATGTAGTGACCCCACTGGAAGTCGTCGAGGCCACCACCGGCCGCCGCAGGCACGTCCACCACGTGGGTGAACAGATGCTCGTCGGCAGCGGCGTAGCTGTAACGCGTTCCGACCTGGAACGATCGGTTCGACACGAAGACACCCGTGTCGGCACCGGTCTCCTCGAGGAAGTCCTCGTCGAGCCAGTCGTCATCCGCGTCCGGGTTCCAGATGATGTACGCGCCAGTCTTCGGGTCCATGATCTTGAGATCCGGGCCCATCTTGTCGCGTATGTCACAGTCGATGTTCTGGTCGTTGTCGATGACGACGATCCAGATCTCGTCACCTTCTTGGATGCTCGTCACCCGATTCTGCCCGTTCTTGTCGGACGAGAAACACATCTGCGCGTCCGATGCGAGCGCCGCCAAGGAGAAGAACGCCGCCATGAGCAGTACCGTACAAGCTGCTACATACCTTCGTTTCACCGCCGCACCTCCTGGTACTTCCCCGGTGCTGGACTGCTTCCCCTCACCGTGTGTCGTTTTCGTTGCCTACTTCACAGAAAGGCATCTCTCATCTGAGTGACTCGTGAACCCTACCACCCGACGCCGCAACCTGTCAAGGGATCCCATGACGCGAGCAGTGCACGTTGTCCCGACCCGACGAGCCGCCTGGGCGTGATCCACATCACAATCAGCTTCCCGCGTCAGCCGAGCCGCCTCAGCCCGGCATGCCGGGCGATCTCGACGGCCTCTGCGTACTCTGCCCTCGTGATCCGGCGTCCCAGCGCCTCGACACCGTCCGCCTGGTGGCACGGTCGGTACTGGTCCATCAGGTTGACGGCCGTGTCGCGGGAGATCTCCGCCGCGAGGAATTGCAGGACGGACGCTGTCCCGGCTAGCCGGTTGGGCAGCACAAGATGGCGCACGAGCAGACCGCGGCGCGCGACTCCGTCTCGGCCGATCATCAGGTTGCCGACCTGCCGATGCATCTCCCGCAGTGCCGCCTGCGAGGCCGTCACGTAGCCCGGCGCGCCGGACAGCCGCTCGGCCGTAGGATCGTCACCGTACTTCAGGTCGGGCATGTAGATGTCGACGACACCGTCGAGACACCGAAGCGCCTCGACCGACTCGTAGCCGCCGCAGTTCCAGACGATCGGCAGGTCGAAGCCGCCTTCCCTCGCGATCGCCAGCGCTGCGAGGATCGCGTGGGCCTGATGGGTCGGCGTGACCAGATTGAGATTCGCGCACCCGTCCCGCTCGACCCTCAGGAAGACGTCGGCCAACTGCCCAGCAGTCACATCGGTGCCCTCGCGGCCGTGGCTGATCCGCCAGTTCTGGCAGAAGAGACATGCCAGGCTGCAGCCGGAGAAGAAGACGGTCCCGGAGCCGCCACGGCCCACAAGCACCGACTCCTCGCCGAAGTGGCTCCCGTAGCTGGCGATTCGCGGGCTCCACGCACAACCACACCGGCCGACCTCTCCCGATTCCCGACTTGCACCGCACGTTTGCGGGCAGAGCCGACACGGTGAGGCCAGGCCGGACAGGCGTTTCGCGCGTTGCTCGACGTCCGCGGCACCGATCCGCATCGCACCTCCGCCGCCATGGTAGCCGCTTGTCACACGATGACGCTCGACTAGAATCGAACCGGGCCCAACACGTGCCAAAGGGAGGAACGAATGGCGCACGTCTCCAAGCAAGACCTCATCGACAAGGTTCGTCCGCTTCTCGAACGGCTGTCCCGACTCCAGGAAGAACTCGAGGACCTCGTCAACGAAGTCGAGAGCCTCGCCGACGAGATGGACGAGGCACTCGGCGAGGCAGAGGAGTAGACGTCCGACCGGGCCGCCGTCCCGTCGTTGCACCGGCACGGCCATCGCCCGATCATCCAGTGGGATCCAGGGAAGGCCAAGGAGGTCGCCATGTCATTTCGATTCCCGTCCAACGAGTGGATCGTCGAGCTCTCCAATCTGCTGAATCGGAGCCCGTCGTACGAGAGTTCGGCCAAGGACTGGGAGGGGGATTTCATCTTCGTCGTCGAGCCGGACGAGTCGTATTCGGAGACCGGATACCTCTTCCTCGGACTGCGGCACGGGAAGAGCACCGGGGGAGCTCTGTTGGCGACGCCCGACGAGCGTCCGGCGGAGTACGAGATCAGCGCACCATACTCGGTCTGGCGGAAGGTCATCGAGGGGGAACTCGATCCGATTCAGGGGATGATGATGCGCAAGCTCAAGCTGAAGGGGAACCTGATGAAGATCATGCGCTATCCGAAGGCGGCCAAGGAGATCGTCTCCTGCTGCGCCGAGGTCCCGACCGAATGGCCTGGAGGCTGATCCGCGATGTGGACGTTCGTCTCTCCCAAGATCGTCTTCGGTGAAGATGCGCTCGACGAGATCCCGACGCTCCCGATCCACCGTGCGCTGATCGTCACCGACCGGACGATCCGCGACCTCGGGTTGCTCGGCCCGGTCACCGAACGCCTCGAATCGATCGGTGCCGACTGGCATGTGTTCGACGACGTCCGTCCGGACCCCGACGTGCCGACGGTCCTCGCCGGCGCCGATGTGGCGAGGTCGTACGAGCCCGACTGGATCATCGGCGTTGGCGGCGGATCTCCGCTCGATGCGGCGAAGGCGATCTGGGTCCTGTACGAGCACCCCGATCTCCAACCGGCCGAGATCAACCCGTTCATCGACCTCGGCCTGCGCGTGAAGGCGCACCTGATCACGATCCCGACGACGAGCGGAACCGGAGCCGACGTGACGTGGGCGATCGTTCTCACCGACCCTGCCGAGAAGCGGAAGATGGGCCTCGGGAACCGCGAGAACGTTGCGGATGTCGCCCTCGTCGACCCGAAGATGGCCGCCGGGATGCCTCCCCACCTGACCGCCGACACCGGCCTCGATGCACTGACGCACGCGATCGAGGGATTCACCTGCACGTGGCGCACCGACCTAACCGACGGACTCTGCTTCCACGGCGCCGCGGAGGTCTTCGAGTGCCTGCCCCGCGCGGTGGCAGACGGCTCCGATCTGGAAGCACGAACCCGGATGCACCACGCCGCGACGAGCGCAGGACTCGGGTTCGGGAATGCGATGGCGTCGATCGCACACGCGATGGGTCATGCGCTCGGCTCGGCGTTCGGCCTCCCGCACGGCCGCGCCGTCGCGCTCTGCCTCCCATCCACGCTCGAGTTCGCCTCACGCGAGGCCCCGGAGCGGGCCGCCTTGCTCGCATCGCGTCTCGGGATCTCGGCGGCCCGCGGCGAGGCGGGCGCCCGCGCCCTCGCCCAGGCGGTGCGCAACCTGGCCGACCGGATCGGGAACCCGACCTCCCTCGACGATGCCGATCTGTCGCGGGAACGGTTCGACGCGGCGCTCGACAAGCTCGTCGACGACGCCGAGAACGACACGCAGATGCTCACGGCGGCCCGCAGCCCCTCGACCGAGGAACTCCGGCGCCTCTTCGCGGCGGTGTACGACGGAACCGTGGTCTCGTTCTGATGCCGCCGATGAGCGGATACGTCGGACGCATCCTGCATGTCGACCTGACCGACGGCACGATGCGCGACGAGCCAATCGACGCGTCGCTTGCCCGAGCCACCCTCGGAGGGAGCGGCTATGCCGCCGCGATCATCGCGCGATCCTCCGTCGGAAGCATCGATCCGCTCGGCCCGGAGAACCCGCTCATTCTGATGACCGGTCCGCTCGTCGGCACGTCCATGCCGTCGGCCGGTCGGCTGAGCCTGTGCGCGATCTCGCCGCTGACGCACGGATGGGGCGAGTCGAACACCGGAGGCTTCATCGGTCCTGAGCTTCGATTCGCCGGCTGCGACGGGATCGTTGTCACCGGCGCTGCGAGTGAGCCGGTCTGGCTGTCGATCATCGACGGCGAGGCACGTCTGCATGACGCCGCCTCCCTCACGGGCCTCGACACCTACGAGACACAACGCGCGATCCGCGACGTGCTCGGCGACGAGTCGGTTCGAGTCGCCTGCATCGGAGTCGGCGGCGAGAACCGCGTCCGCTACGCCTCGGTGATGAACGACCACGGCCGGGCCGCGGGCCGAACCGGCATCGGAGCGGTCATGGGGGCGAAGAGGCTGAAGGCCATCGCAGTCCGCGGCCGCAGCTCCGTACCGATCGCCAGCCGCGCCGATCTTGCACACGTCGCCTCGGCTGTCCGTGCGCACAGCCACACCGACATCGCCGCGCAGGCGATCCGGATGGCCGGCACCGCGGGGTATCTCGACATGGCGATGATGTACGGCGACCTGCCGATCCGACACTTCCGGCGCGGGGATTGGGCCGGCGCGGAGAAGCTCTCCGGCGTCCGGATGACCGACGAGTTCCTCGTGCGACCACGCGCCTGCTACCACTGCCCGATCGCCTGCGGCCGGGAAACCCGCGCCCCAAGCTACGGACTCGATCGGGTCGACGGCCCTGAGTACGAGACGCTCGGAGCCCTCGGGTCGCTGCTCGAGATCGACGACCTCGAGGCCGTCATCGCCGCCGGTCACCGCTGCAACGTCCTCGGACTCGACACGATCTCGACCGGCGTCACGATCGCGCTCGCCTGCGAGCTGTCGGAGCGTGGGATACTCGACTCGGAAACGGCCGGCGGCCTGGACGTGCGCTTCGGCGATCCCGCTGTGCTCCTCCGGCTCATCGAGATGATCGCGCGGCGTGAGGGGCTCGGCGATCTCCTCGCGGATGGGAGCGCGGCAACGGCGGAGCAGTTCGGCGTCCCGGAGCTGGCGGCCACCGTCAGGCGCCTCGAGGTTCCGATGCACGATCCACGCGCGTTCGCCGGGATGGCCGCGACGTACGCGCTCTCTCCCCGCGGCGCCTGCCACATGCAGGGAGACATGTACTCCGTCGATACGGGGCAGGTCGCGCACGACGGATTCGGGATCGCGCCGGGAGATCGGTTCGACACGTCGAGCGACAAGGGCCGCACCGCCGCGCGTCAGGCGGCCTGGCGCGCCGTGTACAACGCGATGATCCTCTGTCAGTTCCAGAACCCGACGTCCGAGCTGATCGCCGAGGCCCTCGCCGCCGTCACCGGGTGGGACGTCTTGCCTGCCGAGCTGATCGAGGTCGGTCAGCGGATCGTGAGTCTGAAACGCCTCATCAACGCTCGGCGCGACATCGGCGCCGATGCCGACGTGCTCCCCACGGTCTTTCGGTCGCCACTCGCCGAAGGCGGAACACTCGGCAATGTCCCGGACCTCGATCAGCTCCTCGCCGGTGCGTACGACGAGCTCGGATGGGACTCGGACACCGGCGTGCCGACCGAGGGAACCATCGAACGGCTCGCCCTGTCGCAGTTCATGTAGGGCACCACGGATGACGAAACCCGGCCGTGGGGCGGCACGTCATGTCAGCGCGGAGAACCAGGATGCCTAGGAAGAAGACCACGTTCCTCGCCGAGATGCAGCGGGATCAGCGGGATCGGATCCGCGCCGGCCGCACCGATCGCGCCAGGTCCACGCCGCCAACAACGGCGGACGACGTGCTCCTCGCTCGCGCCGAGCGGCGGGTCCGCCGCATCATCTGGCTGCGCAAGACCCTCCCCCTGAACCTGCTGTTTCTCATCCCTGGGCTGTTCTTCATCGGGACGACGTCACGCCTCGTCCTCGCGCTGTTCATCGCGAGCTATCCGCTTCTCTTTCTCGTGCGCGCGATCCTCGCCCGGTTGCTCTCGGCACTCCTCGGCCCGGAGGAGATCCTCGTTCGGCGCGAGTTCGAGCGCCTCAGGGCTCTTCGGTCGCGGACGTCGGACGACTAGTCCGCCTTGGGTGCGAGCAGCCAGATCTCGACCGAGCGGGGCAGCGTGTCCGGCTGCAGCTCGACGTGGTGGTCGCCGATCGCACGAATCGTGTACGTCACTTCGGCGAGATCCGTGAAGTCCGCCAGCGGCGCGATGTTCGTCCACGGCGTGAATCCATCGACGAAGTAGTGCATCGGGAAGACGACCCGGACCGACGGAAGCTGTCCGATGACCGTCATCGCCTCCGCCGCATCGATCGTGAACGCGCCGCCGACCGGGAGGAACAGGACGTCGACGTCGCTCAGCGCCGTGATCTGCTTCGCCGTCAGCGGCCTGCCGAGATCTCCGAGATGGGCAAACTGGATCCCGCCGATCTCGAAGCCGAACAGACAGACCCAACCCTGACCGCCACCGCGGGCGTTCACGTGGCTGGCCTCGATGGCGTGCGTCTTGAACTCCGGCGTGATCACCCACGCTGCAGGAGGGATCTTCTCTCGACACCGGCCGGCGTCGTCCCAGAGGTGCACCAGGATCGGATCCCCCTCCACCCGATCGCCCTCGCCGAAGCATGCTGCGCAATGGTCGATGTGCTGATGCGTCATCAGCACGATGTCCGCCGGAGCCGGAAGCCCCGGATAAGGCAGAAACGACGCGTACGGATCGATCAGGATGACCGGTCCGTCTCCGGCCTGAACCGTGAAGCACGAGTGGCCGAGAAAGGACACCGCCACGTCGCTCCCATGGATCGCCGATCCCCACGCCACAGCAAGCAGGACAGCGAGCACCAGCCTTCGGGGTCTCACGCCGATCACCTCCGCGCCGATTAGACAGCCAGCGATCGCTCGGGACAAGTCGCCGCCCGGAACGCCGCGCGAAGCGACCGGCCCACGCCACCTCGCCTATAATCCTCTCGATGACTCGATCGAACGCGCATGGGCCGGCGGAAATCCTCCGGCAGCTGATCCAGTTTGACACGACCAATCCGCCCGGCAACGAGGCCTCCTGTGTCGACTACATCGCGGGCCTTCTCGACGCCGCCGGTCTCGAAACGACGCGACGCGGGGTATCTCCCGACCGGCCGAACCTCGTCGCTCGTCTGCGGGGAACAAACGATGCGCCGCCGCTGCTGCTATACGGCCACGCCGACGTCGTCACCACGGCGCACCAGGTCTGGACGCATCCCCCGTTCGAGGGGCGGATCGTCGACGGCTACGTGTGGGGACGAGGGGCGCTCGATATGAAGGGCGGCCTGGCAATGATGATCGCGGCTGTCCTCCGGGCGGCGACCGACGGCGTCGTCCCTGCGGGGGACGTCCTCCTCGCGGTGCTCGCCGACGAGGAGGCGGGCGGCTCCTTCGGTGCGCGGCATCTCGTCGAAGAGCACGCCGAGTTGTTCGCCGACGTTCGCTACGCGATCGGGGAGTTCGGCGGCTTCCCGCTTCGGATCGCGGGCCGCACGTACTACCTCATCCAGGTCGGAGAGAAGCATCCGTGCTGGCTCGAAGCGAGAGTCTCCGGGCCGGCCGGCCACGGAGCGCGCCCGATGCGGGACGGGGCGATGGCAGAGCTGGGACGACTGCTCGTGCGACTGAATCACCTCCGCCTCCCGGTCCACGTCACCCCGATCGTCCGGGAGATGATCGAATCGATGGCCGGCGCGGCGTCCCCGGCGGTGAGCTTCGTCCTCCGCCGCCTGCTGAACCCGCGCTGGACCGATCGCGTCCTTGCCCGCTTCGGCGAGGCCGGGCGGAATCTCGAGCCGCTCTTCCGCAACACGGTCAACGCAACGCTCGTACACGGCGGCGACAAACCGAACGTGATCCCCAGCGAGATCGTCCTCGGTCTCGACGCGAGGCTCCTCCCCGGATTCACGCTCGACGATCTCCTCGCCGAGCTTCAACCGACCCTCGGAGGAGAACTCGACGTCGACGTACGGCTGTACGATCCCGGCCCGAGCGAACCCGACGTTGGGCTGCTCGGCCTTCTCGGCGAGCTGCTCCGCCAAGCAGATCCGGACGCCGTCCCGATCCCGTATCTCTTGCCTGGCAGTTCGGACGCGCGGTTCTTCTCGCGATTAGGAATTCAGACGTACGGGTTCACGCCGATGAATCTGCCGGCCGAATTCAACTTCTTCGAGACGATCCACGCGGCCGACGAGCGCATTCCGGTCTCCGCTGCGGAGTTCGGAGCCGACGTGCTGTTTCGGCTGATCGGTCGGTACGGGAACGGGCCTACAGATACGGTTCGAGAAGGGAAAGGATCCTCTCCAGCGGTTCGACGTCGGCCTCGCTGAACTGGCCCTTCCGATCCGAGTCGACATCGAACACCGCGACGACGCGTCCGCCCGCGAGAATCGGCACGACGATCTCACTCTGCGACCGGGCGTCGCAGGCGATGTGCCCCTCGAAAGCGTGAACGTCGGGAACGACCACGGCGGCTCTCGTGCGAGCGCCCTCGCGGCAGACGCCGGCTCCCTCGAGTACCTGGCAGGCGACCGGCCCCTGATACGGCCCGACGCGCAGTCGATCGCCATCGACGAAGTAGAAGCCAGTCCAGAAGTGATGCGGCATCTTCGCGTGGAGGACGGCGCAGATCGTCGACATCGCCGCGATCAGATCGGGGGACTTCCCCTCGATCAGCCCGCGAAGCTGTTCGTGAATCCGCTCGTATCGGGCCGCCCGACGCGCATCCATGACCCGCCTCCTCTCGCCGCGACGATCGGAGTATACCGAGGCGAAACCTGCGCCGCTCGGCGGTGTAGCTAAGGCGTGGCCACATCCAATCACAGGAGGTTGAGATGCGACATTACAGGAATCGACGGATCACGCTCGTCTTGATCCTGGCACTGTTCGTCGCCGTTGCGGTTGCACCGGCGGCGTTGGGAGGCATCGCCACGTCGCCGCTCGGCGTCAAGGCGCCAACGGTTCTCGCCGGACTCGGATCGTGCCCACTCGGCACGATCTCGTTCGACGTCTCGCCGTAGCTCGATGGACCGTGGACGCGCCCCGTCCCGCGGGGCGCGTTCCGTTTCATCGACTAGAAGTAGTCGGCGAGGAACGTCGACGCCCGCGGGAGGTCCTGCGCCGCGTACGAGGGAAGCGGCTCGGCTCGGCCCGCATGAACCAGCTCCGCGAAGTCCGTGAACCCGGCGACGACGCTCGACAGCGACCCGATCCCGCAGCGGAGGTCGGCCCGATCGGATCGCTCCACCCGAAGGATTCCGCTGTCGACTGTGAGGCTCCAGCTTCCGGCGTTCCACGACGCCTGCTCGTCGGTGAGCTCGATCGCGACCGACAGGTCGGGCGTGTCGAACCTGAGGCCGTCGAGGCCCTCCACCGAGACGACCCGGATCATGTACTGGTCGAGGATCTCCCGCTTGGCCGGGCGGTCCGAGAAGTAGGGCCACAGATCCTCGTCGACCGGGAGCTCGATCACGAGCGTCTTGATCTGATGGGACAGCCGCTTCAGGTAGCGCAGCGCCTCCCGTTTTGCCGGACCGTCCTCGTAGAGGAGCAGGTTCACGGTCATCGTCGGGTGCCACTCGTCGACCTTCCCGGACAAGCTGTAGCCGATCAACCCGACCACGGAGCCAGCACGAGTGATTCGGACGACACCTCGAGACGCGACCGTCGTGTTCGAGGAGAAGATCCGCGTCCTCGCCTCCCACTCCGCATCGCCGCGCTGGACCAAGCTCAGGCGCGCCGCAGCGCACTCGTTGTAGTACCTCCGCGATGCATCGTCCGGCGTCGGCAGATCGACGACCTCGTGCGCGATCCCGTCATCCTCCGAGACCTCGAGCAGCCCGGGAGTCATCTCGAGCCGCTGCATCCGCGCGAACAGCTCCCATCCGTAGTTTCGGTAAAACGTCGCATCGAACGGATTGAGGACCGATACCACGTGCCCCGCCTCACGCATCGTCCCCAGCGACTCCCGGATCATCGTCCGTACGGCTCCCTTTCCGCGGGCGTCGAGTCGGGAGCAGAGCAGGCCGATCCCGCCCATCGGGACGACCGAGCCTCGTAGATGCATCCGGTAGTCGTAGAGCATGTACTGCGACAAGAGACTCTCGCCCTCGTACACCCCGAACAGCTCCCGCCCGTGCTCGATCGATCGCTCGATCCACTCGTCCAACGCCGGACGGTCCGGATGACGGATGACGAACGCCGACGACGCAAGTTCGGAGACCTGCTGCAGATCCTCGATCCTCCGGTACTCGAACACCGCATCACCTCGCGGGAGGATTGTACCGATGCGACCGGCCCCGCTCGAACGGAGCCACGGAACCGAACCGCCCGTTCGGCGTAGATCAGAGGAGGTGAGAATCATGTCGCGCAGAATCGTTGTTCTCGTAGCTGTCGTCGTCTTCGCCGCGGGGCTCGCCGCCCTCGGCCAGGCGTTCCCGCTCGGCCTCCTGCCGACGGCGGACGAGCCGATCGACGCACACGTCTGGACGATGGAGTCGCTGTTCTACGTCGGCGATCCGATCGTGGTCCACTTGCGGGTCAGCCGCCCTTCGTTCGTCTATCTGTTCGACCTCCAGCCGGACGGGGTCGTACGGCTCCTGTTCCCGAACGCGTTCTCCCCGAACAACTACGTCACGTCGACGCACACCCTGCCCGATGCGGCGTACACCCTGACCGCGGCTCCGCCGACCGGAATCGAGGAGCTGCTCGTCTTCGCGACCAGCGCTCCGCTTCCGTTCGCCCCGGCCGCCCCGACCGATCCATTCCCCCTTTTCGCCGAGGATCCGCAGGAGGCAATCGACACGCTGGTCAGCCTTCTCGTCGCGATGGATCCCAGCCTGTCGTGGGGGGTCGGTTGGACGGCTCTTCAGATCGAGGGGACGGACCAGGAGCAGGACGAGCCGGGCCGCACGATCACGCTGCCTGCGCCACCCCCGCCGCCGCCGTTCGACTCGTTCCCCGGCGATGCGTGGCACCGCGCCAACGGCGGTTGGTCGTACGGGATCCCGGAACAGGGTTGGTACTGGTACTACGGCCTCGACGATCGCTGGCACCTCTGCTGGACGTTCGACGAGTAGCCGAAGCCGGCCGGAGCGTAGTCAGCGCCGGTGCAGTGCCCACCGTGCGATCGGTCGCAGCACCGCCGATCGCCGTCGTGCGGGGGCAGCCGCCGGGTCGGGGACGGTGCGGAGGACCGCCAGGCTGACGACAAGCAGCCCGGCCGCGATACCGAACGCCATCCCGTAGCCGACCCGCTCGGTCACCAGGCTGCTGCCGATCCCGGCGAGAATCCAGCCGAGGCCGGCCAGCGCGTTGTACAGACCGAGCGCCGCGCCGCGGTGTTCCTCTCGAGCGAGCCGTGACGTCAGAGCGACGCCCGACAGCTGGAAGTACGACCACGTCGCGCCGTAGAGGGCGAACGCGCCCACAAGGAGCGCCATCGGCGGAACCGCGGTCGACGCAAGCAGGTACCAGGCCGCACCGCCGAACAGCATCAGTCGGAGCGACAGGGCCGCCGTCTGCACCGATCGGTTCCCGCGCTTCCGGATTCGACGTGCCGCCAGCGGGTACGCGAAGACGATCCCCATGTGCTGGATCATGAACAGCAGGAAGACCATCGACGTCGGGAAGCCGAATCGCTCGCTCAGAACCAGCGGCAGAGAGATCCCGAAGAAGCCGAGGGCCGTGAACGCGATCAACGTCGCCAGCAGGAACCGCCGAGTTCCAGGCCGGAACCCTTCGGGGCGGGTCAGCAGGCGCGCGATCCGCCGTGGGTTCAACCGGTGATACAGGTGCAGTGGCGCGAACCGCGCCCGCTCGACGATGAAGTTCCCCATGGCGAGAACGGCTCCGCGGAACCGCCGGCGTGTGAACCGCGGGATCGTGCGCGGAACGTACTTGAGCGCCAAGAACGAGGCCGCCAGGCCGGCGAGTCCGATTGCAACGAACAGCGAACGAATCGTCGCCGCTTCTCCGGCGGAGCGCCCCAAAACGCCCATCCACACGCTGCCCAACGCCAGACCGGCGACCCATCCGATGGCGCCGAACTGGTTCAGGTGGCCGATCTTCCGCTCCCACGTCTCTTGATCACGGTTCTCGATCACGATCAGCACCGTGACTGACGCGTTCGCCATCCAGAAGAAGTTCGACAGCATGTTGAAGAGGACGAGCTGGCGGAACGCCGGCGCGATCGACATTCCGACGAAGCACAGCCCGACGGCGGCGTAGCTGAGGATCACGAACGGCTTGCGGCGATGGGCCGCATCCGACAGGCGGCCCCAAACGAGGCTGCCTGCGACGCCGACGAGGCTGACCAGGCTCGCGAGCAAACCGACCGCTCCGATCGATTGCCCGTACACCTGGGACACGGTGAGTGGGATCAGGACCGACGACGTGCCCAACACGAGGTTGGCCAGGCCGACCGCCAGGTACCATCGCTCCCCTTCGTTCCACCATGTTCGCAATGCCCGGATCATCGTCAAACTCCCAATCAAAGCAAATTCCCGATCCCACCGGGGATCGGGCCTGCTTCATGAATTCGGCGCAGTATAGCGCACAACGCGGCGAAGTCAAGGGCGTTCGGCCAAGCGAATCGGACAGCCTGCCCCGACTACGAAACAGCCTCCTCGGCCGCCGATTCGGGCCCGGGATGTTCCGCCCTACGTGCCTCGGCTTCGTCTTCGATGTGGCGAAGCGGGCGCATGCCCAATCCGACGATGCCTCCGACCACCAGGAAGGCGGCAGCGATCACGAACCACGCCCGTACGCCGATCGCATCGGCGACCGGTCCGGCGATCAGCAGCCCGATGGGGCTCATCGCGGTGGCCAGGCTCCCCATCAGCGCCCCGACGCGTCCCTGCATCGAAGGGTGCACAGCTCCGCGGAACGTCGCTCGCAGGCAGCCGTTGCCGATCGCCATCAGCGAGCCGCTCAGGAAGAATCCCGCAATCCCGACGTAGAACATCCGGGCGGGAGCGAAGGCAATGAGAAAGAGCGAGCCGCCGGTCGCGATGACCGCGCCGAGCGTCGTGACGATCTTCCTTCGGAAGCCACCCCAGATGCTCAGAAGAAGGCCGCCAAGCACGGTGCCGAGCCCCATCGCCGAGTTGAAGGAACCGAGCAGCATTTCATCGCCGCCGTAGCTCTTCAGGACGAGAATCGGCGTCAGCGAGAACGCGGGCGAGAGGGCAAAATTCATCACGACGAGCAGGGCGCACAGCGCGACCAGGCCGCGCCACGCAAGGACGTAGCGAAGCCCGGCGCGGAAGTCGGCCCAGAAGTGAGGCCGCTCCGCCGCCTCCCCCGCCATCGGCTCGGGCTGAGGGATCGTGAAGAAGAAGAGCGGCAGCACCGCGAAGGCCGCCGTGGCGAAGTCGAGAATCATGATCCCGTGCAACGGCAGCAGCATCAGCAGCAACGCGCCAAGCATGGGACCGAGCACGCCGAGGCCCCCATCGATGATCTGGTTCAGCCCCTCGACACGCGCGTAGTGCTGCTTCGGCACGATGAGCGTCATCGACGCGGACATCGCCGTGTGGTGGAACGCGCCGCCGAAGGACCGCGCAAGCATCACGACGTAGACGTGCCAGACGTCCATCGTGCCCGACCAGAACAGGTACGCCAACCAAAGAGAGACGAGGGCGATGAACGAGTCGGATAGGATCATCACCCGCTTCCGGCTCAGCCGGTCGACGAGCACGCCAACGAACGGACGCAACACGATCGAAGGCGCCATCGCAACGAGGGATGCGGTCGCCAGAACCGTGGCCGATCCCGTCTTTTCGGTCACCCACCAGACGAGGGCGAACTGCGCGGCAACCGATCCGATGAGCGACAAGGATTGCCCCGACCAGATCGTGAAGAAGCGCGTCTTCCATCGTTCCATCGCATCGTCCTCCTGTTCGCCCGATCCCGGACGGGTGGGGTTGGAATGCGTGGGCGAGCGCCCACGATCGCATGGTGGGACGCGCCCGTCTCCACTGCGTCTCACTTCCTATAACGCTCGGCAGAGGGCAGCTGTTGAGCGACTCGTCAGTTCACTCGTTCGTCCCACGCTCGTCGAAGCCGACGCGGAAGCCGACGGCCGCGGCGCCGCACTGACGTGCGAGCAGCTCGGCGAACCGGGCCGCCCGTCGCTCGACCGCACCACGCGGTTCGTCGACCGGCGCGTAGAGCACCGCCACTACGTCCCGCGTCTCCGGCCGGATCTTCGTCGCCATCGAATCCTTCACCGGGTTGCCGCACGGCACCCAACGGTCCCCCTCGGCGCGGCAGACGAGGAGGAGGTCCTGGAGGTCGATCGATTGTCCGGACGGGTTGAACACGTACGCCTCCTCGGGAAGGCCTCGCCGCAGGAGCAGCCGCCGGCCGGAGAGCGCCGCGTCGAAGATCGAGCCGGGCAGACCGGATTCAAGGCTGACGACGTTGTTCACGTCCACCGGGCCGTTGACGAGCGGGAACGAGTCACCGAGGGCCGCCCGAAGGAGGAACTCGCTCGCCGGCTTGCTCCGACCGCTCGGCTTGTACTTGCCGTGCCGCAACATCGTGCGGACGCGCTGCCGCATCTCGGCGGGCACGAATGCGTCCCCAATCTCGCGAACCCTGTCCAGCAGCTCCTCGAGATCTCCCGGTGCCTCGACCGTCGGCGTCGGCGGCTCGATTCCCTCTGCCCAGATCAACGCGGGCAGGACAGGAGACGGGCTCAGCGACGGATCGAACGTCAGCACGTATTCGGTGTCCGACATGAAGGAGACCTCCCGAAGCTATCTCTCTTCCTGCGGGCTGTTCTCGACGAGAAGCTCGAAGCTCGCCTCCGCCTCGCCCGCGACAATCGTGTACGTCCCGGCGGGCAAGCCGAGGACATCCAGCTCCGCCGTCGCTTCGAACGGCGTGATCACCTGGACGCAGGCCACGTCAGCCGCTCTCCGAGTATGCACGATGAGGGTGAACGTGGTTCCGTCCCTTCGATGCTCGATGGCGTCGACCTCCGTGCACGCGTCCGGGACGACGCCTTGGAGTACCGCCAGGACCCTGACCGGGAACGACTCGAGGATCGCGAGGTCGATCACCTCGACGACCGCCTCGCCGGTGACGGCGGAATCGTCGCGGGGTCCGCATCCTCCTGCGGCAATCGCCGCAATCAGCAGCACCGCAACTCCGATCGACCTGCCTGCACGCATGATGCCATCATCCGACGGGGGCGCTCGGCTGTCAATGCGCGGCCGGCCGGCGGGCCTCACTTGGCGTGCGCTGTGCACCGAAGTATCGTTGGACCGATCGAAGACGCACGGCCCACGAAGGAGGATCCCTTGCGCCGATTCCTGATCGACACAGACACTGCCTCGGACGACGCTGTCGCGCTCGTCATGGCGCTCACCCATCCGGACGTCCACGTCGAAGCCATCACCGTCGTCGCCGGAAACGTTCCGCTCGCGAACGGCGTCCAGAATGCCCTGTACACCGTCGAGCGTTGCGGCGCGACCGTTCCCGTCCACGTCGGACTCGACCGGCCGATGTTGCGCCCGCTGCAGACGGCGCAGTTCTGCCACGGCGAGGACGGCCTGGGCGACATCGGGCTTCCGCTGACCGGGCGGACGCCTGCGGAGGGTCACGCTGTCGACGTCTTGCTCGACACGAGCGCCCGCTTCACCGGAGAGATCACGCTCGTCACGCTCGGGCCGCTGACGAATATCGCCACCACGCTGCTGCGCAACCCGGCATTCGCATCACGCATCGAGCGATGCGTGATCATGGGTGGGATCGGATTCGGCTACGGGAACATCATCCCGGCCGCGGAGTACAACATCTGGGTCGACCCCGATGCAGCCAAGATCGTGTTCGAATCGGGACTCCCGATCACGATGGTCGGCTGGGACGTCTCACACAAGCACGCGACCTTCACCGCGGAGGAGGCCGATGCACTTCGCGGAGCCTCCGACCTCGCCGCGTACTGCGTCGACATCCAGAAGGCGCTGCGCGAGTTCGGAATCGACTACCTGAAGCAGGACGGATTCGACCTCCCCGACCCGATCGCAATGGCGGTCGCACTGGAGCCGGACGTCGCCACGGAGGTCAAGCGCCTACGTGTCGATGTCGAGACGAAGAGCGAGCTGACCCGAGGCGCAACCGTCGTCGACCACCTTCGCGTCACCGGCCTCGACCCGAACGCCGATGTCGTCCTCGAGGCGTCGCGCGACAGATTCCTCGAGGTCCTGTACGCTGCGGTGCGATAGCCAGGGAGCCGATCATGCAGCGCGACACGCCCACCATCGCCGTCGTCGGTTCCATCAACACCGACCTCGTCGTTGAGGTCCGGCGGATGCCCGCGCCGGGCGAGACCCTCACTGGACGAAGCGCGGCGTTCTACCCCGGCGGGAAGGGAGCGAACCAAGCGGTCGCCGCGGCCCGCATGGGCGCCGACGTCCGGCTGTTCGGCAAGGTCGGTGACGACCCGCTTGGCGCACGCCTGCTCGCCGGTCTTCGAGAGGCCGGCGTCGATGTCGCCGCAGTCGAGGTCGAGCAGGGCACGCCGTCGGGGCTGGCGAGCATCTGGGTGGACAGCGCGGGTGACAATGCGATCGTGGTCGCCGCAGGCGCGAATGGCCAGGTCGACATCGACTACGTCGAGCGGCACCTCGACCGGATCGCGCGCGCGGACGTGATCCTGCTCCAGTTGGAGGTTCCGATCGGGACGGTGGCCGGGCTCCTGCACTCGCTCCCGTCTGACTCCCCTCGGGTGATCCTCGACCCCGCTCCGGCGCAGGATCTAGCAGGGTTGCCGCTGTCCCGCGTCGACATTCTGACGCCGAACGAACACGAGTTGGCGCTCGTCGCCGGCGTCGGCGGGGTCGAGGCCGGTACGCGGCGCCTCCTCGATGCCGGCATTCGGAGCGTCGTCTGCACGCTCGGCGCGGCCGGTGCGTCTTGGGGGACCGCCGGCGGACCGATCGAGCGTTTCGACGCGCCCGCCGTCGATGTCGTCGACACGACGGCGGCCGGCGACGCGTTCAACGGCGCCCTTGCCTGGGCGATGCATCGACAGCCGTTCGGGGATGCGATCCGGTTTTCGATCGCCGCCGGCGCGCTGGCAACGACGCGGCGCGGGGCGCAGCCGTCACTGCCGACCCTTGCGGACGTCCGGGCCCTCTGCACGTCATCCCGAGAGTAGACGCCCGCGGCGCGGACAAGAGAGGAGCCCGAGACGGGTTCCTTTCTTGTGTTTCGATCGCTTCAGCAGCCTGGCCTAGTGCGCAGTGAGCAAGACGAGGATGAGCCCGCTGCCGCCGGTCATCGGCTCGAGCGCCTTCCCGACCAACGCACAAGGGCTCGACCCCGTCCCGTTCCAGCGCATCGCGTACCCGGGCGTCGAGGACGCCACGAGCAGGTCACCGGGGAGGATCGGACCGCCCTCATCGGTGACGTACGTCGGGATGATCCCGACGAGCGCCAGGAGTGCTCGCTCGGCGAACGCCTCCGATCGGCCGAGCACCACGCCCGGCTCGGTCGAGATCACGCCCGCCACGGCCGGCGAACACGTCCCGCTCGACAAGCGGTACGATCCGGGGTTGTCAGCATCGAGCTCGACGACCGCCCCCGCCATCACCGGCTCGGAGACGCTCACCCACTCCGCGACGTCCGCCGACCCGGTCGCGAAGGACGCGGCGTACACCGTCGCGTCGGAGAGAACGGTCCCGTCCGCCGCCACGCGGAACCTCGCCGCGGTGGCCGGCGGTCCTGTCGTGGCACACCCTGAGGATGACCAACCGGTCGCGTTCTGATTCGCCGACTTGTCCCGCGCCCTCACCCGATAGCAGTACTGCGTGCTCGGGTTGAGGCCGGCATCGGAGTAGGTGGTGCTGTCCTGCCATCCGCTGTCGGTTCCGCCGGGGTTGCCCGTCGTCTCGTCGAACAAGTACTCGACGCCGCTCGGGTCGGTCGCCGTCGTCGCCGTCATCGAGATTGTCGTTGCGCCCGTCACGCTCGGGGCGGAACTCCACGTCATCGGGTCCGGCGTCGGCGGCGTCGTGTCCGACGGGCTGGATCCCGTTCCCTGGATCGAGTAGGTGTACGGATTTTCGTTCAGGTCGGTGTTGGGAATCGTCAGCGTCGCCGTGCGCAGCCCGGTCGCGCTCGGGATGAACCGGACGGTGAACGTCGTCGAGCCACTCGGGGCGATCGACGTGCTGCCCGGTTGACTCGTCACGGTGAAGTTGGCGGCGTGCGTTCCGCTGACCTGAACCGACGGCGAGCCGGTCAACTGCAGTGTCTCCGTGCCGGTGTTGTGAATGGTGAACGTGTGGGAGTGGGAGTTCCCGGTGTTGACGCTCCCGAAGTCGGTATCGTCGGCCGTCCGCGGCGACGTGTCGCCGTCCGGGATCGACGTACCGAGCCCCCGGACGTCGATCTCCGGCTCGTCGGGCTTGACGACGGTGATCCCGTAGTGCGTCATCCCGCCGTAGGTTCCGCCCCACGTCATCGTGTACGTGTTGTAGTCCCACGTGTCGTGGATGTACAGCGTGTTCGACGCGTCGTCGTAGCCGACGCCGACCATCGTGTGCCCGGTCACGTGAATCATCACCGGGTGCCCCGCGTCGATCTCGGCCTTGTAGTCGGCGAACGTCGCCCCCTGCGCTGCCGGGCCGTATGTGGTCCCCGGTCCGTCCCAGTCGTATCCAAGAATGACGCGGTTGTACCGATCGGCGACCGTGTACCCTCGCGACCCGTAGAACAGCTGGAGTCCGTACCCACCGTCGCTGGCGGTCGTTCCGGTCCACTTCGCGCCGTTTGGGTAGTACCAGAACGTCGTCATTCCATCGGTGTTCCCGTACGCCGCCTGGTTCGTCTTCATGTAGTCGCCGGTGCAGTCGCCGTACGTGTGTTCCGCCCAGTTGCCGTTGAATGGATCCGGCCCGGGATCGCCGTACACGCGCCAGTAATCGTCGACGTGGCCTTTCGTCGCGCGGCCGTCGAGGCCGTTGTGCGTCGCGCTGAGCGGGCATTGGTGCCGCAAATGCGTGCCGTCGTGCCAATCGGGCCACGCGCTGTTGGTGAGCGGCATGACGCCGCCGTTCGTCGGACCGGTGTACATGTTCCAGTAGCCGACCCGGTCGTAGTAGCCGGCGATCATCGCCGCCGACGTTGCCGAGCAGCCGAAGCACCAGTTGAACGCGGGGACCTGGAGCAGGACGAGGATCGCGCCATCCTCGCCGATAACCGGAGAAGCGCCCGCCGCAGGCGCTTCGACCGGAACCCTGGCGAAGCCCTCCGGCGGCTCGGGTGGACCGGAGATGAAGGTCACGCCAACGATCTCCCCGTCGATCATCGTCGTTCCCGTCGCGAAGTACGGACTCACCTGAACGAGATCGACATCCTGCACTTGCGCGCCGATCTGTCCCGCTCCGGAACCCAGGACAAGCAGAACGGCGACCCCCAACGTCAGCCCCACAGCCCGCGCGCACACCCTCCGTCTGGCAGTCACCTTCATCGTCGCCTCCTCGCTCTTAGGGGACCATCACACAATCGATCGAAAGCCCATCCTAACGGACGCCGCATCGCATCGGCAAGCCGCTCGCCACTTGTCCTCGGCGCGCATGCGGACAGAGTCGATCCGTCCTCGAGTTCCGTTCGGCTGATGGAACGGCACGCCATCTCAGTCTAATGCGCCGTGAGGAGCGCTTTGCGCCGCTTTCCCCATGGCCGCAACGGCGCGTACAAGAAAGGAGTCCGGGACCGGCTCCTTTCCTGTGTTTCGATCGCTTCAGCAGTCTGGCCTAGTGCGCAGTGAGCAAGACGAGGATGACGCCGCTGTCGCCGGTCATCGGCTCGAGCGCCTTGCCGACCAGCGTGCAGAGGCAGCCGTCGTCGCCGGCCCACCGCATCGCATGTCCCGGCGTCGAGGACGACACGAGCAGGTCGCCCGTCCGGATCGGTCCGCCTGCGCCAGTCACCTTCACGGGGACGATCCCGGTTAGCGCGAGGAGAGCACGGTCGCCGTCGATCGCCCCTTCGCCGAGCACGACCCCCGGTTCGGTCGATACGACGCCGGCGATCAGCGACGAGGCAGGGCCCGACGACAGGCGATAGCAGCTGGGCCGATCCGGATCGTGTTCGAGCACGTCGCCCGGCGCGGCCGGCTCGGAAACGCAGACCCACTCGGCGACGTCCGCAGCGCCCGTTCGGAAGTCCGTGGCGAAGACGGATCCGTCGGCGCGTACGTCGCCGGTCGCCGTCTTCACCAGGAATGCCGCCGCCGTCGGCTCGTCTTGCACTAGTACCGGGGCGTCGCCATACGCCAGGAGACCGAGCGACCACTCCCATCCGGTGCCCGAGTACAGCAGCGTCGCGCCCACGTACGTCTGACTCCCATCCGGAGCGCATCCGACTCCCTCGCCGCTGCCCCACTCCCCCTCGCCGGCGCCGCCGGGATCGTACGTGTGGTCCCACAAGTACGTCCCGTCCCCCGTCAGGCAGAACGCGAACGCGTGCGAATCCACATCGGTCTCCCACCAGCCTGCAACGTTGCTTTCGCGTCCGACCGCGTGGATCTTCCAGTCCGGCCCGACCACGACGTCTCGCAGCGTCATGTACGGCGTGACATCGGTCGTCACCGTCATGTTCCAGTGGAGGTCGAGGTCGGCACCGAACCTCACGATCTGCCCCGAGTTCGAGTCGAGCGCCCACACCGTCCCGACGATCTGTCCGTACGCATCGACATCGAGCGCCGTCACCTGTTCCGGCGTCCCGGCGGCGAGGTCGTAGATCGCGTTGGATTCGACGATTCCGTCCGCCAGCCGGTGGCGGGCCATCAGCGTTGCGTCGATCCCGTCAGACGTGTAGTTCTTCGCGGCGTAGTAGCCGTCGGGGCCGAGCACACCGTAGACGGCCTCGATGTTGGCCGTGTCCGGGTTCGCCGCATAGCCGCGCGTCCAGACGAAGCTCCCGCTGACGAAGTCGAACCGCCCGGTGAACCAGCCGTCGACCCAGAAGTTGCCGCAGACGTAGGCGTCCCCCCCGGCGTCGACATCAACGGAGTAGAGGACGATCCACGACGAGTCGCTGCTGTACGTCGAGACGTCTCGCCCGTCCGGCGACATCTTCGTCAGGAACCACCCCGGCCACGGCGTGCTCTCCGGAGGGGCCCAGATGCCCACGATGTACAGATTGCCGGCGGCATCGGTGCACGCCGCCCGTGGATGGCAGTAGATGTCGGGCAGCTCGAAGATCTCGTGCCAGAGCCGCGTGCCATCCGGGGCCCATTTCGTCACCATCGCCTGACCGACCCAACCGGGATCCTCGGACTGCCACTCGAAGTCACCTACGGCGTAGATGTTTCCGTCCGGATCGACGGCGACGTCGACGAGCTTCATCCACCAGACGTCGTAGGCGGGATCCTCGTTATTCGAGAAGCGGGTCCAGTCCATGCCCGGGGCCCCGGTCGGATTGGGGGTCCGCTCCGTCTTCACGCACAGCTCGACCGAGTTCGCTGTCTCGTTCTGGTTCGACGAGCCATCCCGCGCACGGACCTGATAGCAGTACGTCGTGTTCGGTTGCAGTCCCCAGTCGATCAGCTCCGTCGACTCCTGCCACACCGACCACGTCCCACGCGGGTTGCCACTCGTCTCGGTGAAGTAGTAGTCGACCCCCTTCGGGTCAGTCGCGGTCGTCGCGACCATGCGGATCGTTCGTTCACCCAGGGCTTGAGGGTATGAGACGAACCTCATCGGGTCCGGAGTCGGGGGCGTCACGTCGGCCGTCGAAGTGCATTCCGTGCCGCACCAATCGCTCTCATTGAGATTGGCGGACAGGTCCCGCGCCTTCACGCGGTAGCAGTACTGATACCCTTCAGACAGGCCCGTATCCGTGTAGTGATGGCTGGCCTGCCACTCGCTCGCAGAGCCACCCGGATTGCCTGTTGTCTCCTCGAAGTAGAACTCCACGCCGTGCGGGTCGCCCCCTGCGTCGACGCACATCGAGATCTCGCCAGGCGATGACTCACGCATGTCGCAGGCCATCAGCGCGTCGACGTACATCCGTGGCGGCGTCGTGTCGAGTACCGTCGCGCACTCGGTAGTTGACCACCCTGTCTCATTCCCAAGCGAATCTCGTGCCTTCACGCGATAGCAGTACTCGGTCGAGTCGTCCAAGCTGGAATCCGTGTACGTCGCCTCCGCCTGCCAGCCGCTGGCACTGCCCCCCGGGTTGCCACTCGTCTCCTCGAACGAGTACTCCACGCCACTCGGATCGGAAACTGCGGATACCTCCATGGCGACCGACTGCTGATCCGAGTTGTACGGAACCGTCTGCCATGTCGGTGGATCCGGAAGCGGCGGTCGCGTATCGACGTAGGAGTACGCGAGAGTCGAGCCGGAGGCCACGTGTGGCCTGCCCTCGCTGTCCAAGCAGAAAGACAGATACGTCTCCGCCCCCACCTTCACGGTTTCGGTCTGCCACGCCAGGCCATCGAAGTGCGTGAGACGGACCTCATCCACGTCGTTGTCACAGTAGGTGATGTATGGAAGATCCGAAGCGTCAAGATCCAGACTCGCTTCGTACACGCGATTGTCTCCCTGCACCAGGTAGTCGATGTGCCAGTCCGGTCCATCCTCGGACGCGTG
This sequence comes from uncultured Thermotogae bacterium, assembly GCA_964608345.1. Taxonomy (GTDB): domain Bacteria; phylum Bipolaricaulota; class Bipolaricaulia; order UBA7950; family UBA9294; genus JANQEA01. The sequence continues at coordinate 23,081 of CAZSNG010000023.1, forward strand.
AACCAGCCCCTCGCTGTCGGGATCGACAGAATTGATGCACTCTGCGAAAGCGATGTGAGGCACATCGCTCTCAAGGAGCGCGAGCGAACACGAGTACGCTGTGCCATCGCCGATGACGTACGCAGTCTCGGCGTGCCAACCGGACGCATCCCGGTAGGCATAGCGCATCTCGTTCGGCGCACCAGAGATGCACATGCCATAGGCGACGCGGGGGTAGCCGTTCGATCCAATTGCGATGCTGATCGTGGCCTTGTTGATGTCCCCGCCAGCATCGATGTCCTCGATCAGCCAGGCACCGCCAGACTTGTACGCGTATCGATAGCCGCTAGACCATTGATAGGCGATGTGCGGATCCCCGGAGCCGTCGATCGCGATCGACGTGGCCACGCGCGGGACCCAGTCGCCGTCCACAGTCTCAGTGTGCCAGCCAGCGGCGTCTTCATACGCGTACTTCAACCGCCCTGGTTCGTGGGACACAGGCTCGCGATAGCTGACATGCGGGTAGCCACCTCCATCCAACGCGATGCTGCACGCGATGCCGACGCCAGGCACGGATTCGTCTATCGTGACGGTCGTCCATCCCGTGTCGGCCCGGGTGGCCAGGACGAGGATCTCGCTACCGTAGCTTCCCGTCGCGCAACAGATGAAAGGATCGCCAGAGGCGTTGACGGCAATTGCCAGATCGTGACAGCTGCTTGGCCCTACCAGCTCTGTCACGAAGTCGTAGGCCAAGACGTGCGGACCAACCAGAAGGCAGGCGCAACAGGTCGCACAGACGGCGACAAGCATGCTCAACCAGGCGGGACGTCTGCAGGATCCAGGCGCCCCGCCACAACCCTTCCCCAACCCTCCGCGTCTCATAGCCCAGCGGGAGTATACGGCTGATGGCAGGATTGACCAGTTCAGTGGAGTCGGCGCGCGTCCCGAGGAGCGCTAGGTCGAGTCGGCCGGATCCTGGCGGTAGTAGTCGCGCAATTCACCGTACAGCTCAGGATGTCGCGCGCGCAAGGCGCGCGGCCGCGTGAAGAAGCATTCCGTCGCGACGGCGAAGAACTCCGCCGGGTTCGTTGCACCGTACCGGTCGAGGACGGTCGGCCGGCCGAGCGCCGCGTCCCGGCGCAGCCGCTCGTACTCCTCCCCGAGGATGCGCGCCCAGGCAACGTACCTCGATCGGTCCGAGAGGACCGGAGTCCCTTCGACATGCCCGTCCTCCGCGTCGAGCTGATGGGCGAACTCGTGCAGGACGACATTCCGGCAGTCGCCGACGTCGGACGCAGCCGCCTCGACGGCGTCCCACGCGAGGACGATCGCCCCGCGCGTCGACGATTCCCCGCGCCGCGTCTCGGTTCGCTCGGTGACGAATCCGAGCGGATCCCGGACGGCCCGCTCGGTGACGTATGTTCCGGGATAGACGATGATCGTGTACAGGTCGGGGTAGTAGCCGGTCGGTCGACGGAGCAGGAGGACGCACGCGTGCGCGGCAATCGTCACGCGGATCTCGTCGGTGATCGACAGTCCGCCGGCCCCCTCGAACCGCTTCTCGGCGAGGAAGACCTGGACGTGGCCCCGAAGCTCCACCCGATCGGCGTCCGATAGACGCTCGAACATCGGCAGGTTGCGCTCGAGAATGGATTCCCAGGCCGGAGGGAACGGGCGGCCACGCAAACGGGATCTCCGGCGCTCACGAATCCAGCGTCTCACGCAATCCCCCCCACGGCGCGGGCCGTCTACTCGTACCGGAGCACGAAGATCGTCGGCTCGTCGGGCAGCCCGGCCGCGGACACCACCAGGCTCCGCTCGGTCACCTCGACAACGACCTCACCTTCGAGGAACGGATCGATCGGATCGATCCCCCACCCGAGCTCCGGCGTCTCGTAGTGCATCCCGAGAATCACGCTCGGCTCGAGGAGCGCGACGACGCGATCCGCTCCTGCAGCGTCGATCGTCGGTCCCCCTCCGCCCACCGGCACGAGAAGCACGTCGATCGTTCCGATCGCGGAGGCCTGGGCCGGATCCAGGACGTGTCCCAGGTCGCCCAGATGCGCAATCCGGAGGCCATTCCCTTCGAGGACGAACGCGGCGTTGGCGTCCGACAGCGGACACGGTGTATCGGGGCCGTGGCACGTCTCGACAGTGTAGAACCGGACGTCGTCGATCGTCGTGTCGATCTCGTTCACGCCCGACGACACCGAGACTCCGCGCAGTACAGTCGGCGCCCCCGTGGCGAGCGCCACGAAGTTGTGATCCTCGTGCTCGTGCGACGCCGTGACGATATCGATGCCGTCCATCGGCCCGATCGGATACGTCATCCCCCACAGTCCCGGCTCGAACGGATCGGTCAGGATGGTCGGACCGCCCTCGAACGCGATCCGAAACAGCGCGTGCCCGTACCACGTGATCGTCACGCTGCCGTCGTCGGCCGCCTGGGCCGCGAGGCCCATCCCGACGATCGACATCACGATCAGCGCCGCGACGATCCGCCGCCTTCCGTGCCCGGTGGAGCTCCGTCTCGTGGGCATGACACCTCTCCTTCCCCTCGCTGACGCCCGGATGCTCTGCCTATCCGTCGTCCCCGAAACTCACTTGCGGGACCGCCCGTTCTGCGTCTTCGATCTCGAAGAACGTCTCCGGCCGGAAGCCGAACGTCGATGCGATCATGTTCGACGGGAAGACCTCGATCCGCGTGTTCAAGTCCCGAACGTTGGCGTTGTAGAAGCGACGCGCGGCCTGGATGCGATCCTCGGTGACCGTCAGATCGCTCTGCAGGCGAAGGAAGTTCTGATTCGCCTTCAGGTCCGGATACGCCTCGACGACGGCGAACAGCTGCCGCAACGCGCCGACGAGGGCGTTCTCGTCGCGCGCTTGTTCCTCGGGAGATCCGGTCGACGCGACCGCCGTCGCGCGGGCCGCGATCACCGCCTCCAGCGTCTCCCGCTCGTGCGACGCGTATCCCTTGACCGTCTCCACGAGATTCGGGATCAGGTCGTACCGACGCTTCAGTTCCGTGTCGATCGCCGACCAGCTCTCGCGAACGTGCTGCCGCAGGCGAACGAGCTTGTTGTACGTGCCGACCGAATACAGCAGCACGAACCCAACCACCCCAATGATGACATAGACGATGATCATTCCGACCCTCTGCCTCCTTCCTGTTGACGGGCGACGTACTCGGGCAGCCGCTCGAAGATCCCTTCCACCACGGCGATCGCCGACTCGAACGCCTCCGCATTGAATCGCCGATTCCGCCACGCGATCGCGCAACGGGAGTCGAACTCGATGGAGTAGTGCGGCATCGACAGCATGAATTCCATCGTCCGCTGATGGAGCACGTCGTACGCCCAACGCTTGTCCGGCGCCTTCACGTGGAACTCCCGACTGAACTCGGCCGACTCAAAGTCGATGTCATCGAGGCCGAAGAACTCGGTGAACCGATCGAACAGGTTCTCCGGGCGGATCCGCATCGGCTGCAGTTCGATGTCGCTCTCCAGGATGATCGCCGAGAAGTGGTGCGTCTGGCGATTCTTCCCCGATCCCGTGACGTACCGATAGTCGAAGGCTGTCACACGACGCCCGTTCCAGTCACCCTCAGCGATGTTGTGCGCTGCGCGGCTGTAGCCGCGACGCAGGCACCCGAACTCCCGGTGCCGCTCGTCGAAGCTGCCGTCTCGCCCCGGATGAAACGACAGCCCCTTGCCCGCCGCCCACGCTTCCAGCTCCTTGCGGCGCTTGGCTCCGAACCAGATCGCGACGCCGATCAGGACCACACCGATAACGATGATCAACGCGGTCGGCATGCACTCACTCCCTTCCTTCTCCAGCCGTTCACGGGTTCGATTCTACGTCAGGACCTCCACGCCGCGGTTCCGCAGCCGATCGATGACGGTCGAAGCGGCCGAACCGCCGCCGAGGTTCAGCGACGTGTCGCGCAGATCGACCCACTCGAGATCCGGCAGCTCGAGGAGCTCGGAGATGTCGGTCACGTCCGTCCCACTGAGATCGAGGGTCCGAAGCTCCCACAACGGCAGCAGCGGCTCGAGATCGTCGATCGGGTTCCCGCTCAGGTCGAGCGATTCGAGCTGCCGCAACGTCGAGATCGGCCAAACGCTCTCGAGGTCGTTTCCCGACACGTTCAGCACCAGCAACTCTCCGAGACCGGACAGGGCGCCGACGTCCGTCAGGCCGTTCCTCGACACGTCGGCCTCTCGCAGCTCCGGGAATTGGAGGAAGATCCCGAGATCGGTCAGATCGACATCGACGAGGTGCAATGAACGCAGTCCGGACAGCTCGGAGAGTGGCGATAGGTCGCCGAGTACCATGCTCTCCAGCCCGAGTACTACCAGCGCGGGCACCGCATCGTCGACCTCGACGAGGGAATCGACCTCGACGTCGGTCAACCAGAGCTCGGTCAGCCCCGGGAGCCATCGCAGCGGCGAGAAGTCGGAGATCTCCGTCGAGACGAGGACGAGCGCCCGAAGCTGCTCCATCCGTCCAAGCGCCGTGAGATCAAGCGCGGTCTTGCTCTGCAGATACAGCTCTTCGAGCGCGATCAGCGCATGAACCGGATCGAGATTGCAGCCATCGACACAGGTGATCGACAGGCGCTTCAGCTTCACCAGCGGCCGAAGCGGTGCGACGCTTTCCACCGCATTTCCCCGCAGCGCGAGCCGTTCGAGGAAGACGAGATCCTCGAGCGTCGCGATGTCGGTGACGCCGTTACCTTCGAGGGTCAGCTCGATCAACCCGGGCAGCCACCGGAGCGGCGTGAGATCCTCGATGTCGTTGCCGTCGAGGTAGAGACGTTGCAGGACATCCAGGTCCCCAAGCGGCGACAGGTCGTCGAGTTCGTTGCCGCGAAGGTCGATATCGCGGAGCGACGTGCAGTTCCCGATCCCAGTCAGACTCCCGATCCCTCGCTCGCTCGCGTCCAGCACCGTCAACCACGACACGTCGTAGTCGTACAGCGTGCCCGACGCCTTGAAGATCGCGTCGCGGATCGCACCCTCCAATCCGGCGTCCGGGAACCTCACTTGCTGCTGCGCGTACGTCAGGCCCGGGATCGTCAGCAGGAGCGTACCTGCCAGCATCAGCATCCGTCTCAACACACACATCACCTCTCCCTCCGTCTGGGCCGGTCCATTACACCACACGGGTCGCGCGTGGAGCAACCCGGCCTCATGGAGTATCTACACCGAACTCACCCGGAGTTCACGCGGCCGGGGCACGGTGTGAGCATCGCTCGAAGTGAGGGAGGAGCTATGCACCGGATACGATCCAACCGCAGACGGATCTCATGGGCCGTACTCGGCGCGGCGCTGATCGCTGCCGCGATTGCCGTGTCGATCGCCATCGCGACCGAGGACGCCGGCGTGGAGCAGGTCGAAGCCGGGGAGGCGCTGCTGCCGCTGCCAACGGTCGCGCAGGACACGCCGATCGAGGAGGTCGAGATCCGCGAGTATCAGGGCGAGCGTCTCGGCTCGGTCGACGACTTCCGGGAGAACTCGATCAAGGGCGTTCAGACGATCGACGAGGCGACCTACAGCCTCGTGATCGACGGCCTGGTGGAGCGGCCGCAGTCGTGGAGCTACGCCGAGGCCGTCGAGATGGAGCACCTGAGGAAGCTGGTGACGATCCACTGCGTCGAAGGGTGGTCGGTCAAGGCGCTGTGGGAGGGGATTCCGTTGGCGCTGCTGCTCGAGCAGGCGGCTCCACTGGACGAGGCGAACACGGTCATCTTCCACGCGGCGGACGGATACACGATGTCGCTGCCGCTGGGATTCATCCTCGAGCGCAATCTGATCCTCGCCGACCGGATCAACGGGATCGTGCTGCCGGCGGCGAACGGCTTCCCGTTCCAGCTGGTCGCCGAAGACAAGTGGGGCTACAAGTGGATCCGGTGGATCGTGCGCATCGAGCTGTCGGATGACCCGTCGTACCGTGGGTTCTGGGAGTCCCGAGGCTACAACAACGACGGGGCGCTCGACGGACCGAAGGTCGGCGACTGAGGCTTCGGAGAGACCCGGCCGGGCGAGGCGCGTTCGACGCGGTCCGCGCCGATCGGATAGCCTCACACCATGACCGACACGCGCGGAGGCGCCGCCTATTGGACCCGCGAGGCCGCAGAGCTCGCGCTCCTTCTCGCCGCGTTGGCTGTCGCCAGCGCGTTCGTCCGCATCCCTCTCTGGTTGCTGATTGCCCTCCCCGCCGGGAAGGTGCTGACGTCGGTGGCGTTCTTCGCGCTCTTCCTGCGCCGGGTGCTCGGTCGGCCGGCCCGGAGCGGCGCGGAGAGCCTCGTGGGGCGGACCGCGGTTGCCGCGACTCCGATGCACCCGACCGGCCGAATCCGTCTCAACGGCGAGAGCTGGGCCGCTCGCAACGTCGAAGACAGGATCATTGCCGCACGGGAGACCGTGCAGATCGTCGGGATCCGGCCGGACGGGACGTTCCTCGTTCGGTCGTCGGAATGTTGGAATTCGAGCGAAGCCAGCTAGAATGGGGATGCTCCGGCAAGCGACCCGGTGGTGAGTCGCAGAGATGAAGGGGGAACCATGAGGAAGGCCTTGCTCGTTGCGTCGATCGTTCTGCTTCTGGTCGTTCCGACGGTGACGGCCGTCGAACTCGACTCGATCTCTCTCGGATTCCATCTGAACCCCGCCGTGGAGGCGGTGGAGGGGCGGCGCGCGTGGGGACTGGCTCTCTCGCTCGGAGTCAAGACGCGGGTCGGATCCGCGAGCAGTGTCGAGGTCCTCGTCCTCGTCGATTCCGGGCCGTCGAGCCTCGGGGCAACGTTCCTGTACCACCGCGATCTCGCAGATCCATTCACCGTCGGCGCAGGACTCAACATGTTCTGGATGTTCAAGTCCGAAGAGACGCTGGTCCGGACGGTCATCAGCAGCTTCGCTCACGCGTCGGTGAGGGGCGACCTCTTCTCCGACTTCCTTGGAGAGGCGGGCGTATCGTTCCCGCTGGTCACATTCGCGAGGCAGGTCGCCGGGTGGGAGATCCTTCCGCTGGCCGAGCTGCCGGCACTGCACCTCGCCGGGGGGTGGAGCGGCCTTCCGGGATCGGCGATCGAGGCTCGAATGACGCTGCAGCCCGTGATCATCGACACGACGCTGTTCGAGAGCCCGATCGGACGGATCAGCGACGACCTTCTGATTCTCCCGACGTACTCGGCGTTCTTGCGTTACGTGCCGTAGCCGGGGCCGCCGCGGGACGAACGGTCCGTGGGTCGAGTGGAATCGGAACCGCAAGACAGTCGCTCGTCGTCCTCACGGGCCGCTCACGATTTCCCGCGACTCCCTTCACAGGCGTTCCGCAGACTCTCGGCTCAGCCAACGAAGGAGGATTCGATGATGCAAAGATTGCGCAGAGTGCTGTCGATCGGGGGATCGACACTCCTGACCGCCGTGCTCGTCAGTGGATGCTTGAGCGGCACGGCGTTCGGTCTCGTCGAGGAGCCGCTCGAGGGGCTGCCGCCGTACGGAGAGATCAGTCCGGACGAGGCCGTCGCGGTGATCCTCGCGCTCGAGGAGAACCCGGAGTTCGTCCTGCTAGACATCCGCACGCCTGCCGAGGTCGAGGCCGGCCATCTGCCCGGAGCCGTGAACATCGATTTCCGAAGCTCGAGCTTCGCGACCGACCTCGATCCGCTCGATCGGGGCGGGATCTACCTCATCTACTGCCGGACCGCCAACCGGACCGGACAGGCCTTCGTTCAGATGGCGGAGATGGGATTCACCAAGGTGTACGACATGCAGGGCGGGATAACGCTCTGGGGACAGCTCAGCTATCCCGTCTGCGAGGGCCCGCTCGGTGAGGAGCACCTCTGCGCCGGCGAGTACCCGGCTCCTCCGGACGAGAGCTGACACGAACTACACGGAGGTGAGTTGGGCATGGCCATCGACCCGGTCTGCAAGATGACCGTCGACGAGTGTGCACCTGCGGCCACGTCGGAGTACCGCGGCGTCACGTACTTCTTCTGCGCCCCCGGGTGCAAGGCTGCGTTCGACGAGGATCCGCAGCGGTTCCTGCCCGCGACGAAGACGAGCTCTCGATGGTCTCGTTGGATTCCGACGCGTCGGCGGGGCCGGTAGCTCCTAGCCAGTCAGTCGATCGGCCAGCGCAGGGCGTCGGCCGGGCAGACGGCGACGCACTCGGAGCACCGCAGGCAGTCGCGATGCGGAAGCCGCCCTTCGTCGCGATGCTCGGCGATCGTCAAACCCATCGGGCAACGCTGTTCGCAGAGACGGCACGCGCGGCAGCTCCCCGCATCGATCGTCAGTCGCTTCTTGCCGCCCCCGATCGCGTTCTGCATCGTCCCGATCGGGCAGAAGGAGCACCAGGTGCGCGGATGGATCAGGATCGCGAGAGGGATCCCGATCGCCGTCGTCACCAAGCACATCGTCCAGAAGACCCGACCCCAATGAAGCGGATTCGTGGGATTGAGCGCAATCCGATACACCATGAACCCCATCAATGCCCCGAAGACGATCCAACGGAAGAGCGGCGATCGCAACCAACGCGGGACGGATCGCCGCCGGCTGAGCGGCGCCGTCAATCGATCGTAGAAGGCTCCCCTCGGGCAGAGGTTGCCGCAGACGTAGCGCCCGCGGGCGAACGAGCCGATCACTCCAACGATCATCACGATCGGCACCGAGAATCCCAACCATGGAATCCACCAGCCAAACACCAAGGTCACGATGACGATACCCAGGATGAACCACTGGATCGAGCGGCGGCGTGCCACAACCGCCACCGCTCGATCCCGAGTTGCACTACTCACGACTTCCCCCTCGCCCGAAACTGCGACGCCGCCCGCCAGAGGCAGGCGGCATCCGACGATCAACGGCCACCCGAGCCGCTCGGATTGTCGAGCACGAGCGGCATTATCTCAACCGCCGACTATCCCAGCAGGATCACCACGCCGACCAGCGCCAGCGCGACGCCGCACAGCAGGCATCCGGCTCTCACAGTTGTCGCCTTGTTCATGATCCACCTCCATCTCGGCGGCTTCGCACCGCAGGGGATTGCTGTTGATGGGGACCACCGTGACAGCGGTCCGTGAAAGGCCTGTGACGAAGACCTGTGCGTCCCGTGAGGCCGCAGTTCGAGAGGAACGCACCGCATCGTCGCCGCATCTTGTCCATGCAGGGCGCCGCCTTCTCAGGATTTGACTTTCACGATCGGAGCTTTAGAGTACATACAATGGCCGCGTCCTCTGTCCTACACCGCGGGGCGGGAGCAACGCACGGCGGAGAGAGCACAGCGGTCCAACACGACGTTGCGCCGAGAGCCCGAGAGGCGCTCCCGACAAGAGCCGGGTCCACCGCCCGGCTCTTGTTCGGTGCGACCCGCGAAGAGGCCGCAGCGGATCACCGGCCGAGCGCGTCGTTCAGCGACTCGGCGACGCGCCGTGCGCGCTGACGGCTCCCGGTTCGGTAGACGGTCCTCCGACCGCCCGGCCAGGAGAGCACGACGAGGCGCATCCATCCCCTCGTCATCCAGTCGATCCGAACCGCGGCGGTCACCGCGTCGAGACGGGCAAGCACGGCGCCCGACCGCTCGCGCAGAACGCCGGCCGCGCCATCGATCACCGCACCATCGGCGATCTCGCTCGAGGGAAGCCGGCGACGGCGCTTGTACATGGGGAGCAGCGCAACGGAAACCGAGCCGAGAACGGCCGCGCCGACGAGCAAGGCGAGCGCCGGAACCCCTGATCGGAGCTCCGTGGTTCCCGCCAAGCCAAGCAGCCCAACGACGGCGAAGACCATCGCCGCCAATGCAAGCATGCCCATGCCGTATCCAAGCCACCACGTCCTCCGGTTGAGCAGCAGGACCTCGGCTCCGTCTCGATGGATCTCGAAGCCGCACTCGCTCAGGGTCTCGGGCACGGCGATCCCTACGGTGCCGGATCGAGCTGGATCTCGCCGGTTCCCCGGCGGCTGTGTCGCGTCGTGAATCCGTCCTGGAGATCGTGATAGGCGAGCAGCACGGTGTACGTGCCGCCTGGCACGAGCGGCTTGTCCATCTCGTCGCCCGAGTCAAGTGGAATGATGAACTCGAGGATCGTCTGATCGATCCACTCATTCCCGGCGGAGGAGACGATGTTGTCGGTACCGCCGCGGTCGACGTCGGCGAGATGTGCTGTCGGCTCGGTCCCGAAGTCATCTCGGAAGTAGCCCTTCCCGTCCTCGACGTAGCCGAGGATGAAGTTCGCTCCCTCCATCTGCCGATCCGGATCGAATCCGATCGACACGTAGCCCGTTCCCGGCGCAACCAGCCCGACGCGAAGGTACGTCGCGTCGTTCGACCAGTAGACTTCGACACCCGCAACGACCGTGCTGTGGACATACTCGTCCGTTCGGACCGCCCCGTCGATCGAGTACATCGTCGGGAAGACGGGCGCCGCCTCAGGGGCGGGCTCGACCGCAACCGGCTCCACTGCTTCCTCTTCCTCTTCCGCTTCGATCACGACAGCCGCCGGGATCTCGTCCGCACGCTCCCCGTCGGGCAGCACGTACGGGAGGAATAGAAGGACGGCGAGTCCCGCGGCGAGAACGCCGAGGATGATCAGCCAAGTGTTGTTCATGATTCTCCTCCTCCTTCTTGCTGGACCTGGAGTTCTGCCCTCCGTTCCGACGCATCTCCGCCCGCGGCGGTGCTGCTACGGGGCCGCGTCGAGACGCATCGTTCCGGATCCGCGCCGGCTGTGACGCGCACCGAAGCTGTCGCTTGTGTCGTGATAGGCAATGAGAACGTCGTACGTCTCTCCCGGGGCGAGAACCACGTCGTTGGGATCCCGCGTAACGAGCGGGATCACGAACTCGATCGTCGTTCGGCCGTTCTCCTCCCGGCCCGCCACCTCGAGGATGTCGTTCGTCCCACCGAGAAGCGTGTCCGCGGTGTGGCTGACCGCTCCGTCCCCGAAGTCGTCGCGCATCATCAGGCGGCCGCCTTCGATCGCACCGAGGATGAAGTTCGCTCCCTTCATCCGATACACGGGCGCAAAGCCGATCGCCACGAACCCGGATCCTGGACTGACCAGACCGACGCGGAGGTAGTTGATGTCGTTCGACCAGTGCACCTCGAAGCCGCTCGCGTCCATCCAGTGCGCGTACTCGCCGTCGAACACGACGCCGTCGATCGCCACTGGAATCACGACCGGCGGCTCGATTGCAGGTTCGGGCACCGCAGCCGGCGCGTCGGGCCCGTCCCCGCCCACCGGCTCCTGGACCGGCGGCAGCACCACGGCCACGGCCGGCTCGAGATCGAGCGGCGCCTCGGTCGTGATCTGCTCGGGAAACAGCAACGCGGCCGCCACCATGAACACCAGCATCGCGCCGACGCCGATCCAGAATGTGATACTCAACGACAGCTCACCCCCCTCGGGCGCCCGACCGTGCCTACGGGTCGATGCCGAACTGTATCCGAAACTCCAGGAACGGGTAGAAGCTCCCTCCACCGATCGACACGGCCAGATTCAGTCC
>CAZSNG010000024.1:0-20891 GCA_964608345.1 uncultured Thermotogae bacterium
CAACGTCACGAGGAGGGCTGAAGTGTCAACACCATTCCGGGACTGGACACACTAGAGCGTGCGTTCGAGTTAATTGGGTGTGGAGTTGGGAGTTGACTCAACCTACATCGTGCGTCAGACGTAGGAGTGCAGTCGAATCCGTACTCTGCGGAAGCACCGTAGTACCGAATCATTCGGAGGTGTGCTAGTGCGTAAGTCGCTGCTTGTCCTCACAGTTCTGCTAGTCGGAGTGGGTTTGTGCGCGGTCGGTCAGGTTCCCTATCCTGAGACGCTGCGCATCGGTGCAATCTCGGAGGCCGTCACGCTCGACCCTGTGAATGCCTATGACACCTCGAGCGGTCAGCAGCTCCTCCAGATCTACGAGGGGCTCCTTGCCTACGCCCCGTCGAGCACCACGGCGTTCGTGCCGTGGCTCGCGACGATCGTGCCAAGCTACGACAACGGCTTGGTTGTCAACGGGGAAGATACCGACGGCACGTACACGCTCGTCACATTCCCGATCCGCGAGGGCGTCTACTTCCACAACGGGAACCTCCTCGATGCGGGAGACGTGGAGTACACATTCGAGCGCAGCATGGTCGTCGACCCGGCCGGTGGGCCGCAGTGGATGACGTACAACGTCTTCTTCGGCCTAAACTTCAATTCGCTCGCCGACGTGGTCGACGCGTTCGGTCAGGATGGCGCGAAGCTGAAGATCCAGGAAGCCGTCGAGGTCAACGGCAGCAATGCCACGTTCAAGCTGTGCGGTCCGTTCGGTCTGTTCTTCGCCAGCTTGATGAACGACTCAACGTACTGGGGCTACATTGTTGACAAGGCCTACAGCATCACCAACGGCGCGTGGCCGCAGGACTACGACATCGAGCTCGGGGTCGACTGGAAGATGGGGCCGGAGGGAGCGGCGTCCCCGCTCTACGACATCCCCAACGGAACGGGGCCCTACAAGCTCGCCCTGTGGCTTCCGGTCGAGCAGGTCATCCTCGAGAGGTACGAAGACTACTGGCGCGGCTGGGAAGGCGACCACGTCGACTTCATGATCACCTTCAACATCACCGAGTGGAGTACCCGCCGGACGATGTTCGAAGCGGGCGACCTGGACATCAACTACGTCCCACGCCAGTACATGGAGCAACTAACCGGTACGCCAGGACTTCGCACGGTCCACACATACGCTTCCACCTGCAACAGCGGCGTCATGTTGATCACCGATGTGAACCCGGAGAGCCAGTTCATCCACAGCGGACAGCTCGACGGCGCCGGCGTGCCCCCGGACTTCATGGACGACATCGATGTCCGCAAGGCATTCCACTACAGCTTCGACCAGGACGCGTTCGCTGAGCAGATCTATCTCGGCGAAGCGATCCCTTCCTACAGCCAGCTCCCGATCGTCTTCGGAGACGCCGTCTACCAGACCTACATGTACGGCATCGATCTGGAGAAGGCGGAGGAGCACTTCCGCGCCGCCTACGACGGCCAGCTCTGGGACATCGGGTTCAAGCTGACGCTCGAGTACAACATCGGCAACGACATGCGCCGAGTCTCGATGGAGATCCTCGAAGCGAACATCGAATCGCTCAACCCGAAGTTCGATCTCGACGTCGTCGGCCTCGAATGGGCGAGCCACCTGCCCGCATATCAGTCGGGCCAGATGATGGCCTACCGCAGCGGATGGTGCGCCGACTACCTCCATCCGTACAACTTCATCCAGCCCTACTACCACTCTCAGGGCAACTTCATGAGGGTGCAGGGATTCGGAACACCGGAGACGGACACACTGATCGCACAGATCGGTGAGGCAACCGACGTCGCCGAGCTGAACAGCCTCTGCCACGAGGTCCAGCTGTGGGCACTCGAGAACGCCCTCACCATCCCGATGGTCGATCCGACCGGACGGACATGGGAGCGCACGTGGGTCCAGGGTCGTACTTTCGGTGGAATGGATGGAGGTTCCAACAACTTCAAGTGCTACGACGTCTGGAAGGCCGAAACGGGCCCGGGCTTCATCGTCGACAACATCCTCTTCCCGGCGATGGTCGCCGAGGAGTGGTAGGAGCTACCACACACGTAGTCACGTAGACCTTTGGGGAAGAAGCGTACACCAACGAGGAGGGGAGCCACCTCCCCTCCTCATCTTCCTGTCCCCGCCAGCCTTACTGCTAAGCCAAGGGACACAGCACTTAAGGAGAGGGAAGCGATATGACGACGTACATCCTTCGCCGCCTAATCATGCTGCCGCTCGTCCTCATCGGCGTCACACTGTTGATCTTCGCCCTTTTGCAGATGCTCAGCCCGTTCTCGCGGCTCGCCATGTTCGTCACCGACCCGAACCAGCTGAAGCAGGGGCCGGAGCAGCTCCAGGAGATGGTCGAGGCACTCGGGTTGGACGATCCGGTCTGGGTACAGTACGGCCGGTGGTTGAACCAGGTGCTCCACGGCGATCTGGGGTGGTCGGAATCCGGCCGTCAACCGGTGGTCGATGCTCTCAAGTCGCGAATCCCGGGAACCCTCGAGTTGGCGTTGTTCGCTGTCATTCCGGTGATCTTCGGGGGGATCTGGCTCGGGAAGCTCACCGCGGTCCATCAGAACAAACCGTTCGACCACGTAGGCCGAGTGGTCGCGATCGTCGGCTGGTCGTTCCCAACATTCGTCCTTGGGTTGCTAGCGTTGTTTGTCTTCTACGGTATCCTCAACTGGTTCCCGCCCGGTCGACTGAGTATCGCCGGCTCTCGAATCATCAACTCCGACGCGTTCACGACCTATACGGGTCTGCATACAATCGACGCCGTCCTCAACGGGAACTGGACCGTCCTCGGAGATGCGCTTCGTCATCTCGTCATGCCGGTCGTCACGCTCGCGTACCTGAGCTGGGCCATGATCATGCGGGTCATGCGCTCAAGCATGCTCGAGGCGATGCGACAGGACTACGTGACGACCGCGCGTGCGAAGGGACAGGTCGAGAGGAAGGTCATCAACAAGCACGCCAAGCGGAACGCCCTCCTGCCGGTGACGACCATCGGTGGAACGATGTTCGCCCGACTCATGGGCGGCGTGGTCATCACGGAAACGGTCTTCAATCGGCCTGGCCTCGGGAGGTTCGCCGCATCGGCGGCTACCCAGCTGGATATCCCGTCCGTCCTAGGATTCGCGCTGTTCAACGGGGTGCTGTTCGTGCTGATGAATCTGATCGTCGACTTCCTCTACGCGTACTTCGATCCGCGCGTCCGATTGGAGTAGTGATCCGACCATGACCAAGATCCTCAAACAGCTTGTCACTCGACCGCTATCCGCCACCGGCTTCCTCCTGCTGTTCGCGTTCATCGTGATCGCAATCGCTGCTCCATGGATTGCTCCCCCGCAGTACCAGAACGAGCCGTACCGGATCCCTCGCGACGGCTACTGGGCGGAGCCGAAGCCACCGAGCGCGGAGCACCTGCTGGGTACCGCCGAAGGGCAGTACGACATCTTCTACGGCGTCGTTTGGGGAACTCGAACCGCTTTCCGCGTGGGGATCATCGTCACGCTGTCCGGCTGCCTGATTGGGATGATCATCGGGTCGATCGCGGCCTACTACGGGGGATTCATCGACGAACTGCTGATGCGAGTCGTCGATATCTTCTACACGCTCCCGTTCCTCGTGGCTGCGATGGTGCTCACGGTCGTCCTCGGCAGAAGCCTGGAGAACTCCATGATCGCGCTGGTCTCCTTTACGTGGATGGGCTACGCACGCGTCCTGCGAAGCGAGATCCTCAAGATCAAAGAACTCGACTACTCTCATGCAGCGCAAGCCATTGGTGCCGGGAACGTTCGCATCCTGATTCGACACATCATCCCCAACGCGATGTACCCGATCTTCGTGATGGTTTCGATGAACATCGGTTCGATGGTCATCGCCGTTTCGACGCTGAGCTTCCTCGGTTTGGGAGCCCAGATCGGATACGCGGATTGGGGACAGATGATCAGCCTCGCCCGCAACTGGATGCTCGGAAGTGCAGGGAACGCCACCGCCTACTGGTTCACCGTGGTCTGTCCGGGAGTCCCGATCATTCTGTTCGTGCTCTCGTGGAACCTGGTCGGGGACGCCCTGCGTGATGTGCTCGATCCGCGGATGCGTGGGACGCGCTAGAAGGCTCATTTCTTGTTGCCGCAACAGCCGACTCTGTCTTCAGCACGGCATGTGCCACCGGCTCCCGAGCCTCGCCTCGGAAGCGAGTTTGGCGCCGCTGAAGAGCTGTCCATCGGGAACGGGGAGACAAGATGATCGCCTACATCGTCCGCCGCCTGCTGCTGCTGCTGCCGGTTGTCATTGCAGGCGTGTCCATCCTCATCTTCTCGTTGATGCAGCTGATGAGCCCGTTTTCGCGGTTGGCCGTGTATGTCACCGATCCGGACCAACTCAAGCAAGGACCGGCGCAGCTGCAGGAGATGGTGGAGGCCCTCGGGCTCGATGATCCGCCCTGGGTTCAATACGGGCGCTGGATGAACGAGCTGCTTCATGGCAATTTCGGCTGGTCGGAGTCAGCCCGCAGGCCGGTTCTAACAGCCATCCTCCAGCTGTTCCCAGCATCGGCCGAACTCACCCTGTATGCCGCGTTCCCCGTCATCTTCCTCGGCATCTGGTTAGGGAAGATCTCCGCTGTGTATCAGGACCAGCTAGTCGACCACGCGACACGCGTGACGGCCATCATCGGGTGGTCGTTCCCGACGTTCGTGTTCGGCATTCTGATGCTGTTGGTCTTCTACGGCATCCTCAGGTGGTTCCCGCCGGGGCGGCTGAGTATCGCCGCCTCCCGAATCGTGTATTCCGACGCGTTCAGATCCTATACGGGGATGCACACAGTCGATGCCCTTCTCAACGGAAGCTGGACCGTCTTCGTGGATGCGCTCCGTCATCTTGTGATGCCTGTGATCACCCTCGCCTACATCAGCTGGGCGATGATCCTTCGACTGATGCGCTCCAGCATGTTGGAGACGCTTAGGCAGGACTACATCGTCACGGCGCGATCGAAGGGCTTGCGAGAACGCGCTGTGGTCAACAAGCACGCGAAGCGGAATGCCCTGCTCCCTGTGACGACGGTTGCCGGTCTGATGGTCGCGAACCTGCTGAATGGGGTTGTCATCACGGAGACGGTGTTCAACTTCCGCGGACTCGGTCAATTCGCCGCTTCCTCGGCCGTTCAATTGGACATGCCAAGCATCCTCGGGTTCTCGTTGTTCAACGGCGTGTTGCTCGTCCTGACGAACCTCGTCGTCGATATCCTGTATGCGTTCTTCGACCCGAGGGTCCGGCTGGAGTAGGTTCTCGATGCGCCCCTCTCTTCGTGCGCCAAGCACCCGATCCACACCGACTCGGCGCCGGGCAGCGGATTGCGGCAATCCCGCCTCATCCCGATGCCTCGCCAGAGCGTCGGAATGCGCCTTCTGATTGACTTCCGGACGACAGGATCGGTATACTGACCGAGCCAATTCACTAGATGCAGGTTGCTGGGTTGGTTCGCTCAGCCACAGGCGGTTGGGCGGCCAAGCAATCGGAGCTTGGGGCAGTCGGCTTGACGCGCCCCGGGTTTCAGTCTCAAGGAGGCGAGGCAGTGAAAAGAATTCTAGCGGTACTGCTGGGTCTCGCGCTGCTCGTTGGTGTTATCGCAACTGCAGCCGAAACCGTCACACCCCGCGTTTACGGCGTCTTTCTGTTCGACAACGCGACCGGTGTGCAGGCCACCAAGCTGGCAATCATCTTCGATCAGGAAGTGGCGTTCGGCGTGGGGAACATCCTCGTCATCGGTGGGGGACTGCCCACGATGGTCGCAGTCTCTACGTCGTTCGCATTCATCGACGTGATCGTCGACGCTGGCGGGACACTGCAGCTGGTCCTTCCGCCCGAATACGCGGGCGCAGCCGTAGCACAGGCATTCTGGTTCGAATAGCGACTCGCCGGTTCCGCACTGGCGGGCCGTCGCGGTCAAACGAGCTTCGATTACCTAGCTCCAAGGAGGGGTATCGATGACAAAACGAGTCGGGCTGTTCTTGGCTCTTGGATTGCTGGTGTTCGGGTTCCTCGCCGTCGCAGAGACGGCGATCCCTGAGACGCCTGGCGCGACCGTCGGTGGCGACCTCGTCATCGGTGTCAGCCAGACGTTCAAGGATCTGGACCCACGTATTGCTAACTCGGCGTACGATTCCTACGTGATCGGCGTTGTCTACGACGGACTGATTATCCTGCATCCGGAGACCCTCGCGCCGGCCCCTTGGATCGCGAAGTCCTGGGACATTCTCAGCGACTCGCAGGTCCGCTTCTACCTCAACGAGGGGATCACGTTCCACAACGGAGAGGCTCTCACCGCTGAGGACGTCGCGTTCACGTTCAACTGGATCGCGGACGAGGCGAACAACTCGCCGAACCTCACCGAGCTGATCTGGATGGAGGATTGCGTCGTCGTGGACGAGTACACCGTCGACATCTTCACCAAGGCGGAGTACGCGCCGTTCGCGCCCGGTTTCGGTACCGAGACGCAGTCGATCGTCCCGATGGATACCGTTCTCGACATGGGTGACGAGGCATTCAACCTCGCCCCCGTCGGCAGCGGACCCTTCGTGTTCACGGAGTGGCTGCCCGGAGATCACATTCTGGTCACTCGCAACGAGGACTACTGGTTGGTCTATCCGAACCTCGACACGATCACGTATCGCCCGATTCCTGAGCTCTCGGTCATGATGCTCGAGCTCGAGTCCGGCGGAGTCCACATCGCCGACAACATGCCGGCGGCTGACGTGCCGCGGTTCCAGGCGAACCCGGACGTCGAAGTGCTCCAGGTCGGAAGCCTCTCGTACTTCCACATGTACTTCAACCTGCAGAGCCCGATCTCTCAGGACATCCGGTTCCGCAAGGCCTGTTACATGTCGGTCGACATGGAGGCTGCGGTCTTCTCGATCTTCCAGAACCTGACGGGTGTGAAGTCCTACGGTTGTATCCCGCCGGCGCTCTGGGCGAACGACCAGGAGTACCTGAAGGAGAACGTGTATATCGAAGAGGACGACGAAGAGGCAGAACGCCTGTTCGGAGAACTCGTCGCCGAGGGCATCCTTCCTGACGGTTACACGGTCCGGATTCACACGCCGCTCGATCCCCGCCGGCGCCAGCTGGCGACGATCATGGCGACGAGCCTGATCGAGAACGGCGTAAATGCCACCGTCATCCCGCTGGACTGGGGACCGCTGCTTGACCTGGCCTATCGCTCGGAGTCCGACCCTGTGGGCGACTTCGAGATGATGTGGATGGGCTGGAGCGGTGGACCGGACCCGCACGACTTCGCGTTCTACCTGTTCCACTCGGTCAACGCGACGATCGGCTCCGCCGACAACATGTCTTGGACGATGATCCCCGCGGTCGACGACCTGCTCGATCAGGCCGCCACCACGCTCGATCAGGCGGTCCGCGAGGACCTCTACGTCCAGGCGCAGCGGCTGATCTTCGAGAACTACAGCGCGATCCCGGGCTACCACTACGTCCAGACGACGGCCATCCGCGCCAACGTCGAGGGCTTCCTGGTGCACCCGCTGGGCACGCTGTGGATCACGACGCCGTTCCACAACGTCTGGCTGAGCGACTAGTTGGATCGATCGGATAACGATCGTTCTAGGTTAACCTAGACGAACAAGACAGCCTGGGCTGTCGGTCGAGTGACTGACAGCCCAGGCCTTTCAAAACCAAGAGAGAATCTGGGGAAAACCATATGCTCGGATACACGCTGAGACGGCTCATCCAGGTTGTCTTCACGCTGTTCGCCCTCACAGTTCTCATCTTCCTCCTGCTCAAGCTGATGCCCGGAGACCCGGCGGTCGTCATGGCCGGCATCGGAGCGCGGCTCGAGACGATCGAGGGGATCCGCGAGGAACTGGGGCTGAACCGACCGTGGCCCGTGCAGTACTGGCGCTTCATCAGCGGCCTGTTCACCGGGAGCTTGCGGGCGATGACCTACCATACGTCGGTCTGGACGGTGATCTTCCAACGACTCGCTGCAACGGTCGAGCTCGGCATCTTCGCGATGACCATCGCGCTGGTTGTCTCGATCCCGGCGGGGTTGTTATCTGCGATCTACCGAAACTCCGTTCTCGACTACACGGTCACGACGGTCGCGCTGGTCGGGATCTCGATTCCGGTCTTCTGGTTCGCACTGATGTTGATGCTGATCTTCGGGGTCGTCTTACGCATCTTGCCGGTCTCCGGCCGAGGCACATCGATCGTGCTGTTCGGGTGGGACTACCTGCGAATCTCGTTCGTGACCTGGGACGGCTTCCGCCACTTGATCATCCCCAGCGTCGCGCTGGCGTCGGTGCAGATGGCGATGAACGCCCGCCTGACGCGTGCAAGCATGCTCGAGGTCCTTCGCCAGGAGTACGTCACGACGGCACGCGCGAAGGGACTGAGAGAGCGCGTCGTTCTCATCAAGCACGCCTTCCGAAACGCGCTCGCACCGGTGGTGACGAACGTCGGGCTGCAGATCGGCACCCTGGTCGCCGGCGCCGTTCTGACGGAGACGACAACCGCGTGGCCGGGAATCGGGCGGCTGATGGTGGAAGCAATCTCGCGACGCGATCAGGCGGTGGTCTTTGCGCTGGCCCTGTTCCTCGCGATCCTCTTCCAGCTGTCCTACCTGCTCGTCGATCTCCTGTATGCGTACATCGACCCGAGGATCACCTATGACTAATAAGCGCAAAGGACAGAGCTACCTGACGGTGCGGGACGTGGTTCTGACGCTTCTCCTGCCCGGGCTGGGACACCTCGCCCGCGGCTGGTGGGGCAAGGCACTGCTATACTTGGGCACGCTCACGATCCTCGGAGCAACCATGGGGCTCGGCGTGGCGAAGCACCGGTTTGCGTGGTTCGCCGGCGCGAACGACTACTGGTTCTCGACGCTGATGATGCTCATCCTGTTGGCGCTCGTCTGGGCGTGGGCGCTGTTCGACATGCGCCGGACGGCCCGCGCGCAGGCCGAGAAGCAGTACTCGTTCGGCTACTGGCAGATGGCGAGCCGACGCTTCTCGCGCGACCCGAAGGGGATTGTCGGGATGCTGCTCATTGCGCTGGCGCTGCACGTCGGGCTGTTCGCGCCGTTCTTCTCGTCGGGCCACAGCTTTCCTGGCGTCCCCGGCTACATGAAGCCGGTCCAGCACGGCATCAAGCTGGATCTCGCGGACTTCCAGAGCCCGCCGTCGTCGGTCCATCCGCTCGGGACGGACAACTTCGGACGAGATGTGCTCGATCGAATCATCTTCGGTGCGCGCGTCGCGCTCGGCATCGGTGCCGTGGCGACGCTGCTCAACATGCTGCTCGGAGGGTTCCTCGGTCTCCTCGGCGGGTACTTCCGCGGGGTTTCCGATGCGGTCCTCATGCGAATCCTTGAGGTGGTCAATTCCATCCCGTTCCTGGTCCTCGTCCTGTTGATACGCGGCCTCTGGCCGGAAGGCGGAATCCTATCGTTGATGCTGATTCTCGGCATCTTCGGTCTACAACCGGCGCGAATCATCCGTAGCGAGGTCCTATCGGTTCGCGAGGAGGACTACGTCACCGCCGCTCGGGCGATCGGCGTGCCAACGTGGCGGATCATCCTCAAGTACGTCCTGCCCAACGCCATCGCTTCGTTGATGGTCGTGACGACGATGTCGATCGGTGTGAACATCGTCGTCGTCGCCGGACTGAGCTTCCTCGGATACGGCGTCAGCCCGCCGACCCCGTCGTGGGGCGCGATGCTGCAGGAGGCACAGGAGTACATGCGAACGGCGTGGTGGATGGCCGTTTATCCGGGTCTGTGCATCGTCATCACGGTGTTCGGATTCAACATCCTCGGAGACAGCCTCCGCGACGTGCTCGACCCGCGGCTGAAGTAGCAGCAACAACTGGAGACAGACAGGCTCCCGCGAGACGGCGTTCCCTTCTCGCGGGAGCTTCTTCTATGCTCGCCCGATCGGTCTCGGTCGGCGCGACGCGGAACGCACGCGGATCGAGTGGATCCCCAACCGGTTCGCTCCCCAGATGTCGGTCAGCCGGCGGTCGCCGATCATCACCGCATCAGCCGGCCCCTCGCCGAGACGTTCCAGCAGTTCGAGGTAGCCGCGCCGTGCCGGCTTGCCGGCTGCGTGAACGACGGGGACGTGCTCCCGTAGCACATGGACGACAGGGTCCTCCGCGTTCCGCCTCCGGTTGGTCAACACGCCGATCGAGAATCCGCGCTCACGCAGGGAGAACAGGAAGTCGAGGATTCCATCGGAGAGATGCGTGTTCCCGCGACGATCGAGCGTGTTGTCCAGATCGAACAGGAGAGCGCGCTTTCCCTCGATGAGCAACCGATCGTAGTCAATCGCGAAGATCGTCTCGGCCGTCTCAGCCGGTCGAAGGCGGCGCATCGGCGCCCTCCTCCTCGCGGGTCAGCGACCCGATCTTCGCCGTCTCCCGGAGCCGATCCATCACCTCGAGGAACTCGTCCTCCATCCCGCGGGAGACGTAGATTCTGTACTGGGTTTCGCCGTCCTTCAGACGATACTCCCGACGCACCGCCGCGAGCCCGTCGTAGGCGCTGACGATCGCGTCAAGGTAGTGTATCTCTTCCTCGGTCGTCCCGACCCAGTAGACGAGGGCGTCATTCATCCGTCGGCCTCCCCGTCCAGTCGATCGAGCGCCTTGCGCAACGCAAGCTCGGGGTCGAACCCCTCCCTCCACGCCGACTCGATGACCGCGAGAATCCGGGCACCGGCCTGCTCCTCCGGTGTCCGCTCGATCGCGCCCTCATCGAGCAGATGCAGCTGCTCCAGTTTCGCCAACGCGAACACCGCCTTGCGCGCCCGGACGAGAACCGGGAGCTCCGCGCGCTTCTGGTTCTCCTCCGACTTGATCTGCTCCCAGCGGCGGTAGATCGAAGGAAGATCGTCGGACGCGTCCCCGAAGACGTGCGGATGTCGCCGCGTCAGCTTCTCGGCGAGTCCCGCAATCACGTCCTCGATCGAGAACTCCGCCCGCTCGGACGCGATCTGGCTGTGCAGCAGCACCTGAAGAAGGACGTCCCCAAGCTCCGACGCGAGAGCGGCCGGGTCACCGCCGTCGATCGCGGCAATCGTTTCGTAGGCCTCCTCGAGCATATACGGCCTTAAGGAGGCGTGATCCTGTGCGCGGTCCCACGGACATCCGTCCTCGGGATGACGCAACCTCGCGATCAGATCGACGAGATCGGAGAACGACCTACTCCCCATCCGGTACCGCGTCGACAGCATCACCCGGCTCTACGGGCTCGGACTCGACCGCATCCTCTTCGGGCAGCGCCTCTTCGGGCAGCGCCTCTTCGACACCGGCCTCGACAAGCAACGCGAAGACGTCGTCGGCTCGATACTCCGCGTCGTCACTCCGGACAGACTCCAGCTGCTCCGCCGCCTTGTCGACGCGCCCCTGCTCGAGATACAACTCCGCCAGACTGATCCGCGCATCGAGTCCAGGCGCGGACAGCGGCCGTCCCGCACCGACGTCGTACTGCACTGCCTCGACGATCGCCTCATACAGGGCGATCCGTTCGGACTGGTAGTTCGCGCGGGCCAGGCCGCGTTCGAGGTACTCGATCGCCGTTGGCACCTCGTTGCGCCATCGGTAGGCTTCGGCGATGCCAAGGTACGCTTCGATCGAATCGGGATTGCCCTCGAGAACCGCCGCGTACTCCCGTGTCGCTGCGGTCCACTTGTATTGCTTGCCGAGCGAGTTCGCCAGCCGCAGCCGGGTCGTCGCGTCGTCCGGATCGAACTCGAGGATCCGCTTGGTGATCTGCTCCTTCTCGGAGTCGTCGAGCGACCGCGCGTACGCCGACTGCAGGTTCTCCAACGCACCGTCGATGTCCCCTCGCACCGCGAGCACCTCCGCCAGTCCGGAGTACGCCTCGACACGGTACGGAGACTGCACGATCACCCGCCGGAACTCGTCCTCGGCCTCATCGACCCTCCCGACGAGCAGATAGACTTGTCCGAGCTTCACGGTGAGGTCGAGGGTGCCACCCCGGTCGAGGCCGCTCTGGAACCGCGCGATCGCCGTCTCGGCGTACTCCGCGATCACCGGCTCGAGTTCGGTGAGCCGCGCATCATCCTCCGCGGTTCGCTCCTCGAGGGCGAGCAGCTCGTCCCGCTCGGTGACTGCCTCCTCCAACCGGGCGTGGGCGACCTCGCCTTCGGCGATCTGCATCTTGACGTTGCCCGGATCGATCTGCGCGATCTTCCGCAGCGTCTCCTCCGCCTCGCCGAGGTAGCCAACGGCGAGGTAGGCGGTGACAAGCCTAGTCATGATCGTCGCATCCTCGGTCCGCAGACCGAGAGCTTCCTCGTAGCGCTGGACCGCCTGCATCGCGGCCCCTTGCTGCAATGCCAGGTCCCCGGACGCGATATACGCAGGCACGAAGTCGGGGGCCTTGTGCATGACCTCCTGGAACTGCTGCTCCGCCCCGACGACGTCTCCACGCTCCATCAGCAGCTTCCCGAGAAGGTATCGCGCCGATGCGCTGTCCGGATCGAGAGTGAGCACGCGGTTGACGAACTTCTCGTCCGCGTCGATCTCTTCAAGGGCCAACAGGTACTGGGCCAGCGCGGCGTCCTCGTACTCCTCCTGGATCTGCGCGAGTTCGTCGATCTGGTCCAGCTGCTCCTCCGTCGGCTCCTCGATCTCGAGTAGTGCCGCTCGCTCTCCCGCCTTCTCGACCGCCATCGCTTCGTAGACTCGACCGATGTAGTACGGGAGATACGGGTCGGTGACCTCGCCGTCCGCCTGGACGCGCAGGAATTCCGCCAGGCCGATCCCGAGTTCCTCCTGCTGGAGGATGAATGCGTTCACGAGAGGAAGCGTGATCTCGATCTCGCTCGAAGCGCGCAGCGCGTCGTACCAATCGGAGAAGCTCTCCGCTTCCTGCTCGGCGACGTAGTCGTCCCGGACCTCGTCCTTGACCTCTTCGAGCGCTGGGGTGTAGTGCTCTCGCCGGTCGGTCAACTGGATGATGTGCCAGCCAAACTGCGTCTGCACCGGCTCTGAGATCTGCCCGACCTCCAGAGCGAACGCGGCCTCCTCGAACTCGGACACCATCCGGCCGCGGCCGAACCAGTCGAGATCGCCGCCGTTGTCACGGTTCGCCTGATCCTCGGAATACTCGCTCGCCAGCTCGGCGAAGTCTCCCCCGGCGACGAGCTGCGCGTAGACGTCTTGCGCGGTCGCCTCGCCGGGCACGAGGATGTGCGCCGCCCGGATCTCCTCCGGGACGTCGTAGCGAACGATGTTCGTCTCGTAGTAGTCGTAGAGCTCGTCTTCGGTCGGAAGAACGACGCCGACAACCACTTCGCGCAGCGCTTCGTTCCTCAGCTGCGTCTCGATGTCTGCGCGCATCGCTTGCTGGAACTCCGAAAGGGTGCGCCCTTGGCTGATCAGGTACTCCTCGAGGAAGTCCTCGTCGATACTGTTCTGCTCCAGGAGGTTCCTGTACTCAATCGCGTAGGCCGCGTCAACTTCACGGCGGTCGATGCGGATGTTCCGCTCGTCCGCCGCCTGGTTGTAGAGCGCCTGCCGGATCAGATTCTGGATCGTGTCCGCCTGAAGCTGCAGCAGGGTCAGCGATCCGTTCGCGCCGGAGAAGATCTCGTTTGGATCCTGCCCGATCTGCTGGTAGTAGGTGTAGTACTGGTTGATCAGGTTCGTCAGGGCGTTCGCGGCCGCTTCTCGCGAGACCGTCTCGCCATTCACCGACACCGCGTACGTCGGGCCGGTATCGGTCCTGGGAGTTCGGTTGAACACGCCGGCCTGGTTCAGTGAGACAAGTCCCACTCCTCCGATGAAGAAGGCGAGGACGACGACCCAGATGATCTTCTTCTGATGACGCTTCAGGAATCCCGGCATTGCAGTCTGTCACTCCCTTGGATACGTATTGAGTATTCGGCGAATGGTACCGCCCCGTCGGAAGGCCGACAAGCCATCCGAACCTGCTCTCTTAGACGTCGGACACGGCCTCCCGCGCCGCCGCGACTCCGAGGATTCCGTGTCGCGTCTTCACTGCGAAGTGAATCGCGGTCTTCTCCTGCTCTCCCTCCGCGACCTGAATGGTCGTGAAGCTTGGCACGCAGTAGACATCCACCCCGCTTGCCGCGAGATAGCCCCGCGCAATGGCGATCGCCTTCACGGCTTGATTGACCGCGCGGGGACCGATCACCTGGATTTCCGTCTCTCCATGCTCCCGGATTCCATTGGCGATCGCTCCCGCCGCCGCCCCCGGGTCCGAGTCGGATGACACCTTCAATGTCTGCATCGTCTCGACCACCTACTTCGCGCTCTCGGCGAACTGGGTCTGCCGGATCACGTTGACCTTGATCTCTCCGGGGTAGTTCAGCTCTTCCTCGATCGCCCGTGCGATGTCGTACGCCAGCTTCGCCGAGACGTCATCGCTCGCGCGGTCCGGATGAACCATGACCCGCACTTCCCTCCCCGCCTGCAGCGCATACGCCTCCTGGACAGCGGGGAACGAGCGGCAGAGTTCTTCCAGATCGTGAAGACGCTGCACGTACCGCTCGTACGTCTCCTGGCGTGCTCCGGGTCTCGCCGCCGAGAGCGTGTCCGCCGCCTGGATCAGCACGTCGAGGACGGTCGACGGTTCGACGTCCTCGTGGTGCGCCGCGATCGCTTGAACGACGATCCGCCCTTCGCCGTACCGGCGAGCCAGATCTGCGCTGATTAACGCGTGCGGTCCGTCGACCTCGTGGTCGACCGCCTTGCCGATGTCGTGGAGCAGTCCCGCGCGAACCGCCAGCGCTGCGTCCGCGCCGACTTCGTCGGCGAGCACCTTCGCGATTCCACTCACTTCCATCGAATGCGCCAGCTGATTCTGACCGTAGCTGGTGCGGTATCGGAGACGTCCGAGAAGCGACGCCAGCTCGGGGTGGAGCTCGATCCCGAGATCGAACGCCGCCTTGCGTCCCTCCTCCTTGATCCGCTCGGCCAGTCGCGCCTGGGCTCGCTGCACCTTCTCCTCGATCTGCGCCGGATGGATGCGGCCGTCCTCGATCAGGCGGCTGAGTGCGATCCGCGCCACCTCTCGGCGAAGCGGATGGAAGCAGGACAGCACCACCATTTCCGGTGTGTCGTCTACGAGAAGCTCGACCCCGGTGAGCGCTTCGAACGTCTTGATGTTCCGGCCTTCGCGCCCGATGATCCGCCCCTTGAACTCCTCCGACGGAAGTGGCACGGAGCTGACGGTGTTCTCCTCGACGTACTCCGCGGCGTAGCGCTGAACGGCGGTGGCGATGATGTGCGCGGCGCGCTGCTCGGCGTCTTCCTTCGCACGGCGCTCGACTTCCTCGACCCTCCGCGAGAAGAGCCGCTGCGACTCCGTCTCGACAACCTTGAGGAGGTGCTCTTGGGCCTCGTCGCGGGTCCAGCCGGCCATCCGCTCCATCTGCGTCTTGCCCTCTTCGAGAAGCTTGATACCCTCGTCCTTGAGCTTGAGCATCTCCTCTTCGTCCTCGCGTAGAGAGTCCTCGATCTTCTCGAGATACGTCGACTTCTTGCTCAGGCGATCCTCACGTCGGAGGATCCGCTCCTCGGCCCGGTTGATCTCCTCCTCGCGCCGCTTCGCCCGCTCCTCGACCTCTTCGCGAAGCCCCTGGACCTCCTGCCGCGCCTCGAGGAGCTTCTCCTTCTTCATCTGGTCGGCCTCTTCGCGAGCGGCCGTGAGCATCTCCTCTTCCTTGCGCTTGCGCGGGATGCTCCCAATCAGGAGACCGACCGCGATGGCGGCCAACAGACTCATCCCCCAACCGATGTATTCGATCAATGCGCTTCACTCTCCTTGAAGACCCATTCCCTCGCGCATTATACCCGCTTGCCACCCTCGACACGGAGGGCGGCGGGCAGGAAGAGGAGGCTGAACAGCAGGGCGAATCCGATTCCGAGCAACGCCGACGCGCCAAGCATTCTCAGACCCGGAGTTCGCGCCATCATCAGGCTTCCGAAGACGAGCATCGTCGTCAATGAGGTCACGATCACGGCGACCGCCGTCGTCCCAACGCCGCGCTCGATCGCTCCTTCCGGCTTCTGACAGCGCTCCTCAATCGTTCGGTGCAGGATGTGGATCCCATTGTCCACCCCGATCCCGATCAGCAGAGGCGAGATCGTGATCGACAGGAAGTTGAAGTCCATCGAGAGCAGTCGCATGCCGCCGAGCATCCAGATGTATCCGAGCACCAGCGGCGCACCGGCGACCAACGCCCGGACCCACCCCCGCAAACTGACGCGCAGCAGCAGGACGATCAGTGCGGCCGCGATCAGAGTCGACACGTAGAAATCCCTCTTCATGTAGCCTTCCAGCTTCTGGATGACCATCGGCATCCCGAAGTAGTCGTCGGCAAGCGAGTCGGCGAATTGGTTGAACTCTTCGAGGTTGTCGCCGTCGTAGATGTCGTGACTGACCCGCACACGCAGGATGAAGTCGCCCTCCGGCGTGAGGTACTGCGTCCGAATCCCCTCGGGATAGGCGAGGAGGATGTTGCGCAACAGCGTCTCCACCGGCGGGAGATCGCGCAGATCCGCCAGGTTCGCGTCCAAATCGACCAGCGCCGCCTGCAGTCCTTCGATCGCCTCCGTCGTCCGGCCGACATCCAGCCTCGAGACCTCCCGCTGAATCGCTCGCAGCTGCAGCAGGATGTCGCTGCTCGTGAGTGCCACGTCGACCTGCCCGCCAAGCGACGCGGCATACTGCAGCAGCCCGAACTGAGCGAGCAGTGTTCGAATCTCGGCCAGCGCGGCCGACCGTTCCTCGAGGCTCTGGGCTAAGGCGCCCAGCTGTGCGACGTACGCCTCGAGATCGAGGCTGTTGAGCACCTGTTGCTGCGCCGTCAGATCGACCGGCAACAGCGCCGCGGCGGAGTCGACCGACTCGACCAACGGGTGGCCAGGCAGGTTCTCGACAATCCCCCGCAGCTCCTCCTCGGTTGAGGCGAAGAACGTGTAGAACTGCCCGATGCCGACCGGCAGAACCGCGATGGTTTCGAGGATCTCGTCCAACACCTCATCCGACTCCACGGACGGTACCAGGTCGTAGTCGGTGAAGACGAACGACGTCCTCGCCGCCTGGAACGTGACGAAGAACGTTAGGACGAGCACGATCACGAAGATCGCACGCCCTCGCCCTGTGACGTGCCGGAACAAGCCGGTCAGCCGTGTGGAGTACGTCGAGATGTTCTCCTTGTGCCGACGTCGCACCAGGAAGTGGGACAGCGTGATCAGTGCCGGCAACAGGAGAAGGGTTGAGAGGAACGCGAGCAACACTCCGACACTGGTGATGACACCCATCTCGAACAGCGCGCGCGAGTGCCCCGTCATCAACCCCAAGAACACGAGCGCCGTTGTCACCGCCGCGTAGAACGATGCCTCGCCCTTGCTCAGGATGGCCGCGTACAGCGCGCGGTTCAACGACTTCCCGTTCCCTCTCTCCTCGGAGTAGCGGGCGATAATGTGGATCGCGTAGTCGATACCAAGTCCCAGCACGAGCGCCGGCAGGAAGGTCGTTACGAGGTTGAACCCGCCGACCGCGAACTTCGCCCAACACATCGTCAGAACGACGCTGATCAGAAGCGGGACGACCGCCACCGCCGAGTAGAAGAAGGAGCCGAACGCGATCAGGAAGATGACGAACACGCCGACCGAGGAGATGATCGTCGTCCGGAGCATGTCTCCGTTGACCACCGCGTTCGTCTCGGCGTTGAACGGATATGCACCGGCGACTCCGCCGCGCACGCCGAGAGCGTCGGGATCCGCCCGGTCGATCGCCGCTCGGACCTTCTCCGTCACGAGTTCCGAGTACTCGACCCCACGCTGCGACGGATACCGCGGTTGAGCCGTCATCAGCAGCCGCGTCCGGTCGTCCGAGAAGAGCGCCGCGGGCGCCCTCGGAGCCGAGTTGACGGTCGGTGCGAACAGCTCCGTCAGCGAGCGCACGGCCGACGTCGCCGCAGGGAGGCCGGGCAGTCCGTCGATCGCACGCAGGACTCCACTATTCAGCGCGGAGAAGTCGTGGAGTTGCGTCGCGATCGGCGCGGCCGACAGCCCACCCGCCTCGCTGAGATCGCCACCGTACAGAGCCTCCGTGAAGCCCCGACTCACCTCCGCGTAGGCCGCCCCGAGCGTCGTGCTCGGGAGAAGAGAGATGTCACTGCCACCGGCGACCGTCGTCTGGGCGAGGTCGATGCTCTCCTGGATCTGCCCCAGCTCCTCCTGCGTCAGCTCGAACAGGTGAACGTATTGATCCGGGATGTCCGGCGAGAGATCCTGAAGGTACTTGACCTCGGTGAACTCGGGATCCGCGCGCAGCTCGCGAGCGATCGCCTCCGCCGCCGCGAGGAGCTTCGCCTCCCGAAGCTCCTCCGGCACCTCGCCCGTCAGCGTGAGAAGAAGGCCGACGAAGTTGCTCGGAACGAAGTACTGCTCGTTCGCCCGGTACTCCTCGATAAGAGGATCGTTCCGCGGGAGCAGATCGAACAGCGAGCTTCGGAGCGGGATGTCTCGCGCGTAGTACACGCCGAGCCCGGTGATGACGACCATCGCCAGCAGAACCCACCACGCGTGGTAGCGGCCGATGCGGAACACACCGCCGAGAAGCCGCTCTTTCAGGGGTTTCATCGTTTCGGTTGAACCCCGATCACGCCTCTTCCTCGGATCGCTCAGCCTCGGATGGGCTCGTGACCGAGATATCGTATCCGACCAGTTTCGCCGTCAGTCGGACATTCTGCCCGCCGCGCCCGATGGCGAGTGACAGCTCGTCGTCTGGCACGAGGACCTTGGCCGTTCGGTTCTCTTCATCGAGCTCGACCGAGATCACGGACGCCGGTTCGAGGCCGTTCTTCATCAGCTGCGGGAGGTCCTCACTCCAGCGGATGAGATCGATCTTCTCGCCCGACAGCTCGCGAGTGACGACGCGAACTCGCGCTCCACCGGCTCCGACGCACGTCCCGACAGGATCCACGTTTCGATCGAGAGACTCGACGGCGACCTTGGTCCGCCGCCCCGCCTCGCGCGCGATCTTCCGAATGACGAGCGTCCCCTCCTCGATCTCGGGGACCTCCAGGCGGAGGAGCTGTTCAACGAACTGCGGTGCCGCGCGGGACAGGAGGATTCGCGGATCTCCCTGCGTCTCCTCGACGGAGACCAAATAGCATCGCAGCCGCTGGCCGGCGTGGTACCGCTCGCCGGGAATCCGCTCGGGGTCCGGGAGGATCGCCTCCGCTTCTCCGAGGTTGACCCAAACGTCCTTCCCTTCGAAGCGGTGAATCGATCCGCTGATGATCTCGCCCACGCGGTGAACGTACAGCTCGAAGATGATCTCCCGGCGTCGCTGCACGATCTCCTGGCGAATCGTCTCCTCGGCCTTCTTCGTCGCGATGCGGCCGAACTTCGACAGCTCGATCCGCTCGCCACTGATGAAGATGTCGCCCGAGTGCTGATCGATCTCGACGTCTACCTCATCTTCGGTTTCGTGCTCTTCCTGATAGGCGACGGCCAATCCCTTTCGGATCGCATCATAGAGATCCTCTCGCGGGATCCCCTTCTCCTTCGCCATCTCCTCAAGTGCTTCGATAAACTCAATGTTCATCTTTGCCCGCCCTGCCTTGGAGGCCTCCAGGCCTCAGTCCGTTTTGCCCAAAAACAATGTCGCCGAGATTGGCGACAGAGCATCCTTTCAATTCCATCGCGATCCGCCTATTATACGATGGCTCCGAACCACCGACAAACGAGAAACCTCAAAGATGAAGCGGTTTGTACTGATCGTCGACACCGACCAAGCCGGGCAGCGTCTCGACCGATTCCTCGCCGATGCCCGTCCCGAAGTCTCGCGCAGCGAGGCCCAGCGCGACATCCGCGAGGGCCGCGTCGCTCTCTCCGGAGAACCGGTCACGCGACCGTCCCACAGACTGCGTGAGAACGACGAGATCGTATGGGAGGCGGTCGATCGCGCCCCGCTCACGCCCCGGCCGATCCCGCTCGAGGTCCTCCATGAGGACGCCCACATCGTGGTCGTCAACAAGCCGATCGGCCTCGTTGCTCATCCCGGCGCCGGAACGGAGGCTCCGACGCTGGTCGAGGGATTGCTGGTGGATCGGGATCTCCCGCCGAGCGACGATCCCGTACGGCCGGGGATCGTCCATCGACTCGACAAGGAGACGAGCGGGGTGATCGTCGTCGCGAAGACCGCCGCCGCGCTGACGCACCTGCAGCAGCAGTTCGCCGCGCGCACCGTGGGGAAGACGTACGTGGCCGTCGTCGATGGGCTCATTGCCGAAGACGAAGCGACGATCGACGCTCCGATCGGCCGGGATCCGGCTTACCCTCGGCGGATGAGCATCCAGCCGCGCGGCAAGCCCGCACAGACCGACATCCAGGTGTTGAAGCAACTCGAAGACTCGACCTTGCTGCTCGCCCATCCCCGCACCGGCCGCACGCACCAGATCCGGGTTCACTTGAAGTACATCGGTCACACAGTCCTCGGCGACAGTGTCTACGGTCCCGCGAGGCCTAGAGAACAGACGAAGCGGCATACGTCGTCCCAGCGCGATCCCTGCGCCGAAGGAGCAGGCGAGCGCCTGATGCTTCACGCCTGGAGGCTCACCGTGAACCATCCGGAGACGAACGCACCCGTGACCTTCGAGGCGCTCATCCCACCAGAGTTCCCGCAGTACTCCTACGAAGCAGCTCAGTAGTCAGCGGATCCATCAGCTACCCAGATTCTAGAGAACAGGTGAGAGCTGCAAACGCCATGCAAGGGCGAGCCCTGCTCCGGGGGAGCAGGCGGAACGCCCTTCCATCCGCGATGTCAGTCTTGCCTGTTCCTCATCAATCGCAGTCCCGA
>CAZSNG010000024.1:20991-33911 GCA_964608345.1 uncultured Thermotogae bacterium
CGCCCTTCCATCCGCGATGTCAGTCTTGCCTGTTCCTCATCAATCGCAGTCCCGAAATCACGTAATCGGCGGTCGCCACGTACGTCAGCGCGATACCGGCGTAGAGGATCTCGCGCCCACCCGGCCACCCCACCAGCAGGAACGCGATCGCAATGAACGAGAGCGCCGCCGCCACCTTTCCGGGGACTCTGGCGCCTTGCACGGCGTCCCGCCGCACACGTAGCACGAGCGCTCCCAGCGCCAGGGCGACCTGAGGAAGTAGGAACAGAACGACCGCCCACGCCGGGATGTCCCCGAGCGCAACCAGGGTGAACAGAATCGAAACGTACAGCGCCTTGTCGACGAGTGGATCGAGCGCCTTGCCGAGTCGCGTCACCTCGTCTCGCGACCGAGCGACCCATCCGTCGATCAGATCCGTCAGGCAGGCGAAGCCGTACAACCACCACGCGGCCCAGCGGTGTCCGGTGACGAGGAGGTAGACTATCGGGATGATCGCCAGCCCTCTCGAGAGTGTGATGAGGTTCGCGAGTGACATACAACGATCATATGATGCCGCTTCCCGAACGGCAACCGGCTTCGTGGACGGGGTTTCGGACCGCCGCTATAATCCCGCCACGACCAGCAAAGGGGGAACAGAAGATGAAAAAGCGCGTCATCATCATGGGGGCTGCGGGACGCGACTTCCACAACTTCAACACGTACTTCCGCGGCAACGAGGACTATGAGGTCATCGCCTTCACGGCAACGCAGATTCCGGACATCGAAGGCCGCACCTATCCCCCGGAGCTGTCCGGCAAGCTGTACCCGGCGGGAATCCCGATCCTTGCGGAGGAAGAGCTTCCCGCGCTGATCCAGGCCGAGAACATCGACATCGTTGTCTTCGGATACAGCGACGTCTCGAACCAGTACGTCATGGAGCGCTCCGCGCTCGTCAACGCGGCCGGCGCCGACTTCATGCTGCTCGGTCCGGCCTCCACGAGCGTCGAGCCGGTCAAGCCGCTGATCTCGATCACCGCCGGACGCACCGGCTCGGGGAAGAGCCAGACGACGCGCCGGGTCTGCGACATCCTCAAGGCACACGGGAAGAAGGTCGCCGTCATTCGCCATCCGATGCCGTACGGCGATCTGGTCAAGCAGGAGGTTCAGCGGTTCGAGACGTACGATGACCTCGACTTGCACGAGTGCACGATCGAGGAGCGCGAGGAGTACGAGCCGCATATCGACAACGGAACCATCGTCTACGCTGGAGTTGACTACGAGAAGATCCTGCGGCAGGCGGAATCGGAAGCCGATGTCGTCATCTGGGACGGCGGGAACAACGACTTCTCGTTCTACAATGCCACCCTGTCGATCGTCGTCGTCGACCCGCACCGCGCCGGGCACGAGTTGCTCTACTATCCGAGCGGCGTCAACCTGCGGATGGCCGATGTCGTCGTGGTCAACAAAGTCGATACCGCCTCACTCGACGACATCCACTTCCTGCGCGAGAACGTCATGGATCACAACCCGCACGCCACAATCATCGAGGCCGCCTCGCCAATCCAGGTCGACGACCCGTCGATCATTCGCGGCAAGCGCGTGCTCGTGATCGAGGACGGCCCGACCCTCACGCACGGTGGAATGGAGTACGGCGCCGGCGTGATCGCCGCGCGGCGTCTCGGCGCCGAGGAACTCGTCGACCCGCGTCCGTACACCGTCGATTCGATCTCAGCGACGTACCGCAAGTACCCGAAGATCGGACGTCTGCTGCCCGCGATGGGATACGGCGCCGACCAGATCCGAGACCTGCAGGAAACGGTCGACCGCGCCGAGTGCGACGCGGTGGTCATCGGGACGCCGATCGATCTCGGTCGGTTGCTCACGTTCAAGGTGCCGACGACCCGTGTGCGATACGAGCTTCAGGAGATCGGCCAGCCGGATCTCGAGCGTGTCCTCGAACGGATGCTGGAGCTGTAGTACGCGAAGCAGGCCGAAGCGAGGAACTGATGATCGGATGCCGCCCCGGCACGCCGGGGCGGTTTCATTTGCAGGGCAGGCAGCCGGACTAGCGAGGGTTTCGCACGGCGAGCAGCAGCCCGAACGCGGCACCGAACGCTCCGCCGACGGCGACGCCGAACAGCAGATCGTGGAAGATCCAGCCGACGCCGAATCCAACCAGTAGGCCGAGCGGAACAAGGATCAGAACGTGCCGCCAACGAGAGGTCGAGAGTCTACTTCTCACCGTTCTCACCGACGACCTGGATGAATGCCTCAACAACGTCCGGGTCGAATTGCGTCCCGGCGTGTTCTCTCAGCTCCCCGATTGCCTCACGCTTCGCCTGGGCCTTCTGGTACGGCCGAGTGGACGTAATCGCATCGTACGTGTCGACCACTGCGACGATCCGCGCACCAATCGAAATCCCATCGCCCTTGAGTCCGTGCGGGTATCCGGAGCCGTCGTACCGCTCATGGTGAGCCCGTACAATCTCTCCGGCAGCACCGAGGAAGTCCTTCTCCGCGAGGATTTCGGCCCCGTACTCGGGGTGCCGCTTCATCTCCACCCACTCGGGGTCGGTCAATCCCTCGCCCTTGTTCAGGATCTCGTCCGGGACCTTGATCTTCCCGATGTCATGAAGGTAGGCGGCATAGGAGAGGTCGATCAGGGATTGCCCACGGAGCCCGAGCTTCTCGCCCGTCTGAATCGCCAACCGTCCCAATCGATCGCAATGCCCTTCCGTCGCAGCGTCCTTCTCCTCGACAGACTGCGCGATCGCGACCATCTCATCCACACGGTTGCGCGCCAGGTCGAAGCTCGGAGCGGATGAGACCAGCAGGACCTCCACTTCCTCCGCTGCCCGGAAGTACACCTTGCTCGGAAGCCCGTGATGGTAGATGTAGTCGCCGGGGCGAAGGACGGCCAGCGCATCGTCGGTCTTCGGAGTCTCCGGGTCCTCTCCCCGATCGATCGTGAGGACCCCCTCCAAGACGTAGATGAGCTCGAAGCCACTCCACTCATCGGACGCATACAGGTAGAAGTGCCGACCGGCTTCGATGCGCTGGCGGGAGACCTCGACGGAGCCGGCTGATGCAAGAAGCTCGAGGGTGGTGGATCGCTTCTCGACACGGTCGACCGCATCGTCTCGATGTCGGATCGTCAGACCCTCGATGCCCGCCATCTCTTCGCTTGGCGATCTCATCTCAACCACCGAACCTTCTCCCTGTCACCGACCGGCAGACCCTGAGGATTGTCGGGCGTCGGGGCGCAACTGTAGGACAACACCCCAGGAGACGCAAGGCAAGCCCGTGCGCCAAGGGCATCTCTGCATTCGAGAGGGGGGGCCATGGCCTCCCTGCCACACTTCATCCTCACTCTGCCTTCCGCAACACAACGGGGTGCGGTCGATTCCTGTTCGACGTTCGCCGCACCCCGTGGTGTGTCTCTCAGCCTTCTAGCAGTCGGTCTTAACTCCTAGTTCCCTCCTACTTCGATCGGGGAACTCAGTAGGACAACTTCGGGAGCCTGGAACGGGTCACCCTGCGGGTTTCCCTTCCCCTTGTACACGGCCGGGCCCGTCGTCTTTGACGCAGACGAGGTGAAGTTGCCGCCGACCTCGATGGGATCGGCAGCGACGGAGAGCGCGATTCCCGCCAGCATCAGCGCGATCATCAGGACAGCCAGCAGTTTCTTCATCTTGAAGCCTCCTTACCCGTTATCGGGCAGACATCATTGCACCGCGATTGTTCCTCGGCAGGAGAATCCTAGACATCCCACGCGCTGCTCTCGGAAGTTCCCTGCAGTAGGGGGCTATACCGCGGTGGCGAGAAGAGCGCCGAAGGGTACTGCATGACTCCCCTCGGCGCCAGCCGCGAAGACGGAGGCTTGCACCACCGCCACCGGGCGCGTCGTATCTTGCGAGGAGAGCCGGAGGGACGATTCGCAGGAGATCCCTAAGACCCCTACGAGCCCGGCCCCTTGGAGTGCGACCTACAGCTCTTTCATCCCCCGCACGGCGAGGCCGCCGAGACTTGCCAGCACAACGGCAGCACCACTGACGATCAACACAGCCGGCGCCGAGACGAGGACGAGCAATGCTCCAATCACCGCGAGGGAGAGGGGCTGAAGCCCGGTGCAGACGGCGAACTGCGCTGCGAAGACCCGGCCCTGCAGTTCGTTGGGGACGTGTGTTTGGTAGATGACCGACTCGAACACGTTCACGACGGCGACGAAGATGCCCAAAACACCCAGGATTCCGAGCGAGAGGACCAGGTTCCGCGAAATCCCGAAGACGGCGAGAAGCGCTCCAACTAGCACGAGCCCGACAATGATCCCCCAACCGTAGCGCCGGAATCGCTTCAGGCTCGCGGTGAGCAGGCCGCCGAGCAGCATCCCGGCCGACACGGCGGCGCTGAGCAGCCCATACCCCTCGGCTCCAGCGTGGAGGACGTCCCTCGCCATGATCGGGAAGAGCACGGACGTCGGCGCTAAAAGGAAGTTGATCAGACCGAACAACATCAGCATGTAGAACAGCGTCTTCTTCCCGAAGAGAAACCGAAACCCGCCGATCGTATCGCGCAGGATCGGGATCCACCCACGCCCCTCGGAGGTTCGTGGCGATGGGAAGACGGTCAGGAGAAGCGAGCCGCCCGCGAGCAGAAACGTCGCCGAGTCCAGCCATAGCGTCGGAGCCGTTCCGAGGAGGCCGACCAGCACGCCGCCCAACGCCAGTCCGATCAACCCGCTGATCGAGCGAGACACCTGGTAGAACGAGTTGGCCCGCGTCAGCTGGTCCTTCTCCACAAGATTCGGGATCGACGCCTGCAGGGCGGGGCGGTGGAACGCCATCGCAGTCGCCGAGAGCGCAGTGAACAGGTAGACATGCCACACACGGAGCGCTCCGGCGAGCAACAGAGCTCCGGCCGCTCCCATGATCAGGCCGCTGGCCCAGTTCACAACTACCATCACACGCCGGCGATCGACTCTATCGATGAACGCGCCGGCGATCGGGCCGAGGACAAGGCTCGGAAGCGCGGAGACGATTCCCACGGCCGCGACCGCTGCAGCGGAATCGGTCCGCTCGAGCACCCACCACATCAGCGCGATGAACGACACACGGCTACCGAGCATCGAAACGCTCTGCCCGCCCCAAACGAGCAGGAAGCTGCGGTTTCGTAGTAGTGATGTCCCTTCAGTATGCATCATTAACGCTTAAGTATACTAGTCTCCCGCCTTCCGTCCAGCAAGGGCTTCTCCAAGCTTCACCCGTTGTGAGCCCACCGGCGGAAAGTTACAATCCAGCCGGACAGAAAACGCAATCCAACACTTCTTGTTTCGCTTCGTTGAGGAGGGAGCAGCATGTCAGGGAATCCACAGCGGATGATGTCGATCGACGGGAACACCGCCGCAGCGCACGTCGCCTATGCATTCAGCGACGTCGCGGCGATCTACCCGATCACCCCAAGCTCGCCCATGGGCGAGATCGCAGACACGTGGGCGGCGCACGGTCGGAAGAACCTGTTCGGCCAGGCGCTCCAGGTGACGGAAATGCAGTCGGAGGCCGGCGCGGCCGGCGCGGTCCACGGATCGCTCGTCGCCGGCGCGCTGACGACGACCTTCACAGCATCGCAGGGCCTGCTGCTGATGATCCCGAACATGTACAAGATTGCCGGAGAACTTCTCCCCGGCGTCTTCCACGTCTCGGCCCGTGCGCTCGCCAGCCACGCGCTGTCGATCTTCGGCGATCACTCAGACGTGATGGGCACGCGCCAGACCGGCTTCGCGCTGCTCGCGTCGGCGTCGGTCCAGGAAGTCATCGACCTCGGCATCGTCGCGCACCTGTCTGCGCTGAAGGCCAAGGTCCCGTTCCTGCACTTCTTCGACGGATTCCGTACCTCTCACGAAATCTCGAAGGTCGATGTCGTGCCGTACGAAGAGATCGCCAAGGTCATGCCGTGGGACGCGGTCGAGAA
This sequence comes from uncultured Thermotogae bacterium, assembly GCA_964608345.1. Classification (GTDB taxonomy): domain Bacteria; phylum Bipolaricaulota; class Bipolaricaulia; order UBA7950; family UBA9294; genus JANQEA01. The sequence continues at coordinate 26,938 of CAZSNG010000024.1, forward strand.
CTTCCGGGCGCGCGCGATGAACCCCGAGCACCCGCACCTACGCGGCACCGCCCAGAACCCCGACATCTACTTCCAGAACCGCGAAGCGGGGAACAAGTACTACCTCGCCACGCCCGAGATCGTCGCCGCGGCGATGAAGCAGGTCGCCGAGATCACCGGCCGAACGTACAACCTGTTCGACTACGTCGGGGCGCCGGACGCCGAGCGCGTCGTCGTCGCGATGGGCTCGTCGGGCGACGTCATCGAGGAGACCGTCAACTACCTCAACGGGGAAGGCGAGAAGGTCGGACTCGTCAAGGTCCGCCTGTTCCGTCCGTGGTCGACCGAGCACTTCCTCAAGGCGATGCCCGACTCGGTGAAGAAGGTGGCAGTCCTCGACCGGACGAAGGAGCCCGGCTCCCAGGGCGAGCCGCTGTATCTCGACGTGAAGGCCGTCGCCGCCGGCTGCCCGGACGCGCCGGCCGTCGTCGGCGGACGGTACGGCCTCGGCTCGAAGGACTTCACCCCCGCGATGGCGAAGGCCGTGTTCGAGAACCTGAAGCAGGAGACGCCGAAGAACGGCTTCACCGTCGGGATCGAGGACGACGTCACGAACACGTCGCTGCCGATGCCCGCCGAGTTCGACGCCAGCCCCGAGGGAACGATCCAATGCATGTTCTGGGGCCTCGGTTCGGACGGAACCGTCGGCGCGAACAAGAACGCGATCAAGATCATCGGCGACAACACCGATATGTACGCGCAGGGCTACTTCGCCTACGACTCGAAGAAGTCCGGCGGCATCACCGTTTCGCACCTCCGGTTCGGCGCCAAGCCGATCCAGTCATCGTACCTCGTCAACACCGCCGACTACGTCGCCTGTCACAACCCGGCGTACGTCGCCACCTACGACCTGCTCGCAGGCATCAAGGACGGCGGCACGTTCGTGCTCAACTGCCCGTGGGATCTCGACGGATTGAACGAGCACCTGCCGGCGTCGCTGAAGCGGACGATCGCCGAGAAGAAGCTCAAGTTCTACACGATCGACGCGGTCAAGATCGCCGGATCCGTGGGCTTGGGCGGCCGGATCAACATGATCATGCAGACCGTCTTCTTCAAGCTGTCCGGCGTCCTGCCGATCGATGACGCCGTCGCGTACCTGAAGAAGGCCATCGAGAAGGCGTACGGGCGGAAGGGCGAGAAGGTCGTCCAGATGAACAACGACGGCGTCGACGCGGCGCTCGATCCGGCGAATCTCTCCGAGATCGACGTGCCCGCCGACTGGGCGTCCGCCACCGGCGAACCGGGCAAGCCCGAGCTGCCGAAGTGGGTCCTCGACGTCATGCGGCCGATGACGCTGCAGGACGGCGACAAGCTCCCCGTCAGCGCGTTCGACGCCGAACTCGACGGCACGTACCAGTGGACCGGCCCCGACGGGTCGTTCCCAGTCGGGACGACGCAGTACGAGAAGCGTGGCGTCGCGATTAACGTGCCCGAATGGATCGCCGACAACTGCATCCAGTGCAACCAGTGCGCGTTCGTCTGCCCGCACGCGACAATTAGGCCCTTCCTCGTCACAGACGAGGAAGCGGATGGCGCGCCAGCTGGGTTTGACGTGATCCAGGCGATGGGCAAGGACATGGACGCGTACGGCTTCCGCATCCAGGTCGACCCGCTCGACTGCCAGGGCTGCGGCAACTGCGCCGACGTCTGCCCCGGCAAGCAGGGCGAGAAGGCGCTTGTCATGAAGCCGATCGACACGCAGCTGCCCGAGCAGCCGCGGTACGACTACGCGCTGACTCTTCCGATCCGCGATGACGTCATGAGCTGGCAGACCGTCAAGGGAAGCCAGTTCCGACAGCCGCTGTTCGAGTACAACGGTGCCTGCGCCGGCTGCGGCGAGACCCCGTACGTCAAGCTGGCCACCCAGCTGTACGGCGACCGGATGATGATCGCCAACGCCACCGGCTGCTCATCGATCTACGGCGGGTCGGCGCCGGCCGTTCCGTACACCGTCAACCCCGACGGCCACGGCCCGACATGGGCGAACTCGCTGTTCGAGGACAACGCCGAGTACGGCTTTGGGATGACGCTCGCGCTGAACGCGCGCCGCGACCGCCTCGCCCGATTGGTCGAGGAAGCCGCCGCCGAGGCGTCCGGAGAACTCAAGGATGCGCTCACAGCGTGGCTTGAGAACAAGAACGACGCCGAAGGATCGCGAGAAGCGGGCGATCGACTCGCTGAGCTTCTCGCCCGTGCCGACGAAGACGGCACGCGATCCCAAGCGAAGTATGGTGACATACTGAGCGCCAGGGATCTTCTGACAAAGAAGAGCATCTGGGTCCTCGGCGGAGACGGTTGGGCGTACGATATCGGCTACGGCGGGCTCGACCACGTCGCGGCGATGAACAAGGACATCAACGTCCTCGTCGTCGACACCGAGGTCTACTCGAACACCGGCGGGCAGTCGTCGAAAGCGACACCGACCGGCTCGGTCGCCAAGTTCGCCGCCTCCGGCAAGAAGACGAAGAAGAAGGACCTCGGCCGGATGCTGATGACCTACGGCTACGTCTACGTCGCCTCGGTCGCCATGGGCGCCAACAAGAACCAGACCCTCAAGGCGTTCCTCGAAGCCGAGAGCTATCCAGGGCCAAGCATCATCATCGCCTACGCCCCGTGCATCAATCAGGGGCTGAAGAAGGGCATGGGCAAGTCGCAGGAAGAGGAGAAGCTCGCCGTCGAGGCCGGCTACTGGCCGCTGTACCGGTTCGACCCACGTCGAGCCGCTGCCGGCGAGAACCCCTTCCAGCTCGACTCCAAAGAACCCACCGGCGACTTCCAGGAGTTCCTGATGGGCGAGGTGCGCTACGCCAGCCTCGTCCAATCATTCCCCGACGAGGCTGCCAAGCTCCACAAGCAACTCCAGGAGGAGTATGAGGAGAGGTACAAGCTCTACAAGGAAATGGCAGGAGGGGATAGAACGTAGAACTCAACAGCAATAGCTCATCCAACAAGAGAACGGGGCTGCCACCGGCAGCCCCGTTTCTCTTCCCCGCTCATCGCCGAACGATGAGCGGTATCTCCACCAAACCTTTCCAGAAGAAGCCAAGATGCTTCATGCGACCTTGGAGAGCGAATACCAGGAACGGTATGAGCTCTACAAGAGAATGGCCGAGGCCGACTAGCGGCTTCGGTCAAAGCACGCTAGCTCATCAGACACGAGAACGGGATCACCACACGGTGGTCCCGTTTCTCGTCGCTGCTGCCCGCGCAGTGGAGAGCAGCCAGAGTACCCGGAGTACAGAGGAGAGGTACGAAACCTACAAAGCCATGGCCGAAGCCGAGTAGCGCATTCGGCCGAAACACGATAGGTCATCAAACACGAGAACGGGATCGCCAAACGACGGTCCCGTTTCTCGTCCCTACTCGCCGCACAGCTGCGAGTAGGAAGTCGATAAGTCATTCAGCTGGAGATAGAGAACGAGGCCACCACATCGGTGGCCTCGCTTCTCTCAAGGGACTCGAGCCCGCAGCGAGAGCACCCGGAATACCAGGGAGCGATACCAGACCTACAAGGCAATGGCAGACGGCGAATAGCATCACAACTCAAACACGTCACACAACACGAGAACGGGATCGCCGGATCGCCAAACGGCGGTCCCGTTTCTCGTAGCTGCGCGCCGCAAGGCGGCGACCAGCAGGATGGCAAGGAAGGGCAGAGCCCCACCCATCCGCTGAGCGTATCGATACAGAAGGGGCGCCACACGGCGCCCCTTCTTCTCTGCTACCTCAGGGAACGAGCCAACGCTGCCCAACTATCCACCGTCATACTGCTTGCCCACACGAGAATGGGACGGCTCGCCGACCCATTCTCGTCCCTCAATCCCACCCGCACGGGGAGGGATTGAGTCAGAGTTCATCCAGAAGAGGCCCGATCCATCGATCCTCAATGGAGAGATGGAGCGGTATTGCTTACGTACTGTTCGACAGCTAGTCCCCCCTGAATAGCGCGTCAACGTCCTCTCTGCGGCGAATCAGCATCAAGGCCCGCTTCCGGCTTCGCAGGAGCGCAAGCGCTCTACGCAAACTCAGGCGGCAATGGCGTCGGAATCGCCGTCTGGCATATCGAGCGACGGGTCCACTCGCATCGAGGGCGGGCATGAGGAACGCGTTGAGTCGGTCGTATGCCATCAGAAGAGCCACGATGTACAGAAACGGAAGGAACGAGACCGAGAGGATCGGCGCAATCAAGAGGAGCTTGAGCACATCGAGGGACCAAAGCTGGCTCGTGTCGGCTAGTGCACTGGCAGCTGCAAAGCCGATCAGCGCCAGACCCGCGGCGCCAAGCAGAGATGTGGTGAGCCGCGCGACACCAGAGTACTTCTTGTCGGTTGCCGCTACTGCGTCCACCAACGCCAAGAAGATCAACGCTGGCGTCAGGATGAGCTCGCCAACGAGCGAGAGCGTGTATGTGCTTGTCAGGAACTCCAGAATCAGAACCAGCTTCAGGGTATCCCAGAGCACCTTTCTCAGCAGAGCATCGCTCTCATGCGACAGCGCAACGCGGAAGGCAAGTGCGAACCCCGAGGAGAAGAACCAGAACAGTGTGTCCTTGAGAAGAAGAATCTCCCAGAACCCAACTGCACGCAGGACGGCCACAACAAGCGACGTATGAGCAACCATGGCCCCAACGAAGAAGAGGATCGTGTTCGCGAAGAATGCCCGTAGGACTCCGCAAGCAGAAGCGCGGATTCGTTTGGCCGATAGCGCAGTCACAATGCCCAAGAGCAACCAAACACCAAGGGCTATCTCCCTACTGCTGAGCGCCTCTGTCACTCGAATCCCTTCCTCTTGGTGATGGTAACCACTCCCTATCCGTCTGATGCCTGAGACTCACCCCGCAAGACACCTGTCCGCGACGCACGAGCTGGGAATCGACCGGAGGCAACACCGGTCCGTGAGGACTGCGGCCTGCAGCACTGCGCATGGCGCGAGCAGCACACCAATGGGGGATTGGGAGGAATACGGCACCTGTCTCACTGAGCAACTCGCCAAGTCCTCTAGTGACGCTGGGCGTAGTCTGTTGCTCGGGTTCTCTTGAAGAAATCCTTGTCCTGCTCGTACTGGCTGATGACCCATGCGACATACTCTCGTGAGTACTGCGGAGATGAGTACTTCGGACAGTGACAGAAGTTCTCCTTGGCCTGGATCTCGTGGACCCGGTTGATGCACTGAACGTCGAACTGGTTGATCGTCGTCTTCCCAGTAAGACCTCTGTTGATCTCCGCGATTGCCTCCTTCTGGCGGAATGGATGAGTGAGGTCGAAGTCAAGTCTCTGGAAAGCTGGCGCATCAGGGTCATCCACAATCCGGATGGCCTGCGCATCTGCAGATGCGGAATCGCGTACATTGATCTGGGCTGGGAAGGCGAAGATCTGGCTACCAGGATCAGCCCGCACGACCTTGCGCACGCCTGCAAGCCACCCTCCTCGGACTTCCTCAAGTCTTCTCTCCATTCGTCGGGGTCAGGCCTTTATTCTTGAATCAGGGTCCGTCTCCGAAGTCATCTGACGCCGCTCGCGTACTGCTCGAAGCGGGTACGCTGGCAGAAGCTCCGATGTGTGCTTCTATTTGCCCACGACCCGCACACCATTGCCTCGAAACACCTCTCGGCAGAGTGGATCCCGGAATGGAGGCCTGACCCCGAAGCCTCGCAAGGACACCGGCTGCTCTGGAAGCATTGTGAGCGCCATCAGCCATTCACTCCACTAGCTGCAGTCTGGACATGGGACGTACCCGTCACCATTGCACAGATGGCACTCCTCCGGTCCTAGTACCACCGACTTCGCAGCATCGACTGCCGACTCCACCCAGCCACCAAGAGACATGTCCGTAGACGCAGGCTCGTATCCGCTTCCCTTGCATCGCGGACACCCCACAGTTCCCGAATCTTCGCAACGAGCGCAGTTTGGCATATCTCATCACCTCGTAGCACGCATTGTATGGAGCGTATCGCCGCGCACAAGCGCGACATCGTCCCGCTGTCTCGAGACTGCTCGAGTGATGTGCGTTCTCCGAGTCGCACTAGGCCACCGGCACGCCAATCGAGGCGCGGGTCTTGGGCTCAGACATCGGCTTGGCGCTAATCGTCCATGTGCATATAGTTGTACTCTTCACCTAAGGAGGCAACAGCTATGGTTTCCATTCAAGAGGAGAAGCGCCCTGTGTGGAGGATGCTGATCGATCTGTTCCTGATCTCTCCAGCTAGGGCGTTTCGCCAAGTGTTCTCAGCACTTGGTCAAGGCACATGGGGCATGGCCAAGGGCTTCTTCCAGATACTGGTCGTTCTACTCTACATGCTCGTCGTCATTCCGCCACAGCTTGTTCTCTATGCGGCCTGCATCGCGATCCTCTGGCCGATCGCCAAGTTCGAAGAGGCTGCTTGCGCTGTTCTTGCGAGGACCGCGTCGTCGCTTGAAAAGGGGATCGACTCCTTGAAGAGCTTCATAGATACAATGCGAGAGAAGATCGATGCAATGAACCAAAAGCTCATGAGCATCGACTTCTCTGGGAGGCGCCCGTTGAGCAAGGGGAGGTCCTTGCGAACAGAAGGGCGCAGCATCTCGGGCGAGGAATCCGAAGAGCGATAGCACGGAGTGTGCAAACGTCTTCTTCATGAATCAAGGAAGGGACTGGCATATGGGAGTTGAGAACGCGGCTTGCCCTCACTGTGGCAAGCAGGCACTGGTCACGGTTCCGTCCGGACAGATCTTCATCCGGGTCATTCGGACAAGGCTGAGCGCCCAGGATAGGTACAACTGCCAGCACTGCGTCTGCCCAAACTGTGGGAGCAGGTTCTTCGCCGAGACCGCGGACATGGACGAGTAGACTCATCGTCTCGGGCTTGGAATCGGGGACACCTACCCCGTTTCCGAGCGTCTCTGGGGTCAGATGCTGTATCGAATGTCAACCCTCCTTGGAGTTCGGATCGCAGAACG
>CAZSNG010000025.1:0-33006 GCA_964608345.1 uncultured Thermotogae bacterium
CATGAAACGGGTTCTTGACGTATTCTAGTCGGGATTACTCACACAGGCTGCTAGCGCTACAAGCCGCCATTCGCGGGTAGCTGGCAAGGCGAAGTCTCAGCCGCAGGCTGAGGCTTCGCACAAGCTACTCGGCACTTCCGGATCAATGTCGAGTAGCCTACTGGCACGCAGCTCAGGCGGCGGTCAGAGGGTAGTGCAATACCTCCCGGAGATCTCGAAACCAAAGGGCCCCGGCTATATAGTCGGGGCCTGTCTCCTTCAGGTCTGGACGTGCCTTATCAGATCTCCGTACGCCGCGTCCAGGCTGCGAAGGATGCCATCACTCGCCATTCGGTGCGCTGAGAACCGCGCACCTCAAAGACGCTTCTCAAGCAGCTTCAGCAGCACACCGCCTCTCAGAACTTGCAATCAGCCGACATCCAAATTTTCAATTCGCCGATGGCGGAATTTGCAATCAGCCGATGATGAAAGCTACAATCAGCCGACATGACGACCGGTCCCCTGTACCCTCGATTCGTGGAGGCTTCCCTGGTGGATGCGATATCGGATGCCCCCGTCATCCTAATCCACGGTCCCCGTCAATGCGGCAAGACAACGCTGGCTCAGACGTTCGGCGAGGCGGGAGGATATGAGTACTTCAGCTTCGATGATGACGTTGTGGCAGCCGCAGCGGGAAACGATCCCGCAGGATTCGTCGCCGATTTGCCCGCCAAGACCATCCTTGATGAGGTTCAGCACGTACCCGAGCTGTTCTCCTCGCTCAAGACCGCTGTCGACCGAGATCGCACTCCGGGAAGATTCATTCTCACCGGCTCGGCAAACGCACTCCTTGTACCGCGACTTGCAGATTCACTCGCCGGGCGGATGGAGATCCTTCGGTTGCATCCCCTCGCGCAATGCGAGCTCGCTGGGAATCGGCCCGACTTCCTGAACAGTCTCTTCGATTCGGGCTTCGCAACACGATCGTACGACCGCCTCGGAGACGAGCTGGTGGGCCGTATCGTCACCGGTGGCTATCCTGCAGCGCTTGCCCGATCCGCGCACCGCCGACAGGCAGCCTGGTATCGGGACTACATCGGAACCCTCATTCAGCGTGACGTGCAGGATCTCGCAAGAATACGAAACCTAGATGTGCTGCCTCGCTTGCTTGCACTCGCTGCTGGGCAGACCGCTCAACTGCGCAACATCGCCGATCTGGCAGGTCCGTTCCAGTTGAGCCGCCCGACGATTCAGGAATACGTCACACTGCTCGAATCCATCTTCCTGATCGACATGCTGCCACCTTGGCACACAAATCGGCTCAAGCGGCTTGTCAAGAGCCCCAAGGTCCATGTTGGGGATACGGGCGTTGCTTGCGCGTTGCTTGGCGTCGACAGCCCGAGCCTGACAGCGGACCGCAGCACGCTCGGCCATCTGCTGGAGACGTTTGTGTTTCAAGAGCTTCGCCGCCAAGCCAGCTGGCATCCCACGGACATCCGCTTCCATCACTTCCGCGATCGCGATGGGTATGAGGCCGACATCGTGCTTCAGCACGCCGGACAGCGAATCGCCGGCATTGAGGTGAAGGCTTCGGCAACCGTTAGAAGCCAGGATTTCCGGGGACTACGCAAACTGAAATCGGCAACCGGCAGTCGCTTCAGCGGGGGAGTCGTACTCTACGACGGCGAGACGAGTGCCGGATTTGGCGACAACCTCTACGCCGTGCCGATCAGGATGCTCTGGGAGAGCTGAGCGCCACCTGATGGGAACGTCGGCGCCCTCGGGAAGAAGACGCGCAAGAACCTCAAGGTCGGCTCTGCAGCGAGCACGGCGGCGAACCAAAGTCGGTCGCCTTCTACTACAACGCCGGCCTCGACTACGTCTCCTGCAGCCCCTACCGCGTGCCGATTGCTAGATTGGCTGCAGCTCAGGCCGCGATCAGCGGCTAGCCTGAGCTGAGGAGAGAACGTCCGTGGCACGGACGTTCTCTCTTGCTACCGGCATCGTTCAGTGGCGCCGCTAGCCTAGCGCTACAAGCCGCCATCCAATCGTAGCTTGTGCGGCAGAGAAGTCCGACGCAAGTGTCGGGCTTCTCTCCAGCAACTCGCCACAGAGCGGCGAGTTGCCTCGCTGCATCAGGCAGCCATTCGAGGCTAGGCCTGAACCGCGAAGAGAACACCCAGCGACGCTGGGTGTTTTCTCGAGCTACCGGCATCGTCCAGTGTTACCGGTAGCCTGGCGCATACAGGCCGCCATCAACTCGTAGCCCGTGTGGCCGAGAAGCCCCAGATGATCGTGGGCTTATCTCAAGCTACTGGCATGGCGTGACCTGCCAGGAGCCGTGCGCATCAAGCAGCACTCGGGAGCCAGCTTGAACTACGAAGAGAACGTTCAGCATCGCTGGGCGTTCTCTGCGCGATAGTCCGGGATCGAGCCGACGAGCAACCAACTAGACCTTTTGGTTCGATGGCTTCGCTCGCGCTCGGAGCAGATAGCGATCGAATTGAGGCACCGTAAACGCTGCGTATCCATGCCCTGGCGTATAGAGCAATCCTTTGTCGATCAGGCGCGAACGGATCGGACCTGCCTGTTCCGATGTCCGATTGATCAGCCTGGCGACGTCACTAGCTCGCTTGGCCTCCGGTCCCAACTTTGCCATGGCGCAAAGATACTCCAGCTCAAGGTTTGTCGCACGATCTACACGAACACGGAAGAAGCTCTCATCCAGTTTCGCTTCGACCAGGGGCATAACCTGAGCAGCATCGCCATCCGTGATCGGCGAGTCGGAAGCTTCATCCCAAAGTAACTTCCCATACTCCTGGAGGAAGTACGGGTAGCCTTGCGTGTACTCGACGACGAAATCCACGGCTTCCTCTTGGAACTCGACTTCCAGTTCTTGCGCCGGCAATGTGAGTGCATCACGGGCATGCGAATCAAGCGCCAGACTCCCGATGGTCGGGAATTCGAACAACCTCTCGCTATAGGAACGCGCCTCGCCTGCCAGGCGAGGAATCTGCGGCAGGCCAGCCCCTACCAGTGTTATGGGTAGCGACCTGCGAGCGCATTTGTGTAATGCAGTGATCAATGCTTCGAGTTCCCTTGACGCGAGGTATTGGATCTCATCGAGCAAGAAGATCACTCCGGTCTCTCGCTCGCGCGCCGCTTCTCCCAGTGCAACGAAGAGATCCGAGAGGTCTTCTGAGAGTGCCCCGCTGTCACCGACACCCGCTAATGCCTCCACGTTGAGGCCGGCTGTGACAGCCCCATCCGGATTGAAGGTGATCGTGAACGATTTCAGGACTGCCGCGGCCCGTTTCGCTCGGTCAGTCCAGCGGGCCTTCGGCGCGATTTGCAGCAGTGCGCGTCTTGTCTGAGTCGCAATCTTCGACTCCAGAGACGTTGTCTTCTCGACTTCCCACTCCACGGTCGCCCAATTGCGCTCCTCGGCCTTCTCGCGGAAGACATCCAGCAAGACAGTCTTGCCGACCCCTCTGAGTCCGGTGATGATCATCGACTTCTCCGCGTATCCGTTCTCCAAACGCTGAAGAAGAATGTCGAATGACTCCATCTGCTCATCGCGTCCGACAAGGGCTGGAGGTTTCGTCCCCGCTCCTGGTGCGTATGGATTCGTTCGCGGATCCATCTGCCTCTCCTTTACAGCTTAACGGCATCTTATCACGTCGCCGTAAGTTCTGTCTAGTCTGTCAAGAACGCGCCAAGCCACGCGAGTGGGATGCGGCTTCTCAAGCAGCAATGATGACGCGAAGCTTCTCACTGGGAACATCGCGATGGGGATCCACGATAGGAACCCGTTCCAGGTTCTCAATCAGGCCGATGTTGGCAAGCTCGTCGCGCAAGCTACGTGATGTCGATCCGCAAAGCGACGGGATGCCGGCTTGCGAACACGCTATGGGCAAACGCGACTCGAATCATCCCGTCTCGCTGCCGCACGCCGGAGAAGGCGCACTGCACGTCACTCGGCCCGCAGCTTCCGGGATAAGAACTTCTTGTCGCCGAAGGTCACAGACTTCCACCCACCGCGCGGGCCGAACTCCTCATTGGCGACTGGACCATACTTCCGAATCGCTTCATCACGAGTTAGGGACTTCGCTATCAGAAACCACTTCGGATACGCGCACTCCAGCTTTCCACGCTTTCCCAATGCCTCGAAGCGCTCCTCGCGAATCCGTTCCACCAGTTCGAAACCCCAGCCAACAGGCTCGCCGCACCAGCCATCGAAGAGGCAAGCCTTGTAGTCCGACAGCACATCTTCGTAGCCAGCTGGCTTGAGTCGTCCATTGGGCATCGACACACCTCCCAACAGCGCAGGCCGCGACGCCAATCAGCAGCAGGGGCTAGCCCTACGAGGAGGAGTCTCGCTTGGCGATTGCATCCAACTTGTCATTCGGCAATGCGCCATAGATCTCATCGATCTCCTTCGGCTCTGAGATCATCTTCGTCGCAATGAAGTTCACCAGCCGAAACAATGCCCCAGCAGTTGACTTGTCGTCTCGAAGATCCATTGTCCCCGGGTGAACGGACTCATTCCCGATGACCCGCACACTGTCAAGAGCTTTCTGTACTCGGGGCGGAAGACCAGCAGCGGCCAGTGCCTTCACATCTTCGTTGATATTCTTGCCGCTTTGACCAAGCGCCACGCATAGTTTCTGAACGGCGAGGCGGAGAAGCGCAGATGAACTTCTTGGAGATTGCCCTACCACGGATCGCGCTTCCTCGTAGTCAGCAGCAACGTCAGCTGGGAGATCGGGGTTCGGCGGCTCTGCTCCGCCGGTGATCGGGAAGATCATCTTCGCTCCCAACCAGATTGTCGGGTATCCGCAGTGCTCGCAGTTACTGATCTTGAATCTCTTGTCCCTGAACTGCGTCCCGAACCCGTCAACTCTCTCTGACGCCTGCAAGTAGTACCAGTGCTGACGGCAATACACATGGCAGTTGGCGCAATTGAACGCTTCCAGATCGAGCGCGGGTAACACGTACTCTGACTTCATGGCAGTCTCTGCTCCTTTCGCCAGCATCGCTCTAAGCGCAGATGCTCACTCCCGCACCCAGCCCCCCGTCCGAGCGGCTATCCTCATCGCGCCTCCACTCCCGCGGGTTGCCATCCGGAGCCCCTCCGCCATCCTACCTCGGTTTCGAGCCCCGACCAATTGAGCCATGATCCGCCGCGCTTGTTGTTGGGATGACGCCTGGCACGGTCCGGCCGCTTCCCAGGGGGTATGCCGCCCACGAACGACCTTTCGTTCTCGGCCGCCGGATCGATCGCAACTTGGAGGCCTCAGCCCGCCGGCTCTCTGACCATCTCCCAGTCGAACAGGCCAACCGCAGGAAGCGCGATCTTCTCGATCACCTCGAAGCCGAAGTGCTCGTACAGCGACACGTTGTCGTCACTTCCGGCCCCGACGTAGAGCGAAAGCTTCTCCCGTTCGGATGCCTCGATGGCGGCGCCAATGAGCTGACGGCCGAGACCCTTGCCGCGATGCTCGGTCGCGACGCCGAAGACCAGCAAGTACAGGAATCTCCGGCCCGGCGGATGGGCCCGGCGATGCTCGGTCAAGGGCCGGAAGGTTGGTCCCATTCTCCTCGCGACGTTCCGTCCGATCCGCATCGCCGCCCGCAGCCCACCGCTGCGAACCAGCTGCCGGAGGGTCATGTCGACGTGCTCCCCGGGGACCCATGCGACGATCCCCTCGAGGTTCTCCGAGGGGGCGAAGACCGTTCCGTAGGTCAGGCCGTGCCTGACGGCCAATTCGAAGATGGCGCGAAGCCTCCTCGGCACATCGGCCTCGCCTTGGCAGACCGCAGACCAGAGCGGATCCCGCCGGAAGGCATCCGCCAGCACCTCGGCGGCTCCCGCGATGTCTCGCTTGCGTACTTGGTAGAGCATCTGCCTGTCCTTCCGTCTTAGGGGCCGAATCGGAGCGGTTCATGTCCCCGCGCGGTGCGGCGCAGCGGAGACGTCCCCCCAGCGACCGCTACCCCAACACCAACCCGTACACCACGCCAAGGACGAGCATCTCGGCAAGGCCTGTCGCCAGCGTGTACAGCAGCGCCTTCGCGGGCACCTTGAATGTCATCCACTGTGATGCCACGCCCATGACGACGCGCGCGAACCAGACCAAGCCGCCGAAGACCAGCCCCTTCAGAAGGCCGGTCCCGCCGGGCAAGCTCCCTTCGAGCAGCAAGAAGCCTCCGGCCAACGCGAAGCCGTAGACGAGATCGATCGCCAATCCGGCGGGGACATTGATCGACGTCTTCGCAATCGGCTTGAAGACCTCATACAGCCGCCGAGCCAACGGGTTCGCGTTGATGAAGCCGTCCATGAGACCAAACAGAATGCCGCTACCGACAGACACCAAGAGGTATCTCAACACCGACCTCGCCTCCTATGAACACGGGAAGTCGAGCATTGTAGCATGATTCCCCCGGAAGCCGGCGCCACAGCAAGCGACGTGCGCGTCGCGACGCCTCGTTCAGCCGTAGGACGTGTGCTTGTCCCCGTCAGTTGGCCGCCGTACAATCCGCCCCGATCGCGGAGGAGGCACGGAAATGTCCGATCGGAACGTAGTTCTTGGCGTCACCGGATCGATCGCGGCGTACAAGGCGGTCGACCTGGCGAGCAAGCTGACGCAGGCGGGCGTCGCCGTGCACGCGGTACTGACCGAGAGCGCGACGAAGCTCGTCGGACCGGCGTCGTTTCGGGCGATCACCGGCCACCCTGCCTCGACCGACATGTTCGAGTTGACGAACCCGTTCGCGATCGAGCACATCTCGCTCGCCGACCGGGCCGACCTGCTGCTGATCGCGCCGGCGACGGCGAACGTCATCGCCAAGCTCGCAACCGGGATCGCCGACGACCTGCTGACATGCACCGCCCTCGCCACGCGGGCGCCGATCCTCGTCGCGCCGGCGATGCACACTGCGATGTGGGAGAACCCGGCAACCCAAGCCAACGTCGCCACTCTGCGTGAGCGGGGCGTCGCCTTTGTCGGCCCGGCGACGGGTCGGCTCGCCTCCGGCGGCGTCGGCGCCGGGCGGTTCGCACCGGTCCCGGAGATCCTCGGCGAGGCCCTTCGTGTGATCGGCCGATCCGGCGACCTGTCGGGAGTGCGTCTCGTCGTCTCCGCCGGCGGCACGCGGGAGCCGATCGACCCGGTGCGCTTTCTCGGCAACCGTTCGTCGGGGAAGATGGGGTTCGCCGTTGCCGAGGCGGCGCGCGACCGTGGCGCCGATGTCACGCTCGTGGCCGGTCCGACGCAAGTCGCCGCCCCGTCCGGTATGACCGTCATCGACATCGAGACGGCTGCGCAGATGAGCAGCGCAGTGCAAGCCGCTAGCGAAACGACCGACGTTCTGATCATGGCCGCCGCGGTGGCAGACTACGCGCCGGCAGCGCCAGCGGAACGAAAACTGAAGAAGTCGGACGGTGTTCCCGCGCTCGAGCTCGAGGCCACCCCGGACATCCTTGCAGCGACCGTCGGACCCCGTGTCCGCGTCGGCTTCGCCGTCGAGACCGACGACCTCGTCGACAACGCGCGTCGGAAGCTGGACGCAAAGCGTCTCGACCTGATCGTCGCCAATCGAACCGGTCCGGAGGAGTCTCCGTTCGGGTCGGACACGAACCGCGCTACGCTCATCGATCCGGCCGGCGAGGAGGATCTCCCGCTCCTCTCGAAGCGCGCGCTCGCCGAACGGATCCTCGACCGCGTGGTCAAGCTCCTCAAGTCCGCGTAGGAGGCCGTCGTGGATCGCCCGCGCATCGGATTCGTCGGAGCCGGCGTCGTCGGGACGGCACTCGCTCGAGGGCTGGCCCGTAGCGGACATTCGGTTACCGCGATCACCAGCCGATCGGCCGAACGGCGATCGGCAATCGTCGACCGATTCCCCGGCGGTCGGGTCGTCGACACACCACAGGACGTTGCCGACGCAGCGGATCTCGTCTTCCTCACCGTCCCCGACGACGCGATCGCCCCTCTCGCTACTTCGATTGTGTGGTCGGCGGAGCACGCCGTCGTCCACTGCAGCGGCGCCGCATCGACCGACCTCCTCGAACCGGTGACGACAGCGGGGGCCTGTGCCGGCGTCTTTCATCCGCTGCAGACGTTCGCCACAGCGGAGCAGGCGGAGCGGAACCTGACCGGGAGCGCGTTCGGGATCGAGGCGACATCCGACGAACTCCTGGGCACGCTGCGTGTGCTGGCCGAATCGCTCGGCGGGACGCCGCTCGCGATCGCCGGGGAGAAGGCGATCTACCACGCAAGCGCCGTGGTCGCGTCGAATTACCTTGTGGCGCTCCTGGACGTCGCCTCGGGCCTGTGGGAAGCCCTTGGGCTTTCCCCAAAGGACGGCCTGAAGGCGCTTCTCCCTCTCGTTCGGGGGACGATCGACAACCTCGACGCCGTCGGGCTGCCCGACGCGCTCACCGGCCCGATCGCACGCGGAGATCTCGGCACGATCGAGCGCCATTTGGAGGCGCTCGAACGGCTTGCGCCGGACACGGTCCCCGTGTACAAGGAGCTCGCCCGCCGGGCGATCCCGATCGCCCGCGCCAAGGGCAGCCTCAGCGAGCAGGCGGCGGCTCGCCTGTCGGCGATGCTCGATCGCCCAAGCGAAGGAGGAACACGATGCGAGTGACGATCACCGACGTTCGCAAGATGAAGGCGAAGCGCGAGCGATTCGCCGCGCTGACGGCGTACGACGTCGTGACCGCACGCCTCGTCGATGAGGCCGGGATCCCGATCATCCTCGTCGGCGACAGCCTCGGGATGGTCGTCCTCGGCTATGACAGCACGATCCCCGTTACGCTGGACGCTATCGTCCATCACACCCAGGCGGTCGTCCGCGGGGCGAAGCGGGCGCTGATCGTCGCCGACCTCCCGTTCATGACGTACCACAAGTCGGCCGAGCAGGCGCTCGGCTCCGCCGCCCGGTGCATTCAGGAGGGCGGCGCGCAGGCGGTGAAGCTCGAAGGCGGCCGTGAGATCGCATCGACAATCGGCCGGCTGACCGCCGCCGGAGTCCCGGTGATGGGCCACCTCGGCCTCACGCCCCAGTCGGTCCACCAGCTCGGCGGATACAAGGCCCAGGGGAAGACGTCTGCCCAGGCGCACAAGCTGATGGAGGGTGCGTTCGCGATCGAGGAGGCGGGCGCGTTCGCCGTCGTCCTCGAGTGCGTCCCTTCGGAGCTGTCCCGGCTCGTGAGCGAGCGTCTGTCGATCCCGACGATCGGAATCGGGGCCGGGCCGCACTGCGACGCCGAGATCCAGGTGGTTAGCGACGTACTCGGATGGTTCTCAAACTTCGTCCCGAAGCATGCACGCCAGTACGCCAAGCTCGCCGAGGTCGCCGACGACGCCATTCGCGAGTACGCCGGCGACGTCGGGGCGGGACGGTTCCCGACGGAGAAGGAGTCGGTGAGCGTCTCGGAAGACGTCGTCCGCGAGATCGAGCAGGCATTCCCGAACGAAGCATGAACGTCGCCAAGTCACTCGACGACTTCCGCCGGCTGCGCGCCGGGCTGCCCGACCCGGTCGGGTTCGTGCCAACGATGGGCGCTCTCCACGACGGGCATCTCTCCCTCGCGCGCAGCGCTCGGGAGGAGTGCGCGTCGGTCGTCGCGTCCGTCTTCGTGAATCCGACGCAATTCGCTCCGAGCGAGGACCTCGTCGACTACCCGCGGGATCTCGATCGCGATGCACTCCTGCTCGAGGAAGCGGGGACCGATCTGATCCTCGCCCCGCCGGTCGAGTCACTGTATCCTGACAGCTTCGATACGTGGATCACCGTCGAGCGGCTGACCGAGCGCCTCGAAGGGGCCGACCGCCCGACGCACTTCCGCGGCGTTGCGACGATCGTGGCCAAGCTGTTCAACCTCGTCGCTCCCGACCGCGCCTACTTCGGGCAGAAGGATGCCCAGCAGGCGCTCGTCATCCGGCGGCTGATCGACGATCTGAACTTCGACATCGACCTCGTCGTCTGCCCGACCGTCCGCGAGCCGGACGGCCTGGCGATGAGCAGCCGGAACGCGTATCTGTCGCCGGAACAACGGGAGGCCGCGCCGGCGGTCTACCGCGCGCTCCAGCTGGCGGAGCGTCTCTATTCCGCCGGCGAGCGGAGCGCGGAGAAGCTCCGTCATGCCATGATGGAGATTCTCGAAGCTGAAGCTCTGCTTCAGCCAGCCTACGCCAGCATTGCGGGCCTGGAGGATCTGACCGAGCTGGACACCGTCGATTGCCCCGCGCTCGTCTCGCTCGCCGTCCGGATCGGGACGACGCGACTGATCGACAACACCATTCTTCCCCCAGGGCAGGAGATCCAGTGAGAATGCACAAGAACATTCCCAAGGGCGATCCGCGCGCACAAAGCGCGCGCAATCGACAACGTGATCCTGCCCCCCCCGGACGGGAGATCGCATGAGAGCTGCGAGGAACGAATCCTCCGGGCGATCCGTGCTCGTAGAGCACGCCATCGCCCATGTGATCTTGCCACCGGGACAAGAGATTCAGTAGGAATGGCTGAGAGCAGAATCAGAGAGCGAAGGGGAACGCGATGCTGCTGACCTATGACGTCGGGAACACGAACATCGTCGTCGGCCTGTTCGACGGCGGCGAGCTGACAGCGCACTGGCGGTTCGCCAGCGATCGCAACCGCACGGGCGACGAGCTGCGCCTGACGACGCGGAGCCTCCTTGCCGAGGCCGATGTATCGCCGGATCGCATTGCGGGCATCGCAGTCGCGTCGGTCGTGCCTTCGCTCAACACGCCGCTTCGCCGGGGACTGGCCTCCCTGATCGGTGGGCCGATCCGATTCCTCAACGCCGCCTCCTCGCCGATCCCGCTTCGAGTCGAACAGCCGCAGAATGTCGGCGCCGACCGCATCGCAAACAGCATCGCCGGTCATGCGCTGCACGGCGGGCCGTTGCTCATCCTCGACTTCGGAACGGCGATCAACTTCGACCTCGTGGCCGAGGACGGCGCGTTCCTCGGCGGCGCGATCGCGCCGGAGATGCGTCTGGCTGCCCGCGCGCTCACGGAGACAGCCGCTCAGCTTCATTCGGTCGAATGGACGATCCCGAGATCCGTCATCGGCAAGAACACCGAGCGCAACCTCCAAGCCGGCGTCGTGCTCGGCTACCTCGACTTGGTGAACGGGTTGATTGCACGATTCCGCGACGAGGTTGCCGCAGATCTGACCGTCCTCGCCACCGGCGGCAAGGGACAGCTCTTCCACGAGCAACTCGACGCGATCGAGCACTTCGATCCGTTCCTCACCCAGAAGGGGCTGCGAGTCTGGTGGGCCGCTGACGCCCCCTAGATGCGGGCCGCGTAGATCAGACCGCCGACGGCGCCGAAGGCAGCGCCGACCAGACCGCCGACGATCGCTCCCGTGATCAGGCCCGCCTGATTCACGACGAGGGCAAGCCCGCCTCCGATCGACCGATCGATCCCCGCCGATGCCGCCCAGATGACCGCTCCGGGCACAATCGCCGCGAGGCATCCGCCGGCCGCCACCGCTCCGAACCCGTCCGGCCCGCCGTGGCGCAAGCTGATCCGGCCGAACAGGAAGCCGACGATTCCGCCAAGCGCGACGTTGAACACCGCTTCCAGAGCCGAGATCGTCACGAAGTGGAAGAAGAGCCCCACCCCAACGGCAATCAGCAGACCCCATGCCGCCGTCTTCAGGATCGAGAGCCCATCAAGCCGCATCTCTCCTCATCTCCCCTTGTTTGGAGTGGGCTAGACGATACGCGAGGCGACCTGCGCCGGCAAGCCCGTGCCGCCTGCGAACCAGCCCATCACCCTTCCCATCGGTCGATGTACAGGCGTGTCTCGATGTCGACCTGGATCTGCTCGGGGACGAACGCATCGTCCTTCGGATACCCGATCGCCAGATAGCAGGGGATCTCGTACTCCGCCGGGATCCCAAGCGTCGCACGGATGTGGTCCCTCTCCTCCGGGGTCGAGACGATCTTCGTCACACCGAGAATCCCCTCACTCGCGGAAGCGATCAAGACGTTCTCCAACACCGCCCACATCGACGCGAACGCGTTCAGCTCGTGGAGGCCCTCCTTCTCGCCGAGCAGCAGCGCCGGCTGATGGAAGCAGGGGACGATGAGCGCCCCTGCTTCGAGGAGCATGCTTCCTTGCTTGGGGATCGCGTCGAGGTACATCGACCGTTGGCTCTCGGCGGTCATCTCCCAGCGGTCAAGCATCTCCTCGAGTTCATCGCGCGTCCGTTCGTTCAGGAAGAAATGAACGAGTGTCTCGCGTTGCCTCGCGCCCTCGACGAGAACGAAGCGCCATTCCCGGAGATGGTTGTGGCTCGGCGCACGCATCCCGGCGTCGAGGATTCTCAGCAGCACGTCGCGCTCGATCGCCCGGACGTCGAAGTCGCGGATCGTTCGTCTCGCAGCGATCGCCTCATACACGGTCATCGTCTCTGCCTCCTAGGACAGCTCAAAACGCTGCTTCGTTCCGAACTGCCAGTACTTGCCCCGCTCTGCGACGAATCGGAGTGGCGTGTAGTCGGGATCGTCTACACCCTTCGGATAGAACTTCTCGCACCCGTCTTCCCACAGCCGCTCCCGTGCCTCGGGATCCCGACGGATCTCCACACGGCCGCTCAACAGCAAGCCGCGCCACGGCTCGGTCTCCCGGTGCACGAAGTAGACGCAGGCGCGGGGATCCCGTTCGAGCTGAGCCACGTGCTCGCTCGACGTGTTGGTCGAGATCCAGATGGCGTTCATCCCCTCGCGGTCGGCCACCTGCACCGCCTTGATCTCCGGTCCGCCGCCGTTCCCCAGCGTCCCGAGGAACCCGATCCCCGACCGCTCGACCAGTTCGAGCGCCGCCGCCCTCACCTGCGCCTCGTTCATGCGCCCTCCTTCGCGTCGTGCTCCGTCAGATTGCCGAGGATCCGCTCCAGCGTCCGCTCGAATGCATCGATGGCGTCCGCTTCGAGGCCGGCGTAGTAGACGTCGGTCATCTCATCGGACACACGTTCGTATGCCGCCTGCGCCGCGCGATCCTTGTCGGTGCGCCGAACGAGGATCACGCGGCGGTCCGTCTCCGACCGCTCGCGAGACACGTATCCCGCCTCCTCCAGCCGGTCGAGCATGCTGGTCAGCGTCGACTTGCCGAGGGATGTCCGTCTCGCCAGCTCCCGGATCGGGATCCCGTCCTCCCGCCACAGGACGAACAGGATTCGTCCCTGCGCCGGGTTGATCTGAATGCCATGTGCTCTGAGCATCCGCGCGAAGACCCGGCCCGAGAGCCGATGAATCTTCGAGATGAGGAAGCCGCCTTGCCGTTCGATCCTCATCCGTCGAGGACGAGTTCGAAGGTCTCGCTCCCGGTCCATCCGCGAGCGCTCCGCGGGAAGAGGCGCAGAAGCGTGTAGTCGGGGTCGTCGGGGCAGCCGGTCGTCGGGAAGTAGACCTCCCACCCGTCGGCCCAGACCGCCTCCTTGAGCGCCATGTTCTCGACGATCTCGACGTCGCCGACAAGCGACATTCCGAACCGCTTGTCCGGGTGACGGTAGTACAGCCCGACCCTCGCGTTTGCCTCGAGGTCGGCCCGCTTCCTCGACGCCGTGTTCGTTGCGATGTAGACCATGAAGTCGCCGTCGTGCTCCGCGTAGAGGCCCACGTGATCAGGGTACTCCGTGCGGTTGCGCAGATTGAGCATCGCACGGATGCGCGGGTAGCCGCCGTCCTCCAACACCGCCAGGTAGACCGTGTCTGCAATCGCCATCAGATCGAGACACGCCGCACGCAGTTCCTTCTCGTTCATACGGATCTCCCTCCTCGTCGCTTCGTTCCGGGCGCAATCCAGGCTCGTTCGATTCCGTATCGTACGATATAGAACTATCTGACACAAGAGACGCCCTTCTTGGCTACCGGGATTCGGGATTCAGTCAGGCACCACCGACGAACCCGTCTGGCTCTCCACCCGCAACACAGCTTCCCTATCGACCTCTGCATCGCACGACCCACACCCGACATGTCACCAACCGCAGGTTTGACGCCTCAAGTCGGTGCGTCAAACCTGCACCTGCAACACAGGTCTCAGAACCAGATGAACTCGTAGAAGACACCGAACGCCGACTCGACCGGCACGCAGCAGGTTCGGTGCGGCCGAGGCGCTCATCGTGGACTGCATGTGAGCCGAGCGCGCCACCATACCCACACAGGTTTGATGCCATGGATCGAGCATCAAACCTGTACCCGCAACACAGCTTCCTCAGACAGATGAACTCGTAGAAGACACCGAACGCCGACTCGCCCCAGACGTCGCAAGGGCGGGCAAAGGACATCGGACGGCGCCAACCGCCAGCGTCGCCCGATGACCCGGGCACAACCAGAAGACTGCACATTCCCGGGCGAGGTCAGTCTACAAGGGACTTTCCCCGATTGTCAAGTCGTGGTTCGCAGAGCAATTCGCTCCATGCTGATTGGCGGAACGTCCTACGGACTGCCCCACTGAACGATCTGGATCCGGTTGTTGCGTGAGTCCGCGACGTACACGAGGCCCGTGGTCGTCACGGCAATGCCCTGCGGGTAGCAGAATTCATCGTCGTCGGGTCCCTTGTCTCCGAAGTCCGTGATGTGGCTACCAGATGCGCTGTAGACGGAAACCCAGTCATCTTGGTAGTTGCTGACGAAGACCTCCCCGCTGGGACCGACGGCGATGCCATACGTCTCGAGGTCGTCGCCTTCTACAGGCCACTGATCGAGAAGGGCCCCGTCGGCGGAGTACGTGAGGACGAGGAGGGCGTCGTCGCTGCTCGCTGCCACCAGCACGTTCCCTTCTCCATCGAGCGCGACGGCCATCGAGGCACCGTCGCCGTTCCAAGCTCTCACTACGTCTCCATCTGGGCCGTACCTGATGACACGGTGATTCGCGCCGTTGCTGGCGACAACAACGATGGATCCAGAGTCGTCCGCAGCGATGCCCGTCGGCACACCTGCGCCTTCCCACTCATCCGCAACAGCTCCCGTCGCATCGTACTTCACGACGCGATGCTTCCGATCCACCTCCACGGCGACGAGGCAGTTGCCGTCTCCATCGACCGCCAGTCCCACGGGGACCTCACCCTCGCGTTCGAACTCGAGCAGCTTCTCTCCGTCTGCGTCGTACTTCGCAATCCGAGACCGCTCGTTGAGACTGACAAACACGTCGCCTGTCGGCTCATGAACGGCGACCGCTCGGGTCGATCCGTACACGTGCCAGTGGGTGACGAACTCCACGCGCACTCGGGCATTCAGAGCGCTGGAACCGATCACCCCACAGATCAACAGAGCACAGCCAAGCAGCAAGATTGACCGTCGCATATGTTCATCCTCCTCTCCTAGTATCTCTTGCCCACCGTACGGTTTTTCACAGAGACGGGCAACTCGAGACCCGTCTTGAAGGGCTGCGCTACGGCACTCTGCAGCGCTCAGTCCGACCTCGGATACGGATGGATGAACACGAGCGCGCGCCCGGTACTCCGAGCCAAGTCATCGAACGTCCCACGCCGAGGGACAGCGCCGCAACACCCGCACGGCATCACACCGTCGGCGGCTGACCTTCCGCCGCATATGCACCGGCCGGTGTCACGGCTACTCCGAAGCGAGGAACCACGACTCCAGGGAGCTAGGGAACAGCAAGAACAAGTTCCGCCAGCAATCCGATCTGACATGACAGTCATCTTCGCGCGTGCGACCAGTCTCAACACGGCTATAATCCGGCCATCATTCCGTGGGCTGGAGGTTCGAATGAGCTACAGGATTGCGTTGCTGCCCGGAGACGGCGTCGGAGCCGACGTTCTCGAAGCAGCGAAGGGTGTGCTCGACGCCGTCGGGTTTGAGGCCGAGTACGAGTACGGCGACATCGGGTGGGAGTTCTGGCGGACGGAGGGCAACCCGCTTCCGGATCGAACGATCGACCTTCTGAAGCGGACCGATTGCTGTCTGTTTGGGGCGATCACGTCGAAGCCGAAGGACGAGGCGGCGGCCGAGCTGGTGCCGGAACTCCAGGGCAAGGGACTCGTCTACTCGAGCCCGATCGTTGCGCTGAGGCAGCGGTTCGGACTGCACACGAACCTGCGGCCGTGCAAGGCGTACGAGGGCAACCCCTTGAACCTACGCGACGACATCGACTTGGTCGTCTTCCGTGAGAACACCGAGGGGCTGTATGCCGGCGTCGAGTGGCACCCGGTGCCGGACGACGTCCGCGCGGCCTTTGCGACCCATCCCAAGATGAAGCGGTTCGAGTCGGTCGCCGGCTGCGACCTGGCGATCTCGACCCGCATCTTCACCCGGGACGGCTGCCGCGCGATCCTCCGCGACGCATTCGAGTATGCGAAGAAACACGGCTACCCAACGGTGACGGTCGTCGAGAAGCCGAACATCATCCGCGAAACCTCCGGCCTGATGATCCGCGAGGCGCGCGCGATGGTGAAGGAGTACCCGGGGATCGAGATCTGGGAGACGAACATCGACGCGATGTGCATGTGGCTCGTCAAGAACCCACAGGACTACGGCGTGCTTGTCAGCTCGAACATGTTCGGCGACATCCTCTCCGACCTTGCGGCGCAGATCGTCGGCGGCCTCGGCTTCGCCTGCGCCGGAAACATCGGCGACGACTACGCCGTGTTCGAGCCAACCCACGGCTCGGCGCCGAAATACGTCGGGCAGAACAAGGTCAATCCGATCGCGATGATCCGTTCGGCGAAGATGATGCTCGACCATCTCGGCGAGACGGCCAAGGCGGAGAAGATCGAGACCGCCGTCGCGCGGACGATCGCCGAGGGGCGGCTGCGTACCTACGACATGGGCGGCGGCACGCCGACGACCGAGATGGCCGAGGCGATCGCCCAGGCCGCCAAGGAGGCCTGACATGGCAGAGCCGACCGCCGGCACTTCCATCAGTCGCAAGATGGCGCAGTTCGCGCTGTCGTTTCAGTACGAACAGACCCCGGAGCCATCGGTCAAGGAAGCGAAGCGCTTCCTGCTCGACTCGGTCGGTTGCGCGTTGGCCGCGCTCGACCACGAGGACATGCGCCAGGCGTATCAGTTCGTCGAGTCGCTCGGCGGCACCGAGCAGGCGACAGTCATCGGCCACGGGACGAAGACGAACCTGGGCAACGCCGCGCTGATGAACGCGCTCCTGATCCGGGCGATGGACTACAACGACATCTACTGGAAGCAGGACCCGTCGCATCCGTCCGACATCATTCCCGCCGCGTTGTCGCCGGCCGAGTACAAGGGACTGGGCGGCAAGGAATTGCTCGTCGGGCTGCTGATCTGCTACGAGCTCGAGATGCGACTCTGTCTTGCTGCTGAACCCGGCGTCCGCGAGGTCGGATGGCATCATGCCAGCCTGACGCAGTTCGTCTCCCCGCTCGTCGCCGCTCGGATGCTCGGCCTCAACGAGGACCAGGCCGTCGCGGCGTGCGGCATCTCCGGATCGAGCCACTTCACCCTCGGCGGCGTCGTCGCCGGGCACCTGACGAACATGAAGAACACGGCCGATCCGATGGCGACCGAAGCCGGCGTCCGTGCCGCGATGCTCGCCGCGACCGGCTACTCCGGCCCGGTCGAGCTGTTCGAGGGGAAGGAGGGCGTCTTCGAGGTCATCGGCAACGTGACGTTCGATCCGGCGAAGATGCTCGACGGACTCGGCGACGAGTTCCTGATCACCGAGTGCGGCTACAAGGCGTTCCCGACGGAGGCGCTGACGCATCAGCCGATCACGGCCGTTCTCGAGGTTATGAGCGCGAACGACATCGATCCGCACAAAGTCACCGAGGTGCTGATCAAGACGACGACGCGCGGCGCCGACATCCTCTCCGACCCGTCGAAGTACGAGCCGCGGACAAAGGAGACGGCCGATCACAGTCTGCCGTACTGCATCGCCGTCGCGGTCTGCAAGGGGAACGTCTTGCCGTCCGACTTCGAGGAAGAGGCGCTGACCGATCCGTTCGTCTGGGAGACGCTCCCGAAGATCAAGGTCGTCGCCGACCCGGAGATCGACGGGCTCTTCCCGGGCGTCAAGCGGGCGATCGTCACGATCACGACCGAGGACGGGCAGTCTCACACGATCCAGGAGGACCACGCCAAGGGTCGCGCGGAGCGCCCGCTCTCCGATGAGGAGCTGATCGCGAAGTTCCGGGCGAACGCGTCGGCCGTGATGAGCGACGGCGCAATGGACAAGATCGTCGACGCAACGTTCACGCTCGAAGAGGTCTCGACTGTCGGCGATTACACGAAACTCCTGGTACGAGACAAGTAGGAGATCAGCGGAACGTGGCGGCCCGCCAGGCGGGGCGCCACGTTTCTCTTTCGAAATGGGCGAGCGCGGCGCACGAATCGAGGCGATCCGAGAACTGCTCCTCGCCTGGTACCGAGGCGAGGCGCGCGACCTTCCGTGGCGCCGCACGTCCGATCCGTACGCGATCCTCGTGTCGGAGGTCATGCTCCAGCAGACGCGGGTCGAGACCGTCCTCGCCTACTACGAGCGATTCCTGGCGCAGTACCCCTCCGTCCGGACGCTGGCGGGTGCCTCGATCGACGACGTCCTGAAGACGTGGGAGGGGCTCGGGTACTACCGCCGTGCCCACAACCTGCACCGAGCGGCGCAGGCCGTCGTCGCCGACCACGGCGGAGAGATCCCGCGCGAAGTGTGCGTGCTTCGTCGGCTTCCCGGCATCGGCCCCTACACGGCCGCGGCGATCGCCTCAATCGCGTTCGGGCTCGACGAACCGGCGCTCGACGGAAGTGTCGTTCGGGTCCTGTCGCGGTTGTTCTGCGTCGGAGGTGACCCGGCCAAGGCGACGACGAGAACGGCGCTCCTCGAGCAAGCGGACCGGCTGCTCCCACCCGGCGGAGCGTCGAGCTTCAACCAAGCGCTGATGGACCTCGGCGCGCGCATCTGCCTGCCTCGCGACCCGCGATGCGACGACTGCCCGGTGGGCGGCGAATGTGATGCGCATCACGACGACCAGGAGACCGAGTATCCGCAGAAGGCGAAGCGGAAGCCGATCCCGCACCGCGACGTCGTCGGTGGCGCGGTGTGGAGCGCCGAGCCGTTCTCGGCCGGTGCGCGCCTGCTGATCTCGAAGCGGCACGCCGATGACATGCTCGGCGGCCTGTGGGAATTCGCCGGAGGCGGCGTCGAGGAGGGGGAGACGCTCGAGGAGGCCCTGGTCCGCGAGCTGCGAGAGGAGCTCGGAATCGAGGTCGATATCCTCGGCCCGCTCGCCCAGGTCAAGCACACCTACACGCACTTCCGGATGACGCTGCACATCTTCCACTGCCTTCACACCGGCGGCGAACCTCGCACGATCGACTGCGCCGACTTCGCGTGGGTGACGATCGAAGAACTCGACGCGTACGCCTTCCCGACCGCAGACCGCAGGATCCTCGTCGCGCTCAAGGAGCGCGGACGAAAGCTCGCTCCTTGAGCGCGGGCGAGAAGCCTTGGTCGCTCAGCGAAGCTGAGCGCCCGACGAGAAGCCTTGCGGCTTCTCGGGTGGGTGAGCTACACGCATCCTGGATTCGGCGGGGTCCATGCGTCCTGCCGCTCATCAGGCCGCGAGGAGGCACAGCCGCCTCGCCCCTGCTTGGCGGAGTGAAGCGGATTTAGAAGGCGATCTCGAGGCCGAGGCCGATCGACGCAAGCCCTCCGTGGACGTCGACGACGAGCAGGAGCCGGGCGATCGGTGCCAGACGAAGGCGCATCCCGCCAGCGATGTATCCCTCGAATACGAGGCTGCCCTCGACCATCTGGTCGAGACGGAGAATCGAGCGGTAGGTCAAGAAGATCGGCAGCAGCGGCGAGTGGCTCTCGAACAGGATCTGCCCGAAGATGCCCCACCCGTCCCCGAGGAGGTCCAGACCGATCCCGCCCCCCGCGCCCCACGCGAGGGTATACATGTCAGGCACGTGGATCGAGGCGACCTTCACGTCGACCAGCGCTCCGAGCCACTCGTTGGCTCCGCCGCCGATCTCCGTCCTCCAGCCGCTGTGGACTCCGAGATCGAGCCCCTGCGCCAAGCCGATCGTCAACCGGCCCTGCGGCGCGAGGTACCATACGCCCGCCTCGGAGAACTCCGTCGTGCCGAGTCCGAATCCGAACGTCACCGCGACCTGCTGCCCTCCGATCGGTCCGGCCGTCTCGAACAGGTTGAGTCCGTACCCCACCACCGAGCCGAGCGCGAGAAGCACGACCGCCAGAAGCACACCACGTCTTCCCATACCCGCATCTCCTTCCGCCTGTGCCAGTCTCGCCCCCCGCACAACGGCTGTCAAGGAGATCGAAGGCGCGCCGGGACCGACAGGACTCCGCGCCGTGAGGGCGCTGTTCCGTTTGTCCGATCGGCAGGCGGGGGCTATGATGTGTCGATTTCGACCAACCAATGGGGGGAAGTGCATGGCCGGACATTCCAAGTGGGCGAACATCAAGTACCGCAAGGAGCGCCAGGACAAGAAGCGCTCCAACCTGTTTGCCAAGGTGATCAAGGAGATCACGCTTCAGGCTCGCAGCGGCGATCCGAACCCGGAACACAACCCGGGTCTCGCACAAGCGCTCGAGCGCGCCAAGGCGGCGAACCTTCCGAAGGACAACATCGATCGCGCGATCAAGCGGGCCACCGGCGAGCTGGAAGGCGTCAGCTACGAAGAGGCGACATATGAGGGATACGCGACCGATGGCGTCGCGGTCCTCGTCCGCGTCGTCACAGACAACCGGAACCGTGCGTCCGCCGCGGTGCGGCACATTCTCAGCAAGCACGGCGGGAGCATGGCGTCCGCCGGGAGTGTCGCCTGGCTGTTCGACCGCCGGGGCGTCGTGGTGATCGCCGATCTTCCCGAGAACGTCGATCGAGACGAGCTGGAGCTGGCGCTCATCGAGGCCGGCGCCGACGACATCGACGACCAGGGGGAGACGATCGAGGCAACCTGCGATCCGTCCGCTCTGGCCGATCTGAGCGACGCGGTTCGCCAGCGGGAGATCACGCCGATCCGGGCGGAAGTGACGATGCTCCCTAAGAACACGATTCACGTCGAAGGCAGCTCGGCGGAGAAGGTCCTCAAGCTGATCGACGCCCTCGACGAGAATGAGGACGTCCAGGAGGTCTTCGCCAACTTCGACGTTGACGACGAGGTGTTGGAGCGGCTCAACGCATGATGGAGAACGGCAATTGGGAAGGAGGAACCCAATGAAGAAGCGGGTGGGGGTTGTTTGTGTGGTCGTCAGCTTGTTGGCAGTGGCGTTCGGCGCGGCAGCGCAGCCGAACGAGGCGTGGATTCCGGGTGTCGCTTCGCTGGTCCTTCCGGGACTGGGACAGTTCCTCAACGATGAGGTCGACAAGGCGCTCCTGCATCTCGGTATAGCGATCGCCCTCGACGTCGGAGCGTACTACGCCGCGGCACTCTTGCCGTTCAGTTACTACAGCTATCCGCTCGTCGGCCTCGTTCATCTCGCGTGGGGAATCTACAGCGGGCTGGATGCGTACAACGTCGCCAAGGACAGCGGATTCACGTTCGGGGTGGTCGAAAACGGGCTCACCTTCGCCGTCAACTACTAGGGTTGGAGCGAGCTAGAGAACGATCAGAAGCGTCGCGGCTACTGTAGCCGCAGTGACAAGGAGCAATCGACGAAGGCCTCGACCGATGTCGGTCGGGGCCTTCTCCGCTGCGATGAGATCGTTGCCGATCAGCCGGTGCTCCCCGGGCGCCGGATCGACGTCGATCACGAGCCGGCCGAGATTCTCCCCGAACTGGCCGGACTGCACGATCAACGTCTCGCCGACACGGACTGGCTCGCCCGTCTCTTGATGAGAGTGCCCGGTGACGAACACGTCGATCTCCGGCACGGCCTCCGCGATACGAGCCGCCTCGGCGACCGGCAAGTGGGCGACAACGACCACCAGGTCGACGGGGGCCGCGGCACGGTCGATCGCGTCGTGCACCACGGTCGCCGCCGGGACCGGGCGAAGCGTCGCGTACGCCGAGTACGGAAACCACTCGTCGGTGATCAGCCCGATCGCCAGAACCGAGATCCCGTCCTTCTCGAGACGCGCCGAAGGCGAGAACGGTGGGACGCCGCGGATCGGTTGGAGGTTGGCGCAAAGAACGGGGAAGT
Organism: uncultured Thermotogae bacterium; assembly: GCA_964608345.1. GTDB lineage: Bacteria > Bipolaricaulota > Bipolaricaulia > UBA7950 > UBA9294 > JANQEA01. The sequence continues at coordinate 22,125 of CAZSNG010000025.1, forward strand.
TGGCCTCGCCGGTGAGTTCACCGAGTCGCGCCGGTCCCCAATACGAGTCGTGGTTGCCGAGCGCCATGGCGTCGTAGCCGACGTCGTTCATCCATGCGACCATCTCGTCCGCGCCCCACACCGCGGCGAGCGGTCGGCGGAAGTCCTGCCACGCGTCGCCGCCGTCGAACAGAAACACGGGGGACCCGCCGGCCCGCTCCGCTTCGATCAGCCGCGCGATCGAGTCGAGCCGGCCGAATCGCAGATGCAGGTCGTTCGTGTACAGAATCGTCACCGGGGTGGCGGCGCAGCCTGCCGCGAGGATCGACAGCGCGCAAGCGATGACCAGAACGCGCCTCATCGGAGCAGCCCTCCAACGGACAGACGAACGCCGCTGCGGCAGACGGCCGCGCCGATCTCCCACAGCCCGTGACCGCTCGGGAAGACCCGCACCCCGACGAACGGCTCGACCGTCGCGCTGCTCCCGTCGACGCCGAGGACGAATGACAGCCGCGGGCGGGCGGACAACTGCACCGTCGCCCATCGGACCGGCGTGTCTCCCCAGATGCGGCTCCCGTCGATCCGAACCGGGCCGAAGAACAGCGTCGAGACGAAACCGATCCCGTCGGTGCCCACGGTCGCCGCGACGAGCAGCGGTACGAAGTCCTCGACGAGGACAATCTTCGCCCGAAGGCCGAACGCGCCTCTCGAAGCCGCCGAGCCCTCGATCTCGATCCGAGGCACGACGGTTCGGACCACGCGGGCCTCGATCCCGTTTGCCGCCCACGACAGATCGAGCCGCGTCCCACCCTGCGGGGGGCCGATCATCGCGCCCGCCCACCCGAACCACGCCACAGGCGCAGCAGCAGCGGCCAGCGCAACGAAGCAGACGGTCAGAATCACACCCCATCTTCTCATCTCGCCCGGAGGATACCGCCGCCGGGCACGCCGACCAACCGTTGATTTCGCACGTTCGTGTCGACACAATCGAACCCATGCTCCTGGAACGGGTTCGAGCCACCATCGACCGAGACCGGATGCTGATGCCTGGCGAGGCGGTCGTCGTTGCCGTGTCCGGCGGGCTCGACTCGGTCGTGCTCCTCGATCTGCTCCATCGGCTATTCACCAATGAGAGCGCCCCGCTCCACGTCGCCCATCTCGATCACGGGCTGCGCGGGGCATCGGCCGCCGATGCGCGTTTCGTCGAACGGCTTGCCGCGCGGTACGACAGCCCGGCGCACGTCTCCCGGCTCGACCGCTCGGCGCTCGAAGCGCATCGCGCGTACGGAAGGGAGGGAGCCGCCCGCGAGGCGAGGCAGGCGTACCTGCTGCAGGTGGCCGACGAAGTCGGTGCCTCCCGGATTGCGCTCGCCCACACCGCCGACGATCGGACGGAGACGATCATTCACCGCCTCGCGCGGGGAACCGGCATCGCCGGGCTGCGCGGCATCCCGTCCGTCCGCCTGCCGTTCGTCCGCCCGTTGATCGAGGCGAAGAGGAAGGACATCCTGGCGTACGCGCTGGAGAACGGACTGATCTGGCGAGATGACGCGTCGAACGTCGACGTGTCGTTCGCCCGAAACCGGATCCGCCACCGGATCCTTCCGGAGCTGGAGGCGATCAACCCGCGGGCGAGCGAGGCGATCCTGCGTGCGTCGGCCCACGCCGCCGAGGCCGACGAGGCGTCCGCCTTCCTCGTCTCCACGATCTGGGAGGGGATCTGCTCCGGGGAAGCCGACGGCCGGCTGACGCTACGACGAAGCGCACTGTCGTCGGTTCCGCCGTCGGTTCGGAAGCTCGTGCTGCGTGAGGCGACGCGACGCGCCCGCGGGGACCTCTCCGGAATCGGGAGCCATCACATCGAAGCGGTGATCGAGCTGGCCGCCTCTGAGTCGTCGCACGGAGAGCTGTCACTGCCCGGTGTGCACGTCCGCGTACAGGCCGACGACGTCCTGCTGGCCCGCGCCCCCGAGACGCCAGTGGAGCCGTGGGCCGTGGCGGTCGATGTTGGAGAGACCGAGGTCCCCGACCCGGCGATGACGCTACGCCTCGCCATTGCCGAGCAGCAGCCGTCGATGGACCGAGAGGATCGCTGGCTCGAGACGGCCGACGCCGATCGCGTCGAGTTCCCCCTGCAGCTGCGTTCTCGCCGCGCCGGAGATCGTTTCACTCCGTTGGGACTCGACTCGCCGATCAAGCTGAAGGATTTCCTGATCAACGAGCAGGTGCCGTACTACGACCGCGATCGATTGCCGCTCCTGTGCGACCGCGACAAGATCGTCTGGGCCGTCGGTGTCCGCCTCTCGAACGAGGTTCGGATTACCGAAGGAACCCGTCGATACTTGACCATGCACGCGAGGCCGCGCCGATGATCAACCTGTTGATCTTCCTCGGCTCGATCATCGCGCTCGTCGGCCTCCACGAGGCGGGCCACTTCTTCGCCGCCAAGCTGTCCGGCGTCCTGGTGAAGGAGTTCGCCATCGGCTTCGGTCCGAGACTCCTATCGCACCAGGGGAAGGAGACCCGCTACTCGCTCCGAGTGATCCCGTTCGGCGGGTACGTCCGCATGGCCGGCGAGGATCGCCGTGAGACCAGCGAGGAGATCCCGGCGGACCGAATCCTCTACAACAAACCACCGTACGTGCGGGCCTTCATCAGCATCGCCGGGCCGCTGGCGAATCTGATCGGCGCGTTCCTCGTCGGCCTCCTCATCCTTTGGGGGTTCGGCGTTTCGATGCTGCAGGTCGCCGACGTCGTCCCGGACTCCCCCGCAGCCGAGATCCTGCTGCCCGGCGATCGCGTCCGATCGATCGGCGGGAGACAGATCTTCGACCGCGACGACGTGACCGTCGCCATCGAGCGCTCCGCCGGCGCGCCGCTCGAGATCGTTTTCGATCGCGGCGGCCTGCGGCTGCGTGAGACCGTCACGCCAGCGCTCAACGAGGACGAGGCCCGATACGTCATCGGCGCGTACTTCATGGCGAACACGTTCACGAACGAGGTCCTCGATCTCGCCCCGAGCGCGCCTCTTCGGCTCGCCGGCGTTCGCACGGGCGACCTCGTGGTCGCGATCGACGGCTCGCCGGTCGACACCGCACTCGACCTTCTCGTTCACTACGACGACCCGACGATCACGGTCGAGGGAACCCTCGCGGTACTGCGCGACGACGAGGTCTTGGAGCTGCCGCTCGCGCCGACGCAGGCGACCGCGGAGGAGCTCTTCACTGGAGTGACGTTCGCTGATCTGGGCGCCGCGAATCGGCGTCCCGGGCCGATCGCCAGCCTGCGACTGGCAAGCGAGCAGTTCGCCGGGAACGTCGGCCTCCTCGCCACGTGGGTCCGCCAGCTGATCACCGGAGAGGTCTCCGCGGACGAGGCGATCGCGGGCCCCGTCGGTCTGGCCCAGCTGCTCGGCCAAGGCGCCCGCATGGGGGCCGTCGTCTTCTTCAGTCTGCTCGCGTTCCTCTCCATCAACTTCGGGCTGCTGAATCTGATCCCGTTCCCCGCGCTGGACGGAAGCCGGGTGGCATTCGCTTTGTACGAGTGGGTACGCGGAAGACCGATCCCGCCGGAGCGCGAAGGGCTGATTCATGCGATCGGCTTCGTGGTCTTGCTCGGCGTGATGGTTCTCGTGACCTACCAGGACATCGTCAATCTGTTTCGGTGAAGGACAGGATGGCGTCCTGGTAGGTCACGCGGACATCGTCAACCTGTTCCGATGAGGCAGACGGCCATCGCCGCGATCCCCTCACGGCGCCCGATCGCCCCGAGTCCCTCGGTCGTCGTCGCCTTTAGCCCGATCCGATCCGCAGGAAGACCGAGCACGCCGCCGATCGCCTCACGCATCGCCGGGATGTGCGGCATCAGCTTCGGTCGTTCGGCGATGACGGTCGCATCTACGTTGACCGCCGTGTAGCCCGCCGCAGCGACGAGTCGAACGACCTCCGCCAGTAGCCGCAGGCTGTCGATTCCCCGGTACCGCTCATCGGAGTCGGGGAAGTGCACCCCGATGTCGCCGAGGCCGGCAGCGCCGAGGAGCGCGTCGCAGATCGCGTGGGTCAGGACGTCGGCATCGGAGTGGCCGAGGAGGCCGAACTCGAACGGGATCCTCACCCCGCCGAGGATCAGCGGCCGATCCGGCACGAGCCGATGGACGTCGTGGCCGATGCCGACCCGTTGATCACTCATCCTCGCACTCCTTCTCGAGCTGTCGGACGACGTCGAACGACAGTCCGCGCCGAAATCCCCTTCTCATCAGGTAGGCGGCGGTGCGGTTCCTTCGACGCTCCGGATCGACGCCGCGCAGCCGATCGAACCGCGCCGAGGCGAGGTCGCGCGCGATCTCAACCTCTCGGACCGCGGGGTACTGGTCCGCGAGCTCGGCCGCGATGATCGACGGATCGATCCCCTTGTCGCGCAGCTCCAGCTCCAGAGCCGCACGAGAGAGCGGATGGTGCCACAGTCGATCGGTGACCCACAGCTTGGCGAACACGCGGTCGTCGAGCAGCCCGGCATCGACGGCCGATCGGATTGTCGTCTCGACGACGTCGACGACGTGCCCGCGTCGCGCGAGTCGCTGCCGCACTTCGCACACGCTTCGCGGACGTTCGCGCAGCAACCGGGTCAGGTCGACCCAGGGATCACTCCTCGGCGTCCGTCTCTCCTGCATCCTGCTCTTCTTCCTCGGCCGCTGCAGGCTGGGGCTGGTTCTCGTCGAGGCCCGCCTTCTCGCGAATCGCCGCCTCGAGCTGATCGGCCAGCTTCGTGTCCTCCTCGAGCGCCACAGCGCTGTTCCCGATTCCCTGGCCGAGCCGCTGATCGCCGAACGAGTACCACGAACCGCTCCGCGACACGAGGCCTAGCGCCTCACCCGTGTTCAGCAGGTCGCGCGACCGGACGATCCCCCGGCCGTAGATGACGTCGAACATCGCTTCCTTGAACGGCGGGGCGACCTTGTTCTTCACGACGCGGACGTTGATGTGGTGTCCGACCCGTTCGGTCCCATCTTCGATCCGTCCCGATCCCCACATCTGAAGCCGGACCGAGGCATAGAACTTCAACGCCCATCCACCGGACGTCGTCGTCGACGGCCCGAACCGCGACGTGCCGATCGCCGATCGCATCTGGTTGGTGAAGATCACGAGCGTCTTCGACTGCGAGATCGCGCCGGAGAGCTTCCGCATCGCCTGGCTCATCAATCGAGCCTGCAGGCCGACCGTCGCCTCTCCCATCTGCCCTTCGATCTCCGCCGTCGGAACGAGGGCGGCGACCGAGTCGATGACGATCACGTCGATCGCCCCGCTGCGCGTCAACTGCTCGGTGATCTCGAGTGCCTGCTCTCCGGAGTTGGGCTGCGAGATCAGCATGTGATCGAGATCGACCCCAAGCGCACGGCTGTACGTCGGATCGACCGCATGCTCCGCGTCGATGAACGCCGCCGTTCCGCCACGCCGCTGCACCTCGGCAATGATGTGAAGCGCGAGCGTCGTCTTCCCGCTCGCCTCCATTCCGAAGATCTCGACGATCCTTCCGCGCGGCACCCCGCCGACTCCGAGGGCGATGTCAAGCGCAAGAGACCCCGAGGGGACAGACTCGACTTGGAGCACCTGCGCTCCGTCGCCGAGCCACATGATGGAACCTTCACCGTACGCCTTCTTGATCTGTTTGAGTGTGCTTTCCAGGACCTCTCGCTTACCCATGTTGCCCCCTCACTCGAGTCTTTGCGCCATTCTAGGCCAAGCACCGATGCGCTTCAAGCAGTTTTCCCGATACTTTCTGACAAGAAGTACGTCTCTTTGATTCGATGTAAGGCATCGGTCCGCGCCCTAGCCCGCGTTCGCGCGCAATTCCTCCGCCTTGGCGATGAATCCGCCGGCGATTTCGCGATCGACACCGCGGACCCGGAACGTCCCGTCCAGCGTCTCCACGGCAAGGGCGTCGCCCCGAAGCGAGAAGCCGATCCGGCTGAGTTCCTGTTCGCGCTTCATGCCGAAGACGCCGAGAGACGCCCCAATCAGCCGGTGCGTGAATCGAGCGATTGCCCGCTGCAGCCAAGCCGAGAAGGCGCCTTCCTCCTCTGCACGGGCTTCCTGTAGATGGTCGAGCGCGTCGCGGATGTCCTGCTTGGCGTCCTTCGCTAACTCGACGACGACCGTCCCGCGTTCGGTCAGGATCAGCGTCACTCGATCGGCCGCGTCGGAGATCCGTGCCACTTCCCGCATCCACGCGACCTCGACGACCTGCTCGGCGCCGACGCCCTTCAGGCTCTGCGCCCCCATCGGCGCGTAGAACAGGCCCTCCCCGAGTACGGCAAGCTCCTGAACGCGCTCGGTGACGAGGATCTGTCCGCCCTTCGCGAGGGCCGAGAGGCGCTGCGCCAGGTTGACGGCGTGGCCGATGAAGTCGATGTCGGTCATCACCGGCTGGCCGCTCGAAATCCCGATACCAACGTCGATCGGCTCGTCCGGCGATTCGCGGTTTCGCTCGCGGATCGCCCGCTGAATCGCTGCCGCCGCGCGAATGGCGTCGTCCGGCGTCTCGAACGCAGCCATGACGCCGTCGCCGAGCGACTTCACGAGAATGCCGTACTCGTCGATCCGCTCGCGGAGGATCCCCTCATGAATCTGGGTCAACTGGTAGGCCGCTCGATCCCCCTCGCGCGCGGTGTACGTCGAGAAGCCGCGAAGGTCGCTGAACAAGAGCGCAATCTCCTCTCCCGACTCGAGCTGAGCGCGGATCGACTGCCGCATCTTCAGCGTCCGGCTCCAGGACATGGGACCCCCTCGCAGGCTGGAAAAGCGAATCAGCGTATTATATCATCGCATCCAGCTTTGAGTGGCGGCGAAAGGAGCGAACGGAATGGACAACAAGCAGATCATCTCCCTCATGAAGGAGACGCCCATCTTCTGCAGGATGAGTGATGGCGCCCTGAAGAACGTCCTCAAGTCGGCGGTTCAGAAGAAGTCGGTGGCCGGGACGAAGATCGTCGAGGAGGGCAAAGGCGGCGTCGGCTTCTACCTCATCCTCGATGGCAAAGCCGAGGTCATCCGCGAAGGAGACAAGCTCGCCGAGCTTGGTGCGGGCAACTTCTTCGGCGAACTCTCCGTCATCGACGGAGCTCCCCGAACAGCGGACGTCGTCGCGATGACGGACACGAACTGCATCGTTGTCACTCAGTGGGCGATGAAGAGCCTCATCGAGAACCATCCCGAGATCGCACAGGGGATGCTGGACGAGCTTGTCCGACGACTGCGCGCGACCGACGAAGCACTCCACGCAAGCTAGTACTCCGTTGAGCGATCGAATCCCGCTCACGTGCCTCGGGTCCGGAGCGGCGCTGACCGACGGTCGTCGCTGGAATTCGCTCCTCATCGACGGCCGGATCCTTCTCGATCTGCCACCGACCGCCGTCGTCGAGATGCAGCACCTCGGCCTCGACTTGACGAAGATCGACGTGATTTTCATCAGCCACCTGCACGCCGATCACATGTTCGGCCTGCCGTTCCTGCTGCTCGAGTACTGCGTCCGCCGCCGTCGAGAGCGCCCGATCTACATCGTCGGCCCGCCGGGAATCGAGGAGCGGATCGAAACGCTGTGCGACCTCGCTTGGCCCGACATGCGGAAGGCAGGCTTCGAGCCGCACGTTCCCGTCGAGTACGTCGAGGTCGCCGAAGACGGCGACTACCGGGCGGGAGACCTCCCGTTCACCGCGGTTCAGATGGAGCACTTCACCCTCACAGCGTTCGGGTACCGCTTCGAGCACGACGGAAGGACGTTCGCCTACACCGGCGACACGGCCGACTGCGAGCAGCTCGGCAAGCTGCTCGGCGGCGTCGACGTTGCGATTCTCGAGTGGACCCACCCGCGTCCGTCCGACGACCCCGGACACCTCGACGCCCCCGCCATCGCCTACTGGATGAACAAGCTGCGCGAGCAGGGTTCGCTCGTCTTCGCAACGCACATGAGCGAAACACCGGATCCGATCGAGGGTCTCGAGATCTGCGAGGATTGCCGGACGTACTACGTCTAGGCCCTTCTCGGACCCCACCGACCCCTATCGTTCGAAGCAGGCGCGGCAGCGCGCCTCGTAGCTTCCGACTCCGCCGACCTGGATGACCGGTCCGTCGACCGGTGCCGGTTTCCCATCGATCAGGCGTTGCGAGCGGGTCGCGACACCGCCGCAGACAACGCACACCGCCTGCAGTTTGTCGACACGGTCGGCGAGCGACATCAGGTCCGGCATCGGCTCGAACGGCTCCTCGGCGAACGTCAGGTCGAGTCCGGCGACGATCACCCGCTTGCCCATCCCGACAAGCTCCTGGCAGAGCTGCGTCAGCCGCTCGGAGAAGAAGTTCCCCTCGTCGAACGCGACGACGTCGGCCGCTTCGAGCGTCTCGGCGCCGACTGAATCGCGCAGCGTCTCCAGTGTCTCTGCACCCGGCTCGAGCAGGTGCGCGGCGAACTCGCGCCCGTAGTGCGTGACGATGGCGTTCTGGTCGTATCGATCGTCGATCGTCGGTTTGAACAGGAGAATCTGCCGCCCCGCGATCCGCACGCGCTCCAATCGCCGGATCAGCTCCTCGGTCTTCCCCGAGAACATGCAACCAACGATCACTTCCAACTGCCGGTTCGCCGTATGCACGCCGCCCCCTCTCACTCCCCCGGCTGCGGCCGTGCCGGCAGCAGCGCATCCGTGAACAGCCCCTCGAGTGGGAGCCGCTCGTCAATCAACCCGTTCGCGACCAGGTAGTCGTGCATCGCCGCCCAGATCTCGCTATCGTCGTGCCGCGCCCCGTCGGCATACAGCGGAAGCGTCGCGGCGAACGACCGTCGATTCACGTCGTCGTCGAGATCCGGGTGCGCGTCGAGGAACGTCCCGAACGCCACGTCCGGGTTCGCTTTCGTCGCCTCGATCCCGCGGGCGAGGGCGCGGAGGAACGCCGACAGCTCGTCGCCACGCTCGGCAATCAGGTCCGGATGGACGACCAGGATCAGCTCGTACGTCGCCGGGATGCAGTAGTCCTCCTGTGGGAAGAACACCGGATCGGCGCCCTCGAGCTCGGCCAGGAACGGCTCATAGTTGCGGAATGCGCCGATCGCGTCGACGGAGCCCGCCAGCAGCGACTGCATCGTGGAGTACCCGACGTTGATCAGACGGATCTCCTCTTCGCCGATCCCGGCACAGCCAAGCATCGTGCGCCAGAGGATCGGCTCGAGCGGCGTCAGCGAGTACCCGATTCGCTTCCCGCGCAGGTCGTCGATCGACTCGATCCCGCGATCGCGCAAGCTCAGCAGACCACCGAGCCCCCGGTCGATCAACGCGCCGATCGCGATCAACGGCAGCCCCTCCGATCGGGCGATCAGGTAATTGATCTGCGGAGTCAGCGCGATGTCGACCGTCCGCGCCGCCGCCAGCTTCACCGGGTCGCTCGGGTTCATCGGCACGAACAGCTCGACGGCGATCCCTTCGTCGGCGAAGAAGCCGGATTCCTGGCCGGCGACCAGCGGGACGTGGCTCGGGTTGACGAAGAAGTCGAGACTCACATGGAGGATCGATTGCCCCAGTGCCGAGACGGCAAGGAGAGCAACCAACAGCGAAACAAGCGTCCCCCTCTTCACTCTCGTCCCCTTCCCGCGAGTTAGTCCGTGCCGCGCCAGTGCAGGACACGCCGCTCGATTATCCGAACCGCCCCGAACAGGAGCAACCCGAGGACCGAGAGCATCAGGATCGCCGCGAACACCAGATCCACACGGAGCCGCGCGTTCGACTGGATCATCAAGTAGCCGAGCCCGCGGCGCGCTCCGACCCATTCACCGATCGTTGCGCCGACGACGCACAACGTCACCGCGACCTTCAGCCCGGCGAACAGCGTCGGCAGACTCGCCGGCAGCCGCAGCTTGGCGAAGATCTGCCCGCGCGTCGCCCCGAGCGAGCGAAACAGTTCGATCGACTCCTCGTTCGGCGATCGCAGCCCGTCCGACGCGTTGATGACGATCGGGAAGAAGCCGATCAGTGCCGCCACAGTCGCCTTCGGCCAGAGGCCGAACCCCATCCAGACGATCAGCAGCGGCGCGATCGCGAAGACCGGGATCATCTGGGACGCGATGATCAGCGGGTACAGCGCACGATCGAGGAGAGGCGAGTAGAACACCGCGACCGCCAGGCCGAATCCACCGAGCCCGCCGAGGATCAGGCCGAGGACGATCTCGGTCAGCGTCACCGCCGCGTGGTACAACAACCCTGAAAAGTGAGACACAAACGAGACCGCAATCCGGCTCGGCGCCGGGAGGATGTAGTGCGGCACATCGAACAACCAGACCGCGCCCTCCCAGATCGCCAAGAGGACAGCGAGCAGAACGATCGGGGCGGCGATGTCCGTCAATCGTCTCATCGCCGTCCCCCCAACAGGATCGTCAGCAGTCGCCCCTTCGTGGCCGCCAGCTCGGCCGAAGCGCGGTCCCGGGGCCGAGGCAGGTCGACCGGCGCATCGCGCGTGATCGTCGCCGGTCGATCGGTCATCACGAGAATCCGATCCGAGAGAAGGAGTGCCTCCTCCACGTCGTGGGTCACGAGCAGGATCGTCTTGCGCAGCTCCGACCACACCGAAAGGAGCCAGTCCTGGAGCGTCACCCGCGTCAGCGGATCGAGCGCGCCGAGCGGTTCGTCGAGCAGCAGCACCTCACGATGGGCGAGGAACGTCCGGATCAGTGCCAGACGCTGCCGCATCCCGCCGGACAGCTGCCATGGATAGCTGTGCTCGAATCCCGCGAGGCTGAAGCGATGGAACAGCTCGGTCGCTTCGTTGCGCGCCTCCGTTCGCGATCGCCCCTCGATCTCGGATGCGAGGATCGCGTTGTCGAGGGCGGTCCTCCACGGCAGCAGCGTGTCACGCTGCGGGAGGTA
>CAZSNG010000026.1:0-33004 GCA_964608345.1 uncultured Thermotogae bacterium
GATCATCCCAATCCACTCGCGGTGCGGTATCACTTCCCACACGGACTGCTAGGCAACCCGCCTCGTGATCATGCCAGCCGTTCCAGCGCCCGCCGGATCAGCATGATCTGGCCGAGGTGGTAGGCGTTGTGATCGGCGACGAGGAGGATCTCCCGCAGGTACGTCTGCCCCGTTCCGTGCGGGATCTTCCGATCCAGCTCCGTGCCCGGATCCTCGGCCAGCCGCTTCACCTCGCCCAGCTCGCGCAGGAACGTATCGATGGACTGCTGCCACTCCGCCGGTCCGGTCGGTGCGGCGCATTTCGGCCAGTGCTCGTCCGGCCACGGGGGCGTGACGTGTTCCGGATCGATCGTGAAGCGTAGGATGTCCCACTGCGCGATCCGCATGTGCTCGAGAAGCTCCCACGGCGTGTGCGAGATGCCCTCGGGTTTGCGGCCGGCGAGATCCCCCGGGAAGTCGCGAATCGACGACTCGAGCGGTGCGTACGCCTGCCCTCCATCCAGCTGGGCGATCAGCTGTTTGCGCAGAACGTCTTCGTTCACGATGTCTCCTTCGTTCCCGTCCGGTCCCGCTCGATGCCTCGACGGACAGTCTACCGCGCGCCAGCAGCAACGAAACGAACCGATTTGCGGATCCTTCACGCATGATTGACATGCGAGCAAACGTCCAAGTATAGTCGTTCTCACATCGTTTCCAGACGGACGCTTGGAATGGAAGCAATCCAAGAGGAGGATCGTATGTCGACGGAAGAAAGAGGGTTGGAGGCACTGACGGCCATCGAGGTCGAGATCAGCACGCGCGATCTCACCGAGACGGTCGCCTCGCTGTGCGCGTCGTATCAGAAGATCAAGGATCCGCTGGAGTCCGCTCTGGCACTGATCGAGAAGTTCCCGTTCATCGGGACCAAGGTGGTCAACACGATCCGCTTCCTGATGAAACTCGCCGACTCCGTGTGCGACTAGGCCGAGCGATCGTGGGGCTCCCGGAGGATAGGAGGCGCGAGAGCCGTCACGGCCGGTGATCCCCACACCCCCGAGAGGACGTTCGATGCGCGCTTCCCCCGACATGAGCGCAACCGGTCGCCGGACCGATCGATCCGCGCGCGACCGTTTCGCCCCGCTCGAGACGCTGATCGACGACACCCTCGCGGAGTCCGAGGCAATGGCCGACTACGCCCTCTCGTCCGGAAGCGAAGTTCCGCCACTGCTCCTCGAGTCGCTCCAATCCCTCATCGAAGCTCGGGTCAACGACGACGGACGCTCGTCGGGCTCCACCCTTCGCCTCGGCGAACTCGGGCGGGTGCATCATGCGCTCGCCCGGATCGTCCATCCGGCGAATCCCCGGTCGATCCTGCTCCTCGCCCGCGAGCGTCGGCGGCCGCTCTGGCTTCGCCTCTTCGGTCCGGTCCCGCTAATTCGCGGTCTGATCGTGGCGGCGCTCGTCTTCGTCGCCGCGTGGATCGGCCTCAGCCTCACCAGCGCCGCGGACGGCACGGTCGACTGGCAGAACGAGCACGGAATCCAGTTGTTGATCGAGGAGTTCCACCTCCTCGCCGCTGCCGGCGTCGGCGCCGCGTTCGCCGGGTTGTTCCTGGCAAGCCGATTCGTCACGCGAGGCACCTACGATCCCACGTACGCGTCCTCGTACTGGATTCGCGTCGTGCTCGGCGTCGTTGCCGGGATGATCCTCGCGCTTCTCGTTCCGCTTCGTGGGGACGCGCTCGGCAACGTCGGGACCCCGGCACTGGCGATGATCGGCGGCTTCTCGGTCGGCGTCGTCTATCGAATCCTCAAGCGGCTCGTCTCGACGGTCGAGTCGCTCGTCGGTGCAGACCTTGACAGGCGAAGCACGGCGAACGAAGGGCGCCCGCCCGAACGCGAGGAGCAGTTCCAGGAGCGGATCCACCTCGGTCGAAGGATGGCGGAGGTCCGCGATCTGCTGGAATCCAGGGATAGCTCGACGGCGCGGGAACGACTCGACGGCGTGATCGCCGACTTGATCGGTCCGTCCGATGTTCGCAGACAGCCGGCCGATGACGGATCGGCCGAAGGACGGCGCTCCGATTCCCCGCCACGATGACGCGCCGCAGGGCGTCGCAACGTCGCGCGATTCGACTGTATCTGCTCCTTGCGGTAATCGGCACCGTCGCACTCGCTTGGTCCGTCGTTCGTTTCTCCGGGCAACCTGAGCGGTTGATCGAGCGCGCCATTGAAACGGCGCGCCGGACGACGGAGACGATCTCCGAAGCGATCGACGGGGAGGCTCGCCACGTCATGGGCCAGGTGCGATCGCTCGCACAAGGGTTCGAGTCGGGCGACCTGACCCGCGGAGGAATGGAGGACGCGTTCCTCGCGCAGCTCGCAGCCAATCCGAACCTGTTCGCAGCCGGCGTCTCGTACGCTCCGCTAGACGGACCGGAGCACGACTTGTTCAGTCCGTACTGGATCCGGCGCGACAGCGGGATCGTGCGCCTCCAGGTCGAAGAGACCTACGATTACTCGCAGCCGGACGATCCCGGACCGGGGGGGATCCGGACAAACTGGTACCACGAGCCGATGGCGCGGGGCGCCGCGTGGGCCGAGCCGAATTACGGAACGGTCGGTGGCACCGTCACCGTCACGTACGGCGAGCGGGTCCGGCCCTCCACCGAGGACGGTCGCGTCGCGATTGTACTCGGCGACTTCTCCGTCGGCCGACTCCGACAGCTCCTCTCACGATTCCGAATCGGGACGACCGGATACGCGCTGCTCGTCTCGGAAGGAGGCGTCCTCATCGCGCACCCCGACCCGGCGTACCCCGGACGGCACATCGAGGAGCTGGCAGATGGATCGGCTGTTCTGCAGGCGATCCACCGAGACGAGAACTCGGCGGACATGCTCACGGTCACCAGCAAGCACAGTGGCCGAACGTTCCAACTGATGCGCACTCGGGTTCCGAGCGCGGATTGGCTCCTCGTCACGGTCTTCGATCTCAGCGAGATCGTCCCGACGGGCGACGCGGAGAGGCACGGGCGAACGGCGATCCTGCTCTCCGCATTCCCATTCATCCTCGGCGTCAGCGGGTTCCTCCTCCCGAACCGTCCGGGCCACGGAAAGGCGTGGATGATGGCGTTGGCGATCGCCGGATTGCTCATCGCGGGCATCGGACTCGAGTGGCACTGGTCCCTTCGGTTCCCCGGCCGAGCGGGGGAGAGCTACCCGGTCTACGACGAGGTATCCGCGAATGCGGTGCTCGCGAGGCTCCTCCCTACGGGCCCCGGCGGCTCGGGAGAGTCGAGACACGAGGTCGGGCGGCGGATCCCGACGGGGATCTTCGTCCAATCGGCGAAGTTCCTCGGATCGTACGAGGTCGCCGTCACCGGCTACGTCTGGCAGCGGTTCGCCGATGGAGAACCTGACCCGCCGGGTGTCGTCTTCCCCGAGGCCGAAGAGGTCACGATGACGCACGTCGCCGCGGGAGCGGACCATGTCCGGTGGTACTTCGAGGCCACGCTGCGGCAACCGTTCGACTACGCGACGTACCCGATCGATCGCGAGTGTATCTGGATCCGTATGTGGCCAACCAGCTTTCACGAGGACGTCACCCTCGTTCCGGACTTCCGCGCGTACGACACCATGGGCCCCCCGAAGAAGCCGGGGCTCGAAGAGGATTTCGTCCTCGAGGGATGGGAGTGCATCGGGTCGCACTTCAGCTACCGCGCGAACAGCTACCGGGTTGACTTCGGCGATCCCGACTTCACAGCGCACAATGAACGTCCCGAGCTGTACTTCAACATCGACTTGCAGCGGAAGTTCTTCGGGCCATTCGTGTCCGACCTGATGCCGATGCTGGTCGTCGCGATCCTCCTGTTCGCGATCCTGATGATCCAGACACGCCGCGATGAGGGCGGGCTGCTCGGCTTTTCCGCCTCGACCGTGCTCAGCTACTGCTCCGGTCTCTTCTTCGTGCTGATCATCTCCCACGTCTACGTCCGCCAGAAGCTCGCCGTGCCGCAGATCATTTACGTCGAGTGGTTCTACTTCACGATGTACGGACTGCTGCTCCTTCTGTCGCTCAGTGCCATCCGATTCGCCCGCGGCAGGCAGATCCGCCTGTTCGGCATCGAAGAGACGGACCTCCTCACCCTCGCCTATTGGCCGCTGACGCTCGGCATTCTCTTCCTGCTGACCCTGATGACCTTCGGCTGAGCCATCCGCCACCTCGCCGCTGGCGTGCGCGGCGATCTTCCCGATAATGGGTGGCGCACGGCGTCCCACGGCGGGATCGCCGATAGGGAGGGAAGATCGGTATGAGACGCACAGCCATCTGGTTCTGTTTCGTCGTGTTGGCCGTCGGGCTCCCGCTGGCCGGGATCGCCGAGGAGCCGGTCGTCGACGAGGACGCCTGGGCATTCGCCGAGGCGGACTGCGTCGCGTTCGGTGACGTGTCCGCTTGTTCTGCGGCGTTCGAGGCGATCGGACGGTCCGCCTCCGTCACGACGCACGTTGCCGTCGATCAGGACAGCCCACTGTGGGGCGTGCAGTCGACCGGACAGAAGACGTGCGAGTTCGAGAAGACGTTCACCATCGACGCTCCTGTCGACGCTCGTCTGTCCGTGCAGCTGACCGGCACGCTGAGTGTGGAGGACGAGGCGGGCGAGGCGTGGATCACGGCACGTGTCTATGTCGCCGACGCAGTTACGCTACGGCCGGTCGGCGAACTGGAGATCTCCGAGTCGACGGTTTCCGGTCGCTTCCTCCGCTCGCGCGTAGCGCCGGGTATCACACCGATCGAAGACACGGCGGACCGGATCGCCACGCTTCCTGCGGGGACGTACGTCGTCCGCGCGTCGGTCATCACCTACGCGGAGATGGCCCGCGGCTGGCGGAACCGCGAGGCGGCCGCCGAAGGCACGCTCGAGGTTGCGATCGAGTTCCGATCGACCACGGCAACTGTCGATCCGGCGGACGCCGAGACGCCGAACATCGTGATCGTGCCGCTCGGCGTCGACGGAACCTCGTACGCCCACCTCCAGCCCGGTGTGCCCGGCGGGACGCTGTCCGTCTCGGCAATCACCGGCCCGAAGAGCTGGAACTCAGTGACCTCGAACGAGAACAGCACGACGCAGTACTCGAGCATGATGCTGCGGGGGCTCGTCGACATCGACCCGAACAACTCGGCCGTCGTCCCCGAGCTCGCCAAGGAGTGGGAGGCGTCCGAGGATGGGCTGACGCTGACGTTCCACCTGCGGCGGGGGCTGCGCTGGTCCGACGGAACGCCGTTCACGGCCGACGACGTCGTGTTCACGTACAACGACCTCTACTACAACGAGGACGTCGACACGAACACCCGCGACGTCCTTCAGCTGCCCGACGGGACGTATCCGCAGGTCGAGAAGATCGATGATTTCACGGTTCGCGTGACGATGTCGATGCCGTTCCGCCCGATCTTCTCGTCACTCCGCGCTTCGATCCTCCCCGAACATGCCCTGGCGCCTTACGTTCACAAGCGAAACTCCGACGTGCCCGCCGACCTGTTCAACTCCGTCTGGGGGATCGATACCGATCCGTCCGAACTCGTCGGACTCGGACCATTCATCGTCACGCAGTACGAGGCGGACCAGTACGTCGTCCTCGAGCGGAACCCGTACTACTACCACTATGATCCCAACGGCGTTCAGCTTCCCTATCTCGATCGGTACATCGTTCACATCGTCGCGGACCAGGACGTGTCGATGCTGAAGTTCATCAACCACGAGATCCACGCGTTCGCGCCGAGGCCGGAAGACGTCGGCATTCTGGTCGAGAAGGCCGATCAAGCCGGATTCACCGTCCTCGTCGATCCGGACGTGCCCAACTTCGGGACATCGTGGATCGGGATCAACCAGGACATCGGCCTGGCGGAGGAGACGGACGAGAACCTCCGCGCTCTCTTCCGAGACATCCGATTCCGAAGGGCGATCGCGTACGCCGTCGACAAGGGGTCGATCATCTCCAACGTCTACAACGACCTCGCGGTCCCGCAGTGGAGCCCCGTCAGCTACCTGTCCCCGTTCTACGCCGGACGAACCCACTACGGTGGACCGGTGACCGAGGCGAACGCGATCGTCTACGAGTTCGACCTTGCGATGTCGGCCGACCTACTCGATCAGGTCGGGATCGTCGACGCCGATGGTGACGGGTGGCGAGACTTCGCCGACGGATCGCCGCTGGAGATCGAGTTCAACACGAACCCGAGCACGACCCGCGAAGCGATCGGCCTGATCGTCACCGAGGATCTGCGGGAGATCGGCCTGAACGTGACCTTCCAGGCGATCGACTTCAACACGCTCGTGACCCGCCTGACGACGTCGATGGTGGAGATGGTCCTCCTCGGCCTGAGCGGCGGCAGCGAGCCGAACTCCGGCGCGAACGTCTACCGCTCGACCGGCGGCCTGCACTTCTGGCATTACTCCGGAGGAGCGGACGACACGTACGATGTCGAAGTGCGGATCGACGAGCTGCTCGCCGACGGCGTCGCCACGTACGACAACGACGCGGCATTCGAGACCTACAAGGAGTATCAGACCCTCCTCACCGAGGCGGATCTCGGGCTGGTCTACACCGTCAACCCGACGTTCATCTACGCGTACTACGGCGAAGTCGGCAATGGCAACGTCTCCAACCCGATCGCCACGCCGGATAGCGGCAACGGACTGACGATGGATCTCGTCTACATGAGACAGGAATAGCGGATGGCCGCGGGGCCTGCGGATCGGCCCCGCGGTTCGCTCATCCCATGAGCCCAGCACGGTGCGTTCCGATGGAGCTTCGGACGTGCAGCGGCGGGGGTGAACCAACGGATTCGTGGAACGTCTACAGGGCACGATCCTGCATGAACACTGGCGGATTGCGTTTCGCCGCCGGTACTTCCGTCGCCGCCATCAGCTGCAAGCATCGCTCGCCTCGTTCATCGAGTTCTACAACTTCCAGCGGCCGCATCAAGGCTACCGGACCAAGGGACAAACGCCCTCCGAGATCTTCTGGGGCGCAGTCCGCGAGCAACGTCACGAGGAGGTGTGAAGTGTCAACACCATTCCGAGACTGGACAATCAGATGAGGTTGATGGGTCCCTTGTCATATACACCCACGCCACTGCTCTTGTCAGACGCTGGCGCCGGTCCACGGCCCCGAACACGCCGTCCACCAAAACTCGTGCCCATCGCTCCGATGACACCTTCGCAGATATTGCTTAGATTATACGATGAGGCGATCAATGAGACTAACACAATCAACACCACTACAAAGCCCGCGATAACCGTAAGCTTCACTATTTCACCTCCTTTCAACTCCACAATGGTAATCACTACGCTGGAATGTGTCAAGGATGCTAGTTCCTTGTGTGTCTAACAGCAAACATCCGCTCGCAGCTTTCCATGCAACAAGATGTCAAGTGGATGCGGAGGAAGGCTTACTGATGGGCGCTCTCCGGGTTCCGGGAGTCCGAGGTCGAATCGTCGACCGAACATGCGCCGAGACTCAACCTCATCGTCTGGCACGGTTTCGCTGATCACACAGTTCTGAGACAACGATCGCGAACCCAAGGGATGTCGCAACCAGCGGCGCGATTCGGGGAGAGTGTCTCGCCGCCGGGTAACCGCCGCGGTTCACCCTGACCCTCCCTCATCGAGGGAACCGCGGCGGGAGCCGGGACCCAACACGCTGCCCCACCCCAGGAAGCCCACACCCCGACCCGCCCTGTCGAAGGGCCTCTGCATTCGAAGCCCAGCCGGCAAGACCGCAAGCCTCGCCGGGTGGGTTCGGTATAATCGGACCTCGCCGCTTCCCGATCGCCGGGGGGCGACGTCGGATCTCACACGTACGGAGGATCGGAATGAGCAACGACGCGAAACGTGATGTGAAATCGATGGAGAAGATCGTCTCGCTGTGCAAGCGGCGCGGGTTCGTCTTTCAGTCGAGTGAGATCTACGGCGGCATCCGCGGCTTCTGGGACTACGGTCCGCTCGGCGTCGAACTGAAGCGAAACGTCAAGGAGGCCTGGTGGCGGGACATGGTGACCGGTCACGACCCTACGTTGGCCCCTTCAGACGCGCCATCGACCTTCGACATGGTCGGGCTCGAGTCGACGATCATCATGGATCCGAAGGTCTGGAAGGCAAGTGGGCACTATGACCTGTTCTACGACATGTTCGTCGACTGCAAGACGTGCAAGGGCCGCTTCCGAGCCGATCACGTCGGCACCAGCGACTGCCCGCGCAAGCCGAGCAAGCGGCCGGGAGAACATGACGAGTGTGAGCTGACCGAGCCGCGCGAGTTCAACCTGATGTTCAAGTCGTACGTCGGCGCGCTGATCGATCCGACCGCCGAGGCATATCTCCGCCCGGAGACGGCACAGGGGATGTTCGTCAACTTCAAGAACGTCCTATCGACGTCACGTGTGAAGGTTCCAGTCGGGATGGCCCAGATTGGGAAGTCATTCCGAAACGAGATCACACCGCGGAACTTCACGTTCCGGTCTCGCGAGTTCGAGCAGATGGAGATGGAGTTCTTCTGCTCACCGGAGAGCTCCCAAGCCTGGTACGCCTACTGGCGCGACCGGCGCGTCGCCTGGTACGTGTCGCTCGGCCTCAAGAGTGACAACCTCCGCCTCCGCGAACACGGGCCGAACGAGCGCGCCCACTACTCGTGTGGAACGGCCGACATCGAGTACGCGTACCCGTTCCTTCCTGAAGGAGAGTTCGGCGAACTCGAAGGAATCTCGCACCGCGGCGACTTCGACCTGCGCAGCCACATGGAGGGGAAGCTGATCCGCGAGGGGGACGAACTTGTCGTCGAGCGTAACGAGCACGGGCAGCCGAAGCACCCTGGAAGCGGGAAGGACCTCTCCTATTTCGACGATGCAACGCAGACGAAGTACGTCCCACACGTCATCGAACCGGCCGGCGGCGTCGGCCGAACGGCCCTCGCACTCCTTTGCGAGGCCTACGATGAGGACGCGATCCCGGACGAGAAGGGCGAGCCGCAGGCGCGCGTCGTCCTGCGGCTGCATCCGCGAATCGCGCCGATCAAGGCCGCCATCTTCCCCCTCGTCAAGAAGGACGGACAGCCGGAGATCGCCGCGGCGATCTACCGCGATCTCAAGCGGCGCTGGAGCGTCTCCTACGACGAGAAGGGCTCGATCGGAAAGCGATACCGACGACAGGACGAGTCCGGGACTCCGTTTTGCATGACCGTCGACCATCAGACGCTGGAAGACGAGACGGTCACGCTCCGCGATCGAGACACGACCGAGCAGCACCGCGTGAAGATCGCCGATCTCGAGTCGATCCTCGCCGAGCGGCTCCAGTGCTAGCCGTGAAGCATCCGTACGCTGCCATCGCGTTTCTCACGTACGAGGACCTCGAACCGGGCATCCGCTTCTACGGCGAGGTCCTCGGGCTTCCGCTGATCGAGGACCAGGGCTGGGCGAGGGTGTATCGCATCTCGGGCGCTGCCTGCGTCGGTCTCGTCTCCTCGCGCGGGCCGGCGATCGAGACGCCGATCGGCGCGGGCGTCCTCCTGTCGATCGTCGTAGACGACGTCGCATCGGTCGACGCCTGGCACGAGCGACTGCGCTGCGAGCCGGGGATCGAACTGACGAGCGAGCCGGCGATGGTCGCCGGGATCCCCGTCTATAGCTTCTTCCTCCGCGATCCGGGCGGCTACGCCGTCGAGATCCAGGCGTTCACCGACCCTGCGACGGTGACGAGGTTCCGGAGCGACTAGCCAGGGGGCAGAGCGGCCGGCGCTAGTCGCCGGCGGAGCAGCCCTGTTCATCGATCCGGAGCGAGAAGTAGTCGAAGTGCGCGTAGATGGCAGGCGCTCTCGTGCAGCTGTTCCATGCCCCGAAGCCCGCGGCGGTCGGGCCAAAGCCGATGACGTGCCGTCCAAGGAAGACCCACTCGTCTCCGTCGAGGCTGTAGTACGCATCGGCATGCGCTCCGCACACCTCCAACCGCAGCCACACTTCGCGACCTGCATCCTCGCCGGGGTCGCTCCCATGATTCGTCGAGACCGTTGGGAACGGCTCGCCGCCTTCCTTGTGGTCGAAGTAGATCGCGTCGCCGATGCAGGGCTCAGTCAGACCGGCGATACTGCAGAACGCCCGACCGAGCATGACAAAGTTGTCTACATCGCGGAACAGGATCGGCCCGGCGATCTGGTAGTTGCTCTTCGGCAAGAAATCGATGCGTGTCTCGACAACGTACCGCACGCTCGCGTCCCATTCGATCGGCACGTAGAAGAGATTGGGTGGCGCATCGCAGTCCTCGCCAAGCCATCCGCCCATCTGCGTCCTGACCGTCAACCAGCCCGACTTCACGTCCAAGTAGTGCTTGCCCGTGTCGTTCAGGATCTCCCCGTCCCAGAACGCATCCGGATCGCCGAACTCGTATCGAATCTCCGCGGCTGCCGTGGCGGCCGCGGGCATCAACGCGGCAAGCACGAGCACAGCAACCAAGAGACGGAGCACCCTGATTCCATGTCTCCGCAACAACGATTCCAGGCTCCGCATATCGGACCTCCCGTTCGATCTCGTCTCATCATGGGGAATCCCGCCAGCGTGGTCAAACCGGGCCTTCCGAGATAATGGTTCATCCCAGTGTTCGGCGATCGGCATCCCAACCAGCTCGGCGGAGTGGCATCGATCGCCGAAAACGGTATCGTAGGCTGACCATCAGAACGCGGAGGTCCTCATCGTGGCGAAGCGAACCCGACTGATCGTGAACCCGGCGGCGGGAAGCGGAACGGCGCTCCAAGCCGTCCCGGCCATCGAACGCAAGCTGAGCGAGCTCGGCGTTGCCTACGATCTCGTCCGTACCGAGCGGCCGTGGCACGCGGTGGAGCTCGCCCGGCAGGCGGTTCACGATGGGATCGACGTCGTCGTCGCCGTCGGCGGCGACGGGACGGCAAATGAGGTCCTCAACGGCCTAATGCGAGCGAAGCAGGCGGGGGAGGGTGCGGCGGCGATGGGGATCCTCTGTGTCGGGCGGGGCAACGACTTCGCGTTCGGCGCCGGCGTTCCGGCCGCGGTGCACGACGGATGCGAAGCGCTGGCCGCGGATCATCGGCAGACCATCGACGTCGGCCGCGCCGAAGGCGAGGGGCTCCCGGAGAGCCGCTTTTTCGGCAACGGCGTCGGGATCGGCTTCGACACCGTCGTCGGCCTCGAGGCGGCAAAGCTCAAGCACCTGCGTGGCTTCCCCGGCTATCTCGTCGCGGCGCTGAAGACGATCTTCCTCTACTTCCGCGCACCACTGACGCGAATCGAGTACGACGATCGCACGATCGAGCAACACTCGCTGATGGTCTCTGTCATGAACGGGCGCCGAATGGGCGGCGGCTTCATGATGGCGCCGGATGCGCGGATCGACGACGGCCGGTTCGACTTGTGTATGGCGCGGCAAGTCAGCAAATGGGGCGTCCTGTTCCTCATCCCACGGTTCATGAGCGGAACGCAGGCGAGCCGCCCCTCGATCACCACCGGCCGTACCGACCGGATCACGGTGACAGCGATCGAGGGCAACCTGCCGGCGCACGCCGACGGCGAGACGCTCTGTGTCGAGGGGAAGCGGCTGACGATGGAGATCCTCCCCCGACAGATCGAGGTCGTCTGCCTGTCGGCGGAGGGCGAAGGATGACGTTCTTCGGCCGGATCGTGGACGCGCTGATCTGTGTCATCGTTCGCATCCTCTGCAAGATCGATGGATCTCAGGTCGACAGGCTTCCGCTCGAAGGCCCGCTCATCATGATCGCAAACCACGTCAACTTCCTCGAGGCGCCGGTTCTCCACTGCCGCCTTCGACCACGCAAGCTCATCGGACTGGCGAAGGCAGAATCGTGGGACAATCGGTTGCTCGGGTGGCTGTTCGACCAGTGGGAGGCGATCCCGATCCGCCGTGGAGAACCGGACCTCGGCGCGTTGCGTCGGGCGCTCGGCGTCCTGAAGGACGGCGGAATCCTCGTCGTCGCGCCGGAGGGAACGAGAAGCAGGGACGGTCGGCTGCAGCGCGGTCATCCGGGCGCAGTGACCCTCGCGCTGAAGAGCGGCGCGCCGCTGTGGCCGGTGGCGTTCTACGGCGGCGAGGTGATCGGCCACAACGTCCGTCGACTTCGACGAACGCCGTTTCGAGTCCTCGTCGGCGAGCCATTCCACATCGACTTCGGCGGGGAGCGGATGACGAGCGAACGACGACAGCAGATCGCCGACGAGATCATGTACCGATTGGCGGCGCTTCTCCCGGAGCAATACCGGGGCGTGTATGCCGATCTCGACGCCGCAACGGAGACGTACCTCAAACCCGCCCCCTGAGCCGGCATGAGAAGCTAGGTCATCGCACGCCAAGCGTCGCCGGACCCGCGTGTAGCGACACTCGAAAAGAGGGATCGCGTGCCGTCCTTGATTTAGACTGAATCTAAAACTACAATCCGTCCAATATGAGACCCGTGGAGCATGCGGAGATGCTGCGAGGCGTCGGCCTGACACCCACGATCCAACGGCTGGCTGTTCTCGAGTGGCTCTCCAAGACGACGCAGCACCCGACGGCCGATCAGGTTCTCTCGGCGGTTCGCAGGAAGTTCCCGTCGATCTCGCGGGCGACGGTCTACAACACACTCGACGCACTAACGAAAGCGGGGATGGTTCTCCGCCTGAACGTCGACCCGACGGTCGCCCGGTACGACGCCGACCTCGGCCCGCACGCGCACTTCCGCTGCCGGGTCTGCGGTGTGGTGTACGACATCGGCGTGCACGACGGGAAGCCGGTTGGCGTCGAAGCGGACGGACACCTCATCGAGTCGATTCGGACCTACGCCTACGGCGTCTGTGCGGAGTGCCTTCATAGGACGGATGCACCCTCCGCCCGAAGTGAGGAGGTGTAGGACGTGCCCGAGCTGCCCGAGGTCGAGACGCTCGTTCGCCACCTTCATCCGATTGCCGGCACACGAATCGTCGGCGCCGAGATCCTCGACGATCGCCTGGAGGTCAAGGCTGGCGCGCTGATCGGTGCATCGATCCGCGACGTGACGCGGCGTGGGAAGTACATCGTGATCGCCCTCGAAGATCGCGGTGACCTCATCGTACACCTGCGGATGTCCGGTCGGCTTCGGCTCGACCGCTCCGAGGACGAGATCCCGTACACGCGGATGATCCTGCGCCTCGATTCCGGGGAGTCCGTCTACTTCGTCAACCCGCGACGATTGGGGACCACCGTCCTCCGTCCGGGTGGATTCGACGTACCTCTCGGAATCGAGCCACTTGCGCCGGAGTTCACGGTCGACGTGCTCGCCGGCTTCGCGGTCGTATCGCGAGCACCGATCAAGCAGCTGTTGCTGGACCAGCGGAAGGTGGCCGGAATCGGCAACATCTACGCCGCCGAGGCACTCTGGCGATCGAGGATCGACCCGAGGCGCCCGGCGAGCTCGCTCGACCGGGAGGAGATCTCAGCCCTTCACGCGGCAATCACGGCGGTGCTCTTCGATGCGGTCGAGCAACTCGGAACGACGATCGGAAGCAGCGTATCGGATTACAGGCAGTCCGCGGAGGATGGAGGATCGTTCCAGAACCGGCTCGCGGTCTACGGTCGCGAGAACAAGCCGTGCGAGCGGTGTGGGGCGGGCATCGAACGTGTCGTTCAGGCCGGGCGGTCTACATGCTTCTGTCCGGCGTGTCAGACGTAGAGAAGCAACCGAAGGAGGAACACGCATGGAACTGAAGGGAACCAAGACGGAGAGGAATCTGCTGACAGCGTTTGCCGGAGAGTCGCAGGCACGGAACCGGTACACGTACTTCGCATCGCAGGCGAAGAAAGACGGGTTCGTGCAGATGCAGTCGATCTTCGAGGAGACGGCAAACCAGGAGAAGGAGCACGCGAAGCGACTGTTCAAGTTCCTGCAGGGCGGCGACGTCGAGATCGCAGCAGCGTTCCCTGCGGGCGTCATCGGAACGACGGCCGAGAATCTGAAGGCCGCGGCCGGCGGAGAGCATCACGAGTGGACGTCGATGTACCCCGAGTTCGCGCAGATCGCGCGAGACGAGGGCCTCTCGGAGATCGCGGTGGTCTTCGAAGCGATCGCCGTAGCGGAGAAACAGCACGAGAAGCGGTATCTCGACTTGCTGAAGAGCATCGAGACGGACAGTGTGTTCAAGAGGGGCGAAGCGGTCGTCTGGCGGTGCCGCAACTGCGGATACCTCCACGAGGGGACCGAGGCACCTGGCCTCTGCCCGGCGTGCGCGCACCCGAAGGCACACTTCGAGTTGCTGGGGGAGAACTACTAGTCGTCATGGTTGGGGTGAATCCCCAACCATGACGGGCGAGTTCCTCCGAAGGAGGGAACTCGCGTGGATGACGAGACGGAGTCTTGGATCACAGGAGAGTCATTGAAGCCACAGGAAACGAGACTACGGGATGCCCCAACCATGACGGGCGAGTGGGTGCCCTTCGGGCGCCCATCAATTGTGAAACGAGGTGAATCATGATCGGCCAACGGATGCTCGACGAGATGAACGAGCAGATCAAGCACGAGACGTACTCCGCCTATCTCTACTTCGCGATGGCGGCTGACTTCCACGCCAAGGGGTTTGATGGGATGGCTCAGTGGATGAAGGCCCAGGCTCAGGAGGAGCTCGCTCACGCATTGCGCTTCTTCAATCACATCGAGGAGCGTGGCGGCCGCATCGAGCTGCAGGCAATCGACAAGCCGCAGATCGAGTGGACCTCGCCTCTCGCGGCGTACGAGGCCGCGCTCGCGCACGAGGAATTCATCACCGGCCGGATCAACGAGCTGGTGAAGGTCTCCCGCGAGGAGAACGACAACGCGGCCGGCATCATGCTCCAATGGTTCGTCTCCGAGCAGGTCGAAGAGGAGGCCTCGGTGTCCAAGGTCATCGACATGCTGAAGCTCGTCAGCGATTCCGGCCACGGCCTGCTGATGGCCGATCGGGAACTCGGTCAGCGAGTCGCGGGGCCGCTGCCAACCGGAGAGGAAGAGGCGGCTGCCTAGCACCGCAAGGGAAGGAGCGAACATGGCTTTCACGTTTGTCGCCGACAACGCGTCGTTGAATCAGGCGCTGTTCCAGGTCACCCACGGTCTGTACATTGTGACGGCCAAGTCGGGCGATCGGATCAACGGACAGTGTTTGGATGCGCTGATGCAGGTGACGAACGCGCCGCCTCGGATCACGATCGGAATCGGGAAGCGCTCGCTGACTCACGAGATGATCGCCGAGAGCGGCCGGTTTGTCGTCTCCGTTCTCGACCGCGAGAATGAGAGCTGTCCCGGCGTGATTCGTCGGTTCGGGTTCCAGTCCGGGCGGGACGTTGACAAGTTCGCCGGCTTTCCGTATGAGACGACGGAACATGGGATCCCGTATCTCCCGGACGCTGTGGCCATCTACGAGGGCACGGTCGTTCCGCGCATGACGGTCGATCTGGAGACGCACTCGTTGTTCGTCGCCAACGTCGACCGGGCAGGGACACGTGATGGCGGAGAACCGCTCACGTACAACGAGTACAGGAAGCGAATCAGGGAAGGAGCCTAGCAGCAATGGACAAATGGATCTGCACGGTGTGCGGTTACGTCTACGACCCGTCCGTCGGGGATCCGGCGAGCGGAATCGAACCGGGAACGGCATTCGAGGACCTGCCCGAGGATTGGGTCTGTCCGGCCTGCGGCGTCGGGAAGGACATGTTTGAGAAGTCGGACTGACCGGCATCGCCGGTCAGGGGCGAGAACCGTCCTTGGACGGCCGGTTCTCGCGTTGGCTCAGCAACAGACGCCTGAACTGCACGGCGCGTCAGGGGCGAGAACCGTCCTTGGATGGCCGGTTCGCGTGACGGCTCCAAGAACGACACGCACTGGGGAGGACCGCTGAAGGCGAGAGAACTCTTACCGAAGCGACAGAGGCCGTCACGGCCGAGAACCGTCCTCGGACGGCCGGTTCTCGTGATGGATCTGAAAGCAAGAAGACAGCCTCAGGAGGGCCGCAGCGCGTCAGGGGCGAGAACTGGCTGACCGGCATAGCCGGTCAGGGACGAGAACCCCCGCAAGAGGTCGGTTCTCGTGACGGAACGGATAGCGGGGCCTGAACGGGAGGACGAGTGAAAGCGAGAGAGATTCGGCCGGGGATATCGTGGATGGGCGCTATCGACTGGGATCGTCGGTTGTTCGATGAGCTGATCCCGCTGCCCGACGGGACGAGCTACAACGCGTATCTCGTCCGCGGCAGTGAGAAGACGGCGTTGATCGATACGGCGGATCCGGCGATGAGCGAGCAGATTCTCGCGCAGCTCGACGCCATCGAATCGCTCGACGTCTTGATCATCCAGCACGTCGAGCAGGATCACTCCGGCACCGCGCCGGCGATCGTGGAGCGGTATCCGGATGTTCAGGTCGTCTCCAGCTCGAAGGCACGGCCGATGATCGCCGATCACCTGGGAATCCCCGAGGATCGGATCACCGCCGTCGAGGACGGCGAGACGCTCTCGCTCGGGAACTGGACGCTCGAGTTCATCCACGCGCCGTGGGTCCACTGGCCGGAGACGATGTTGACCTACCTCCGCGAGGAGAAGGTGCTGTTCACCTGCGACCTGTTCGGATCACATCTGGCGACGGACGACCTGTTCGCCGTCGATCGCGCTCGGGTCTGCGAGGCGGCCAAACGGTACTTCGCCGAGATCATGATGCCGTTCTCCAACCTCATCAAGAGCCACTTGGAGAAGCTCGCGCCGTTCGAGATCAGGATGATCTGCCCGAGTCACGGCCCGATCTACGACGAACCCGGACTCATCCTCGACGCGTACCGACACTGGGTCCTCGATCCACCGAGGAACATCGTCGTCCTTCCGTACACGTCGATGCACGACAGCACGCGTCGGATGGTCGATCACCTGATCGAGGCGCTGACCGAGCGGGGCGTTCACGTGGAGCCGTTCAACATGACGACCACCGATCTCGGGGAGTACGCCACCCACCTCGTCGACGCCGCGACGGTGGTCTTTGCTACGCCGACCGTCCTTGTCGGGCCGCACCCGAACATCGTGTTTGCGGCGTACTTGACCGCCGCGCTGCGGCCGAAGCTGAAACACGGTGCCATCATCGGGTCGTACGGCTGGGCCGGGCAGGCGGCGGAGCGAGTGCAGGCGCTCTGCGCCACGCTGAAGGTCGAGTGGCTCGATCCGACTTTCACCAAGGGACTGCCGAAGCAGGAGACGTTCGATGCGCTCGATGCGCTCGCCGACGAGATCGCAGCGCGCCACAGGAATCTAGAGTAGCTGCCGGGGTTGGCCCCCCGAAGGGAGAGCCGTGGATCGAAACCTGTTCGTCACTGGCGCGGCCGGTGAGGGGATCCAGACAATCGGCGACGTCGTCGCCCGATGCTTCCTGAGCCATGGCTACCCGGTCTTCGCGGCACAGGAGTTCGAGTCGCGCATCCGAGGCGGCAATTCGAGCGTTCGGATTCGTGTCTCCGACGAGCCCCTCAACGCGCCGCGCGCCGACGCCGATGTTCTGCTGGCGCTCAATCCGAACGCCGAAGCACACTACGAGGGCGCACTCCGCCCCGACGGCCTCCGGATCGCCCCCGCAGACTCAGCACACGATGCCGGCTCCCTACCGGGAGAAGGGACCCGCCTATCGATCCCCTTCTCCCTCCTGGCCTCCACGCATGGTGGCCAGGAAATCTACATCAACGCCGTTGCGGCAGGGGCTCTCTGTGCCGCGGTCGGCCTGCCGTTCGAGGTGCTCGAGCGCGTGCTGTCGGCGACGTTCTCGAAGCGGGGCGAGGAGGTTGTCCGAGCCAACGTCGTCTCGGCCCGAGCCGGCTTCGACCGCACCGCCGAGCAGCTGCCGAGGGAGCGGTCCGAGACTCTCCCACCCGCCAACACGTCGTACGCGTTTGCGTCGGCGCACGAGACGATCCCGATCGCAGCCGCCGCGGCGGGCTGCCGGTTCATCGCCGCCTACCCGATGTCTCCGTCGACGGGGATCATCACCGCCTTCGCGAGGGACGAGGATCTCGGCGTCTTCGCCGAACAGGCGGAGGACGAGATCGCGGCGATCAACATGACGCTCGGCGCTTCCGCCGCCGGTGCGCGGGCGATGACCGCCACCTCGGGCGGCGGGTTCGCGCTGATGGCTGAGGGCCTCAGCCTCGCAGGGATGATCGAGACACCGATCGTCATCGTCATCGCCCAGCGGCCGGGCCCCGCCACCGGACTGCCGACGCGGACAGCGCAGGAGGACCTTCTCTTCGCGATCCGCGCCGGGCACGGGGAGTTTCCCCGCGTCGTCCTCGCCCCGTCCGACCCGCAGGACGCGATCGACCTGACGATCCGCGCGTTCGACATCGCGGACAAGCATCAGATCCCGGCGATCCTGCTGACCGATCAGTTCCTCGCCGATTCGCGCTTCTCGCTCGAGTCGCTCGCCCTGCCGGCGAAGATCGCCGCCGA
This sequence comes from uncultured Thermotogae bacterium, assembly GCA_964608345.1. GTDB lineage: Bacteria > Bipolaricaulota > Bipolaricaulia > UBA7950 > UBA9294 > JANQEA01. Next base: position 18,467 of record CAZSNG010000026.1, read on the forward strand.
CCGGCTCGCCGATCCGGCCGACTTCGAGACGTACGTGCGGTACGCGCCGAGCGCGAACGGGATCTCTCCCCGCCTCGCGTTAGGGCAGGGCGGCCACGTCGTACTGCTCGACTCCGACGAGCATACGCCGGAAGGACACATCACCGAGGACCTCGCGACAGTGCGTCCGGCGGCGGTCGAGAGGCGCCTGGAAAAGGCGCGGCGGCTCCGGAGCGAGATTCGCCCCCCGATCGCCAATCGAACCGACGACGCCGAGTTCGTCCTGGTCAGCTGGGGATCGACGAAGCACGCCGTCGCCGAGGCCGTCGCCCGGCTGCGTGAGGATGGCCTGAAGGCTGGAGCCGTTCACTTCTCCGAGCTCTGGCCGTTGCCCGAGATCGCACCGCCGACCGCTCGCATCTGGACCGTGGAGGGAAACGCAACCGGCCAGTTCGCACAGCTGCTGCAGGGCACGCTCGGCTGGTCGATCGAAGGCACGATCGCGCGGTCCGATGGGCTCCCGATCGATGCGCAGTTCATCCTGGAGCGCATCCCATGACGAGAACCGATCCGTACGCGAGCTCGGTCGAGAACCAGTGGTGCCCGGGTTGTCCGAACTTCGGAGTCCTGGCGGCGCTCAAGCGGGCTCTCGCCGGCCTCGATCTGGCGCCGCACGACGTCTGCCTCGTATCGGGGATCGGGCAGGCGGCGAAGTTGCCACACTACGTGAAGGCGAACGTCTTCAACGGACTCCACGGACGCGCGATCCCGGCGGCAACCGGAATCCACGTTGCCAACCCAGGCCTGAAGACGATCGTCACATCCGGAGACGGCGACCTGTACGGCGAGGGCGGGAACCATCTCCTCCACGCGTTCCGGAGGAACCCCGACCTAACCGTGATCGTCCACGACAACCGCATCTACGCGCTGACGAAAGGCCAAGCGTCGCCGACGACCCCACGCGGAGAGAGGACAAGGCTTCAGTTCGGTGGCGTCGCCGTCGATCCGGCGCAGATGCTCGCCACCGCGATCGTCCATGGATGTACGTTCGTCGCGCGTGGCTTCGCCGGCGACATCGAGGGCCTGTCCGACATCCTGGTCCGGGCGATCGAGCACCGCGGCCTGTCGCTCGTCGACGTCATCCAGCCGTGTATCACCTGGGGGAGTCATCCGGTCGAGTGGTACCGAGAGCGGGTCGTTCCCGTCCCTGGCGACCACGATCCGACCGATCGCGATCGCGCGATCGCTCTGGCCATCGACGTCGAGGACGTCTTCCCGATCGGTGTGTTATACGAGCAGCCGGAGAACGAAACGTTCGCCGCAGCGTACCGGGACCGCGCCGGAGACGGACCGTTGTACGCCCTTCCGAGGATCGACCGATCGATCCTCGAACGGCGCCTGGCGCAGTTCGTCGTGAAGAAGGATCTCTGATCCATGAAGCAAGCGAAACAGCCGGACGGGCCACCGCGCCCGGGCGGAAGACGGATCGACGAAGGACCCAAAGGAGGAACCGATGAAGCTTGGAGAACTGATCAAGGGTAGCGCCCAAGAAGGAAAGGAAAAGCACGTTCCAGTCATCGAACGGATCGACTGCGAGGAGTGCGGTCTGAACGCGATCAAGATCACCGTCGGGAAGGAGACGCCGCACCCGAATACGATCGAACATCACATCAAGTGGGTCGCGCTGTTCGGCGTGAAGGACGGATTGGCGGTGCACATCGCCACCTTCGACCTCGGCCCGACGTTCGGCGTGCCAACGATCGTCGCCCATGTCAACACGGAGGGGTTGAGCGAGCTGATCGCCGTCGAGTACTGCAACCTGCACGGGCTCTGGGAGGGTTCCCTGACGCTGTAGCGTGCCTCGCTGACGCACAGCGTCAGCGAGGGGTGAGAGGGGCCGCGGAACAACCCCTTCTCACGTCTGGCGAGGAACCGCAGTCTGGTCCAACACGCAGAAGGAGGCTGAGATGGCGGAGGAAGGGAAGATCTACGTCTGCGATCTGTGCGGACAGGAAGTGAAGGTCACCAAGTCCGGCGCCGGCACACTCGTCTGCTGCGACGTACCTATGCACTTGTCGGCATCCTGAACGGATGCCGACGGGGAGAATGAACGCAATCGTCCATTCTCCCGCTGGACGACGAACGGATGCCGACGGGGAGACTGAACGCAGTCGTCCATTCTCCCACTGAATGAGGAACGGATGCCGACGGGGAGACTGAACGCGATCGTCCATTCTCCCGTTGGGTGAGAACCGGCGGGAGCTGTTGGGCGCCCGTCCTCCTTCGGAGGCTGGCTAGAACAGCCCGCGCAACATCCCTCCTTCGATCGGGAAGCACCCTCCGGTGATTGATGCCGCGCTCTCCGACGCGAGGAAGGAGACCAGTGCGGCCAACTCGTCCGGTCGGGAGATCCGGCCGATCGGAATGCGTGTCTCCCACTCGACTCGGACCTCGTCCGCCGTTCGACCGGACGCCACCGCCTGTTCCTCGAAGATCGCGTGCAGCCGCTCGGTGTCGAACGCGCCAGGGCAGACGCAGTTCACCGTGATCCCGTTGGCGGCGACCTCGCGAGACAGTGTCTTCGACAGCGCGACCACCGCGGCTCTCAACGAGTTCGACAGGACCAGACGATCGGCCGGCTCCTTCACGGTGAACGACGTGTTGTTGACGATGCGGCCCCAACCTCGTGCCCGCATCGTCGGGATCACGGCACGGCAGAGCCGGACGACCGACAGCAGGAGACCATCGAACGCAGCACGCCATGCGTTGTCGTCGTGATCGAGGAAGAGGCCCGGTACCGGTCCGCCGGTGTTGTTGACGAGGACGTCGATTCGGCCGAACCGGGCCAGTGTCTCCGAGACCAATCGGTCGATCTCACTCGCCTGCATCTGATCGCAGACGATCGGAACCACCTCGGCTCCGGTTGCGGCCGAGATCTCATCTGCCGCCGCCGCGAGCGACAGCTTGCCCCTCGAGCAGATCACGACCCGCGCGCCTTCCCGTGCCAGCGCCTCGGCGCAGGCGCGGCCGAGCCCACGGCTCGACCCGCCGACGATCGCGACCTTCTCCCTCAATCCCAGGTCCATACCGTCTCCTTTCGCCCGATCCTCACGACTTCCTCACCGCCTCCGTCCCTCCGCTTCACGATCCGGCCCTACGGTCGATCGTAGACCAAGGACAGAAGATTTCTCAATCCGAGGGAGGAACCCATGAGACGAAGCCACAGGAACTCCATCGCCGCGCTCGGCGCGGCCGCACTGACTGCCCTTTCAGTCGCCACGTTCGGACAGGCCACGCTGACTCTGGCGTTCGAGGAGATGGCTCCGCACGTTGGCCAGGCGTTCGAGCTCCGCGTCATCGAGATTGCGTCCCAGCGAGAGACGGCTCGCGTTTCGGTCGCGGAGATCGCCGCAGCGACGTTCGATCTGGAACTCGCCGAACTGCAGCTCGGCGCATCGTACCGGATCGACTTCTACGCCGACGCGAACGGGAATGGGCTGTACGATACCCCGCCGGTCGACCACGCGTGGCGCATCGAGTTCCCCGACGTGCAGGGTGATGCGACGCTGTCGTTCGCCCGCAACACCAATTTCACCGACATCGATTGGCCGCCGTACCTCGACGGGTTCATCGAGGCGTCAGAGTATCGCAACGAGATAGGAGACGCCGAGACAGGGATGACCGTGTACTGGCAGAACGATCGGTCGACCCTGTACGTCGGCCTCGTCGCCCCGGGCACCGGGTGGCTGTCGATCGGCTTCGGGCCGGAGAACCGGATGCAGGGTGCGGACATCATCATCGCGTCGATTACTGACGGTGCACTGACGATCGAGGATCACTACGGCAACGCACCGACGTCCCACCGGAAGGATAACGTCGACCACATCATCCAAGCGGCCGGGAGTGAAACGGACGGTGAGTCGATCCTGGAGTTTGCCATTCCTCTGGACTCCGGAGACGATCAGGACAAGGCGCTCGACCCGGGCAGCGAAGTCACGATCATCCTCGGCTTCCACCGCTCGAACGACGGGTTGACCGCGCGGCACAGCGAGCGGTCTACGACGTCCCTCCTGCTCGACGAGTAGGAGGGAGAGCCCGTGGGGGACCGAGCAAGGAGGTACCATGCGGTTCTTCAGCGACCTGGCATACGGCACGACCGTCGGCCCGCTACCGATGATCGCCATCGTCGGATTCGTCACCTATGGGCTCTTCCTAGCGACGGCGGTCATGGTTTCCGCCAAGCGGTGGAGCGTGCGGCTGCGGCGCGTCCCGGTCCGAGTCCACCGATGGATGGGGATCGCGGCCATCGTCCTGGCAACGCTCCACCTGCTGATGGGACTGTCGAACTACGTGTAGCTCGCCGAGGAGAGTTGGTCCCAGGCGGGCGAAAGGCGGCGACGCGCCCAAGGAATCCTCCTGGATCCGAGAGGATCCAGGAGTCCTAGTACTCAGCCCGCAGCCCGAACTCGGCGGACTCGATCCATTCATTCGGCCGGTCGTAGTACTCGATGAGCGAGCCAACGAGAAGATAGTGCGCCTTCTCGATTCGGCTCAGTCGCTCGAACAGGGTCCGGATCTCGGCACTGTCGGACGCCGCTGCCCGCTCGCGGTAGAACGTCTCGGTCGTCCGTTCGATCTCCATCGCCTTTCGCAGCACGTCGAGTAGCCCCGTATCGGTCGAGATCGACCCAACGCCGCCCTCAATCCCACCGCCAACCCAATCCTTGGCCGCCTCGATCAAGCTCGACCCGGACTGAAGGTTCCCGGCATTCAACGTCCGGAGCGCGTCGGCGTGACGCGCCTCCTCCGCGGCAAGCATCCCGAGGATCTTCGCCGCGCTCGTGTCGCTCGTCGTCTCCGCTGCGGAGCGGTAGTTGGTCTCGGCTCGTTCCTCCAGTGCGATCGCTTCGTCGATCAGCCCCACGGTCTCTCCTTTCGCCGTCGCATCGAGGTTTCAGCATACCGCGAACCGGTCGGCTCGGCCACGTTCGCAGGTGCGTGCACTCCCCCGAGGCGATCGCGCGCGTTCCTTGTTTCGTCTTCACAACGATCCGCCCCTCCGCGTCGACATCGACGGCCGCGCCCTCGATCGTCGTACCGTCCTCCATCGTCACCCGCACAGATCGATCGACCGTCGACGATCGACTTCGGTACGCGGTCACGGTGTCGTCCGCCGACCTCGCGGCCTCCAGTTCCTCGCCGATCGCGACGACCAGCTCGCCCCGGCGGGCCGGCGCCCCGACGTCCGCGAGGGACGTCGCCGTCTCCAGCGGGGCCTCCCGCAAGTTGATGCCGATACCGACCAACGCGACGTCACCCGCCGTCTCGACCAGGATCCCGGCCAGCTTCTTGTCGCCGACCAGCACGTCGTTCGGCCACTTGAGCCCCGCGTCGATCCCGAATCGATCGAGCGCTCGAACCGCGGCAAGACCACTCAGGAGAGAGAGGACCGGGTGCCTGCGAACGACGTACGTCGCGTACAGTCCCCCGGCAGGGGAGAGCCACGACCGGCCGAACCGTCCCCGTCCCTCGGTCTGCACATCGGCGACGACGACGTGCGCGGGGCCCGCTTCACCGGCCTCGACGAGGCGGCGGGCCTCGTCCTGCGTCGACGTCACCTCTCGGAGGCGGTGGACGAACAGCGGCACGCCGGCGGCCATGCTACGGGGCACGCCGCACGGGGAAGGTGTCGGTCGCGTGAGGGATGATCAGCACGCGGATGTCGTCTCCGAACCGCTCGCGCGCCGCCTCCAGGACGGTCGCCGCATCAAGCGCCGGCTCCATATAGAATCGGCGCACGGTCTCCTCATCCAGATCCGAGCGAAGGAAGACGCCGGCACGAAGCAGGTCCTGCGCGTGGTAGACCGCCTTGTGCCCGCCAAGGACGAAGCCTTCCCTCTCGTAGATCGCGAGGACGTCCTCCGGCGAGTCGGATTGCTCGATCCACTCCGTGAACACGCGATGCCCGATCCCGTCCGGACAAGCGGCGATCAGGAAGAGGATGCCGCCGTCCCGCACGGCCTTCATCGCGTTGTACTGCGCCTTGTACGCCTGATACAGGTTGATGTCCTTCGGGTGCCCTCCGGCCGACGCGATCACAACGTCGTACGGATCGGAGAACGGCACTTGGAAGTGCTCGTCCCAGAACGCCCGTCCGGCGGCGTGGGCCGCCTCCGGCTCGCCGACGACGATCTTCGCGACGTGGCCGTCGTTCGCGAGCACGACATCGACGATGAAGTCGAGTCCCACCCGACGCGCGGCCTCGACCATTTCCTCGCTGATCGGGTTTCCGTCGTAGGCGCATGCGGTACTGCGCGGGTCGGTCAGGCGTGCGTGGTTCAACTCGATCGTCGCCCGCCCGGCGACGCCGGGCAGGATGCTCTTCCGGCCACCGGAGTAGCCGGCGTAGTAGTGCATTCCGATGTGGCCAATGGCGATGATCCGATCCGCCTCGATGAGTTCGCGGTTCAGGAGGATCGGCGTGCCGAGAGCGCTGGTCCCGATCTCCACGACGTCCCGATCGCAATCGTGCACCACGACGCGAAACGTTCGCCGCAGGTCGCCGAGCATCGCCTCGAGTTCCTCGTCGGTCGAAGCGCGATGGGTCCCCGTCCCGACGAGCAGCGTGACGTCCGACGTCTTCACGCGGTCGCCGATCCGTTCCCAAATCAGCGGCAAGAGATCCCGCGTCGGGGTCGCCCGTGTGTGGTCCGTAATCACCACGACGACGCGCTCATCCGGGTGGAAGACCTCCGCCGGATCGCCGATCCCAAATGGACGAGACCATGCCTCTTCAAACGCCCGCCAAAGCGGCACCTCAGGAGCGGGCTTTGGCTCCAGAACAGCTCCGAAGACGTCGGCTGGAACGTCGATTCTCACCGCTTCCCGCCCGTAGGCGAGGTCGAACATCGGCATGGCACTCCTCCTCCGTGACGTTCCGATTCTAGCGATTCGCCCGTCTAGGCCAACCGACCTTGCGCCGCCTCGGAGGGGCCGCTACGCTTCCCGCCAGCGGAAGGGGGCAGCATGTCACGAAGCTATCTCACCTCGGAATCGGTTACCGAAGGTCATCCGGACAAGCTCGCCGATCGGATTTCCGACTCGGTCCTCGATTCCATCCTGACCGACGATCCGGACGCGCACGTCGCGTGCGAGACGTTCCTCACCACCGGCCTGGTTCTCGTCGGCGGAGAGATCACGACGACGACCTACGTCGACGTCCCGTCCCTCGTCCGCCGGGTCCTTCGCAACGTCGGCTACGATCAGCCGGGGCTCGGTTTCCACTACGCCGATTGCGCCGTGCTGTCTGCGATCAAGGAACAGTCGAGCGACATCGCCGCCGCGGTGGACAGCGCCTCGGAGGTCCGCGTTGATCACTCATCGGATCCGTACGACGTCATCGGGGCCGGCGATCAGGGGATCATGTTCGGCTACGCGCGATCGGATACCGACATGCTGATGCCCCTGCCGATCGTCCTGGCGCACGGCCTGACGCGCCGCCTGACCGAGGCTCGAAAGGCGGGCGACCTGACCTTCCTCCGGCCGGACGGCAAGTCGCAGGTCACGGTCGAGTACGACGGTGATCGGCCGGTCCGCGCCGACACGGTCCTAATCGCGGCGCAGCATGATCCCGACGTCGGATCCGAGGAGCTGAAGACCTGCATCCTCGAGCAGGTCGTCCGGCCGGTGCTCGGCGACTGGCTCGACGAGCGAACGCAGGTTCTCGTCAATTCCTCGGGACGGTTCGTCATCGGCGGGCCGGCCTCCGACGCCGGGGTGACTGGGCGAAAGGTCATCGTCGACACCTACGGCGGATTCGGCTCGCACGGCGGGGGCGCCTTCTCAGGCAAGGATCCGACGAAGGTCGATCGGTCCGGCTCATACATGGCGCGGTACGTGGCGAAGAATCTCGTCGCCGCCGGGCTGGCACGCGAAGTCGAGGTGCGGGTTGCGTACGCCATCGGACGCGCGGCGCCACTCGCCGTCGGCGTCGACACGCGGGGCACCGGAACGGCTCCCGACGCGAAGCTTCGCGATGCGATCGTCGACGTGTTCGACTTCCGTCCCGGCGCAATCATCGATCGATTCGGGCTGAAACGCCCGATCTACGAACCGCTGTCCGCGTACGGCCACTTCGGGCGGACCGATCTCGACATGGCGTGGGAGAAGACCGACCGAGTCGAGGAGCTGCAGGCGGCCGCGCGCTAGCTCGTCTCAGAGGCGGATCCGGGTCTCCGCAACGCCGGTCGTCTCTCCGATCACGTCAGGTCGAGCGCCTTCCCCTCGATCACACGACCGATCATCGCCACGACCTCGTCGACGGGCATTGCACCGAGGTCTTCCTCGGTGCGCAGCCTCACGGCGACCGCGCCGGCTTCGACTTCCCGGTCTCCGATGACGAGCATGTACGGGATCTTCTGCAGCTGCGCGTTCCGGATCTTCGCGTTCATCCGCTCCGACGTCGCGTCGACCACCACGCGAACACCAGCGTCGCGAAGCCGTTGCTCCACCGTCCGGGCGAACTCGATGTGACGATCGGCGATCGGGACGATCGCCGCCTGCACCGGTGAGAGCCAGACGGGGAACGCGCCGGCGTAGTGCTCGATCAGGCAGCCGATGAACCGCTCCATACTCCCGAGCAGCGCCCGGTGCACGACGTACGGTCGGTGCTTCTCGCCGTCCTCGCCGATGTAGGTCATGTCGAACCGCTCGGGCAGGTTGAAGTCGAACTGGATCGTCGTGCACTGCCACGACCGCCCGAGCAGGTCCTTCACCTTGATGTCGATCTTCGGCCCGTAGAACGCGCCGCCACCCTCGTCGATCTGGTACGGGAGACCGCGGTCCTCGAGCGCATCGCGCAGCGCGGACTCGGCCTGCGCCCACCGTTCCGGCTCGCCGACCGCCTTCCCCTCGTGCGGCCGCGTAGACAGGTAGATATCGAACTCGGTGAATCCGAACGCCTGCAGCATCCCCATGCTGAACGCGTAGACACCCCGGATCTCGTCCTCGACCTGATCGGGTCGACAGATGATGTGCGCATCGTCGATCGTGAAGCCGCGCACGCGGAGCAGCCCGTGCAACGTCCCGGACCGCTCGTACCGGTACACCGTTCCCAGCTCCGCCCAGCGCAACGGCATCTCGCGATACGAGTGGACCTTTGTCTTGTAGACGAGGATCTGGTACGGGCAGTTCATCGGCTTGACGTAGTAGTCGACGCCGTCGATGTCCATCGGCGAGTACATCCCGTCGCGGTAGAACTCGAGATGGCCGCTGATTGCCCACAGCTCGCCCTTGCCGATGTGCGGCGTCGAGACGAGCTCGTAGCCGCCACGGTCGTGCTCGGCGTACCAGAACTCCTCGATCGCGCGCTTCAGCCGCGCGCCCTTCGGGTGGAAGCAGACGAGGCCGGCTCCGCCTTCCTCGTGGATGCTGAACAGATCGAGCTCCTTGCCGATCCGGCGATGATCCCGCTTCGCGGCCTCGTCGCGGCGCCACAGGTAGTCCTCGAGATCCTTCGCCTTCTCCCAGACGGTTCCGTAGATCCGTTGGAGCATCGGGCGGGTTTCGTCGCCGCGCCAATACGCTCCGGCCACCGATAGGAGCTTCATCGTCGCCGGCTTCACCTGCCCGGTCGAGCGCAGGTGCGGGCCACGGCAGAGATCGGCGAAGTCTCCCTGCTCGAAGAAGGAGATGCTCTCCTCTTCGAGTTCGTCGACGAGTTCCAGCTTGTAGGTCTCGCTTTGCGACTCGAGCAGCACCCGGGCTTCGGCCTTCGGGAGATCCTTGCGGACGATCGGTAGATCCGCCTCGATGATCGAGGCCATCTCCGCCTCGATCCGCTCGAGATCCTCTTCGGTGAACGGCGCAGCGACGTCGAAGTCGTAGTAGAAGCCGTCGTCGATCGCGGGACCGATCCCGAGCTTCACCTCGGGGAACAGCCTCTTCACCGCCTGGGCCATGATGTGCGTCGTCGTGTGCCTCAGCGTCTCCAGCGCCTGCGACTTGCCCGTCGTGACGAGCGTCAGCGTGCAGTCTTCGGTCAGCGTCTCGCGAACGTCGCGAAGCGTGCCGTTCACCACCGCACAGACCGTCGCCTCGGCGAGGCGCGGCCCAATCGACGACGCAACCTCGAGGATCGAGATTCCCTCGGGGTGTTCCACAATGGTCCCGTCCGGCAAAGAGATCCGGATCATCGTCCCTCCTTCGGGGCGGAAATGCAGTATCTTACTCCGAAATGCGGTCCAGACCAACGATTCGGGGCTATCCGTGACTTGAACGCGTCCGGCCGACTAGAGAATGTAGCGCGACAAGTCCCGGTCCTCGACGATGTCGCTCAATCGTCCCTCGACGTACGCCCGATCGATGACGATCGTCTCGCCGCGCCGGGAGTCGGCGTCGAACGAAATGTCCTCCATCAGCTTCTCCATCACCGTCGTCAAGCGCCGGGCACCAATGTTCTCGGTCGTCTGGTTCAGCTCGTAGGCGATGTCGGCGACCGCGGCAATGGCGTCCTCCTCGAACTGCAGCGTGACGGTCTCGGTCTCGAGCAGAGCCCGGTACTGAGTGACGAGCGCGTCCCGCGGCTCGCAGAGGATCCGCCGGAAGTCGGCCGCGGTGAGGCTGTCCAGCTCGACGCGGATCGGCAGCCGCCCTTGGAGCTCGGGGATCAGGTCCGAAGGCTTCGACATGTTGAACGCGCCAGCCGCGATGAACAGGATGTTCTCGGTGCTGACCGCGCCGTACCGCGTTCGGACCGCCGTCCCTTCGAGCAGCGGGAGCAGGTCGCGCTGCACGCCCTGGCGGGAGACGCCAGGCCCGCCGGTCTCCTCGCGTCCGCCGGCGGCGATCTTGTCCAACTCGTCGAGGAAGACGATCCCCATCTCCTCTGCCAGCTGCAGTCCTTCTTGCCGGACCTCTTCCATGTTGATCAGCGTGTCGAGGACCTGCTCGAACAGGTAGCCGCGCGCCTCGCGAATCCGCATCCGCCGCTTCTTGCGCGACGTCGGGAGGAGCCCGGAGAGCACGTTGCCCATGTCGATGCCCATCTGATCGATGCCGTCCTGTGAGAAGACCTCCACCTGCGGGTTGATCTGCTCTTCGACCATGACCTCGACATAGCGTTCCTCGAGATCTCCCGCCTTCAGCTTGGCGAGGAGCTTCTCGCGGGTGTGTTGCACCGACTCCTCTCGCTCCTCGTCGGTGTCGGAACTCGGCAGCAGCGCGTCGAGGATCTGCTCGGTAACGATCCGTTCGGCTTCCTCTTCGACGCGGTAGATCTCCTCCTCGCGGATCATGTCGATCGCGATGTCGACGAGGTCGCGAACCATCGATTCGACGTCCCGGCCGACGTAGCCGACCTCGGTGAATTTCGTCGCCTCGACCTTGACGAACGGGCAGGTCGTCAGCCGCGCCAAACGCCGGGAGATCTCAGTCTTCCCGACGCCGGTCGGGCCGATCATCAGGATGTTCTTCGGCTTGATCTCGGCGCGGATCTCATCGCCAACGTACTGCCGGCGCATGCGATTACGCAACGCGATCGCGACCGAGCGTTTCGCCGCGCCCTGGCCGACGATGTACTTGTCCAGCTCTTCGACGATCTGCTTCGGTGTCAGTCCGCTGATGCGGGCCGAGGACACTTCGATCAATGGGGTCATGGAGTTATCTCACCACCGGATCTCTTCCAACGTGATCGCGTCGTTGGTGTAGATGTCGATCTCCGCGGCAATCTCGAGCGCTCGACGGACGATCCGATCGATCGGTTGATCGCCGCCGTCCATCAAGCCCTTCGCGGCTGCGAGGGCGTACGGACCACCTGAGCCGATCCCGATCACGTGCCCGTCCGGTTCGAGGACGTCGCCGGATCCGGAGATCATCAGCAGTCCCTCTTCGCTCGCGGCGACGAGGACCGCCTCGAGGTGGCGGAGAACGCGATCGGTCCTCCACTCCTTCGTCAGCTCCACCGCGGCACGGCGCAGTTTGCCGTCGTACTTCTTCAGCTTCCCTTCGAACTTGTCGAGAAGGGCGAGGCAATCGGCCGTGGCGCCGGCGAAGCCGACAAGTACGCGATCGTCGTGGAGGCGATAGACCTTCTTCGTGTTCTTCTTGATGACGGTCGTGTCCAGCGTCGCTTGCCCGTCGCTCGCGATGACGGCGCGCTTCTCCTCTTTCGAATACAGCGCGAGAATCGTGGTGCTTCGTAGCTTGGCCATGAGGGCCCTATTCTAGTCGGCATGCGAAGTCCCATCAATGAATACAAACTGGGAGTCCGCGCCGAACGACCAAGCGCTCTCCACAACTACGATTGCTGGGTCCTTTCGAAGGATTCAAGAGAGTAACTTTAGTAGTAGTAGTAGGGCAGCGACCGATCTGGGGAGATCGCATGAATAGCCCGCAGGAACGGACGGAGCGACTGCCGCTTCGAGGGGAATTCCTGTGCATACGAGACGGTTTTCTGTGGAGGCCGCTTGTGGAGAAGCGGCCATTCTGTTTTGCACAGACGACGTCCACAGCGAGGCGCGTGTTGTCCACAGGGTTCTTGACGGGAACTCCACAGTGCGTTGAGTCGGCAGTCGCGAGCTAGCGAACGGCCGAGTAGCGTGCGGACAGGTTCTCCTGGATCTCGCCGATCTCGGCATAGAGAAGCGGCGTCTCCTCGAGCATCGACTTGACCTTCACGTAGGAGTGCATGATCGTCGAGTGGTCCCGATCGCCGAACTCGCGCCCGATCGCGGGGAAGGAGTGGTCGGTCATCTCGCGCGCCAGGTAGATGGCGACGTGGCGGGCCTGCGTGATCTCCTTCTTCCGGCTGGAGCTTTCGATCTCCTGACGCTTGACGTTGAACCGGGAGGCGACTTCCTCCTTGATGTCCTCGATCGTCAGGCGCGGCCGCTGTCCTTCCTTCGGGAGCATTCGCTCGAGCGTTCGCGGCGTCAGCGGCTCGCCGCGGACTTCGGCGAACGCGAGGACCTTGGTCAGCGCGCCCTCGAGGGCACGGACGTTCGACGAGATGCGCGTGGCGATTACCTCGAGGACTCCTACGTCGATGTCGAGCCCCCGCACGGCCGCCTTCTCTCTCAGAATAGCGATCCGTGTCTCCAGGTCAGGCGGTTGAATGTCGGCAACGAGTCCCCACTTGAACCGCGAGACCAACCGCTCCTGCAGTCCAGACAGATCGCCGGGAGCCCGGTCGCTGGAGAGGACGATCTGCTTCTCGTTGCCGTGCAGCTCGTTGAACGTGTGGAACAGCTCCTCCTGCGTCGCCTCCTTGCCGCCGAGGAAGTGAACGTCGTCGATCAGCAGCGTGTCGATCCGGCGGTACTTGCTGCGGAACGCGGCCGTCGCATTGTTCCGAATGGCGTTGATCAACTCGATCGCGAACCGCTCGGACGACGTGTAGACGACGGAACTCTCGGGAGAAGCTGCCTTGACGTAGTTCCCGATCGCCTGGAGCAGATGCGTCTTTCCCAGACCGACGCTCCCGTAGATGAACAGCGGGTTGTACGCCGTTCCGGGCTTCGTGGCAACGGCTTCCGACGCGAAGTAGGCGAGATCGCAGTTCGTGCCACGAACGAACGAATCGAACGTGTAATCGGGGTTGAGAGGAAGAGCGCTTCCTTGGGCGATCTCGGCGGTGACACTCGCGGCGGTCGCGGGCTCGCTCGGCTTCGATCCGTTCTTCGCGACCTCGATGATGAGTGCCACCGGATGGTCGCACGATTGCGACGCGATCTCTTCGATCATCTCGCGGTACCGCCGCTCGATCCCGCCCTTGGTGAATGGATCGGGGACCGAAATCGTCAGCGCCCCGTCACTCAGGGTCACGGGGCGTGCTTCCTGGAACCACGTCTCGAAACTCGAGTACGAGATCTCCGACTTCAGTGCCGAGAGCACGGAATCCCACAGATTGAGTACAGTTGCGACCATTTGAGCTTTCCTCCACACCGGACGAACGCGGCTAGAGTATCGCAACCGGTTCGCGACGGTCAAGGAGACGTCCTCCACCGCTCGAGGGCCCGGCGGCGCTGGAAGCCGCATCGGATGACGCTCGCAGCGAAGATGGTCAACCGGCACCTTTCTAGAGTTCCCGAGCGTCCGCCTCGAACGTCGCAGGCGCGATGGTCTGCGGGGAGACCGAGGGAGAGAACGTCGATCGAGCCAATCTGTGGAGAACCGCTGGATGGACGACGGGAATGGAGAAGCAGGTGTGGAAAAGCCTGCGGACATCCTGCGGAGGGGCACGTAGGGCCGCACGGGTCCGGGTCGCGCGGGCTTCGCCGCGAACCGGGGGGTGACTTATCCACAGGGAAGTCCCCAAATCGTGCGTTTTCCGAGCGCTTCTCCACAGGCTTTTCCACAGCATGTCGATCGGCCGCGATGCCCGAATCCTCGTTTCGAACAGGCTTTGCTAGATAAAGGGAATCGAAGGGTTGCTCGAGACTGCAAATGGGACGCGGTCACGTGTCCCGCGGGAGCGGGGCGTTCGGCCGATTCACCCCGAAAAGCGTTGGTGCCGAGGCCCAGATTTGAACTGGGGACACCCGCCTTTTCAGGGCGGTGCTC
>CAZSNG010000027.1:0-32255 GCA_964608345.1 uncultured Thermotogae bacterium
GATCATCCCAATCCACTCGCGGTGCGGTATCACTTCCCACACGGACTGCTAGGCCTCTTCCTCTGATCGGGTGCCCACTCGAGCTTCGATGATGAAGAGGACGAAGCCTCTTCGTCTGATGGGTGTGCCAGCGGACCGGTCCGTGCTGCTGCGAAAGGACCATCGTGCTTGAGTTCAGAGAAGCCGGCATGGATGAGATCGTCAAGATGCGTGACCTGGACCGTTCGGAGGTCATCCGAACTGGGTACAGGCTCGAGGCCGGCGTGCTCGTGGAGCTGTCCGTCAACTGGGATGACGATGGGTGGCGGGAAGGCGATGGCGATCACAGCTACGGGGAGATGATTCGGGGGACGAGAGAGTACATGGCGCTCGATGGCACCGCGTTCGGCGCGTTCGACGGCGATCGCCTCGTCGGCCTTGCCGTCTACCGCCCGCGGTTGACCCCGGACATGGGCCAGCTCGCCGGCCTTCACGTCAGCAACGGCTACCGACGACAGGGCGTTGCCTCGCGGCTGTTCGAGGACGCCCTCGCTCTGGCCCGCGCGGACGGAGCCGATCGGCTCTACGTCTCCGCGACCCCCTCCGGCTCCGCCGTCGGCTTCTACTTGAGCAAGGGCTTCGAGCCCACCACCACCCCAGACCCCGAGCTCCTCGCGAAAGAGCCGGAGGACGTACACATGGTCCTGCGACTGTAGCAGCTGGCCCGACGAGAGAAGGAGCGACCTGGAATCAACGAGGTTGGCCATTCAAGCGGGGAGAAGGAGCGACCGCTCCTTCTCCCACGGCTTCGCCGAAGGTGCAGGCAACGTCTTTCCCAGGACTGCTGATCTGTGGATTAACGCTGAAGGACGCGCAAGACCTAGACGGGGAGAAGGAGCAGATGCTCCTTCTCCCACGGCTTCGCGAAGCGAAGACGACCTCTACTCCCGATCGGGTGGAGAGGCGGGCTTCAGGATGAACCCGTCGAGACGGAAGAGCAGCTCCTCGAGTCGCTCGACGAGGCGGGCGAGGATCGGGCGGCCGCGATCCGGCCCCTGGGCACGACGAGCCATGGCGGCGAGCTGCTCGGCCATCGATCGAACCATGTCCCGCGTCGCTTCCTCGAATCGGGCCGCCGCGCGCGGCGACATGTCGGCCGTTCCACCGTCGATGTAGCCGTCGACCCAGCCGCGCAGATCGTCGAGCGTGCCTCTCGCCCTGGGCCGTGCGGGGGACTCCTTCGCGTGTTCAACGATCTCATCGAGCACGTAGAGCAGGCGATGCAGCATCAGATCGAGCCTAACGATCCGCGCTCGGACGGAGGCTCCGTCCTCGTCGTCCTGCGGTTGTCCGACCTCGTCGAGGAGTTCAGCGATCAGTTCGATGATCCGTTCCAGACCCTCCTCGAGCCGCTCTGCGGCCGGTGCCTCGAGTGCGGCGAGTTCCGCCTCCAGACGTCCGAGCACGTTGGCGAGCTGCTCAAGGGCGCTTTCGACCGGCTTCGGCTGCTCCGGCTCGGCGAGCGCGGATCCGGCGGGGATCGCTGCGACGATCGTCAACATCGCGAGGACGCAGATCACCGGGACCCGTGTCCACCGAGTCGATGTGTGGGTACGCATCTTGTCTCCTTTCGGTGCCGCGGCGCGGCACCCGGCGCCGTCAGATCTAGGGATCGGCGTCCGATGCGGTGACCGTAGGGATCCTCGGATCACGGAAGAACCGTCGGCCGGTCAATGGGGGGTCAATCGCCGTTGACCCTCTTGTACGACTCGACGGCCGCACCTACCCTTGATGCTGTGACGATCACGACGCGGTGCGATGGACGACGGAGGATGACCGTGGTCGCGGTGACCGTCGTTCTCGTCACCGCGCTCGCACTGATTCTCGCCGTCCGCGGATACCACACCCTTCTGGAGGAGACGTTTCGCGAGAGGAGTCTGTCCTACGTGCACGCGTTCGCCGCGTCGGCCGGCGCATGGATCGATCCGCTGGACGTCGAGATGCTTCGAGCGGCGTCCCGGTTCTTGCTCGTCGGGAGCGCGTCGTACGTCTTGATCGAGTTATCGGGAGATTCGATCGTCGATGAGCGCGGCGAGGAGGCGTTCGCGGCCGAGCTGCCTGCCGCGTCCTCGCGCACAACCGACTTCGAGGACGTGCGTCTCGCCGGCGGGGAGCCGGTCCTCGACGTCATCGTCCCGCTGATCGTTTCGGGGAAGGCGACGGGATCGGTCCGGATCGGCATCGAGACGACGACGGTCGTCTCGCGGGGACGGAGCATGACGATGGCGGCAGGCGCGACAGCAGTCGGCGTCGATCTGCTCGTTCTCGGGCTGCTGTTCTGGAGCCATCGCCGGAGCACTCGCCGGGGACGAGACAAGTCGATCGGCCGCGACCCATGGCCGAATCCGGATCCCGACCTACTGGTGATCGGTGATCTGCGGATCGACGGGGCGACGAAGACCGTCGCATTGAAGGGGCGCCCGGTCGAGCTGACCCCGAAGCAGTACGCGCTGCTCGACTTCCTCGCCCGGCATCCGGGTCGGGTCGTCTCCGAGCGGGAGATCGTCGACGGCGTGTGGACCGAGTCGCCTTACGCCGACTCGAAGGACGTCAAGCAGTACGTGTACCTGCTGAGGAAGCGCCTGGCGAAGGCGGATTCGCGCGGACGGGACCTCATCGTGACGGTTCCGGGGTTCGGCTACCGGTTGACGTCGGCGCCCGTTGACGACGAATTGACCGATGCATGATGGAATCCGAAACGACCGCGGAGACACTGTGGATCGTGCGTGAAGGGAGTTCGACATGAGAACAGCGAACCGAGCGGCGAGGATCGCCCTCCTCCTCGTTGCGGCCGCCGCGATCGTCGGAGCCGGGCAGACCGGGCAGACCGGCCAGATGGCGGAGCGGATGATCGAGGATCGTCTCATTGCGCTCGCCCAGCAGCTCCGCATGGGGATGACCCTCGCGACCGTCGCGGCGTACTCGCCGACGCCGGGCGATCTTCGCATCCACGCGCAGCAGCTCGTCAACCTCCTCGAGGGAACGGAGGGGAAGCACTTCACTCGCCCGATCCCGCCGACGGAGGAGATCCCCGGACTGCTCGTCGAGATCACGACGCTCGGAGCTCGCTTCGAGGTGGTCCCGATCGAGGTGGAGACACGAGATCGGATCGTCGCTGCAGCGAGGAACGTCCGGGCGTTCATGACGTTCGCGCTGGAAGAGGCCCTCTCCGCGATCGAGGAGCGAAGGATCGACCGTGCCGCCTCGGCGATGCTGCGTGCCTACGCCTTCCTGCTTGCGGCCTATGAGCAGCCGTGCGACGCGCCCTACGTGCCGGCGTTGTGGACGATCCTCCGCGCATTCGAGCTGACCGAGCGGCTCGGGGCGCGCAGCGAGACAGCCGGCGAACAGGAATAGATTGGCAGGAGGCCCAGGGCCTCTGAGTCCTCCGGTGGCGGCGGCTGGCGGCGTCTGTGATACTGCAGAACACCTAGGCGGTTCACGGAGGAGACATGCTGAGTGTGAACGAGTACTTCGACGGCAAGGTGAAGTCGATCGGCTTCGAAGACGGGGCGGGTCGCGCCACGGTCGGAGCGATGGAGGCCGGCGAGTACACTTTCTCGACGAGCGAGAAGGAGGCGATGGTCGTTGTTTCGGGCGCGTTGACCGTCCGCCTGCCGGGACGCGACGATTGGGCGACGTTCGTCGCCGGCGCGTCGTTCGACGTACCGGCGGACGCGTCCTTCGATCTGCAGGTTGCGGAGCCTACTGCGTATCTCTGCCGGTACGGGTAGACGGCGGTCCGGGAGAAGAGAACGTGCGGCGAGGGGTGAGCCCCGCCGCACGTTCCGTTGGATCCTCTCCGCGTGCGCGCTGCGTCCGATCCGCGCAGCGCGCCCCCGCCGTACCCAATCCTTTCGGCGGGACTGCTACTCGTAGCGCAGCGCGTCGACCACGGGCAGTCGCGAGGCACGCCATGCGGGCCAGAGGCCGGCGAAGGCGCCGAGGGCGAACGAGCCGAGCAGCGTCACGATGATCAACATCGGGCTGGCCACGACGATGAGTTCGATCTCGAAGAACCGGCCGATAAACGACGACGCCACCGCGCTCAGGCCGAGCCCGAGCAACGTTCCGACGACACCGCCGACGAGACCCATCAGCCCGGACTCGATCAGGAAGATCGTCCAGACGTGGCCGTTCTTCGCACCGACCGCCTTCATCACACCGATCTCCTTCGTCCGCTCGAGGACCGAGGTAAACATCGTGTTCATCACCCCGACGCCGCCGACCAGCAGCGAAATGCCGGCGATTCCGGCGAGGAACGCACTGATCGTCGACGTCATTGTGCCGATCGCCTCGCTGATGTCGGTGTACGTGACGGCGGAGATGTCGGAGCCGCGGTCCTGCAAGGCCTCTTCGGCTCGGTCGGCGACCTCGTCGACGTCGTAGCCGGGCTCGGTCCGCACCAGCGTCACGAGGACGTCGTCGGCCGGTCCCCAGAGGAGATCCATCGTGTCGTAGGGAACGCTGATCGTGTCCCCATCGGAACCGGAGCTGAAGGCCATCCCGAATCCGCCCTCAGGCTCGCTCTCCTCTTCCTCGGGCGGCGCCATGATCCCAATGATCGTCAGATCCAATTCGTTGTCGCCGTCGCCGGCGACGAGGATCGTGTCGCCAACATCGACGCCGAGCCGCTGCGAGATCTCGTAGTCGAGCACCGCGACCTCGACGTCACCCGGCTCGAACAGCCGCCCGCCGGGCATCGCCTTGAGCTCGCCGGTGAACGACGCGAATTCGGTCATCAGCTCGTAGGACAAGCCCATCACCGGAAGGAACCCCTGAAGCGTGTCTCCCTCGGCGCCCGGCTGCCCTTGGACGAAACCGGTCCGCTCTCGCAGTGCCGCCGCGACCTTGACCCCTTCGATCGATCGCAGCAGATCCAGGTCCAGCGCGTACTCGGCCGCGTCTCCTCCGTGCGGGCCGCCGCCGAACGCGTCTTCGTTCATGACGATGAAGTTGTCCACACCGAAGACACCGGACACCTGCTCGTTGATCGTCTTCTCCAAGCCGAGGCCGATCGAGATCAGCGCCACCACGGCGGTGATTCCGATGAACACGCCGATGACGGTCAGCCAGCTGCGCATCTTCCGGTGGATGATGCTCCGCCCGGCCAGCTGGAGGAAGTCGAAGAACTTACGCATCGGCATCGCCTCCTGCCTCATCATCGTTTCTTGCTGTACCGGAGACGTTGTTGGCTGCGCCAACCACAGAAGGGTCATCAGATGATCCTTCTGTGACGTGTAGGCCACCGGCCGACACGCCGCCGTCCCGCAGCTTGATGATCCGATCGGCGATCTCGGCCGCCTCGGGGTCGTGAGTGACCAGAATGACTGTCTTGCCCTCGTCGACGCTCAGTTTCTTGAGCAGGCCGAGAATCGCGGAGCCGCTCTCGGTATCGAGATTCCCGGTCGGTTCGTCGGCGAGGATGATCTCCGGGTTGTTGGCCAGCGCCCGCGCAACCGCGACGCGCTGGCGTTCGCCGCCGGACAGCTCGTTCGGCTTGTGCCGTACGCGATCGGCGAGTCCGACGCGGGCCAGCAAATCCCTCGCCCGGCGTGCACGCTCCGACTTCGGGACGCCCTGGAAGATCATCGGCAGCTCGACGTTCTGCAGGGCGGAAAGGGTCTGCACCAGGTTGAACGTCTGGAAGACGAAACCGACCTTCCTGCCGCGTAGGGAGACCAGCTGGCCTTCCTTCAGCTGAGCAAGGTCCGCCCCGTCGATCGTTGCTGTTCCCTCCGTCGGGGTGTCGAGCGCCCCGAGGATGTGCATCAGCGTCGACTTGCCGGAGCCCGAGGGCCCCATGATCGCGACGACTTCCCCGGCCGCGATCTCCATGTCGAGGCCTCGGAGGGCGCGGACCACCGTCTTGCCGAGCTTGTATTCCTTGGTGATCCGCTCCATCTTGAGCAGCGTCACCCTAGCCACCGCCTTCGGTCACGGTGTACTCGATCAACTCGAGAGCGAACGTCTCGATCCATTCCCCGTCCCGAAGCTCCTCGGCGCGAATCAGCGGCGAGATGTAGACCGGATGCGACAAGGCAAATGCAATCGTCATACGGACATCCGGGTCGTCGGGGTTCTCCAGGGTTCCTTCGAGGCACCAGACGCCGGCGATCGTCGAGCCGACGATGTTCGTGAACATGCCGCCGCTCGGCAGCATGTAGTCCTGCCCTTCCTGGAGGCGGCTGCGCTGGTCCATCAGCGCTTCGAGTGACGTGTAGCTGACGTCGTGACCCGCGCCGGACGAGACGGTCGCCGCGCCGAAGATGAAGCCGAAGCCGGTCGCTAGCTCGTCTTCGTCTCCCGTCTGCTCGGTCACCATCCGGACCGTGAAGCGTCCGTCGTCATGAGCGGTCACGACGAGCTCGAGGATCTGCGGCTCGCTGATGTCCTCCGCGGTCACGTGGTACACCATCTTGGTCGTTCCGGCCGGGAATTGGTCGAGGTCGGACTGGGCGAAGCCGGCAATCCCGACTCCTACGAGCACGAGCGCAACTAGGATTCCTGTCCATCTTCTCATTGTGTCCTCCTTCATGTGTCTCATCAGTTTCGTTTCCGATTGTCAAGAATTCGTGTCGGAGCCATGACAAGCGTATGAGTGTACTAATACACCCGACCTATTTTCAAGCTACTCGCCATTCGGGTCCTCGTCCTGTTCCCCAGGTCCGTCCGGCGCGTCGAGCGACGAGATCCTGGCTCGAAGCAGGTCGACCTCCGTCTCGAGCGCATCGATCCGATCTTCAAGCTCAAGTAGGCGCCCGGTGTTCTCGGCCGCCGCGGTCTCGGCGATTGTCGCGTCGTGCTCGGCGGCCGCAATGCGGTCCTCCACCTCCTGCGCACGCTCGCGGAAGTTCCCGCATCCGGCGACGCCAAGGGCAAGGATCGTCAATGCCAGCGCGGCGGTGTTCGTCCGTTTCATCGCATGCTCCTCTCGGTCCGATCCTCCAGGTCTCCTGGGCTGCCTTGTTGCCCGCGGAATTGACTCATGTAGAGACGGTGGTACGCGCCGCGCTGGGCGAGGAGTTCGTCGTGCGACCCCTGCTCGACGATCGCACCGTCTTCGATCACCACGACGCGGTCGGCGTTGCGGATCGTCGAGAGACGATGGGCGATGACGAAGCTCGTCCGTCCCTTCATCAGCTCGTGGAGCGCCTGCTGGATCTGTACCTCGGTTCGAGTATCGACCGAACTCGTCGCCTCGTCGAGCACGAGGATTCGCGGATCGGCGAGGATCGCTCGAGCGATCGCCAGCAACTGGCGCTGGCCCTCGGACAGGTTCGCACCTCGCTCGGACAGCTCCGCGGCGTACCCATCCGGAAGCCGCCGGATGAACCCGTCGGCGTTGGCCAGCTTTGCCGCTTCGATGACTTCGTCGTCGCTCGCGTCGAGGCGGCCGTACCGGATGTTCTCCATCACCGATTCCGCGAACAGGAAGGTCTGCTGCAAGACGATGCCGAGCTGCCGGCGAAGCGATGCTTTCGTGACGTCGCGGATGTCGACGCCGTCGATGCGGATCGCGCCAGCGTCGATGTCGTAGAAGCGCGTCAACAGGTTGACGATCGTCGTCTTTCCCGCCCCGGTTGGACCGACCAGTGCGATGGTCTGGCCCGCGCTGGCGTGCAGGCTCACGTCCTTCAGAACCGGCACGTCGGGCACGTAGGAGAAGTCGACCCGGTCGAACGTGACATCGCCTTCGATCTCCGCAAGATCGATCGCTTCCGGCCGGTCCACGAGATCGGGCTCCTCGTCGAGCACCTCGAAGATCCGCTCCGCTCCGGCGAGCGATTGCTGGATCTGGTTATACAGCCCGCCGAGCTGACGAAGCGGCTCGGCGAACCGGCGCGAGTACATGATGAACGTGGCGATGAGGCCGATCGTGACGGCGCCGCGGATCGTCAGCCATCCGCCGATCCCGGCGACGACGGCGATGTTCATGTTCGACAGGATCCCCATCATCGGCATGATGAGCAGGGCGTAGGTCATCGCTTGGGTTCCGAGCCGTCGCACGGTGGCGTTGTGCTCGTCGAATCGTTCGAGCACCCGTTCCTCCTGGCCGAACGCCATCACGACCCGCTGCCCGGAGTACGTCTCCTCCAACGTTCCGTTAAGCGCACCGAGATTCGATTGGTAGGCGCGGAACGCGCTTCGTGTCTTCTTCCCGACGACGACGACGAGACCGAACATCATCGGCAGGACGATCATCGAAGCCAGCGCGAGCCATGGGCTGAGGATGAACATGACGATCAGGATGCCGATCGTCGTCAACACGCCGGAGAAGAGCTGGGTGACGTTCTGGCTGAGGACGCGACTGATCGCATCGATGTCGTTCGTCAGCCGACTCATCGTCTCCCCCGACCGCCGGCTGTCGTGGAACGTCAAGGAGAGACGCTGCAGCCGGGCGAACAGATCGGCACGTAGTCGCCGCATCGCCTTCTGGGCGATCGTTGCGATCAGCACGCCCTGCCCGGTGTTGGAGATCCACGTGATCGCGTAGGTCGCGACCATCCATCCGACGATGCGCAGAACGCCGGAGAAGGCCTCTCGGGCGACGATCCGATCGATCGCCAGCCCCATCAAGTACGGGCCGACGAGCGCCATCGCCGTGCCGAGCGTCGCCAAGGCGAAGACGAGCAGGAGCGTCGCCCGGTACGGCCGCATGTAGCCGAGGAGCCGCCGTAGCGCCCCTCGCGTGTCCTTGGCTCGCTCGCCGCCGAACATGTGGCCGCCTCGTCCCGGGCGCATCATGCGTGCCCGCCCCTGAGCCTTCTCCGGTGTGTGATGTCCGTTACGTTCGCTCACGTGGCTACTCACCTCCTTCAGTCGGCGGGTAGCTTCGGAGTTCGCCAAGCGAATTCCCTTCTGGCCCAGCGCTCAGCGGCCTGTTCGGCAGTTCACTTCGCGAACTGCCCCCTGTCCCAGCCCCCAGCTGCCTGTTCGGCAGTTCGCTGTGTGAACTGCCCCCTGTCCCAGCTCCCAGCTGCCTGTTCGGCAGTTCGCTGTGCGAACTGCCCCCTGTCCCAGCCCCCAGCTGGGACAGGAAGATCTCGGCGTAGATCGGGCTCGCCTCGAGGAGCTTGGCGTGCGTGCCGCACGACTCGATCCTGCCCTTGTCGAGGACGAGGATCTTGTCGGCAAGCAGTACCGTCGAGATCCGCTGCGCGACGATGAACCGCGTTGTCGCGTGCTTCGAGTCCGCGATCAGCCGGTCGAGCGCATCCTGGAGCTTGACTTCCGTCTCGATGTCGACGGCGCTCGTCGAGTCGTCGAGGATCAGTACCTTCGGCTGCACCACGAGGGCGCGGGCGATCGCCAGACGTTGACGCTGGCCGCCGGAGAGCGTCACGCCGCGCTGGCCGATCACCGTGTCGAAGTCCTCGGGGAGCGACTCGACGAACTCGAGCGCCTGCGCGGCATCGCAGGCGGCGCGGAGCTCCTCATCCGTCGCATCGGGGCGCCCGTAGGTCACGTTCTCGCGGACCGTCCCACCGAACAGGACCGCCTCCTGCAGCGCGACGCCGACGCTCTCTCTCAGGGACGAGATCGTCAGGTCGCGGACGTCGGACCCGTCGAACGTCACGCGCCCGCCGGTAACGTCATAGAACCGCGGGATCAGGTGGATCAGCGTCGACTTCCCGGAGCCGGTCGCGCCGAGGATCGCCACGGTCTCGCCCGGTTCGGCCACGAACGATACGCCCGACAGCACCGGTTCGGCGCCATCGGCGCCGTAGCCGAACGAGACGTCTTCGAACGCGATCCGGCCGACCGGATTGCGCAGGGGCTGGGCCTCTGGACGCTCGGCGACCGCCGGCGATGCGTCGAGCACCTCGAGGATCCGACGCGCCGACGCGTTGGCCGCGGCGATCGGCCCGAGCATCCCCGCAAGCATCATCAGCGGGAACATCGCGAACATCAGGTAGTTGATCGACGCGACGACCTGCCCGACGGTCATTCCACCCGCCATCGTCGAGGTGCCGCCGATCCAGATCGCACCCGCCACGCCGAGATTGAGGATCATCATCATCGTCGGCAGCAGGATCGCCACCAACCGCATGATGCGGATGCTCTGGTTCATCAGGGACAGGTTGGCGTCGTCGAACCGCTCGATCTCGCGGCGCTCCCGCACGAACGACTTGACCACACGGACCCCGGCCAGATTCTCCTGCAGGACCGTGTTCAGCCGATCGAGCCGCTCCTGGACCCAGGCGAACATCGGCTGAGCCTTCCGCGCGAACCAATACACGAACAGCACGATGATCGGCACGAATGCGGCCATCATCAGCGCCAGCTGAGGACTGGTGATGATCAGCATCGCTACGGCGCCGATGATCCAGATCGGCGCGCGTGTGAGGATGCGAAGCGACATCATCACGATCATCTGGACCATGTGAACGTCGCTTGTCGAGCGCGTGATCAGGCCGCCGGTCCGGAGTTCATCGAGGTTGCCGAACGAGAACGACTGGACCCGTCGCACCAATCCGCTTCGGACGTCGTGGGCGAAGCTCTGGGCGACGCGGACCGAGAAGAAGTTGTTGCCCAGCGCGAACAGCGCCGCGAGCAGTGCGGCGGCAAGCATCAACAGCGAGGTGGTGAGCACGACCCGCAGGTCTCCTGTCGCGATGCCTTCGTCGATGATCCGCTGCGTCAGTCGAGGAATCAGGAGATCGCTTCCGACCATGCCCAGCAGCAGGACCAGCGCGACGATCGCTTGCCAGCGGTACGGTCTCAGATAGCGAAACAGCCGGAAGATCGACCTCACCGGCGACCGCCCTTCGGCCCGGCGTCGCCGGAGTGCGGGAACGGCGGATGGGAGCCGTGGGGCGAGCGCTCGAGGAGGCGCGCGTGCACTTTCAACAGTAGCGCGTGAAACGTCGCTCTCTCGTCGGCGGTCAACGCCTCGGTGACCTCGTCGTCGAGCTCATGGAATGACGTCCGCGCTTCGTCGTGCAGCGCTCGTGCCTTGTCGGTGATGAACACGCGAACGACGCGCTCGTCGTTCGAGTCGCGTCGGCGCTCCACCCATCCGTCGCGCTCCATCCGCTTCAGCATGTTCGTCACCGTCGCCGGGCTGACGTGCTTCGCTCGGGCGATCTCGTTCTGGGACATGCCGTTGTCGTGCCACAGGTGCATCAGCACGAACCCTTGTCCTCGGTGCAGGCCGATCTTCTCCATCTTCGCGCGCAGTCGTTCGCCTGCCAGCCGGCAGACCTGGATCATCGCCTGACCGACGGCCAGCTCTGGCGTCTTGTGCGGGTTCTCGGTCATTTGCTCAGCCACCTTACTGTCAGCTTGCTAATCATTAGGTGGCTAACGATATCTTCTGTGCCGCCGCTTGTCAACCAGCGAGAGGCGAAGACCGCATCTGGCGACTAGAATGGGCGTCATCGAGGAGGCGGAATGGCACTGACCCACGACGGCGTGATGGAGTTGAGAGCGGAGTTTCCTGCGCTGCAGCGAACACTCGAAGGTCGACCGATCGCGTTCTTAGACGGGCCCGGCGGGACGCAGGTGCACGGGTCGGTGATCGATGCGATGACCGGCTACTACGTCGAGGCGAACAGCAACGTGCACGGTCGATTCGAGTTCTCACGACGCAGCGGCGAGATCGTCGCTGCGTCCCGCGCCACGCTGGCCGACTTCGTCAACGCGCGACGTCCCGAGGAGGTCGTCTTCGGCCCGAGCATGACGTCGCTGACGTTCAACCTCAGCCGGGCATTCGGCCGAACACTCTCGCCGGGAGACGAAATCGTGGTGACGAACCTCGACCACGACGGCAACGTAGCGCCGTGGATGGCGCTCCGAGACCGTGGCGTTGTCGTCCGAGTCATCGACTTTGACCCGGCCGACTGCACTCTCGACCTTACGTCGTTGCGCGACACGCTGAACGATCGGACGCGCCTCGTCGCGGTCGGCGCGGCGTCGAACGCCGTTGGCACCGTCAATGACATCCGGCGCATCGCGGACTGGGTTCATGCGGCCGGTGCGCTGCTCTACGTCGATGCGGTCCAGTTCGCACCTCATGCGGCGATCGACGTCCAGGCGCTGGACGCCGACTTCCTCGCCTGCTCGGCGTACAAGTTCTTCGGGCCGCACCTCAGCGTTCTGTGGGGTCGGTACGAGCTGCTCGATCGGCTGCCGGCGTTCAAGGTGCTCCCTGTCGGGGACGGCCCGCCGGACAAGTTCGAGCAGGGCACCGGGAACTTCGAGGCGATGGCCGGAGCGGCGGCGGCCGTCGACTACCTCGCCACGGTCGGCCGCCGGTTCGGTGAGCCGACCGGCACGGACCGCCGGGCGGAGATCGATGCGGCGATGTCGGCCATTCGAGCCTACGAGCAAGGGCTCACCGAGAAGCTGATCGCCGGACTCCACCGGATCGCCGGCGTTCGGATCTACGGGATCACCGATCCTGGGCGCGCCGACGAACGGATGCCGGTCGTCTCATGCACGCTCGACAGCCACTCACCGGACGGGGTGGCACAGCGCCTCGGCGACGAAGGGTTCTTCGTCTGGAACGGCGACTTCTACGCGGTCCACGTCATCGAGCGTCTGGGCCTGACCGAGTCAGGCGGCCTCGTGCGCATCGGGATCAACCACTACAACACGATCGACGAGGTCGAGCGGCTCCTCGACGCCATCACCGGAATCGCCGAATAGGTCCTGTCGTCAACGAAACCGAGCCCCTCAGCCGGCGTCTTGAGAGGCTCGGCGTGTAGCTTCCGGGGCAGTTGCCTACCTATCGGCGCGGAATGGATCCTCCTCCGGCCCGAGAACCTGGATCCCGCCCTTCTCCCACGCTCGCTCGAAGATCGGAATCCCCTTTGACGTCGGGAAGGTGTCGGTGTGATCTCCTGCGTGGGCATTGCCGACCACGGCGACGTCGTAGCCGTACAGCTTGGCGTAGAGGATCGTCGCCTCGACGCAGCCGAACGTGGAGAGTCCGCAGACGACCAGGCGTTCGACTCCCTTCGACCTGAGTACCTCGTCTAGGTTCGTCTCTTTGAAGGCGCTGCCGAAGACCTTATCAACGATCGTCTCGTCTGGGAGGGGCTTCAGATCCGGGTGAACGTCCTTTGCCTCCAGTACTGTCCCCTCCGGCATGTCATCGTCATCGGCGTGTCGGACGAAGATCACCGGGACGTTCGCCTCACGTGCCCGTTGGATCAAGCCCCGGCACTTCGCGACCAGATCGTTCCCATCGATCGTTCGGAAGTCGTGCCCATCGAGGAAGACGGGCTGCACATCGACAACCACTAGTGCTGCGCTCATGCTCATGGATCTCCTTTGCGCAAGATTGGAGTCGACTCGACGTGACGCCAGAATCCGCACACGGATCGGGCTGCATAACATCGAGGAGTGGAGCCGCAGGCGAGCCCTAGAACTCGGATGGGGCGAAGGCGGCCTTGTTCCATGCGTGTTGGTTCATACGGACCCCCTCCTCGTAGTTGAATTGCAGGCTCATCCGCGGCAAGTGTACTCTCCGCGAAGAACGTACACCATGGGCAAGCTTGGGGCACGTTTCGCGCGACGGCAGAGACCCGTAGCGCCGGCTCAATGCAGCTCCTCTGGATGCTGTGGAGATCGCCGTCCTCTACGGCTCTCCTTGCCCCTTGAGCGACTCGTGAATCCCGAAGACCGCCACAAGCAGCTCGCAGATGACGCGCACGGCGATCGGCCCGACGACGAGGACAAGAAGTCCATTGAGGACGCCGAGGAAGCTTCGAAAGCTCCCGCCTGTTGCGATCATCCCAATCCCCTCGACGAAACAGACTCCAACCCCGATCCAGAAGAGGATCTGGATCATCACCGGTGCGTACAGCTTCCGAAACGACAAGAATTCCGTCATGCTTTCCCATCTCCTTGTGATGCTAGATTCGGCTAGTGCGCCTATTCACCGTAGCGCGAAACGAAGGTCCCGCCAAGATGCCCTAGCCGAGTGAGACGAGGACGACACCGGCGAGAACGAGAAACACCCCGACGACCGCACGCCGGCTCGGTCGCTCGCGCAGGAAGAGCACGGAATACAGCAGCGCGAAGACGAGCGTCGATCCGCGGATCGGAGAGATCACGCTCGCTGGGGCGAGGTTCAGGCTCGTGAGCCAGAAGATCCATCCGAGGAACGCTCCCCCGAGGCTGGAGAGGATGGTCAAGCCCACGCCGCGGCCTTCGATGTGCCTCGGGAATCGGGAGCGAAGCAGCGGGGTCATCCCCACCAATGCCACCAGGGCGGCGCCGGAGAACACGAGCAGGAGCGACGCCGGTGGTAGACCGCCGTCCAAGGCCAGCTTCGAAGGAACGGTCTCGGCGACGCCCCAGAGGAATCCGGTGAGCAGCGCGAACAGCGACCCGGTCACGTGGCTTCGGATGCTCATCCGGCGACCGACGAGGAAGTACGCCCCGCAGACGACGCAAGCGGCCGCGACGAAGACCTGCCATCGGGCCGGCTCGCCGAGGACGAGGATCGCGGTCGTGACGCCCCAGAGCGGTGCAGTGCTCGCCAGCGTCGTGGCCTGGAATGCGGGAGTACGCCGCAGCGCCATCAGGAAGAAGAAGCCGCCGAGCGTTGCGTCCATCACCCCAGCGAGCGCCGCCCAGGCGACGGGTCCCCAGCTCGGGAAGGCCAGCGTGCCTGTCAGGAGGGCATAGGCGAGCGCGAGCGGAATGACGAGCGCCCACCGGCCGATCATGTACGAGAGGACGTCAATGTGACGCAACGCGGGCTTCGCGGCCGTCATCCCGATCGCCCACGTCGCTCCGGCGCACAGTGCTAAGAGGATCGCCAGTTCCATGCCTCTCCTTTGCCCGTGACCGTCTGTAGGCACCGTCGAGGTGCCCTCCGAGATGGTAGCGCCGGCCGGGCACCAGGTCACACGGAGGTGCTCTCGGGTAGGCGATGTGGTAAAATGGATCAACTATTCAAGTTAGACCAGGGGGCTTGCCTCTCATGATCCGTCGAGTGCGCCGAAGGGAACGAAGAATGAACTGGATGATCGGATTGGCCGTCGTGGTATTGGCAGCCGTTGTGGTGTTCGGCTTTGGTCAGGAGAAGGACGACGCGTTGCTCGCCGAGATCCGAAGCGAATTGATCCCGGTGGAAGGAACGGAGACGGCGTACGGAATCCCGTTGTCCCTTCACTCGCTGCCTCAGTCTATCGAGTGGTGGTACACGATCGTTCCGCTCGTCGAGGACGAGCCTCGGTATGTCGACGCACTGTCCGCCCTCGTCGCACCGTGCTGCGACGGCAATCTCGCGTTCAAGTGCTGCTGCGAGAATGACGAGGGGCAGGCCTGCAACATCATTCGAAGCGGCAAGGGACTGGCTGCACACCTGATCCTGGATCTCGACTCAGGGGTCGAAGAGGTTCAAGCGAGCGTTCACGAGTGGTTCCGCTTCGCGCGGCCGGACTACTACCTTGCGGCCGAACTCGAGTCCCGGGGGCTCAGCCCGACTCCCTACGGGCTCACCACCGAAGGCTCCTGCTATCGCGGCCTCTGCAACACGCCGATCAGCCAGGGCGGCTGCGGCGGAATGGTGGAACTCAACGAGCCGGCCATCGAGCCGGCCGGAGGCTAGCCCGAGAGCAGTCTCCATCAGGCGCTGCTCGGGTGCGCCCGACGGCGAGACATGCGGAAGCCCCGAAAGACCGATCTTGTAGGCGGTCTTACGGGGCCTCGCTTCCCAAGGGTCTTCCGCATGTCCGAAGCTGGATGGTCCCTGCTCTAGGATCCTCCGTTCCCGGGGTTTCCGTTGCCGTTCCCATTGCCGTTGTTGCCGGGATCGTCACCGGAGTTGCCATTGCCGTTGTTGCCGGGAGCGGCGCCGGAGTTGCCGTTTCCGTTGCCGTTGTTGCCGGGGTCGTCTACGTCGTCGTCCGGGCCATTCGGGCCGTTGCCATTGCCGTTGTTCTCATGGTTGTCTCGGCCGTTTCCGTTTCCGTTGCCGCGGCCGAGGAGGTCGTTGGCCACTTGCCCCGGCGGTTCGCCGTCGATGATCCGCTGTCCGAGCTCCTCAAGCGCACTCAAGAGATCGGTCGGAGTCAGCTCCGCCAGCAGATCCTTCGAGACCTGGAGAATCGTCCCAGGCGGGACGTCGTCTCCGATCAGTAGGCCGACAGCTTCTGCCAGTGCATCCGCTTGCTCGAACGTGTACTCCTCATTGAACGCCAGACGAAGAAGCGTCTGGATCACGCCGGGTCCGGACTGGACGGCCGGCCCGGATTGGGTTCTCGTGAGCGTTCCGAAGGCGAACGGGTAGTCGGCCTCTTGGCCCGCCGCAGAAGCGGACACCGCGATCACGGCGAGCCCGACAGCGCAAGCAATTGAGCCGATCCTTCGAAGCCAGCGACGGTCGAACATGATTCCTCCCCTTGGCACAAAGACTCTCGCCCGATTCTTCCTGCATGCGTGCTGTTCCAGCTTGCGCAGGGTTTGACGTCCGAACGCCGCTTGCGGCACGCTGAGGAGTTCCGGGAGGTGTGTCATGAGCAAAGCCGCACGGACTCTGGTGATCTTCGCCGCCTACCTCGTCGTTCTCGGCCTCTTCCTCCTCATCGCCCCCAACACGCTGATCGGCTGGTTCGGACTTCCCGCCGCAACGGGCATTTGGATCCGCGTCGTCGGGATGCTGATCGTCCTGCTCGCGTACTACGACATCCAGGCGGCACGAGCGGAGATGACGGCTTTCTTCCGTTGGTCGGTCGTCGCACGGGCATCGGTCATCCTCTTCTTCGCGGGGTTCGTCGTTGCCGGGCTCGTGAAGCCGATCCTGCTGCTGTTCGGCGGTGTCGACCTGGCCGCCGCGATGTGGACCGCGTGGGCGCTTCGGAAGGACGCCAAGACGTGAGTGCGAGACGGCGTCGAGACGGATGAATCAGTAGACTCGACGGCGAGGTGATTCGCATGAAGGTCGTCGTGTTGCATGGGAGCGCACGGACGGGCGGGAACACGGACACGCTCGCCGAGCGGTTCCTGCAGGGTCTGAGCAACACTGGCGCGCACGAGGTCACGCACTTCCGCCCGATCGACATGCACATCGAGCACTGCCGGGCGTGCATGCAGTGCGCTGAGGGAAGAGGCTGCGTCATCGACGACGACATGCAGCCGGTCTACCCGGCGTTCTGTGACGCGGACGTCGTCGTGATGGCGACGCCGATGTTCTGGGGCTACATGACCTCGCAGCTGAAGGCGCTGTTCGATCGGCTCGAGGCGATCGTCTCGGACCGGTGTTTCGGCGGCAAGGAGTTCGTGCTCCTGATCGGGTATCGGCAGTACTTCGGCTCGATGGTCGCGTGGCTCGACCGAATCGCGGGCCTCTCCGGGAGTCGCGCGCGCGCGATCACAGTACAGACCTACGATCCCGAGACCGGGAAGGACATCCCGATCGCCGAGCTTCCCGAGTTTCTTGCCGAGGCCGAGCGGCTCGGACGCGAGCTGGGGACCGCTGCGACGGCCTGAGATTGCTGGGCGGTCCGTGTCGCGGTGTGTAGACTGCTCGCGGAGGTTCGCATGCTCGAGTTGCCCGAGATCGTCACCATTGCGGGTCAGATCCGCGAGGCTCTGGTCGGACTCCGGATCGACGGGATCTCGATCGCCGTCGATCGGCCGAAGCTCATGTTCCTCAACGACGATCTGGGCGCGTACGAGGCGAGGCTCGTCGATCGCCGGATTGCTGGGGTCGCCGCGAACGGGAAGTGGATCTTCGCGGCGCTCGACTCTGGGGACGTCTTTCTGCTCGGGGAGATGTTCGGACGGATTCGCCACCTCCGTGGGGACGAAGAGCCGCCGAAGAAGGTCCACGGAGCCATTGCGTTCGAGGACGGTGGGCAGCTGGTTGCGACGATCCAAGCGTGGGGTGGTTTCCTGGTGCTGACCGCGGAGGAGCTGGCCGCCCATCCGTACGCCGGAACGCAGGGGATCTCCCCGCTCGATGAGGCGTTCACACCGGATCGGTTCGAAGAGATCCTCGACGGCAGCGGCGACTGGAGCCGCAAGCCGATCAAGGCATTCCTCGTCCACGAAGGGAACGTCTGCGGCATCGGCAACGGCATGCTTCAGGACATCCTGTTTCGCGCCAGGCTGTCACCGAAGCGGAAGGTCCCCGAGCTGTCCTCCGTGGAGAGGGAGAAGCTGCACAGCGCCATCGTGACGACGATGGCGTCCGCGGTCGAGCAGGGCGGTCGCGACACGGAAACGGACCTGTACGGAGCGCCCGGCCGGTACATCCCAATCCTCGATCGAAGGGCGAAGGACCGTCCGTGTCCCGAGTGCGGTACCCCGATCGAGAAGATCTCCTACCTCGGCGGCTCGTGCTACGTCTGCCCAAGTTGCCAGCTGGCCCCATGAACCGAATCGAGATCGTACGAGGCGACATCACGGCATTGGACATCGACGCGATCGTCAACGCGGCGAACGAGAGGATGCTCGGTGGCGGTGGCGTCGATGGGGCGATCCATCGGGCCGCCGGGCCGGGTCTCCTCGAAGACTGCAGGCGGGTTCCCGAGTTGAGCCCCGGCGTGCGTTGCCCGACCGGTGAGGCGCGGATCACGGCGGGACACCGCTTGCCCGCGTCGTTCGTGATTCACACGGTCGGACCGGTCTGGCACGGCGGCACCCACGGCGAGCCCGAGTTGCTGGCATCCTGCTACCGTACATCGCTTCGCCTCGCGGCCGAGAAGGGCGTCCGGTCGATCGCCTTCCCGGCGATCAGCTGCGGCATCTACGGGTACCCGATCGACCGGGCCGGCGCGATCGCCGTTCGCACGACGGCCGACTTCCTTCGGGAGGATTCAACGCTCGATCGCGTGCTGCTCGTCGCGTTCTCCGTCGATGTTGAGGAAGCCCTGCGATCCGCGTACCGTGACGCCATCTCCCGATAGGAGTCGTTCGTGGTCGTCCCTCGGTTGAACGATTCGGACCTGACCGGCGACATACGGATCAGAACATTCTGAGGAGGCGCTGACATGCCGATGCGACCGTTGAAGCTCCCGGGCGACCTCTCCGTGATCGCCGACGTTGTTCCCCGTACGTTCCAGTACCCCGAGAACCCCGAGTGGAGTCTTCGCCAGGACGAATTGGAGGACATCATCCGGATGGTTCGCAGCTTGCGTCGGCTCTGGCCGATCGTTCGGCTCCTCCAGGTGTTCTCCCCGACGTTGCGCGATCTGTTTCGCGGATTCGTGTGGGAAGAGGACGGAGAGATCGCCGGCGTGGTCATGACACAACGACACGGGACGACCGCCCTCTGGGAGGTTGGCGTGGTCGGGGTCGTTCCGGAGCATCGCAGGAAGGGCATTGCCCGTCGGTTGTTGGCGCGTTCTCTGGAGGATCTGCACGACCGTGGAGCGGAGAAGGTGAGTCTTGGCGTGATCTCCCGGAACGTTCCGGCGTATTCGTTGTATACGGGCCTCGGCTTCGAGCACTACGGCGGCATCGTCGAGTTCGAGACCGACACGAAGGAGGAGCCTGAAGTCCCGGTGCGCCCTGCAGGGTTCGCCGAAGAGCCCGTTCGGTCCTCCAACGGCTGGCGCGTGCGCTACGAGCTCGACAGGCGGATCAACCCACCCGAGCTGACCCGATACGAGCCGGTGGTGCTCGGTCGATACCGTCCTCCGCTTCTCGTGCGGCCGATCGTCCCGCTTCTGACGCTGCTGATGCGGCGCGAAAGGAAGGTGGTCGGTCTTCGCCGGACGGACGGCGGGCAGCTGGTCGCCGTGGCGAGGTACGAGGTTCCGAAGAAGGAAGGGGGCGTGAACTCGATCCGCGCCATCGTCGATCCCGCGTGTCCGGAGCTCGCCGACTATCTGGTCGCGTACCAGCTCGACCGTGCGCTCGCACGCGGTCCCGGCCGACGTGTGGACTTCTTCATCCCCGACTGGATGACCCACGTGACCGAGGCCGCGGAGCGCAACGGCTTCACGAAGCGGCTCCACTACCACAGCTTGGGGTTGGAGCTGTAGCACGCGATGCCTACAAGAGGCATCGCGCCGACTACCGCTCGTAGATCGTCGCGTCGTCCGTGAACCCGGAGACCTCATCGGCCCGCAGGCCGGGGAACGCCTCGAGCTTCAGCCGGTGATCGTCCAGCAGCTGGAACAGGACGGTCCCGTCGACGTGCTGTGGATACACCTCGACGATGATGTCGTCGTAGGCCGTCCACGATGTGGCTCCCCAGTGTTCACCGGTCGATTCGCGCACGTACGCCCAGCCGACGAGCTCATACTTGACGAGCCCGGTGGCTACGGAAACGTCGGCCGGATGCGGCGTGAGGGTGCCGATCGCCACCTGCGCCCGGTGGTCGCCGAACGACGGCATCGAGACGATGATCGCGCTCGGATCGATCGCGTCCGGCGCGATCGCGAGATGTGTGCTCCAGTAGCCGATCTGCTGTCCGGGAGCGACCGGACCGGACTGCTGGACGATCCCCGCGTAGCCGTTTGTCCCCTCGACGAACCAGCTGCCGATCAGCCGTCCGGGGACGTCGTGATCGATCTTCCCGCCGAGCGGCTCGACCTGGCGGACGTTCTTCGCCAGCAGTCGGCTTCGGGCGGGCTCGTCGAAGTAGTCGTACGGATCGACGGTGTGGACCTTCCATGGCTCGGCGGCGTACGTCTCCGGTCGCACGAAGCCGGGCAACACCACTCGAGCGTCATGAACGGAGAAGTCGAAGCCGTTCGTCGCGCCGTCGTACGCGATGAGCTCGCCCGCCGAGACCGGAATCCGCTCGTAGTGCGGCCGGCTGGATGAGATCGCGCCGTCTAGCCGGGCCAGCGGTCCGGCGAGCTGCTCGAGGTGGATCCAGATCGTGTAGACGTCGCACGAGTGCTCGATGATCACGCGGTAGTCGGGTGGCTGGTATCCGACCTCGACGACGACGCCGTCGGCCGGCGAATGGACCGTGTGCCGTTCGACGGGGACGTCGAGCGACGCCCAGTAGTAGTACTGATGGTCGACCGGGGTCACGTGCGAGCCGGTCATCAGGCCGAGCGGGTAGATGTGGCTGAGGTCGTCCGGATCGGCTGGCACCGCAGTGAATCGAACCGGGTCGCGCTCGACGCACTCCCCGCGGCTGAAGAACCAGGACAGATCCGGCGCTTCTCCTGCCCCCGGCTGTCCGAGCCCGATCCACTCCAGGAAGGGGACGCAACCGGGGAGGCAGGCAACCGCCAGCAGCCCTCCGAGGAGAGCGAGCAACACGCATCGTTTCGATCGCATGGGTCTCACCGTTTCGATTCTTCCATCCTCCGGCGGAAGCGAGCGCCGAGGCTTGTGGCCGCTGGCGGCCTCTCCCATCATCGCGGAGCTCGCCCGAGGAGGTGTAGGTGTCCGTCCGACCGCTCCGCTTGCCGCACGACCTGACGTCGCACTACGAGATCCAGCCGGGCTCAGTCCCCGAACCGCTCGCGCTCCCGGAGGGATACGTGCGCAGCCATCTTGACCCGTTCGACTGGCGGACGCGATGCGACCTGGCGAAGCGTATCACTCCGGACGCAACCGCGCGATACGACCCGATCGAGGTTGGACGATACCGGCAGCCGGCGATCGCACACGCTTTCTACCCGATCTTCCTGCGCGTGCAGAACCGTACGATCGGGCGGTACGTCTTCCGCGACGCTGCGACAGGAGATCCGATCGCACGGGCGAGCTGCTCAGTTCCAAAGCGGATCGCGACGTGACCGAGCTGCGGATCCGCCTCGACCCGCGTCGACCCGACCTCTCGACCTTCCTTGTCGGCGACCTGCTGCGCGAGGCGGTTCGACTGAACCCGGGGCGGAAGATCACGATGATTGCCCCGCGGTGGATGCCCGCCGTGTCCGCCGCGGCGGAAGGACTCGGCTTCCGTCGGAGACGGGAGCTGTGTCAGATGGGACTCCTGATCGAGGGTACGGCGACGTAGCATCCGGACACCCGCTTGACCGACGCGGCCGCGTCGCCTACTCTTCGTTCGACCCGCCGTGCGAGCAGGGAGGACTGCATGACCGAGTAATCCGCTTTCAGACAGCGAACCGGTATTCCGGGGAGTCGTCACGACTCATCGAATGCGTTCGCGCGGATTGCTCGTATCCATCCTTCACATTCGAACGACCTTAACACGTGCCGCGCGAACGTCAGCAGAAGCTCCAGGAGGGACCTTGGCTTCGCTCACGTTTCATCGTGTGTCGTTCGGATACCACGCCGGGCCGTGCGACCTGTTCGACGAGCTGCAATTCGGCCTATCCAACGGCTGGACGGGGATTGTCGGTTCCAACGGCTCCGGCAAGACGACGCTTCTGCGGCTCGCCTGTGGCGAGCTGGCGCCTCGCGGGGGATCGATCGATGCACCGTCGTTGGGCGTCTACTGTCCGCAGCGGACCGACGATCCACCGTCCGTACTCGAATCGTTCCTCAGCGCGACCGACGGCGAGGCATACCGATGGCGCGGTCAGCTTGGCGTCGAGGACGACTACCTGATGCGCTGGGCGACGCTGAGCCACGGGGAGCGCAAGCGCGCCCAGCTGGTGGCGGCGTTGTGGCGCGCCCCGACGCTGCTGGCGGTCGATGAGCCGACGAACCATCTCGACGCGGCGGCACGCCGACGCGTGATCGGCGCGCTTCGCGCCTTCCGCGGCATCGGCTTGCTCGTCAGCCACGACCGCGCGCTGCTGGACGGGCTGTGCACGCGCTCGCTGTTCGTCCTCCCTCCCCGCGCGGAGCTGCGCTCGGGCGGCTACTCCGCCGCGCGCGAAGGCATCCTTGCCGCGGACCGAATCCTCCGCGAGCAGCGTGCGAAGGCTCGCAGCGAGGAACGGAGGCTCGCGCAGGAACGCGTCGTACGGCAGGGGCATCAGGAGATCGGCGAGAAGGCGAAGTCTCTGCGTGGGATGAACCCGCGCGACAGCGACGCCAGGCAGAAGGCCTACGCGGCGCGTGTCTCCGACTCGGGGGCCGGGAAGCGTCTGCGGCAGCTCGATGGCCGGATCGCCCAGGCGAAGGCGGCCCAGGACGTCGGACCGCTGTTGCGAAGGGAGGATCTTGGGATCGGAATCCGGGGAGAGCGATCATCGCGGAACGCACTGATCCGAATGGGCGGTGGAACGTTGGCACTCGGCGAGGGGCGATTGCTGACCTTCCCGAATCTGCTGATGCAGCCGTCCGATCGCATCGCGCTCGTCGGGCCGAACGGCTGCGGAAAGAGCACGCTGGTGCGCCGAATCGTGGAGGCGACAACGCTGGAGTCGGACCGGGTGATCTACGTGCCGCAGGAGATCACAGCCGAGGATTCGGTGGCGATTCACGCCGCCGCTCGCGCCGTCATTGGAACGCGGCTCGGAGAGATCATGGGGTGGGTCGGTCGACTTGGGTCCGACCCACGACGCGTCCTCGATTCAGCGCTTCCCAGCCCCGGGGAGGTTCGCAAGCTGCTGCTGGCGACGAAGCTCGCGCTGCATCCCCACCTGATCGTGATGGACGAGCCGACGAACCACATGGACCTGCCGTCGATCGAGTGCCTCGAAGAGGCGCTGGACGACTGCGCCTGCGGGCTGCTGCTCGTCAGCCACGATCGGACGTTCCTCGACCGGCTGACCGGCATTGCGTGGTCGATCGAGCCGCTCGATCGGTCCGGCGCGGCGTTCGAGCTGCACGTTCGCCTTGGGAGACGCCCCAAGGCCGGGTAACCTGATCGCCTGCGAGGAGGCGCGATGAAGCCGACCAGCGATGACGTCCGAGCCGCGTGGGAGACGAACGCGCAGTGGTGGGACGAGTACTACAAGGACGGCAACGACTTCCACCTGACGCTGATCGCGCCGCCGACCGAGCGGCTGCTTGGGATCGAATCGGGCGAGACGGTCCTCGACGTCGCCTGCGGAAACGGCGCCTTCACCCGCCGGATGGCGCAGCTCGGGGCGACCGTCGTCGCGTTCGACTTCTCCGAGTCGTTCGTCGAGTGCGCACGGGCGCGGACCGTCGAGCACGCCGATCGGATCGACTATCACGTGCTCGATGCGACCGATCGGGACGCGATGCTGGCGCTCGGCGAGGGATGGTTCGATGCCGCCGTCTGCACGATGGCGATCATGGACATGGAAGAGATCGAACCGCTTGCCGAGGTGTTGCCCCGGTTGCTGGCGCCCGGTGGACGGTTCGTCTTCTCGATCATGCATCCATCCTTCAACAACCCGAGCACGCGCATGGTCGCCGAGCATGAGGATCGCGAAGGCGATCTGCGCACCGTTCGGACCGTCAAGGTCGAGCGGTACATGACGCCGTTCTCCGCCAAAGGGATCGGCATTCCCGACCAGCCCGTGCCGCAGACGTACTTCCACCGGCCGCTGCATCTCTTGCTGGAACCGTTCCTCCGCCACGGCCTCGCCGTCGACGGCCTCGAGGAGACCGCGTTCACCGATCCGTCGAACGCCCGCGGCCCGCTTTCGTGGGATCACTATCCCGAGATCCCGCCGGTGTTGGTGGTGCGGCTGCGCAGGGAGTAGTCAGCCGAGCAGCGGCGTTCCCACAGCGATCGTCCGCGCATTCCACGAACCTGGTCGATTCAGCCATGTGCCGTATACTTCTATCGGATCAATGGGACACGGAGGGTTGGGGCGGAGTTGTGGTTGGCCGATGCTGCGGAAGTCGGCGTGTGGCGCACGAACAGACGCCCATTGCCTTCGTCGGATCGCGCTGGTCTTCGTCACAGGCCTCGCTGTCGCCTGCGCGGCTCCAGTCGCCGTCGGCTCGAACTGGCTCATCGACAAGGCCGACGAGATCTACAACGTCCCGAAGTACGTCTCGATTGCGTTGTCCAGCGCAGACCATCCGCACATCAGCTACTACGACTGGGGGTCCGTCAACGGTCAACGGGATCTGCGCTACGCCTTCTGGGACGGCAGCGACTGGCAGACGGAGATCGTCGAAAGCGAGGCGGACACCGGGAAGTACACGTCAATCAGCGTGGACAGTGGCGGCAACCCGCACATCGCCTACGTTGACGCCTCGAGTGGCCTCATCGAGTACGCCGTGCGGGGACCAGGAGGATGGACGATCGAACCGATCGGCACTGGGTCCGAGGCGCCTCTCTCGCTGGCTCTCGATGGTGGCGGCGTTCCGCACGTCGCATATAGCAACGGTGGGGCCGCCACGTACGCGACCAAGATCGGTGGCCTCTGGGTGTCCGAACCCATTGCCGGTCTGACCTCGTGCTGGAACTTCAGCCTCGCCTTGGACAGCGCGGGGCTCCTTGTGTCGCCTTCAAACGCTCCTCATACCTCATGTATGCTACCAAGGCCTCGGGGGCTTGGGTCGCGGTCAACGTGGGGACCGAACTCGGGGGCGTCACCTGGAGCCAGATGAGCCGGACCTCGCTTGTGGTGGATGGAGACGACAACCCCCATGTCGCCTTCAGTGCACGATCGGGCGTCGAAGGCCCATATTCCCTCCTGTACGCGCACCGCGACGCGACGGGTTGGCACCACGAGGAGATCGCCGAAGCAGATTCGGGGTCCTCGGTCTCCCTCAAGATGGATGCGGACGGGCATCTGCATCTCTCCTACGAGAACACGGGGAGTGAAGCCGTCTATGCGCTGAACGAAGGCTCGGGCTGGAGTCCCGAGACGATTGCACGCATGTACTACGATACAGACCTCGCCCTCGATTCGGCCGGCTTCCCTCACATCGCCTACGGGCACCTGTTCATGTATCGCGCGCAGATCGATCACCTGCCCCCGAATCCGAACCCGATGACCTGGGAATCGGAGCCCGTCTGCACGGACGAGACGTCAATCGGAATGACGGCGACCGAGGCGTCCGACCCGGGCGGCGTTGTGGAGTATCTCTTCGATGAGACCACTGGCTACGCGGGCGGCGACGACAGCGGGTGGCAGACGGCCCGAACCTACTCCGACACCGATCTCGTAGACGGGACGGAGTACTGCTACCGAGTGAAGGCACGGGACTCTTTCGGACAGGAGACGGCGTGGTCCGACACGGTCTGCGTGACGATGCTGGATACCACTCCGCCCGCTTGCGCAGTTCATTGCTGGCCGGTCTGGCCGTACGAGTCCGCTCCCGGCGAGATCTCGACAGATCTGGGCGTTGCGATCGATCCGAACGGAGTGGAGTACTACTTCGAGGAGACGACGGGCAACCCTGGCGGCGACGACAGTGGGTGGCAGGACAGCCCCCAGTACACGGACGTCGGGCTCCAAGAGACGACGCAATACTGCTACCGCGCGATCATCCGAGACAAGACCACGAATCAGAACGAAAGCGTGTGGTTCGGACCGCGTTGCGAGACGACCTCCGAATGGTCGGTGCCGGATCCTGACCCCATGACATTCGAGGTGTACCCGCAAGCGGTGGGCGAGCGGAGCATCCGGATGGTCGCGACGGAGGCGATCGATCCGAGCGGTGTCGAGTACTTCTTCACCGAGACGAGTGGGAATCCTCGCGGGACGTGGTCGGTGTGGCAGGAGTCGCGCCAGCTGGTGGATTGGGGACTGCAACCGAGCACGACGTATTGCTACCAGGTACGCGCGCGGGATGGGTCGCCGTATCAGAACGAGACAGCGAACTCGGTCGAGCTGTGCGTGAAGACGAAGCGGACGCCCGATCCGACGGGGGCCCCGGGCATGAACTGGACCCGGTTCTCGAATTACGAGGATCCCGCCTACGACGTCTGGTGGATGAAGCTCGTCGACATCGCCGTCGATCCGGATGGCAACGTCTACGCCGTAGGTGACTTCGAGTGGCAGACCGAGGACCCGGGTTGGGTCGGCCAAGCGATGGTCACGAAGTGGGCCCCGGACGGCACGCGGCTCTGGCACGAGATCTTCGAGCTGCCGGACATTTACTGCCATCCACGGGCGGCGTGCACCGACGCCGACGGCAATCTGTACATCGTGGGCATCTGGGCCCCTCCGGAGAGCACGGCGTGGCCGGGGTGGTTCCTGACGAAGATGTCGCCGGACGGGCGAGACGTCTCGACGTACAGCAGCGACTCGTCGTGGATCGTTCTCTACTCCGTCGACGTCGATGCCGAGGGGCACGCCTACGTCTGCGGCAGCTTCTGGCTCGACGGTTGGTTCACCGGGCGGTTTGATTTCACCAGCGGGAGCTTCGTCTGGACGCGCGGCTACACGGCGAATCCGGACACGGACAACATCGAGGCCGTCTGCGGAGTGCTTGGCCCCGACGGCTACTACGCCGCGAAGAACTACACATCAAGCGGGATCGACGCGACGCTGATGGCCCGCCACCGGCTGTCGGACGGGATCGTCGAATCCTCCGCGGTCTACGACCTCGCCGCCGGAGCCGCGGAGCAGGTGACGGCGCTCGACGTCGACGAGTACGGGCAGATCGTCGGATCGGTCTGGGCGCTCGACTCAAACTCGGGACAGATCGTCAAGTTCGATCCACTCCTGAATCTCGAGTGGAACATGACGGTCACGACCGATGCCACGCCGTACATGTCGCTGCGCGATATCGTCGTCGGGCCGGACTGGAAGATCCACGCGGTCGGACGCGAGAGCGATGTCGCCGGCTGGTGGGAGACCGACGAGGACTCGCACGCCTTCGCGTTCTGCCTGACGGGGGACGGGACGTACCTGTGGGACCACACGTACGATCCCGGCGGTGCCGGCGAGGGAGAGTGGGGCAGCGCCGAGGGTGTCGGGTGCGCGCCGGACGGGAATCAGACGTACATGGGCGCGACGCTGTTGTACTCGGGCACCGGATGGCAATGGTCGCTTGGTGTTCTGGCGTACGGCGACGCACCGGTTCTGGTGCAGGACGAGCCGACGGCGGCGACGTTCTTGGTGAAGACGGTGACCGGCGACGTGCGCGCCGACGGATCCGTCTTCGCTACGGACTTCCGAACGGGCGCGGCGGACGTCGCCGAGTGGGTCTGCGTCTCCGGGTCGGTCGCGCCGGGCGACGTGCTCGAACACGATCCGGATCGCCCCGGCTGCCACCGACTGTCGTCGGGACCTGTTTCCTCACTGATTGCCGGCGTCGTGTCGACTGAGCCGGGGGTCATCCTTGGTGAAGGATCGATCGAGGGTGCACGTGCCCTGCTGGCGCTGACCGGGATCGTGCCTGTGAAGGTCACGAACGAAGGCGGACCGATCCAAGCAGGCGACCTGCTCGTGGCATCCTCGACGCCGGGGTACGCGATGCGGTGGCCGGAGGACGACGGCTGCCTCTGCACGCTGGTTGGCAAGGCGCTCGAGCCGATGACCGGCGACAGCGGAGTCGTTCTTGTTCTCCTCACGGCGCACTAGATCAACTGCCGGGCCCTCGAGTGGGCGAGTCGATCGAGCACAACTACGGACAGACCTGCGGAAGCTCCTCGCATGCCGTGCCGTCTTGGTCGTGATCGAGGCCATGCACGTCGAGGCCCGTCGCCTTCAGGCAGTACTCCAGGCACGCCTGCGCCAGTGACTGGCAGGGGAAGTCCTCGCAGTTGAGGATGTCACCGCCGCTGCAATCACACGGGGGCTCATCGGGAGGCGGATCAGCTTCGGCTGTCGTGCACGGGTAGTGCAGAGGATCCTCGGCGATCGATGTGCGATAGACGACTTCGCCGGTATCGGTCACGCTGAACACGATGGAGCCGTGAATGTCGGTTCGGAACAAGACGGGGTCGCTGGGGGCGCATCCGATACGATCCAGGACGTCTGTCGCCGGGTCGCCGTCCGGGTTGGGCCCCACCGAGATGACGCACGCAAGCGGCCGGATCGCCTGCAGGAGAGCCGAGGACGTCGCATCGCCGGATCCGTACCGCGCGACCTTCAGGATGTCGATGTAGCCCACACCGGTAGCGACGAGCTGTTCTTCGATTGCCGAGTCGATACTGCTGGGGAAGAGGAAATCCCACCCCATGAACGAGAGCCTCAAGACGAGCGCGTTGTCGTCGATGTCGGGGCCGAGATCGGTCGGATGAAGGACGTCGAACCGCAGATCCGCCAGGGCGATCGTGTCTCCGGACCGCACCTGGCCGACGAACGCGCCCTCCGCGTTGACGGCGGCGACGAACGTCTGGAACGCCTCTGTCTCGATTGCGTCGCCGTTGGTGTAGACCGTCGCGACGGCGTAGTCTGCGAGCACCTCGTCCAGTCCCCCGATGTGCCTGGAATCCACCTGTGTGGCGACCAGCACCTCGAGAAAGCCATCGATGTACTCGGCGATGTAGTCGCTGCAGCCGCTGTAGCGGCCGCCGTCGATTAATGCCTCGAACACGCCGTAGTCGACGAGGATCGCGTCCCCCAGCCCGACGTCGATGAAGTGAACGGAGAGGAGCGTCTCGGCCGCAGCGCCGGCCGACAGCGCAAGCATCATCACAAGAATCGCACAGGCCGCTCGTCGCATCGCTCCTCCTCTTCGCTCATGCTAGGCGGGGGCAGAGGTTCCGGCAAGCTCTCGGGCAAGATCCTGCCGTGCTCAGGCGAATCCCGGCGGCCGGGAGGAGGTCTCTTCGTCGAAGCAACACACGGATTGACAGGCTCATGTGTCGACTGACTCGCCGTCTCTTCAATCAGCTGTCCGCTTTGCCGCTATACTCCCCCCGAAGCTAGGAAGGAGAGCAAGCAAACTTGATCGTCCGGGCACGTCGCCCGCCGAAGACTTGTGTGCTCTGTTTGGTTGCAGCGTTGGGAACGGTGTTCGCGTTCGCTCAGGCCGACACGCCCGATGCGGCGTGGGAGCTCACCTCTTGCCCGGACGGAGCAGTCACCTCAGCCGACCTCGGGGAAGAAGACAGCGTCACTCTCATCGCCCAATGCACAGGCGCCGCCCCGGAGACGAGCGGAGACGTCTCCGCCCTGAGTGCCGAATCGCCGCAACTGCTCTCCGCGGCCAATTGGTATCTGCGTTTCAGGCTACGCAGAGCTGATCCCAGGGGCGAGTTGCGGGTCGGTCTCGTGGACACGTCAGGCGAAGCGAAGTACTCGGTTGCTCTCGATCCGGGAGCCTGTCGATTGCTCAGTGCACCAGCAAGATCCGGAACGAAGTGGAGTGAAGTCGGCGGCAGGGAATGGATGGACACCACTTGGTGGCTCGACGAGGAGCACATCTTCGAGCTGCGGTATCACGCATCGCCGCAGTCCGTATCGGTTCGCTTCGACTGGAACTACATGGCCTTCGTCTTCGTCCCCGTGGAGATCGAGACGGAGACCTTCTCATTCCGAATCCACGTAGCCGATTCGGCTGATGCCGATTCAAGCGTTGCGTCATTCGAGCTGTGGGAATTCGCGCTGGAACAACACGCCGTCCTCAACCGCTGGTAGCCGGCTACAACACAAGGCACTGACGATGCGTGGACCCATACGAGTGGTCATACATTCTTAAGAATTCTGGCTCTCATCCACTTGCTTTGCGATGACACTGATCGTCGAGTAGCAGAGCCCGAGATGGTCACCGACTTCCTTCAGCCGGT
Source organism: uncultured Thermotogae bacterium (assembly GCA_964608345.1). Classification (GTDB taxonomy): domain Bacteria; phylum Bipolaricaulota; class Bipolaricaulia; order UBA7950; family UBA9294; genus JANQEA01. The sequence goes on from CAZSNG010000027.1 coordinate 30,440, forward strand.
ACTGATGCTTGCGGACGGCCTCATGGATCCTCTCGTTGCGGGTTGGCTTGTCTGCCACATCGGCGAACAGCTCGTGCAGCGTTGGGCTGGCGGCGAATCGTTCATCTCGATGGATCCCACGTAGTGGCATGCCGCGGCATGCAGTTGATCAATCGGTCACATGGCCATAGACTCGCACAGAGGAGTTCAAGTGGGAAGAGAATCGGAAGAACCTGCTGACCGCAAGCGTAGCTCGGGGGAGCAGCCAACCGAGCCGGTTTCTCTCGAAAGCTCTTCCGCCTCAGAGGCGGGCGAGCAGTCCACACCAGCGGAAGACCCAGGCACGCTCGAATTCGGACCCATCCAGCTCGAGGATCTCTGTTTCATCGACGAGAGCGCGCGAGCCATGCGATGGATGACTGCGTTCTCCAAGATGTCGCTGCTGCTGCTGCGTCTTCTCCGGGTCGTCGTGATCGAGCAACCGGTTATCTACAGAGGAGCCAAGGGCTGGTGGAAGACCGTGACGCTCTGCGATCTCGCTGAGCGCCTTGGGATTACCGACCCGCGCGCCACGAGTCTCGTCAAGCTACACCAGCGGCGCCTCGTACGGAGGGCCCTGGCAATCCTATCGATCAACCTGCCGGTGACAGTCTTGCTAGCAACCCTGCTACCGACGGCGCTCCTCTCATGGGGGATGGATTGGCTGATGTCTGGTTCTGCAGACGAGGTCGCAGTTGTCATAGCCTTATCCATCGCACTGCCGATGTTGATGATTGTATCTACCGGTGCCGTACTCAAGCTTACTTCAGCACTTGTCGACAAGCGCTACGCCGACACGCTCAGTGTGACTGCAGCGCTCTTCTTGCTTTGCGAGCTGGCACGAGATGATGTGCTGCTCGATCCTCGCAAACGACGTCTGCTTCTTCGCCACATCGACGCATTCGCCAGGTTGCCGCGCCTCCTCGGTGCCGGTCTGGCCGGACGAAGCGAGGTGACCTGGAAGTGGGCAAGCCAACACTTCCGTAGTCTTGAGCTATACATCCGCAGCGCTGAGAAGGAAGCCATTGCACCAACGAGTGGCACCCTTGTCGCCTTGCGGAGCCAGGCTCAGACGCTGGTTGAGGTGTTTCTGTTCGGACGGTACGGGGAGGACGTGTGGCAGGGGAGTCAGCCGGACGCTCAGCTTCTGCAATACGCCCAGCCGGAACCACCGGCGAGGCGCCTGCAACGCCTGGTAGGACTCCTGATTCCCGTGGGTGTGACGACCCTGCTCTCGCTTCGTCCGGACCTTGCGGAACGCGTGGGACTCGACCCTCAACTCCTCCTGCTGATCATGATCACGTGGCTGGTGCTTGCAGTAGATGCTTGTGTTGGACTCGGCGTGGTCGAGAAGGCACTGAAGGCTGTGAGGGAGATCAGACAGCTGAAGTAGGCGCTATGGGGTCGAATGCGGTATTGAGCTGCATCGGGGATCAGATCCTGCTGCTCACCCTGCTGAGCGGCTTGTCGACGCGCTTGCATTGCCGCTGATCATCGAGGAGCGGAGGTCGAAATGGTCACCGCCTTCCTTCAGCTTGAACCGATGTGTGCGAGGGCATAAGTGAACCATGGGTGAACTGTTGGCAGCTACGATCAAGCGGAAAGGAGTCAGTTCGCGACTCAGATTGGAGGGGTCATGACCACGTTCATCAGTCACAGTAGCAGGGACGAGGTTCTGTATTCCAGCTTGTGCGACGCCGTCGACGATGCAGGCTTCGCTCGATGGGACGCGTCCACGATGTTTCCAGGGCAATCGCTTGCTGCCCAGCTACAGCGCGCAATTGGCCAGTGCGAGAAC
>CAZSNG010000028.1:0-31449 GCA_964608345.1 uncultured Thermotogae bacterium
TCATCCCCGTCGACCGCTTCGGCGACGATCGATAGCCGATCGATCGTTCACATCGTGGAGGATTATGCAATCCACCAGACCGCACCGCCGATGGGTGCCGGTCGATAGGAGGCCCCGTGATATCGATCGGATTGCTGGCTGGAAGCATCGCACTCGCGGTCTGCCTGATCCTCGTTCCCGTCGCTCGGCGGGCCGGTCTGCGGATCGGGGCTTGTGACCATCCCGGTGAGGCGAAGATCCATCGGGAGGGGATCAGTCTGCTCGGCGGGGCTGCGATCCTCGCCGGCTGGTTGGCTGCGGTTGTCCTCATCTCATGTTGTCGTCGCGTTGATGCGGCCATGCTCCTTCCGATGGGAGTGGGCGGGATCATCGCGTTCGGTCTCGGACTTCTTGACGATGTGCTCTGGAAGAACCATCCCGAACGGTACCGACCGAGCGTGAAGTTCGCCGCCCAGATCGGCGTTGCTGTCGGGCTGGCGCTGCTTCTCTTGTTCGGCGGCATCCGTCCCGTCTACGTTGTTGCCGTCGCAGTGCAGGTTCCGTTGCTGGTGCTGTACGTGTTCGGCGGAATGAACGCGATGAACATGACGGACGGGATGGACGGCCTGGCGGCGACGATGACCGCGATCTCGGCGGCCGGCTTCATCACGATCGCGGCACGAACTGGGGACGGCGTCCTCCTGGGCTACGCCGCCGCGCTCGCAGGCGGTGCGCTCGGCTTCTTCGCGTACAACCGGCCACCGGCCTCTGTGTTCATGGGCGACAGCGGGAGCCACTTCCTCGGCTTCGCTGCGGCAGCGCTGGCCGTGTCGGCGACGCGCCATGCCGTCGGCCTGCGGGCGTTCGTCGGCCCAATCCTTGTCCTCGGCCTCCCGGTTGTGGACGCCGGCTGGGCGGTGCTACGACGGATCGTCAGCCGCAGCCAGTTGTTCGGAGCCGATCGCGGGCACGTCTACGATCTGCTGCTACGGGCCGGCTGGTCGCAGGCGAGAGTTCTCCTCGTGTTGGGGGCTGCGCAGTCGGGACTCGTCGCCGTCGGTGTCCTGCTCGTGGGGTGACGAGGGGCGAAGACGGTAACTGTGAACAACTTGCAGTAGTATCTTCGTCGGGATGGTGGAGGCCATGAAGATTCCGTTGGCGAAGCCCGACATCGGGGCTGCGGAGATCGAGGCTGTCGGCGAGGTCATGCGTTCGAGTCAGCTCGCGCTCGGTCCCAAGCTCTCGGCGTTCGAGGCGAGAATGGCGGAGTACGTCGGCGTGGGACACGCGGTCGCAGTGAACAGCGGGACGAGCGGGCTCCATCTCATCCTGGAAGGGTTGGGCATCGGGCAGGGTGACGAGGTCATCACGACGCCGTTCTCGTTCATTGCTTCGACGAACTGCATCCTGTTCGTGCGGGCGACGCCGGTCTTCGTCGACATCGATCCCACAACCCTGTGCATCGATCCCGCGCGGATCGAAGCCGCGATCACGCCCCGAACGAAGGCGATCCTCGCGGTCGACGTGTTCGGACAGCCGGCGGACTGGCCGGCCCTCGTGCGGATCGCGGAGCGCCACGGACTGGCGGTGATCGATGACTCCGCTGAGTCGCTGGGATGGTCTTTGGGCGGCTGGCGGGGCGGCTCGTTGGGGCGCGCCGGGATCTTCGGCTTCTATCCGAACAAGCAGATCACGACGGGGGAGGGCGGCGTCGTCGTCACCGATGATCCGGAGCTGGCCAGGGTGTGCCGCAGCATGGCGAACCAAGGGCGAGGCGACGGAAGCGAATGGCTGAGCCATGTCCGGTTGGGCTACAACTACCGAATGGACGAGCTCTCCGCCGCGCTCGGGCTGGCGCAGATGACGCGGATCGACGAGATCGTCGACGCGCGAGGAAGGGTGGCCCGGTGCTACGACGAAGCGCTTGGCGAAGTCGAAGCGGTGATCCGCCCCTTTGCCGCGGGAGACGTGGAGGTCAGCTGGTTCGTCTACGTCGTTCGCCTGACGGAGGGATTCACGCAGTCCGATCGCGACGCGATCCTGCGCGGGCTGTCCAAACGGGGCATCGGCTGCCGAAACTACTTCGCGCCGATCCATCTGCAGCCGTTCTACCGAGACGAACTCGGCACGGGTGAAGGGGACTTCCCCGTGACCGAGGCGGTTGGCTCACGAGCGATCGCGCTGCCGTTCCACAACCGGCTCACGAGCGATGAGATCGCGTACGTGGCCGACGCGCTGGCCGAAGAAACGGAGTGTGCTCGATGAGCGACCGCGGACCGAACTGGAGCGCGGTGGCTCGGATCTGGGCACAGCGCAGCGGCTTCTTGATCGCGGACATCCTGGTCATCTCGCTCGCTCTGTATCTGGCCTACTGGCTGCGGTTCGACGGACTGATCCCCGGGCATCACATTCCCACGATGCTTGTCAGCATCCCACTGGCAATCGGGCTGAAGGTCCCCGTCCTTGCGCTGTTGCGGATGTATCGGATCAGCTGGAGACACGTCGGGACGCGCGAGATGCTCGGTGTCATCCTCGCCTGCACCATCGGATCGGCGGCGCTGACGGCGGCGTTCTTCCTCCTCCGGGAGTTCGAGATCTTCTCCTCCATCCCCCGCTCCGTGCTGGCGATCGATTTCGCGATCTGTCTGATCGGTCTCAGCGGTGTGAGGTTGTCGAACCGGCTCTTCTCCCTCATCTGGGAGGGGGGGCGCGGCGCCCGCTCGGCCTCGGCGAAACGAGCGCTGATCGTCGGTGCCGGAGACGCCGGGACGAGCCTCGCGAGAAGCCTGCTGGAGGAGGAGACGAGGCGGTACGTGCCTGTCGGTTTCCTCGACGACGACCGCAACAAGTGGGGCTTGATCATCCACGGTGTTCGGGTCATCGGAGGACGGCCGCAGCTGCGGATGGCAGTCGAGTCGCTGCGCGCCGAGGCGGTGCTGATCGCCGTCCCTTCCACCGGGGGGGCGTTCGTTGGCGACACGGTCGCGCGGGCGCGGGACGCCGGCGTCGGCGATGTGCGGATCCTCCCGCCGCTCAGTCAGCTGTACAGCTCGCAGGTTCAGGTCAAGGAACTCCGCGAAGTGACACCGGAGGATCTGCTCCGCCGCGATCCGGTGACGATCGACACGACGGCGATCGAGCAGCTGGTGCGATCTCGCGCGATCCTGGTGACCGGCGCCGCCGGATCGATCGGATCGGAGCTGTGCCGGCAGGTGCTGCGGTTCGGGGCGGGCCGCCTGATCTGCCTCGACAACGATGAGACCGGCCTGTTCTACCTGGAGCGTGACCTCGAGAGGCGATTCCCGGATCACGAGATCTCCTATTGCATCGGAGACGTCCGGGATCGTGGCAGGGTGCGCGACGTGCTCGATCGCGGACGGCCGCAGACCGTGTTCCACGCGGCGGCGTACAAGCACGTGCCGTTGATGGAGCGATCGGCGCCGGAGGCGGTGAAGACAAACGTCTTCGGAACGCGGTGCGTGATCGAGGAGGCATGCGCGCACGGTGCGGAGTCGTTTGTGCTGATCTCGACGGACAAGGCCGTCGATCCGTGCTCGGTCATGGGCGTCACCAAGCGGGTCGCGGAGTTGATCACCCACTCGCATAACGGATGCTACGAGACGCGATGCATGGCGGTCAGGTTCGGAAACGTGCTCGGAAGCCGGGGGAGCGTCCTTCCGATCTTCGAGGAACAGATCCGCAGCGGCGGTCCGGTGACGATCACCGATCCCGGCATGCACCGGTATTTCATGGTGACGTCAGAGGCGGTGCTCCTCGTCCTGCAGGCGGCGACGATGGGCCGTGGCGGGGAGGTCTTCGTCCTCGACATGGGCGAGCCGGTCTCGATCCTCGAACTGGCGAAGGACCTGATTCGGTCCCACGGCCTGGAGCCGGATCAGGACATCCCGATCGTGTTCACCGGCTTCCGTCCCGGAGAAAGGCTCTCCGAGGAGCTGCTGACCGCAGAAGAGGGAACCGACTCGACGACGCACGAGAAGGTGTTCGTCGCGCGACTCGGATCGCGGTGGGAGGGGGAAGAGCTGGCCGACGGATTGGGCCGGCTGCGCGAGGCCGCAGCGGGTGGATCTCCCGAGGCCATCGTCGCGTTGCTGCAGCAGCTCGTGCCCTCGTATCGGCCGAGCCCCGCCCAGGATGGCCGCTAGTCTGGGCGTTTCACGGATCGCACATCGAGAAGTGCATCTCTGGCGGATCGCCATCTCGACCGGACGAATCGGCGTTGAAGCGGACGTCCGGTCCGTCCTTGCCGGATACGTCGGCTGCTCCCCGGAGACGATCCGGATCCGGCGAGAAGGCGGACGACCGGAACTCGCTACGGGGTCCTGCCCGGGTCTGTCGTTCAACCTGTCCCACTCCCATTGCCTGGCGCTGTTGGCCGTCGCGCGTAACGCGCGCGTGGGCGTTGACCTCGAGTGGGTGCGTCGCGGCATTCGGGTCGAGGCACTGGCCCGCCGCTTCTTCTCCGCTGCGGAGGCCGACCGGCTGTGTGCTCTGCCCCCGACGGCGCGCGAGGCGGCGTTCTTCCGGACCTGGGTGCGCAAGGAGGCATACGTGAAGGCGCTCGGGGCCGGGGTGCCCGCCGGCCTGGCCCGATTCACGGTGCCCATCGCCGAGTACGGGTCGCCGAGGATCCTTTCGACCGAGCTGGAGGACGACGACTCGGCGTTTTCGTTGCACGATCTCGATCTGCCTCCCGGCTACGTCGGGGCGCTGGCGGTCGAGATCGTCAGGGACGCCGGCCTCCAGTTCCGAACCTTCGATGCGAACGCTACGGGGTGGGACTGATGAACCCCGACTGGATCGCCGCCTGTGGGCTCGATTGCGAGGCCTGCGAGATCCGTCGGCTGCCGCTCGACGAAGCGGCAGCCGAGGCGTGCGTCTCCTGGTATCGGGAGATGGGCTGGCTCGCCGGTAACGAGGGAGTCGAGGACGCACTCGCCCGCAACATGACCTGTCGTGGATGTCGAGGCGATCGCTCGATCCACTGGTCGGTGGGCGAGGGGCGGATCTGCTGGATCCTCGAGTGCTGTGTCGACCGTCACGGGCACGAGCACTGCTCCGAGTGTGTCGACTTCCCGTGCGCGCGGATCATTGAGTGGTCGAAGCAGAACGACGGGTACGGTGCAGCGCTCGCCCGCTTGCGGCAGATGCACCGGCCTCGCTAGGGGCCGGACGTCCTCGATCGGTCGCGTCTCGATCGACGGAGCGGGGGTCGTCCTGGTACGTGCCGGCCGACCTGAGATTCCCTCGGCGGCCCGCTACTCGGCGAGTGTCGTGCGCTTCTGATCGTACATCGCCAGATCGGCTTGATTCAGGACGCGCTCGATCGGTTCGCCGGTTGCAGGATCCCAGTGCGCGGTTCCGATCGCCAGCGTGATCGGGAACTCGTCGGTGAAGCTCATCTGGCCGTTCAGGGACAGCTCGGACCGGATCCGCTCCCGGACGATGTCGGTCTCTCCGTCCGTCTCGATCAGGAGCACGAGGAACTCATCTCCGCCGAAGCGAACCACGACGTCCGAATCCCGCACCGATTGGCGCAGTGCACGCGCGACGCCGCACAGAACCCGATCCCCGACCGCGTGGCCGAAGCGGTCGTTGACCTCCTTGAACCGGTTGACGTCGATCATCAGCACTCCGATCGGATGCTCGTACCGACGGGCGCGACGGACCTCCGCTTCGAGGATCTCTCCGAGCGCATGGCGGTTGTAGACGCCGGTCAGCGGATCGTGGCGCGCCATGTGGGAAAGGCGCCGCTCGTACTCCTTGTGCTCGGTGATGTTCTGCAGGCTGCCTTCGTAGGAGGTGATTCGCCCGTCCCCGCCATAGACGGCGCGGCACGTATCGCGGACCCAGATCGTCGAGCCGTCCCCCTTCCTGAGCTGGGTTTCGAAGTCCTGGACGGTGTTCTCCTGCGCGAGGAGGGCGCGTTCCCGCTCTCGATCGACCGGCTCCGCGTACAACTGCGATGCCTTAATCCCCAGGAGCGACTCCTTGTCGGGGTATCCAAGCATGTCGATCAGCGCCGGATTCGCGTCGACGATGGTGCCGTCCGGCGTCGTGATGTACAGCCCGATCGGAACGCCCTCGAAGAGGGATCGGTAGCGGAGTTCGGACCCCACGTGCGATGTCCGTGCGCGGGCTTCCGTCTGCGGTGATTCGCGATCTCGCGCGCCTACGTCAGACATGTGGATTCACAGGCTACTTCGTTCCTTGTCGAATGCCAAGTCGGAGGAACGTTGAGCCAATATGCCGAAGCATCGTCTCGCGAAGTTGACACATATAGTCATATTGTTATACTGTCATCTCGTTGGGCGGCGGTGCTTCCGCAGCACACCGGAGGGAGATATGCCACAGGATACGGAGATCAGGGAACGCCCGGACCTCGAGATCTCGTTCGACGGTTCCTTCGCCCACGTGATCACGTCGTCCTTGGCGATTCTGGCGACGGCGCCGGTGTACGAGGGACTCGATCAGTGGGTGTACGTCACCTTCGCCGCCCTTCCCGATGATCTACGGAGGGACATCCAGACGATCTTCGACCCGATCGGCGTGCCGTTGATCCTCAGGCAGCTGGCCACCGAGGCGCCGGACATCCCGGACTTCCCGGCGTTCATCGGCTGGCTGAGCGTTCTCGACGACGCGGCCGTCCGGGAGACGGTGTCGTTCATCCTCCGAGGCCTGGCGCGCAAGGTGGCGTCGAAGAGCGCGACGGGTGTCTTCGTCCCTTCGGTCGACGATGCGAAGGGGGTGAAGGACTTCCTACGGACGACCGGTTGCAGCTGGACCGAACTGGCAAGGAAGGACAAGGAGGCGTTCGAGCAGCTCGTCGTGCTCCTGACGAACCCCGAGCAGCTCAAGGCGCGCCTGGTCTTCACCGCAACGCGTTTCTGGGAGAAGGCCTATCAGGAGGAGCACGAGGAGACCCGCAACATCATCAGCCGCAGCGTCGCGTACCATCGGCAGATTCGCTACCCGGAAGCCTTCGGCGAGGTCTTCCTCGCGGTTACGGGGAAGGTACTCTCGCAGACGGCCGAACGCGCGTATGCCGCGGCCGGTCTCGAGCGCGTCACGTTCATTCCCAGCTGCCACACGGGGCCGTACGTGCGCTTCGCGCCGCTCGACGAGGAGGGCAAGTCGCTGTTCCTGATCTTCAACGCCCGCCCGCAATCCGGGGATCAGGATCACCCGCTGACTTCGGTGCGGTACGTCTTCCCGCCGTTGAAGGCGCTGGCCGACGAGACGCGGCTGGAGATCCTCGGCATTCTCGCAGACGGCGAGCTGTACGCACAGCAGATCGTCGATCGCCTCGAAATCAGCCAACCGGCGGTGTCGCGACATCTGAGATTGATGGTCGCAGGAGGAATCCTCACGGAAAGGAAGGACGCCGGAATGAAGTTCTATGGCATCCGGAAGGACACGTTGACGAATCTCGCGAAGCGCATCGCAGCGTTTACTGCATGGGGGAGCGACTAGACCCGACTCGATTGCGCCTTCAATCGGCCGGCGATCGCTCCCCCCACCTCCTCCCTCGCGGATAACGGACCCCAAGGTCGGAGGCCTTCATGAGCTATACGAGACCCATTGTACTCGGAGACGTTCGACGTTCGAGACGTGGCGACCGCTTCGAGCGATCCGCCGCGACGTCCGCCGCCGCACGGCGTGTCATGCCCGGGCCGCCGATGGATCCGGGCGCATCAACATCCCGAAGGAGGTTCGACGCATGCACGTGCTCGTGACGTACCACTCCCGAACCGACCACACGAAGACACTGGCGGAGTCGATCGCCGAGGGCGTCCGGACCGTGGACGGGATCGGCTGCACGCTCAAGCCGACCGCGGGCGTCGGGATCGACGACGTTATCGGTGCCGCGGGCCTGATCGCGGGATCGCCGTCGTACTACGGCACGATGGCCGCCGAGATGAAGCGGCTGTTCGATCGGGTCATCTCGGGAAACCGTGACAGGACGGCCCGACGGATCGGGGCGGCATTCGCGACTTCCGGACACCCTACGGGAGGGCTGGAGACAACGATGGTCTCCATCCTTCAAGCGATGCTCGTCGCCGGCTTCGTCGTGGTCGGAGATCCCCGGAGCGCGGGCGGGCACTACGGTGTCGGTTGCGCCGGTGCTCCGGACGAGCGGGTCGCGGAATGGGCGAGGGAGCACGGCAGGCAGGTCGCCGAGCTCGTCGCGGAGCAGTCGGGCTGATGACGATCGCGTCCCCTTCGCGTCGCGGGCTGACTGAGGGATCCGGTCGAAGACAAGGAGGCACCGTATGCATGTCCTGGTGATGTACCACTCGCGAACCGGCAGCACGGAGAAGCTCGCTCAGCACGTCGCGAAGGGCGTGCGGTCCGTCGATGGGGTCGATTGCGTCCTCAAACCGGTGTCCGAGATTGACCTCGAGGACCTTTTCGCCGCCGACGGGATCGTCGCGGGATCCCCGTCGTACTACGGGACGATGGCGTCGGAGATGAAGGAGGTCTTCGACCGGATCTTCAACGATCGGCCGCGGATGGTCGACAAGGTTGGTGCGGCGTTCGCGACGGCCGGGCATCCGACCGGCGGTCGGGAGACGACGATGATCGCCATCCTCGAGGCGATGCTCGTCTGCGGAATGTTGGTGTGCAGCGATCCGCCACAGGCGGGCGGGCACTTCGGGGTCGGCTCGGTCGGTGCTCCGGATGAGCGAGAGGCGAAATCGGCGGCGATGCTCGGCGCGCGGGTCGCCGGGTTCGTCGTGTGGTTGCGTGCGTCGTGATCCGCCGTAGCGATGAGAACCAGCACGCAACCGACGCGGGCGAAAGGGGCAGTGCGATGTCGAAAGCCGAGATTGTGAACCTCTCCGGGGAGCTGGTGGCCGCGATCCGCGAAGCCGCAGTTCTGCTCGAGCACGACGGGCATGCGGAGCCGGCGATCCGCCTGTTGAAGTACCTGCTCAAGTCAGGAGCCGATCGCCTTCCGCTCGTCGAACGGGCTCGCCTGAGGGCCGCGCTCGCCGGGATGGTCTGGAAGGAAGGGCACACGGCGAAGGCGCGCGTCCTGGCAGCGGATGCCGTGAGACTTGCAGAGGAGGGCGGTGATGCCACGGCGCTGTCGGAGGCATCGTCCTCCCTCGGTGAGGTCTCCTACATCGAGGCGGCCTACATGGGGCAAGGCGATCTGAGCGAGGCGCTGGCGCATCACGAGCGATCGCTCGCCCTGCGGCGCGAAATCGGAGATCGGCGCGGCGAGTCGCTGGCGCTCTCCAGGATCGGGGTCATCCACGAGCGGATGGATGCGCATGATCGGGCGCAGGCGTGCTACGAACAGGCGCTGGGGATTGCGGAGGAGCTCGACTTCCCGGAAGGGATGAGCCGTCCGTACGTCCACGTGGGCGCGGCGAAGGAGCGGGCGGGAGACCTCGCCGGAGCACTCGCCGACTACCGGCGGAGTGTCGCCGCCGTCCGGCGTGCACACGACGTGCACGCGCTCGCGTTCGACCTGTGCAACGTCGCTTGGGCCGCGGTTCGGCTCGACGGTGACCTCGAATCGGCGCTCGCGCTGCTGCGTGAGGCGCTCGACTACGCGGAACGGATGAACTTCAAGCTTGCGCAGCTGCGAGTCCACCAGGTGACCGGCGAGGTGTACGCCGCCGCCGGGCGGCGTGACGATGCCGCGCACGAGTACGAGATGGCGATCGACCTCGGAGAGGGCGCCGGTCTCTGTCGCTTCGTGGCGTTCGTCCGGGAGCGTCTCGATGCACTCCAGGGTGCGGCGAGGAACGGGATCGCCGGCTGAGATGCGGGGAGACGTCGGGCCGACGCACATCGAAGGAGGACCCGCTTGATGGACGAGAAGACGGCACCGGTGCCCCTGGAGCTCGCCGCCGCGGTTCGCGAGGCGGCCGTGCAGCTCCACCACGACGGGCGAGGTGCGCTGGCCGTGCGGTTGCTGCGGCGGCTGCTGGACGAGGGTGCGGAGCCTGCTGTGCCCGCCGAATCCGCGCGATGGACGGCGGCGCTCTCCGAGATGGTCTGGGTGCGGGGCGGCATGGCCGAGGCGCGGGAGCTGGCAGAGCACGCCGCCGCACTGGCGGAGGAGTCCGGCGACCCGACGGCGCTCTCCGAGGCGGTCTTCGCCCTCGGAGAGGCGGTCTACCACGAGACGGCCTTCTACGGTCGCGGGGAGTACGCGGCGTCGATGGCCCATCACCGCCGGGCCCTCGACCTTCGACGAGCGGCGGGCGATCGCCGAGGGGAGTCGCTGTCGCTGTCCCGGATCGGCGTGATCCACGAGCGCCTCGGCGAACACGACCGCGCGGCGAAGTGCTACGAAGAGGCGCTGCAGATCGCCGGCGAGCTCGACTTCCCCAAGGGGGCGTTCCGTCCGCTCGTCCACTTCGGCCTGGCGAAGGACCGCGCCGGCGACCTGCCCGGTGCGCTGGGCGATCACCGGGCGAGCCTGGCCGCCGCTCGGCGTGCACATGACGTCCACGCCCTCACGTTCGCGCTATGCAACGTCGCGGAGACCGCGTACCGAAACGACCGCAAGCTCGGACCGCCACTCGAGCTGCTCCGCGAGGCGCTTGACCTGGCGCGAGGCATGGACTTCAGGTTCGGCCTCTGCCGGGTACCGCTCATGACCGGCGAGGTGTACGCGGAGGCAGGCCTGCCTGAGGACGCTCGGAGGGAATACGCGGAGGCGCTGCGGGTTGCGGAGGAGGAGGGATTCCCGCGATTCGTCGGCTACGCGCGCGAGCGGCTCGATGGACTCGACGGCGTCGGTGAGGAAGACGCCCATGAACCGACGGACGGAGGAGACGGTCGATCGCGATGAGGCGTACCGGCGATCCACGAGGCATGCAGGAGTTCCTGATCGCCTGGTCAGGCCAATTCCTCTCGCAGGTCGGCACGCTGATGACGTCGCTCGCGTTGATCTTCTGGGCGTACGACCTCACTGGCCGGGCGACCGAGTTGGCGCTGATGGCCTTCTTCACCCTCGGCCCCAGGGTGCTGTTCGGACCTCTGGCCGGTGCGATGGTCGATCGGTGGAAGCGGAAGACCGTCCTGCTTCTGTGTGATTGCGTTGCGGGACTGATCTCCGGATCCATCTTGATTCTCTTGGTCTCTGGCAACCTGCAGATCTGGCACCTGTACATGCTGACGTTCTTCACCGGGCTGTTCTCCGCGTTCCAGGAGCCCGCGTTTCTGGCGTCCGCGACGATGATGGTTCCGAAGCGGCAGTATGGTCGAACCGGCGGACTGACCTCGCTGCTGACGCACGCGTCGACGATCCTTGCCCCCGCGCTCGCCGGGGTCCTCCTACCGTGGATCGGCCTCAGGGGCATTCTCCTCGTCGACATCGGTACGTTCCTCTTCGCGGCATTCACGCTCACGCTGGTCGAGATCCCGAACCCGGAGCCGGCGACCACTGCAACAGGCCGACCCGTCCGCCAGCTGATCCGCGACGTGGGCGCCGGCTTCCGGTACCTCGCCGGGGAGCGAAGCCTATTGCTCCTCCTGCTTCTCTTCGCGTCGACGAACTTCTTCGGAAGTGCCTACAGCACGCTGTATCGGGCGATGCTGCTGGCGCGGACGGGCGGCAGCGAGGCTGCGGTCGTCACCGTGCAGCTCCTGATCGGAATCGGCGGCACGGCGGGAGCCCTGTTTGTCTCGCTCTTCGGGTGTCCGAAGCGGAGGGTTCACGCCATCCTGATCGGTTATGCGATCGGTGCCTTCTTCCGCGCGATGTTCGGGGTGAACCTCGGGATACCGTTCATCGCGGCAATCGGACTGATCACGACGATCAGCATGGCCTACGCGGCCGGGTGCAGTAACGCGCTGTGGCAGGCGAAGGTGCCACCGGCGATCCAGGGGCGCGTTCTCGCAACGCGCCTCGCGTTGGCCGGCGCGATCTCTCTGATCACCCGACTGATGGCCGGTCCGCTGGCCGATCACCTGTTCGAGCCGGCCATGGCTCCGGGGGGAAGCCTGGCGGGCACGTTCGATTGGCTGGCGGGAACCGGCCCGGGTGCGGGCATGGGGCTGTACATCACCCTGAGCTGCGGCGTCGGGACGTGCGTTCTTCTGTGGGGGCTCTTGAGACGATCGATCCGGGAGATCGACGTTCTCGTTCCGGATCACGCCGTTCTCACTGCGGGAGGGAGGTAACGCCTTGGACTACACGAATCTGGGACGAACCGGCGTCCAAGTCAGCCCACTCTGCCTGGGCACGATGAACTTCGCCGATCGAACGCCGGAAGACGAATCGACGCGAATCCTCGATCGGGCGATCGAAGCGGGGATCAACTTTGTGGACACCGCGGACTACTACGGCCAGGTTCTGAAAGACGGTGCAGGCATGGGGCACACGGAGGAGCGGCTGGGGCGCTACTTCGCGAGGACCGGGCAACGGGACTGGATCGTGCTGGCGACGAAGTTCCTCTACCCGACGGCATGGGACGATCCGAACGCCCGGGGCGGCAGCCGGCGGCACGTAATCCGGGCGTGCGAGGATTCGCTGCGGCGACTGCAGACCGATCACATCGATCTGTACCAGATGCACGCGCCGGATCCCCGCGGCGTGCCGATCGACGAGACGCTGCGTGCCCTCGACGACCTGATCCGAGCCGGGAAGGTCCGGTACATCGGGACCTCTCACTTCTCAGCCTGGCAGATCGTGGAAGCGTTCTGGGCGTCGAAGGAACTCCTTCTCAATCGGTTCGTATCCGAGCAAGAGAAGCACAACCTGCTGCGCCGCTCGATCGAGGGAGAACTCCTGCCGATGGCCCGCGCCCACGACCTGGCCGTGCTGACGTACCAGCCGCTGGGGGCCGGCCTCTTCTCGGGGAAGTATCGGCGTGGGCAGGAACCGGAGGCGGATTCGCGGTTCGGCGATCCGGCTTGGGCCGGCTACCGCCGGTACCTGACGGAGCAGGCGTTCGACGTTGTGGACGCTCTGTCGGCAATTGCCGCGTCCAAGGGGTGCACGGTCAGCCAGCTCGCGACGGCCTGGGCGCTTCAGCGGGAAGGCGTCACGAGTGTCATCGTCGGCCCACGAACGGTCGAACACCTGGTCGACTCGCTCGGGGCGCTCGATGTGGAGTGGGCCGAGGAGGAGCTTGCCCGGATCGACGAGATCGCTCCCGGGCCGAATCAACGACCACGATAGGAGAGAGGATGAACACACGGACTCTAGGACGTAGCGGCATCGAGGTGAGTGCGCTCGGCATGGGTTGCTGGGCGATCGGCGGGCCGTGGAGCATCCTTCGCGAGGACGGCCCGAGTCCCGCAGGCTGGGGGCCGGTCGACGATGCGGAGTCGATTCGGGCCATCCATGCCGCCGTCGACGCAGGCATCACGTTCTTCGATACGGCGGCGAACTACGGCTGCGGCCGCAGCGAGCGAGTTCTCGGCAAGGCGTTGGGAAGTCGCCGCAAGGACGTAGTCATCGCGACGAAGTTCGGCCACATCATCGACGAGGAGACCAAGATCATGCGCGGCGACGACGACGCGATCGTCGCGAACCTCCGACAGGATTGCGAGAACTCGCTCCGAAGGCTGCAGACGGACCATATCGACCTGTATCAGCTGCACGCAGGCAGCCTCGATCCGGACGTGGCGGTCGGGGTTCGCGACGTGCTCGAGGATCTGGTCGCGGAGGGGAAGGTCCGCGCCTACGGCTGGAGCACGGACCTCGTCGATCGGGCTGCCGTGTTCGCGGCGGGGGAACGGTGCGCGTCGATCCAGTTCTCGCTCAGCGCGTTCAACGACAACGCCGACATGATCGCTCTGTGCGAGAACAGCGACCTCGCCTGCATCAACAAGAAGCCGCTCGCGAGCGGCTTCTTGACCGGCAAGTTCACGTCGGAGACAACGTTTGCGGAGGACGACAATCGAAAGGCTATTGACTTCGCGAACCCGCAGTTCGCCCGAATGCTGAAGACGGCCGAGGCCCTTCGCGATGTTCTGACCGGCGGAGGGCGAACGATGGCGCAGGGCGCGTTGGCGTGGAACTGGGCGCGGTCGGACCGAACGATCCCGATCCCGGGAGCGCGGAACGAGAGCCAGGTCCGGGAGAACGCTGCGGCGCTGCAGCACGGACCGCTGACACCGGAGGAAT
The DNA here is from genome assembly GCA_964608345.1 of uncultured Thermotogae bacterium. GTDB lineage: Bacteria > Bipolaricaulota > Bipolaricaulia > UBA7950 > UBA9294 > JANQEA01. Next base: position 14,099 of record CAZSNG010000028.1, read on the forward strand.
TGACAGAGGTCAACGGCATCGTTGCAGCGATCCGAGCGGAGAACGAGGGAGCGTCGGAATGACGGTCGGGAGGATGAATCGGAGAAGGCTCGGGCGAAGCGGGATCGAGGTAAGTCCGATGGGGCTCGGCGGGCTGGCGATCGGTGGGATGTTCTGGAGGACGGACTACGATTCCGTCCCATGGCAGACGGACAGGTCGAAGCCGTTCCCTGGCGGCTGGGGGCCGGTCGACGACGCCGAGTCGATCCGGGCGATCCACGCCGGCCTCGACCTCGGGGTCGACCTGATCGACACCTCGAGCTCGTACGGCTGCGGCCACGGCGAGCGGATCATCGGGAAGGCGATCGCCGGCCGACGTCGACGGGTCGTGATCGCGACGAAGTTCGGCAACGCGATCGACGAAGAGAAGAAGCACTACCTCGGTCACGACGTGTCGCCCGACGCGATCCGAGCGTCGTGCGAAGGGAGTCTACGTCGGCTCGGCACCGACTTCCTGGACGTATTCCTCCTGCACTGGAGTGGATACGACGGGCCCTCGGAGCCGATCGTCGAGGTGCTCGAGGAGCTGCTCGCAGCGGGGAAGATCCGGACGTACGGGTGGAGCAACCACCAGGCCGAGTTGATGGAGCCGTTCGCGGATCACCCGGGCTTTGCGGTGGCTGAGTTCCCGCATTCGATCTTCCAGAGAACGCCCGACATGCTCGCCCTCTGCGAGGCGCATGACCTCGGAGCGCTGATTCGCAGCCCGCTGGGGATGGGACTGCTGACCGGCAAGTTCACCGCCGACACGAGGTTCGCCGAGGACGACATCCGGCACGGCTGGGATCTCTCCGAGGGACGGTTCGCCGAGATTCGACTCGCGGTGGAACGGATCCGCGACGTGCTGACCGGCGGAGGTCGAACGCTGGCCCAGGGTGCCCTCGCGTGGATCTGGGCTCAGTCCGATCGTCTCGTTCCGATCCCCGGTTTCAAGACCGTCGCGCAGGTGACGGAGAACGCGCGGGCGATGGAGTTCGGTCCGCTGAGCACGGAAGAGGTTGCGGAGATCGAGCGGATCCTGGAACAGGAGGCAGGCGATGACTGAGAGACGAGCGATTCGAGTGGAACAACACGTCGATGCAGCGCCGTCGGACGTCCATCGGGCGTTCACCGGCCGGCTGGCGCTGCGCATGTGGCTGTGTACCGACGCGCAGATCGATCCACGCCCGGAGGGCAGGCTGTTCCTCTGGTGGGCGGACGGGTACTACGCCGCCGGCGAGATCGCCGAGATCGAGCCGGAGGAGCGCATCGCGTGGCGGTGGCACGGCCGTGGGGAACCAGGCCCGACGGAGGTGTCCGTGACCTTCCTCCCGGCGGGGGCCGGCACGAAGGTCCTTGTGGAACAGACGGGATTCGGATACGAGGACTCGTGGTCCGATCCGTTCGACGCACTGTCCCGTCGCTGGGCGGACGGGCTGGAGAACCTCGCCTCGGTCTGGAGCGGGACGGGTGTTGACCTGCGACGGGCGAGGCGTCCGCTGCTCGGCATCTACCTCGGCGGCTTCGTCGAAGGGGGCGACGCAAATCTGCCGGAAGGAGTCCGAGGAATGCGGATCACCGGCACCGTTGCGGGCTCCGGTGCGGAAGCGTGCGGCCTCGTTCGCGGAGACGTCGTGAGCGAGTTGAATGGCGTGCAGCTGACCGAGGCTCACGACTTCGCGACGGCCCGGCGAGGGAAGCAGGCGGGCGACACCGTCTCGATGGCCTACTACCGAAACGGTGAGCGCACCGACGGATCCTTGGCCTTCTCCGCGCCGCCGGATCTGCCGAGGATTCCAGGAGACGCGGCCGATCTCGCAGGTGTCATCGAAGGGCAGAACGCGGGTTTCGCCGCCGAGTTGGACGAGATCCTCGCGGCGGTGTCCGAAGCCGAGTCGTCGCGCCGGCCGGCCGAGGGCACGTGGAGCGTTCGGGAGATCCTCGCGCACCTCATTCTGTTCGAACGGTGTTTCCAGCAGTGGAGCTCGATGTACGCCGAGGGCGAGGAGCTGGGGGCCTTCGCGGCGACGGTCCCGGCTCGAGTGGAGGCGTTGCGCGCGCGATGCCCGTCGATGCTGGAGCTGTCTGCGGAATTGGCCGTCGCCCGCGCCGAGACGGTCGCACTGCTTCGTGGCCTATCGGAGCCGTTTGTCGGCCACCCCGAATACGTCCGGATGGGTCAGATCATGATCGAGGAGGCGGTCCATACGACGTTCCACCACGACCAGCTGCGCCGAACGATCGCTGCGGTGCACGGGTAAAGAAACGGAGGATTGCACGATGCCCAATGGCTACCAGAACAGAATCCTCTACGTCGACCTGACCGAACGGTCTTCCCGAATCGAGGAACCGGGCGAGGCGTTCTACCGAACGGTCCTTGGCGGGTGGGGCATCATCGCCCACGAGCTGCTCAAGCGAGCCCCGAAGGGCGTCGACCCGTTCGCCCCTGAGAATCCGATCATCTTCGCGACCGGTGTGCTGACCGGATCGATGGCCCCGAGCTCCGGGCGCCACGCGGTCGGCGCCAAGTCGCCGCTGACCGGCGGCTTCGGCGAATCCGACGTCGGCGGATTCTGGGGGACCGAACTGAAGAAGGCCGGCCTCGACGCCGTCGTGATCACCGGCGCGTCGCCCGACCCGGTTTACATCTGGATCAAGGAGGGCGAGGCGGAGATCCGCGACGCCGGGCATCTCTGGGGCAAGAAGACGGCCGAGGTTCAGAAACTGATCCGCGATGACCTCGGAGACGAGCGTGTCCGCGTGGCGCAGTGTGGGATCGCCGGGGAGAACCTCGTGCGGTATGCGTGCATCATGCACGACGTCAATCGGGCCGCAGGGCGCGGGGGACTCGGGGCGGTCATGGGATCGAAGAAGCTCCGAGCGGTGGCGGTGCGTGGGACCGGCACGGTCGAGAACGCAGATCCGGACGAGTTGGTCAAGATCCGGGACGGATTCATCGCCCTGCGTGAGCGCGCGTGGCAGGGGCTACAGAGGCACGGAACTGGCGCTGGCGTCGGGTCGCTGAACGAGACCGGGCGACTGCCGACGAGGAACTTCCGTGCCGGAACGTTCGCGGGATGGGAGAAGCTCACCGGTGAGCGGATCACCGAGACCTACCTCGTGGGACGCGACACATGCCACATCTGTCCGGTCGGCTGCAAGCGGAAGGTGAAGGTCGCCGGAAAGGTCGATCCCGCCTACGGCGGGCCGGAGTACGAATCGCTCGCCTCGTTCGGGTCGCTCTGCGGCAACGACGATCTCGAGTCGATCCTGTACGCCAATCAGCTGTGCAACGCGTACGGGATTGACGTCATCTCGGCCGGTGCGACGATCGCCTGGCTGATGGAGTGCTTCGAGAAGGGACTCGTGACGACCGAGGACACCGGTGGAATCGACGTGCAGTTCGGCGACGCAGCCGTGATTGCGCGTCTGCTCGAAGTCATTGCGGTGCGAGACGGCGTAGGTGATCTCCTCGCGGAGGGCTCGCGGCGGGCGGCCGGGAGGATCGGCCGTGGGACGGAGGAGTTCGTCGTGCACGTGAAGGGGCAGGAACTTCCGATGCACGACGGGAGATCCCGGTTCGGTCTAGGCCTCGGCTATGCCGTGTCGCCGACGGGCGCGGATCACATCCACAGCGGTCACGACGAGGGGATCGGCTCGGAACCGGCAGTCGGGATGCTCACGTACTCGTACGGCTATCAGGGGGAGCCGCTCCCGCCGGATGACCTCTCACCAGAGAAGGTTCGCTGGCTCGCCTACGTGAACACGCACCTGATGCATTTCAACTGCCTCGGATGGTGTTACTTCCACTACTACTCGTTGCCACGAACCCGGGACGTGACTCAGGCAGTTACGGGGTGGAACATCCAGGGGTTCGAACTCATGAAGGCGGGCGAGCGTGCCCTGACGATGGCCCGCGCGTACAACGTCCGCGAGGGGTTCACCGCTGCGGACGACGTTCTGCCGCCGCGTATGGCTGAGCCGATCGAGTCGACGGCGATCGACGGGTGGCGGATCGACCCTGACGAGTTCCTGCGAGCCCGCTCGCTCTACTACGGGATGATGGGATGGGACGAGCAGACCGGCGTGCCCAAGGAGTGGAAGCTACACGAGCTCGGCATCGGCTGGGTCGCCGGGCTGCTGGCGGACGCCAAGGATGAAGCCTGAACGCAGGACGACCGATCACACGGAGGTGGAGCAGCATGGCTGAAGGGTACTGCGGGAAGATCCTCACCGTCGATCTGACGGAGAGGACGACGACGATCGAGGAGCCGGCCGAAGACTACTACCGGATGTACCTCGGCGGCTGGGGCTTCATCGCCCACGAGCTGTTGAAGCGGACAGCGGCGGGCGTCGATCCGCTTGCGCCGGAGAACCCGCTCGTGTTCGCGACGGGGGTGGCATCGGGGACGCCGATCCCGGGTTTCGGCCGACACGCGGTCGGCGCGAAATCGCCGCTGACCGGCGGATTCGGCGAGGCCGACGTCGGCGGGTTCTGGAGCACCGAGTTGAAGCGTGCCGGCTTCGACGCGGTGATCGTCACCGGCGCATCCGACACACCGGTCTACCTGTGGATCCACGACGGAGAGGCTGAGATCCGGGATGCCGAGACGCTCTGGGGCAAAGAGACGGCCGAGGTGCAGGCGGCGATCCGGACGGAACACTGCGACGACAAGATCCGCGTCATCCAGTGTGGCATTGCCGGGGAGAACCTGGTGCGCTTCGCCTGCGTGATCAGCGACGTGAACCGGGCGGCCGGCCGGACCGGCCTCGGCGCCGTGATGGGTTCGAAGAAGTTGCGGGCTGTGGCGGTGCGGGGAACGGGCACCGTCGAGATCGCCGATTCCGACGGCGCGAAGGAGATCGCCGACTACGTCATCGGGCTCCGCGAGCGGTTCGCCAACTTCCATGAGCACGGGACCGGGGGCGGGATCGTCGGGATGGACGAGGTCGGGCGGCTGCCGACGCGCAACTTCCGCGAAGGGAGATTCGAGGGCGCCGAGAAGATCGCCGGGACGACGATGACGGAGAAGTTCCTCGTCGATCGCGACACGTGCCACGCCTGCCCGATCGCCTGCAAGCGAGTCGCCAAGGTCGACGGGGAGTACACCGTCGATCCCGTCTACGGCGGGCCGGAGTACGAGAGCCTCGCATCCCTCGGCTCGATCTGCGGTGTCGACCATCTCGAGGCGGTCATCTACGCCAATCAGCTGTGCAACGCCTACGGGCTCGACACGATCTCGACCGGCGTGACGATCGGTTGGGCGATGGAATGCTTCGAGGAAGGCCTGCTCACGACCGAGGATACGGGCGGCATCGAGCCGCGGTTCGGCGATCACAAGGCGATGACCCAACTCGTCGAGCAGATCGCTCGGCGGGAAGGGCTCGGCGATCTGTTGGCGGAGGGGTCGCTGCGCGCCGCGCGGACGATCGGCCGCGACAGCGAACGGTTCGCGGTTCAGGCGAAGGGGCAGGAATTCCCGATGCACGATCCGCGGTGGCAGTTCGGCCTCGGGGTCGGCTACGCGACCTCGCCGACAGGCGCCGACCACATGCACAACTTCCACGACTCCGGGCTTGCATCGGAAGCCGGGGCGGCCCAAATGAAGTCGCGCGGGTTCTTCGTCGAACCGATGGAGCGTACGACGTTACCGCCGACGAAACCGGCGCTCGCGGCCACGAGCATCCGGATCCAAGTGATGAGGAATTGCGTCGGTGTCTGCATGTTCCTCCCGTACAGGCTGGGGCACTTCCGGGACATCGTCCGTTCGATCACCGGGTGGGACGTCACCGACTTCGAACTGGTGCGCGTCGGGGAGCGGGCGCTGGCACTGTCGCGTCTGTACAACGCGCGGGAGGGGCTGACGCCGGACGATGACACGCATCACCCACGCTTCACCGAACCGCTGATGCTGGCCGGCGAGGAGGGCCCCGCCATCCCCGAGGATCAGATGCAGGAGGCGGTCGACCTGTACTACGAGCTGCAGGGCTGGAGCAAGGCGACGGGGGCTCCGACGCGAGCGAAGCTGCTCGAACTGAGCCTCGATTGGGCCGTTGATGTCCTCGATGGGATCGGAACCGGATAGCGGAGCAGAAGGGAGGCGGCGTGTCGAAGGTACGGATCACGGTCGCGAAGCGTGTTGCGCACATGGACCTGCTCGACCAGCACCTCAACCGGGAAGCATTCCCGCAGGCGTACGGGCCGTGCGAGGTGATGCGGGACGGGCAGGAGTTCGTCATCGACGGGATCTTCCCGCGGAGGCCGGACGACTTCGGATGCCAGGGCGCGTGGAACGACATCCAGCGAAACCTGGCATCGGTGATGTACGGCGGGAATCTCCCGTGGATCGCGCAGCCCGGAACGGTCGTCGCCTCCTGCAGCGACGGCCTGCGTCCGGTGTCATTCCGGATCGAGCGGATCGAGGAGTGAGGTGATCTGATGACAGACAGGGAGGTTGTCCTGGAGAACGAGCACTTCCGCGTGGAGCGGCTCGCCGATGGGATCTACGCGGCGATCAGTGCCGTGAAGGGTGGCGCGATGAGCAACGCAGGGATCGTCGATCTCGGAGACGAAACGCTGGTCCTGGACGCGTTCCTCACGCGCGTCGCCGCGGCCGAGCTGCGTGGTGCGGCAGAGGAACTGACCGGCCGAGCACCGCGCTACCTCGTCAACAGCCACCCCCACGGAGATCACGTGCTGGGGAATCACGTCTTCCTCCCCGAAGCGGTCGTCATCGCGAGCCGGAGCACCCACACCGCGATGTCGGCGGAGGACAGCGCCGACGTCGATCCGGCGGAGTTGCAGGCGTTCCTCGCGCAGCTCGAAGCGACGCTGGCCGAGGAGACGGACGAGCGGGTGCGGTTCAACGCTGAGGCGAACCTGCATCCGCGGAAGTGGCTCCTCGAGGAACTACCGATTCTGCCTGTGCCCCCGACGATCGTTGTCCGTGAGGAGATCGAGATCCTGGGCAGTGCTCGGACCGTTCGGTTGATCGCCGCCGAGCGAGCGCACACCGCCGGAGACGTGATCCTTCTCTGTCCCGACGACCGCATTGCCTTTCTCGGCGACCTCGGCTTCTTCCAGGACTCCCCGGCGTACATCGCGCCGGAAGGTCACGCGGTCGGGTGGTCGGCGCGTCTGCGCGATCTCGAGGCGCTCGACATGACGACGTACGTTCCCGGGCACGGAAACGTCGGCGGAAAGCAGGATTTGGTCGCCCAGCGGGGATTCCTCGACGCGGTGGTGGACGCAGCCCGCCCGGTCGCCGACGCGGGAGGCACGGTCGATGACGTGGTCGAACGGATGCGGCAGACCGAGTACGCCCGCTGGGAGCAGACGACGCTCTACGGCGCCAGCCTCCAGTCGGTGCTGACGCATCTCGGAGAGGGCGAAGGCTAGCCCGAAGGAGACGATCGACCATGGCCATGTTCCCCAGGACGCCGCTCGCCGGCGCAACGATCGATCAACTTGCCTGGATGACGGGGCGGTGGTCGGGCGCCGAGGATGACGCGCGGCTGGAGGAGATCTGGTCCCCATCCGACACGGGCATCATGATGGGGATGTTCCGGTGGCTCAACGGCGACGATCCCTCGTTCTACGAGTTCATGCTCCTCAAGCCCGGGCGTTCCGGTCTGGAGCTGCACATCAAGCACTTCACCCCGAGCCTGGTCGGCTGGGAGGAGAAGGACGCGTCGACCGCGTTCGATCTGGTCTGGGTGAACGGGCGTGAGGCCGCCTTCGCTCCGCGCGCCGAGGCCAGCTCAGGCTGGGCAGTCTACCGAATCGCGCCGGACGGATACCTCGAGTTCGAAGAGGTGGCCGAGAAGGAGTGCGCGGACCCATCCCTCTTCCTCCGGTTCGAGCCGTCGGCGCTGCGGCAGGGAGAGGTCGGCAGATCCTCACAAGGAGGACCAAGATGACGAAGAGGCTGTTCGATTACGACAGGGACGCGTCGCTCGACGTCCGTCCGGTCGGCTCACGCGAGCAGGACGGATGGATCGGCGCGGAACTGACGTACGCGACTCCGTTCGATCGGCGGCGCGCGGCGTACGTCGTCCGCCCGATCGGCGAGGGGCCGTTCCCGGTGATCCTGTACGTGCACTGGTACGAGCCGGCGGCGGCCGACTCGAATCGGACGCAGTTCCTCGAGGAAGCCCAGACGATGGCACAGCGAGGTGCGTTGTCGCTGCTGATCGAGACGATCTGGTCCGATCGCGACTGGTTCCTCAAACGGACGCAGGCCGATGATCATCGCACGTCGGTCGAGCAGGTGGTCGAGCTGCGGCGGGCGATGGACCTGCTGCTCGGCCAGCCGGGCGTCGACCCGGAACGGTTTGCCTACGTCGGCCACGACTTCGGTGCGATGTACGGCATCGTCGCGGGCAGCGTCGATCCGCGGCCGACCTGCTACGCACTGATGGCAGGGACGCCGAGGTTCCCCGAATGGTTCCTCTACTACCCGAAGCTCGAAGGTGCGGAGCGGGAGGCGTTTCTCCGCGAGATGGCCGAACTCGACCCGATCGGCCGCGTGGGGCAGCTGGCGCCGGCGCCGATCCTGTTCCAGTTCGGCCGGAACGATGCTCATGTGCCGGTCGACCGTGCCGAAGCGTTCCACGGCGCTGCGGGCGAGCCGAAGGAGCTTCGCTGGTACGACGCCGGGCACGGACTGAACGAAGAGGCGAAGGCCGATCGGATCGACTGGGTGTCGAATCAACTGGGGATCGAAGGTCCGTAGGAGCAGCGATCGCATGGCAGAACGACAGGACGTCTCGGAGGACGATCGTGCCGGCCGTCCCGATCGTCGATCGGCTGATCCAGGTGTTCGCGCTTTCCGGGCGGCTGGTCGCGCGTCTCTTCCCCTACGTCATGGTCGGAGTCCTGATCGGAGAGGGGCTCAAGTACGTTCGGTGGACGCGATGGATCGAGCGGGCGTGTCAGCAGCATCCGGTGATTGCGATCGTTTGGGCGACGCTGCTCGGCATGGCCTCCCCTCTGTGCACGTATGGCACGGTTCCGATTGTGCTGCAGCTGGCCCGAACCGGCACGCCGGTCTTCCCACTGATCACGTTCCTGTCGGCCTCGTCGCTGATGAACCCGCAGCTGTTCCTCGTGACGTGGCAGGGGATCGGAGTCGAGATGGCGTTGGCTCGGGCGGTCTCGGTACTCGCGTTCGGAGTGCTCCTCGGACTCGCTCTCTGGCGGCTGCCTTCGGCGTGGGTCGTGAACCCGCGGGCGTTCGAGCGGGTGGACGCGCAGGCGGAGGACGGTGGCCGGCGCCCGAAGAAACTCGAGTGGCGCGGATTCGTGAGGGCCGGCTGGAGGAGTTTTCAGTTCGTCGCCTTCTACTACATGGTCCTCGGGATCCTTCTCGGTTCGGCGATCGAGGTGTTCGTGCCAGGCGAGTGGATCCTTCGGCTGTTCAGTCCCGGCGAATGGTTCGCGCTTCCATTGGCCGCCATCCTGAGCGTCCCGCTCTACGCATGCGGCGGCGGAACGATTCCACTGATCCGCTCGCTCCTACTCGGCGGAATGGGAAAGGGGTCGGCGCTGGCGTTCTTCCTCGTCGGTCCGGCGACCCGGTTCACTCCGCTGCTGGGGCTGGCTACCGTGCTCCGTGGCGCGTTCCTCGTCGCCTACGTGTCGGCGTTGATCCTGTTCTCGCTGTTGGCCGGACTGATCTTCCAGTCGGTCTGACGCCCCTGACCCGAAGGAGGCATGATGAACCATAGGAACGCTCCAGATCGCCCCGGCCGCCGCTTGCGCGTCCGCGCCCTTCTGCTGACCCTCTTGGTCGGCGCTTGCGGCGCGGCGCTTGCTGCTGCATCGCAGACGCACGCGTCGGGAGATGCACGGTCGATCATTCTGATGATCGGAGATGGGATGGGCGTCGGGCAGATCGAGGCGGCGCGCTGGGAGCTCGTCGGTCCTGCCGGACAGCTGACGATGGAACTCTTGAACGTGCAGGACGGGTGGTCCGTCACACACAACGCGCGCGGGCGACTGACGGACTCCGCCGCCGCCGCAACGGCAATGGCCACCGGGCAGAAGACGTGGAACGGTCGTCTGAGCGTCGATCCGGCCGGAGCGATCCTGCCGACGATCCTCGAACGCGCCCAGGCGGCAGGCAAGTCGGTCGGGCTTGTGACCACCGTTCAGCTTGCGCACGCGACGCCTGCTGCGTTCGCCGTCCACATCGCGAACCGGGGTCTGTCCATGCCGATCTCGGTTCAGCTCGCCGAGGCGGGGGTCGACGTCCTGCTTGGCGGAGGAGCCGCGAGCTTCCTGCCGAGGGGTAGCTCGTGCGAGTGCGGTTGGGCGGGCCAGCGGACGGACAACCGGGATCTGGCTGCCGAGGCATCCGTGGCGGGCTGGGCGTTCGTTTGCGACGCCGAGGGACTCGCTGCACTCGATGTGGCGGCGGTCGATCGCGTGCTCGGGCTCTTCGCCGAGGCGGAGATGCTCCGCCCGCTTGCCCCAACGCTCGCAGAGATGATCGACGTCGCCATCGAGATCCTGTCGCGCGATCCGGACGGCTTCTTCCTGATGGTCGAGGGCGGTTTGATCGACTGGGTGTGCCACGGCAACGACGCCGAAGCCTCGATCGAGCTGACGATCGGCTTCGACCGAGCCGTCGGCGTTGCGCTGGAGTACACGCGAAGTGTCGAGGGCACACTGCTCATCGTCACCGGCGATCACGAGACCGGCGGGATGAGCGTGACGGCCGAGCCAACGGGCTACTTCCGCGAAGACGGGCCGTTCGACACACCGGACGGGGAGACGTACTACGTCAATTGGCGACACGGCAATCACACGAACGCAGACGTGCCCGTTCGAGCGGAGGGACCGCTCGCTGAGCTTCTTCGCGGGACGTACGAGAACACCCGGATCTACGAGGTCATGCTCGAGGCGTTCGGGTTCGTGGTCTCAGAGAACGAGACGACCACGGGCGAATCGGGCTAGCGGGCAATGGACGGAAAGGAGAGCACGTGATGCCACCTAGGAACTGGAAGACACGATTCACGATCGCGGTTTGCGCCCTGATGGCTGCAGCGGTGCTCTATCAAGCCAGGATCAGCGCGCCGTCGCCGGTCCTGGCCGCTCCGTCTGAGGCGGGTGTCATCGCTCCGGCGGCGGTTGTCGGTGCTGCGCAGTCCGAGCGAGGGATCGCAGCGGAGATCGCGTACGACGAGATCTTGGCGCTGGTGCGCACGGCTGTCGAACGGGCGGGCGGCTTCGGAGATCTGATCGATGACGGGGACACGGTCGTTCTGAAGCCGAACCTGATCAGCGACTGCGACATGACCAACCTGTCTCGGGACCTGCCGCAGGAGGTCAACGGGATGACGACCGACTGGCGTGTTGCACAAGCGGTGGTCGAGCTGACTCGCGAGGTCAACCCGTCGGGCAGAGTGATCATCCTCGAGGGTGTCGCGAACGGGACGACGAAGGGCAACATGGAAACGCTCGGCTACACGTCGAACCAGATCCTGGGCGTCGACGACTTCGTGCATCTCGAGGATCGCAGCGGGGACTGGAGAGAGTGGGATTCGCCCCTTCTCGTCGCGGTAACGCTTCCCAACGGCATCGGACAGTATCCTGACTCACTGAAAGTGAATCGTGCTCCCGAGTTCTACCTGAACCGGCAGTACTACGAGGCCGACGTGGTCATCAGCTTGCCCGTGCTGAAGAACCACTCGATCTCGGGAATCACCGGCGCGGTGAAGAACGTCGGAATCGGCGCGACTCCGACGAATATCTACGGACCGAACCCGGACGACAACCACCGCTTCATCAACGACACGATCAATCACACGCCCCATCGCCTCCATCAGTGGATCCACGACTACTACGCCTGCCGTCCCGTTGACTTCGCGATCATGGACGGCCTCCAGGGTTCGCTCAACGGCCCGGTCGGTCAAGGAAGCGCGAACCTCGCCGCCGCGCAGAAGAACATGCGACTGATCCTCGCCAGCCGTGACGCCGTGGCACTGGACGCCGTTGCGTCGCTCATCATGCAGTACGACCCGTCACGGATCCGGCACCTGGTCGAATTGCACAACGACGGTTTCGGCTGCGTCGACTCCGCGCGGATCCGGATCGAAGGAGTCGAGCCGAGCGTGGTGAGGCAACGGTTCATCAATCGATTCGGAGGTACTGCGTTCTACAACGACCTCGTGCCCCCCGAAGCAGCGATCGACGCCTGCGCGATCGAGGATGGCACGTTGCTGCTCTCGCTGACGACCGACCAGGACACGACGAAGGTCGAGGTGCTCGTGGACGGAGCGCGACTCGATCTGATCGTCGTCGAACGGTTTGACGACATCCGACTCGCAATTGCCGATGTCGAGCCCGGCGCACACACGGTGTCCGTCCGTGTGTACGACGCGTTCCTGAACCTGACCGTTCGGGAGATCGAGGTCGAGGCGCCGTCTTGAGGAGCGGGGAGGGTGTTCTGTTCCCTGGACCGGGACCTGGCGCGCGGTTCGGACACGGCCTCGCGCACGATGCTCGAACCGGTCGCACGATCCTCCACGGCGGATTCGATGAGCGAGGAGTTCCGTTCGGCGACACGTGGGGGTGGGACGGGGTGTTCTGGACCCGGCTTGCGACGGGCGGACCGCCGGCGCGGAAGTGGCCCGCGATGGCGTACGACGAGTCGCGAGGCGAGATCGTCCTGTTCGGTGGATTGGGCGGTGCCGGCAGAGGATCCCTTCCCCTGGGAGACACGTGGCGCTGGACCGGATCGGGGTGGCGTCTCGCGGCCCCGACCGGTCCGTCGCCGCGGGATCACGCTCGAATGGCCTGGAGCGCTGCCTGCGGGCGGCTTGTCCTGTTCGGTGGCTTCGACGGTGGCGCGGTCGTGGACGATACGTGGACCTGGAACGGCGCGCGATGGGACCCGGTTGGCGAACCGGGGCCCCCGGCTCGCGCCGCACACGCCATGGCCCGCGGCCCGGCGGACGGTACGGTCCTCCTCTTCGGCGGGCGATCGCTCGAGCGGTTCCACGGCGACACCTGGCGGTGGGATGGGCGGAGCTGGTCGTGCGTGAGCGAAACCGGCCCGTCCCCGCGCGCGTTCCACGGGATGACAGCAGCGGCATCGGAGGACGTCGTCCTCCTGACGGGGGGATGGGAGGGTGCTCCGGCCCGTCGGACGCACCTCGATGACACATGGACGTGGCGTGGATCCGGCTGGCGGCGTTCGGATGCAGAAGGCCCGTCGGCGGGCGGCGTCTACGCCATGACGTACGAGTCCGTCCGCAGCACGGTGGTCTTCCACGGCGGTGGCCGCAAGGCCGACAGCACCACGTGGCACCTGAGGGACCGCACATGGTTTCACCGCGATGGCCGCTGGACATCCGGAGACGCAGAGTCGTGATGCGAGCGGGTGCAAGCGCCGTGGCATCCGTGAGAACGGCGTGGCGAATTCGAAGGAGGCACGACCGATGAGAGATCAGCTTCGTGAGACGTGGGCCGGCATTCGGAAGGCGGAGTCGATGCTCGTGCAGGCGGGCATGCGGCTCCGACCGAAGGACGCACCAAGCCTCCGAGAGGGTCTGGAGAGGATCGATCCGCCCCTGCGACCGCTCTTCGCGCGCGCGGCGTACGGCTTCAACCCGCAGGAGATCCGAGCGGTCGACTACGTGACACGCTACCCGTTCTCGAGTGTGGCGGCGGTCGAGAGACAGCTCGAAGCGCTCGTCCAGGCCGGTGTGCTCACCGGCCCTCACGGCGACGCGTTCGCGCTGACTGACGAAGCGGAGGCGCACCTGCGGAGACACACGGATCGGGTCGGCGAGGCGATCGATCGGATCGATCTTGGGTCCGTCGAAGAGGAGCAGGTCCAGAGGCTTCTCGCCTACGATCACCGGATCCTCGAAGGGATGCGTGGAAGCATCGAGCGCTCTGCGAGTCCGCTCTTCGAGCATCGCCTGAAGGGCCTGCACCCCGACTACACCCACCCGAAGCGTTGGCATCACTGGCAGCTCGCCTGGTCGATGGTCGCCGCCCACGAAGACGCCGAGGAGCACGTTCGGAAGGAACTGGACATCGCTCCGCTCGTCTGGTTCGCTCGTCACGAGTTCTGGTTCACGTCCCGGCTTCCCCATCGGAGCCGCATGCGAACGTGCGCGGACCTCAGAGCCGCTGCCGAGCGGTACGCGCCGCTGGGGAACCCTGAGGAGACCTGTCGTGTGGCAATCGAGGAGATGCACAGCCGGGGGTGGCTCGAAGGAGATGGCGACGATTGCCGACTGTCCGAAGAGCAGCTGGTCGTCGCCGATCGAGACGAGGCGGAAATCGAGGCGATCTTCCTCTCTCGGTGGCCGGACTTCACGGATCGGGAACTCGACGAGCTGAAGGGGATCGCCGACGCGATCAACCAACGGTGTGAGGAGCTCGTGGCGCGTGCCGAATAGGATTAGGTGGGCGGTGCGACGGGAAGCGCGCCTGCGCGGGAGCACAGCCTGGGACGGAGGAGGAATTCGATGCGTCGACCGATCTGGTTGCTGGCCGGGATGGTGGCCTTGCTTGCGGCTCCGGCGGCCGCAGGGGCGAGTGATGAAGGAGGCGTCTTGGTGCTGATCCATGGCTTGCTGATCGATGGGACCGGTGCCGATCCGATCGAGGACGCCGCGGTGGTCGTCCGAAGTACTCGGGTTTCCGCCGTCGGTCCAAGCTCGGAGATCGAGATTCCGGATGGAGCCGAGGTGATCGACGTGCAGGGTGCCTCGATCCTTCCTGGATTCATCAACGCACACGTCCACCACGGATACGACGAGTCGAACCTCCGCGCTTGGGCACGCGCAGGTGTCACCACGGTTCGAGACGTCGGGACGCAGTCTCGCTGGACAAGCTCGGGCTCCGGCGTCTTCGCGGACAGAGATGGTCTGAATGCCGACGCCATGAATGCGCGCCTTGTCGCTGCGGGACCGATCGTCACGACGGTCGGCGGCTACGGCAGCTACGCCGTGACGTCTCCGGACGACGCCCGCGAGAAGGTTGGCGAACTGCTCGACGGAGGAGCGGACATCGTGAAGATCGCGATCGAGGACGATCTCCAGGGGAGGCGCTGGCCGATGCTGTCACCTGACGAGATCGCCGCGATCGTCGACACGGCTCATGCGCGCGGCACCCGGGTCGCGGCGCACGTCTCCCGCGCTGCACACGTTCGAATGGCGCTCGACGCCGGCGTGGACGACGTCAATCATATGGCGATCGACTCGGTCCCGACGGACCTGCTGATCCGGATGGTCGATCAGGGTATGGCGTGGGTGCCGACGCTCGAATTATGGGACGGCGTCAGCCGGCGGCACGGCCTCGAATGGAACGCTACGGCGGGGAGGAATCTACTGCGCTTCGTCGAGGCGGGCGGGATCGTCGCGCTGGGCACGGACTACGACGGCTACACGACACCGTTCGACCTCGGGATGCCGATCACGGAGATCCGGTTGATGCACGAGGCCGGGATGACGCCGATGCAGATCATCGAGGCCGCCACGCGGAATGCGGCGGCCGTCTGTGGCCTCGGGGACGAACTCGGCGTGATCGAGGTCGGCAGGATCGCCGACGTGCTCGTCATCGAAGGCAACCCGCTGGACGATCTCGAAGCCCTTGGGGCCGTTCTCCTTGTGATCCGCAACGGTGTCGTGATCCGAGACGAGCGCTAGCCGGCCGGCGCGCCGGCTCATCCGTGACGAATCCACACCGGAACTCCACGTGCGCTCGAGCCGTTCCCCGGGCTGCATCGCCGTTCGCATGAGCGATCCCTGAAGCAGGCGCTGCGCAATGTGTGAAGGTCGCCACACCGTGCGCGTCTCTCGAACACACCTCCCACAACGAAGCTCCACGACCCTACCATCCGTACGTCGTAGCATGAGGACATCCTGCATCACCTCCGCCCGCAGGATTCGCCACAAAGACGCTCGACTTCTCCGGGAGCCGAGCGTCTGGCTTTGCACTGCGGTTGTCTGCCCTTCGCGCAGTCAGCGCGGCTCGCGAGCCTGCTCAAGCTGAAGGTGCAACCTCGGCGTGACCGAGCTGCAACGCAGGCTCCCCGGTATGCGTTCGATGCGGACTCGAGGCAGACTCACTCAGCGGCATGTTTGAGAGGAACGTCCTGCATCGCGTGGTCCGTCAGCAGGACGACTCAGGGGGCGCAGGCTGGGGGCGGGGTTCTCCCGCCCCCAAGGGAACCTGCGTAGGGGGCTGCCTCGCTTCGAACCCGTCGACCTGGTGCAGTGTCACCACCCGGAGAGTGCGGTTGAGCATGGTGGGACTCCGTCGATCGGACGAGGAATCGAGAGCGGGGCGGTTGTCCTGCGGAAGAATCAGCTGTCACGGCAACTGCACATCGGCGGTGGCTGGACTGCGCACCGCTGGCAAGAACCTTCGGCAGTCTGGCGACCATAGGATTCCTCCCGTAGGCCCGTGACTTTGCGTCCCTGGCTTTCGCCAGGTTTGCCAATTCGGGTTGAGGTAATGTACATCACATTGGGGCTCTTGCCAAGTGGCTGCAGATGCCCGCTCTTCGAGCGGTCATCGCAGCGACGAGTTTGCTCCGATGGGAGAGGCAAACCCGTGCGGGTTCCGCCGGCGAGATCCGATTGCCGCGCGGAGGAAGACAGACGGAGCACGATGGTGCTCCGTTCGCCCTTAGCTCAGCCTGTCTTCTACGCCCGGAGGGACTCGAACCCCCAACTCCCGGTTCCTGAAGCCTGACTCCCCTTCGGGGAGGGACGAGTTTGCCTCAATCGAATGCGCAAACTCGTGTTGACGATGTTGGCGGCGTTGAGAGATGGCACCCTACAGACAAGCGGAGCACCTTGGTGCTCCGCTCGCCCGTAGCTCTCTTGGTCTCATACGCCGGGACTCTGAACCCCGGCTGTCCTTGCTGCCCTGTGGGCAGCGACGAGTTCGCCTCGGTTTGGGCGCGAACTCGTGGCTTGTCCTGCAGCCAGCTTGGGCATCTGCTCCACTGTTCGCTGGAAACTCATGGGGGTTCATCGCCCTCCGGGCACGGAAACGGGACAGGCCATCGGCCTGTCCCGCTTCTGTGTACGCCCGGAGGGACTCGAACCCCCAACTCCCGGTTCCGAAGACCGGTACTCTATCCAGTTGAGCTACGGGCGCATTCGCGCTCCTTCGGAGCGCGGATGAGTTTCGCATCGCGAAACTCATGATTGGCTCTTCGCTTCGCGCCGGGCTTCCGCGAGGAACCACGAGGGCTCACCCACGCGAGTTGCCGTATCGGGGCAACTCGCCCGTGCGCGGAGCGCACGAGGAGGAGCGACGGGACTCGAACCCGCGACCCCCAGGACCACAACCTGGTGCG
>CAZSNG010000029.1:0-30762 GCA_964608345.1 uncultured Thermotogae bacterium
CGTGAACAACGTCATCAGGAGGTCTGAAGTGTCAACACCATTCCGGGACTGGACAAGCTAGACGGCAAGGCGATAGCCAAAGCCACGCGACGTAAGAACCAGTCGAGGGTTCTTCGGATCCCGTTCGAGCTTCCGCCGCAGCAAGTAGACGTATTTCTGCACGTCCTGCCCGGTCGCGTACGGACTCTGCGGCCACAGCTCGCCCAGGATCTCGTCGGTGGTGAAGACCCGCCCGGGAGAAGATGCGAGCAGCTTGAGCAGTCGGTACTCCTTCGGAGAGAGCGAGACGGTTCGCTCCCGCAGCCGAACCTCCTTGCGGACGTCGTCGATGATCAGATCGAGCCCCCCGATGCCCGGCTGCGTCCTCCGGAGGACCGCCTCCACCCGGGCAAGAACTTCCTCGAGGTGGAACGGCTTGGAGATGAAGTCGTCGGCCCCGTCGCGCAATCCCCGCACGCGATCGTCGGCGCGGCTCAGCGCGGTCACCATGATGACCGGTACCGAACTCCGCCCACGGATCTCGGCCAGCAGCTCCCAGCCCGCGTTCTTCGACTCGGGAAGGATGACATCGAGGAGAATCAGATCCGGCGTCCAGCGCGAGAGAAGGTCCACGGCGTCCGTCTTGTTCGCAACGACACGGACGCGGTACCCCTCGTCCTGCAGTGCTTCCTCGAGAAGCGCCGCGATGCGTGCCTCGTCCTCACAAACCAAGATGTTTGCGGATCCCATACTCACCACTCGCCGATACAACGTACCCCGACGCCCGCGAAGCGTTTCACCGGGCCCCTCTACTCCTCGTCCTCCACGCCTTCCTGCGTCTCGCGCTCGCGTCGCAAGAACGTCGGAACGTCGAGATTCTTGTCCACCGTGATCCGTTCCCGCTGCGACGGTCTCCGCAGCTCCCGCCCGATCATGTCGGCCTCCTGGAAGTCAGCTGCGATCACGGTGATCTGGATTCCGCCTTCGAGCCCCTCCTGCACGACGGCGCCGAACACGAGGTCGCACTCCGTCGCCGCGGCCTTGCGGATGTGATCCGCCGCTGCGGTGACCTCGCCCAGCGTCAAGTCCTCGCCGCCGGTCACGTTCATGATCATCTTCCGCGCCCCGCGAATCGAATCCCCCTCGAGGAGCGGATTGCTGCTAGCGACCTTCGCGGCATTCACTGCACGTTGGGCGCCGCTCGCCTGTCCCATTCCCATCATCGCATCGCCGGCCTCGGCCAGAACCGATCGGATGTCCGCGAAGTCCAGGTTGATCAAACCGCGGATCGTGATCAGATTCGAGATCCCCCGCACACCCTCATGGAGGATCTCGTCGGCCAGCTCGAACGCCTTCGTCATGGGCAGGCCGCGCGCATTAGTCTCCAGAAGGCGATCGTTGGAGATAACGATCAATACGTCGGCCGACTTGCGCAGCTCGTCCAAGCCGGCCTCGGCATGCGCCCTCCGCACGGTCCCTTCGAACGAGAACGGTCGCGTGACCACGCCAACCGTCAGCGCTCCGCTCTCGCGCGCGATCTCGGCGATCACCGGGGCAGCACCGCTTCCGGTCCCTCCCCCCAACCCGGCGGTGATGAACACGAGATCCATGTCACGCACGAGGTTCGCGATCTCCCACCGCGACTCGTTAGCGGCCCGTCCGCCCTTCTCGAGGTCGCCTCCGGTTCCGCGCCCGCCGGTGATGTCCATTCCCAGCTGCAGCGTCTCGCTGATCGGCGACGCGTCGAGCACCTGTCGATCGGTGTCCACGGCGACCAGTCGAACGCCCTGCAGCTTCTCCTCGCGCATCCTGACCACCGCGTTGACGCCGCCATCTCCGACGCCGAGAACGGTGATCCGCGCGCTCGCCCCGTGCTGAGGCTCCTGCTCGCGCACCTGCTCGACAAGCGGAGGCTCGCCGATCACGACCTCGTGCGGACCGAGGGTCCTGCCGACCGCCTCCCGGAGCGCGTCGATCTTCCGGAGGCAGTACTCCTTCTTGAACTCACTGTCGACAGACACGAACAGCTGACCGTCGGTCAGCGTGATCGCGGTGACGTCCGTCGGGAGGCAGGCGCGCAAAATCCGATCGTCGATCGCGCCCAGCACATCGCGCCATCGATCCCGAAGCCCGCCGTCCGCCGAGTGACTCGCATTCAGATCCGACATAGCATCGCTCCCTGTGCCATTCTGTACGGGAATCTCGCACATGTCAACGGCACGCCGAAGCGCGCGCCCGCACGAAGCCGCTCTTGTCGCTGTGATCGGCTTCATCTACCATGCCCGATGTGACCTGGGAAGCGGTGTGGGATGTACTGAAGTGGGTGCTGCTGGTGCTTGCCGCCGGCTTCATCGGTCAGTTCGGCAAGATGCTCGCGCAACGGCTGATCGAGAGACGGCGCCGCAAGAAACTCCAGTCCGACCCGGTGGCTCCTTCTGCGCCGACCGCCGCGGACGTCGAACTCGAGAAGTCCCGGATCGCGGCCGACGGCAAGATCGAGAAGAAGCGCGCGAAGGCCGAAGTAAAGCGGGCAAAGAAAGCCGACGACGATCCGCCGTCGTGAGGGAGCCTCCGGGAACCTGAGCGCTGCGGCCTAGCTCTCGTCCTTGGCGTGCGCGACGATCTCCATCCCGTTGTAGTACCCACAGTGCGGGCACGCGCGGTGAGGGAGCTTCGTCTCATGGCAATGCGGGCACTCTGCCGATGCCACTGCGGCCATCTTCCGCCAATGCGTGCGGCGCGCACGACCTTTGGCTCTGGACGTTCTGTACTTTGGGACCGCCATTGTTCCTCCTACAAGCAGAAGCCCGCCGCAAGGCGGTAAGGGCCGTTCGGATTCGCAGTTTAGCCGACCGCCGATGCCGACGCAACGTCGATGATCAACGTCACCGGCCCTTCGTTGAGCAACTCGACCGCCATCTTCGCGCCAAACCGCCCGGTCTCGACGTCAGCCCCTTCGGCGCGAAGCGCCTCGACAAACGCTTCGAACAGCGGCTCGGCGACTTCCGGCGGGGCCGCCCCGACGAAGCTCGGCCTGCGCCCCTTTCGCGTGTCGCCGTACAGCGTGAATTGAGACACGGCCAGGATCTCTCCGCCCACGTCGAGCAACGAGCGGTTCATCTTGCCTTCCGGATCCTCGAAGACCCGAAGATTCGCGATCTTGTGCGCCGCCCTTCGAAGATCGACGCCAGCGTCATCCGGAGCGATCCCGGTGAGGAGGAGCAGCCCACGGCCAATCTCCGCGATGCGCTCACCGGCGACATCGACCGACGCTCGCCCCACCCGCTGCACGACGCATCGCATCGGTCAGGCCTCTTCCTGCAGCCGCTCCGCGTAGTCGACGAGCCGCTGCATCGCGTCGTCGTTCAGTGTCGACGCCCGCGCCAGCAGGACCAGTTCCATCCGATCGCGAGACACTTGCGCCTGGATGCTCTGATGAAACGCCTGCTCGACGAGCCTCGGTGCCCTGACATTGGCACCGCGATTGACGTAATTGACCCTCCACTGCGGGATCTGATTGAGAAGCCCGAGCGCGATCTCGATCAGCCGCTTGATGTGCGGCTCGCGGGTCTCGAAGACGCGGTTGACGTAGTTGGCGACGCGCTGGTTGTCGGTGAAGAAGATCACCGATTCGGCGCCAAGCGAAGCGACGTGCCGCGCCGCCTCGATCAACGCTCGGTACTCGGCGACCTCGGTTGTCGCACGGCCGATCAGCCGGGAGATCTCCTCGATCACGGCTCCATCCGGGTCGGTGATCGCGATTCCGATCCCCGCCTCGCCCGGTTCTCCCTTCGCCGCTCCGTCGGTGTATACAAAGAGCTTGTTCATTCAGTGGGTCCACCAGGATTCGAACCTGGGACCGACCGGTTATGAGCCGGTTGCTCTCACCACTGAGCTATGGACCCTTCCTCGGAACGGAGCATAGGCGGGGATCCGTACGACTGTCAAGGAATCCCCGCACCCGGGCGAGCGCTACTTGGGCGGTGTCCCATCGATCCTTCTCTCGAGGTCGAATCCGCAGGCCGCCAATGCGCCGGTCAGCTCGCTCGGGTCGCTTCCCCACTGGCCGAGCTTCCGCGAGATGTGCTCCGTCCACGAGTAGTCGTCGTAGCTGTACGTCTCCTCCCGCCCGCCGCCAAGCGCCAGCTTGGCGGCACGCGTCCTGTAGTAGTCCTGCGCGAGGTATCCATCGTCCATGACGGCCGCAGCTCGATCGATCGTCTCGCGGTCGAAGTCGGGGTATCGATCCTCGAACAACGCAAACTCGATCGGATACCTCGGCCGAACCGGCGGATCCTCCGCGGGGAAGCCCATCGCCAGCTGCACCAGGGGGAACACCCGTGGCGGAAGGCCGTACTCTTCGACGATCCGCCCTGCGTAGAACGGCGCCGCACCGAGGAAACAGCTCCCCAACCCCAGCGCCTCGGCGGCCTGAACCATGTTCTGCGCCATATACGCCACGTCCTGGATTCCGAGGAGGAGCACCGACAGATCGCACATCGCACGCTGCCATCCGCGCGCTGCCATCACGCGCTCCATCCGATGCACATCGACGCAGACCGTGAACAGGAGCGGCGCGCGGAACGGGTTCGCCTCGCGATCGCGCCGAAGGAGCAGGCTGCCGAGTTGCGCCGCGAACGGCGCCTGCTGCCCGGCCCGAACGATCGCTTCGATCGCTTCGCGCGTCGGATCCTCTTCGCTGAACTCGCGAATCGACCTGCGCCGAAGCATCGCTTCGAGGACCGGGTTCGTCGTCACACACGCTCCCTTCCTTCCGCCACAGTCACTCCGCCACGGATCGAACGTGAATCTCGCCCACGCCGAGGTCGATCGACAGCCGCCCGCTCCCGTCTCCGAGCGTGGCCTCGACGTGGCTGCCGAGTCCGCCGGCCTCGATCGCGTCCAGGCCCTCGAACGGCCCGATCGCGATCTCTCCGATTCCGACGCCGGCGTCGATCGCGTATGCGGCTCCGCTCGGCAGGAGCACTTCGACATCACCGGTCCCTAGCTCGACGTCGATCTCCTCCGCCACGACTCCGAAGAGGCGCACGTGTCCGGCCCCGGACTGAACCGCCAGCGACGGTCCGAATCGACCCGTGACCTCGACCTCTCCGACGCCGAGTTCGATCGATGCCTTACCCCCGGTCTCACGCAGAACGATGTCCCCGGCGCCCTGTGTCGCGGAGACTTCGGTCCCCATCGGCACGAAGACCGTGTAGTCGATCTCCCAGTAGCTGTTTCGTGGACCCTTGGAGTGGACCGTCAGCCCGCACCGGGTCGGTTCGATCAGGATCGAGACCTGATCGAGCATCGTCTGCGAGTGCGCTCGCTTGACGGCGACGATCCGCACGTCCGGGTCCTCGGTCGTCTCGACGGAGATGCTGCCGATCCCGTTATTCACGTCGACGCACGGCCCGGACAGCGAGACCGACTGGTCGACCGTCTCCTCGACTTCCGGTCGCTCGAGGATCGGTCCGATCGCCGGCCTCCCGATCGCACCCCACGTCGCCGACAGGCTGACGACCGGCCCGGACAGCTTCGGCGTCGCCCCCTCGAGCTCCGCATCGCCCCACTCGTAGGAAGCGATCGGGAAGAGGTAGCCGAGATGCAGCTCGAACCCGAGGTAGTGAAGCGGCTGGACCTGCAAGCTGATGAACGGCTCGATCGCGAGGAACACGCTGTAGCGCCCGAAGATCAGCGGTTCTGGGATGACCCCGCACGTGCCGTACGGCTCCTCACCCGCATCGACGGGGATCGCATCCTCGAGTAGAACCATCGATGTCCCGCCGCCGCCGAGCACCGCTCCGAGCGTGAGCAGCGTGCGCTCGTCTCCACCGAGCACGCCGCCGGCCTCGATGCCACCGAAGCCGATCGCCAGCTCCGCGTACCGGTTCTCCGCGACCGCCGCCATCTCGCCGCCCCAACCGATTCCTCCGAGGGACAGCCCGCCGATGACACCGCCCCGAGCCCGGCCGCCGGTGAACAGCACCGTCTCACCGAGCGCGCCGTACCCCCTATCGGTCAAGAGTGTGTTGACTACGGCGAGGTCTGGAAACGCCACGCCGACCGTCGATCCTCCGAGCCCAAACCAGACCCTACCTGCGCCATCTGCCTCATCCGCCGCGAGCGCCGTCATTCCCACAAGACAGGCCAGCGCGACGCCAATGATCGCCTTCCAAGACATGTTCCCCCTCCTCTAGTTGTCCGAACGAATGGTCCTTCCTACCCGATCTCGGCGCCACGGGCAAGCGCGGCCCGGCGCCACGAGGCGCCCGACCGGGGCGCGTTGAACTCTGCCCGCCCCGTGACATACTTACTGTTGACCAATCAATCAGTCTCGGATCCGCGAAGGAGGCCGAATGCAGAAGCTACTTGAACGCATCGTGGCCGGTGCGAGCGGGTGGATCGAGCTTCGCTATCAGGCGCGAAGCACGAAGCGAATCACCGTTCGCAACGGCAACCTCGAGGAGTCGTCCAGCGCGCTGCTCGCCGGCCTCGGCGTGCGTGCGCTCGTCGACGGGGTGTTCGGATTCGCCAGCACGACCGACGTGTCCGAGCAGGGAATCCTGGCGGCGATCGAGGCGGCGCAGAGCGCTGCCAAGACGTCGGCAGGGGCGAAGAAGGAGCGCATCAAGGGACTCGCCGAAGCGCCGATGGCGACCGGAACGTTCGCCGTTGCGACCGACGACCCGCTCGACGCGCACTCTCTCGAGGAGAAGCTGGCCCTCGTTCTGCGCCTCGACGAGCGGATTCGCTCCGCCGCAAAGGAGATCGTGTCCAGCACCGCCTCCTACGGGGAGATCCAGGACGAGAGGATCATCGTGACGACCGACGGCGCATCGGCCCACGTCTTCGACTCGAAGCCTGAGCTGCGCGCGCTCGCGGTCGCCGGGAGAGACGGCGATCAGACAATGGGACACGAGAGTTCCGGCGTCACCGGGGGCTGGTCGGATCTACTCGGCATCGTCGCGCCGGAAGAACTCGCCGACGTGGCCGCCCGCCTCGCCGTCGAGCAGCTGTCGGCCCCCCATCCGGAGGGCGGAGGCTCGGTCGTCGTTCTCGATCCCGGCCTCGTCGGCATCCTCTGCCACGAGGCGATCGGACACACCGTCGAGGCCGACATCGTCCTCGGCGGCGCGATCACGTCCGACAAGATCGGCAAGGTCGTTTCGTCCGAGCTGGTCACGCTGTGTGACAGCGGGGCGACGGAACACTCACCGTACGCGGTCGGAATCCTTCCGGTCGACGACGAGGGCGTCCTCACCCAACGCACCGTGATCATCGAGAACGGCGTCATGAGATCCTTCCTCCACAACCGGGAGACGGCGGCGCACTACGGCGTCGCTCCGACCGGCAACGCGCGCGCCTACGTCTACAGCGACGATCCGATCATCCGGATGCGCAACACGTACATCGAGCCGGGCGAGACCCCGCTCGAGGAGATGATCGCCGGAGTCGAGAAGGGGTACTACCTTCGCGAGCTCGGAATGAGCGGACAAGCCGACTCGAACGCTGAGTTCATGTTCGGCGTCAGGGAGGCTCATCGAATCGTCGACGGGAAGGTCGGCGAGCTCGTTCGCGGCGCGACGATCTCAGGGAACGCGTTCGATGTTCTCAAGTCGGTCGACGCGGTCGGCAACGACTTCGCCTGGGAACACGGCGCCGGAGCCTGCGGCAAGGGCCAGGCGGCGAAGGTCGACGCCGGCGGGCCGCACATCCGCTGCACGCTCACGATTGGAGGGCGACAAGCATGAGCAACCACGACCTTCTCGATCGCTGCCAACAGGCGCTCGATCTTGCCAAGAAGCACGGGGCGGACCAGGCCGAGGTGTTCGGACAGACGACCCGCACGGTGACCTCCTCCGTCGAGAAAGACGATCTGCAGATCTCCAAGAGCCGACAGGAGAAGCGGATCGGGGTCCGCGCGTTCGTCGGAACGCAGGTCGGCTTCGCCAGCACGAATGACCTGACGAGACTCGAGGACGCCGCGGTCGACGCGGTGACGCTGGCCAAGGCGTCGCCCGGCGATCCGCACAACGTCCTCCCCACCCCCAGTGACGTCGAATCGCTCGATGGACTGAGCGATCCGGCGGCCGAGACGTTCGGAATCGCCGACGCGGTCAAGCAGGCAATTCGGATGCTGGAGACGGCAAAGGCGGTCGATCCTCGCGTCATCGTCGGAGAGTCCGAGTTCTCGGCCGAGATCCGGGATCACGTCTTGGTGAACTCCTCAGGGGCCGAAGCGGTCGAGCGCGGCAGCCTGTTCACCTACGGCGTGCTCACGACGGCGAGGGACGGCAAGGCCGTGTCGAACATGGCGTTCCGGTTCGGGGCGACTCGTTCCGTCGACGAGATCGACGTGGACCCGATCTCCCGACGGTCGAGCGAAGATGCGCTCGGGTCGCTCGGCGCGGAGAAAGGCGAGTCGTTCGTCGGCCAGGTCCTCCTCGACCCGTACGCCGTCCTGAGCCTGTTCGCGCCGCTCCAGTTCCAATTGCACGCGAAGAACGCCCTCCGTGGCATGTCGCGCTGGAAGGACGCGCTCGGCGAGTCCGTCGCCGTCGCGGGGCTCACCCTCGTCGACGACGGTCGTCTCTCCGGCGGTGTTGCGACTGCGGCGTTCGACCGCGAGGGCACTCCGCATCAGCGGCTCCCGCTGATCGAGGGCGGCGTTCTGCGTTCGTTCATGCACAACGCATACACCGCGCACGCGTTCGACGTCCCGAACACCGGCAACGCAACCGGATCGGCGGGCTCGCTTCCCGGGATCGGGCCGACGAACTTCATGATCCTGCCGGGCGACACGCCGAAGGGCGAGCTGATCTCGGAGATGAAGCGCGGGCTGCTCGTCACCCGCTTCTCCGGAAACGCCGACCCGATCTCGGGCGACTTCTCCGGCGTGGCCAAGGCGGCCTACCTGGTGAAGGCCGGGAAGATCGATCGTGCCGTCTCAGGCACCCTGATCGCCGGCAACGTGTTCGAAGCATTGAAGACGCTGTCGGGCATCTCGCGAGAGACGGAGACGGTGTTCAACTACACGTTCCCCCATCTCCGCCTCGAGGACATCTCGATCACGGCGGAGTAGCGACGGAGGATCAAGCACAGGATGGATTGAGACGGCGAGCGCCGGGTCGGTGCTCGCCGTCCCCTCTTCTTGCTCGATGCTACAACTGGACGACCGGCTCCACGTCCCCGAGCGGCACATCCTCCGGCACCTGTGCCGCCGGAACGGCAATCGCGGACTCGATCCGATCGAGCGACGCGCGACGCGCCTCGATCGCGGATTCGTCCCCACGCACGAGCACGACGATCGACTCGCCCTCGTACAGGTACGCCAACCCGTACCTCACGTCCCCCGCGTCCGTCGGGCCGGCGATCCTCACTGCCCGCTCGGACGCACCGGCGGGGATTGCCTCGACCGCGAGCGACCCGTGCTCCGCTTCGGCGTCGATCAGCCCCATCGCGTGCAGGAGCGCCGATTCCGGAACGGGTTCCTCGGCCGCGAAGATCGAGATCTCGACACTCCCCCGTGGATCGGTGAGGAAGACGGACGCCTCCGTCACTTCGAGCGCCCACGCCGACGGGTAGACCAGGCTGAACCGGCCGCCGGGGTCGGCGTAGGTGGAGTCCGACGACTCGAGGATCGAGATCGGCAGCGGCTGCTCGATGCCCCGATCCCAGTAGACCAGCCCGTACGCTGCGATGATGATTCCAACCCAGATCGACAGCAGGAGTAGCGCATTCTTCATCCCACAACCTCCCTTCCGCCCCTCGCGCCCTTCGCGCCCTCCGGATTCCTATTTGCCTGACTTGCCTCGGATCATTCTAGTCCTGAAGGGAACCGAAGCCAATCGCCCGACCGCACGAACTTGCATGAAGCCACGATGTCAACATAGAATCGATGCATGAACTATCGTGGGTTGCGCGTCGGAACCATGGCGGTGCTGCTCTGCATGGCCGTCTCGTGCGCCACGGCGGCCGCCGGGGCGGCGTGGATCCTCACGATCGACGGAGAGATCAACGCGGGGACGGTCAGCTACCTGCGGCGCGGACTCGCGGGGGCAGCCGAGGCCGGTGCCGGCGCGGTCGTTCTTGTTCTCGCGACGCCGGGCGGCTACCTGGATGCGGCGACCGAATCCCGCCGGATGCTGCTCGATGCACCGATCCGAACGATCGCATACGTCTCGAGCGAGGCGTTCTCGGCCGGCGCCGCCGTCGCCATCGCCTGCGAGACGATCCTCTTCTCCCCGGGCGGCGTCATGGGTGCCGCCACACCGGTCGCGATCGTCGGACAGAACCTCCGCGAGGCACCGGAGAAGGTGATCAGCGCGACACGATCGCTGTTTCGCGCCGCCGCCGAACTGCGCGGGCGCCCGCCGGAGGTCGCCGAAGCGATGGTCGATCGGGACGTCTCGATCCCCGGACTGATCGACCGCGGGAAGCTCCTGACACTGACCGCCCAGGACGCCGCTACGTGGGGCTACTCCGACGGCGAGGTCGAGTCGATCGAGACGTGGCTGAGCGGGCAGGGATTCGGCGAACTCGTCGCGTTCGAGATCCGCTGGGTCGACAGCCTCATCGAAGCGTTGACGTCCCCGCTGGCGGTCGGCCTGCTCATCACCGCCGGTCTGCTCGGTCTGATCGTCGAGATGCTGATGCCGGGATTCGGAGTCCCCGGCCTCATCGGCATCGCCTGCCTCGGCTCGTTCTTCTGGGCACACTTCCTCGTCGGGCTCGCCGGTTGGGAGTCGATCGCGTTTCTGCTCGGTGGGATCGTCGCTGTTGCACTGGAGATCTTCGCGTTCACTGCGGTCGACTTCGGGATCACCGGACTCATCGGCCTGATCCTCATCGGACTCGGCTTCTACACTGCGATGGTCGGCCCGTTCGCCGGTCGCGAGCAGGCGGTGCAGGCGATCGCGATCGTCTCCGGCGGATTGATCGCCTCCGTCGTCGCTGCGATCGTCCTGTTGGCAAGGCTCCCGAAGACGCGGCTCCGCCTCGGCGGGATCATCCTGTCATCGGCGATCACCGGACGCTCTCACAATGCCGCCGAGCCGCAAGAGGGGGCCGCCAGCGAGTGGATCGGCCGGCGCGGCGTCGCCGCGACCGACCTCCGCCCGGTCGGCACCGGTCTGTTCGGCGAGGATCGGATCGATGTCGTTTGCGAGGAAGGTCACTTGACGAAGGGAACACCGATCGTCGTCATCCGAGACGACGTCTACCGGAAGGTCGTTCGAGAAGTGAAGGAGGGGTAAACATGACCATGGTCGGCTACATCGTGCTGGCTGCCGTCGCGTTACTGGTGTTGTGGTTGTTCTTCTACTTCGTCCCGATGGGATTGTGGATCTCCGCCCTCGCCGCCGGCGTTCCGGTCGGTCCGGTCACGCTGGTCGGCATGCGGTTGCGGAAGGTCAATCCACATCGCGTCATCCTCCCGATGATCGCGGCGTGGAAAGCGGGATTGCAGTTGTCGATCTCCGATCTCGAGGCACACTACCTGGCGGGCGGCAACGTCGAGCGGGTCGCGCGCGCCCTGATCAGCGCCGACAAGGCGAACATCGCCCTCGACTTCCAGCGGGCGGCCGCAATCGATCTCGCCGGACGCGACGTCCTCGACGCCGTCGCGATGTCGGTCAACCCACGCGTCATCGAGACGCCGAAGGTCGGCGCCGTCGCGGCCAACGGCATCCAGCTGTTCGCGATCGCCAAGGTCACGGTTCGGGCGAACATCGATCGGCTTGTCGGCGGCGCGACCGAGGAGACGATCATCGCCCGCGTCGGCGAAGGGATCGTCTCGGCGATCGGTTCGGCCGTGTCGCACAAGGAAGTCCTCGAAAACCCAGACAAGATCTCCACACTCGTCCTCGACAAGGGGCTCGATGCCGGCACCGCGTTCGAGCTGCTGTCGATCGACATCGCCGATGTTGACGTCGGCAAGAACATCGGCGCACAGCTGCAGACCGACCAGGCCGAGGCCGACCTGAAGGTCGCCCGCGCCAAGGCCGAGGAGCGCCGCGCGATGGCCGTCGCCCGCGAGCAGGAGATGACCGCGCTCGTGCAGGAACGACGGGCCGCCGTCGTCGAGGCGGAGGCCGAGATCCCGCGCGCGATGGCCGAGGCGTTCCGCGCAGGCAACTTCGGGATCATGGACTACTACCGGATGAAGAACGTCCAGGCCGACACGAAGATGCGCGAGGGATTCGCCAGCGACGATCAGAGCTCTTCGCAGCACGTCACCGGAGCGGAATAGATGGCCGCGCCGTCGCCACGCGAAAGGCTCCTGAAGCTCGTGCGGGAGGATCCGCGCTCCGCAATCCTCCTGCACGAGGTCCTCGGACCACCGCCGGGGTTGCAGCCGGCCGACGAAGGTCCCAGGTAGACCCCTCCGTCCCGCCTGTTGTGCGTGCGGACGCTGCGTGCTCTCGTTTGGCATGCACGCGCCGCCCCACTAAACTGTCCTGTTGGTGAGGCTGGTGAAGAAGATCCCTGATTTGCTGACGCTGTCTCGTGGCTTAATCGCCGCGGCGATCCTGGCTCTCGGTCTGGTCGAGCGCCTCGGTCTGCTTGGGCAGAGCGCGTTGACGACGGTCCTGCTCCTCACGATGCTCGGCTGGACGACCGACATCTTCGACGGCCGATTGGCGCGGAAGTACGACAAGCCGCCGACCTGGGTCGGGGAGAAGGAGTTCGCCTTCGACATGGCGATGGTCTTCGCGGGCCTCTGCTACCTCGTCCTGTCCCGCTTCATCCCGTTCGTCCCGGCGGTGATCTACGTCATGGTCGCCGCCGCGTTCATGGCCTACTTCCGCTCGAAGATGGTGACGATGTCGTTCGCGACCCCGCTCGTCGCACTCCCATTGGTCGTCGCCTACTTCGAGGCACCGCACGCGCTGATCTGGTTCATCGTCTGGATCGTGGCCGCCCTCGCGTTCGACTGGCGACGGTTCACCGGGGTGGTGCGGGAGTTCATTCACAACGCGAAGAACCTGTCCCAACGCTAGATCAGCCGGTCGCGCCGCTCCCGCCCGAGGTACGCAAGTGCACGCTCCGTTGCGACCCGCCCTTGCGGTGTCCGCTGAATCAGGCCCTCCTGCAGCAGGAACGGCTCGACGATATCGGTGAGCGTGTCCCGCTCCTCCGACAGCGCTGCGGCCAGCGTGTCCAAGCCAACCGGGCCGCCGGCGAACTTGTCGATCAACGCCTCCAGGACCGCGCGATCGAGTTCGTCGAGTCCTCGCGCGTCGATCCGCAGCATCTCCAACGCCTGCCGCGCGATGTCGGCGTCGATCGCTCCCGTTCCCTTGACTTCGGCGAAGTCGCGGGTCCGTCGCAGCAGGCGGTTGGCGATCCTCGGCGTGCCGCGGGCTCGCTTGGCCAGCTCCGCCGCTCCCTCGCCGGAGACCTCGATGCCGAGGATGCGGCCGGCGCGAATCAGGACGGTCTTGAGGTCCTCGACCGAGTAGAAGCTCACCCGGAACTTGACCTCGAACCGGTCGCGCATCGGCGCCGAGATGAGCCCTGCTCTCGTCGTCGCCCCGACCAAGGTGAACGGGGGGAGGTCGATACGGAGGGACTGCGCATTCGGGCCCTCACCGAGGATGATGTCGATCTTGTAGTCCTCCATCGCCGGGTAGAGGAC
Organism: uncultured Thermotogae bacterium; assembly: GCA_964608345.1. GTDB lineage: Bacteria > Bipolaricaulota > Bipolaricaulia > UBA7950 > UBA9294 > JANQEA01. The sequence continues at coordinate 13,622 of CAZSNG010000029.1, forward strand.
CTCCTCCACGTTCCTCCGCAGGCGGTGGATCTCGTCGATGAAGAAGACGTCGTGCGGCTGCAGGTTCGTCAGGATCGCTGCGAGGTCCCCCGCCTTCTCGATCGCGGGGCCGGAGCTGATCCGGATATCGACCCCCATCTCCGCGGCGATGATCTGCGCCAACGTCGTCTTCCCGAGTCCCGGCGGACCGTACAGCAAGACATGATCGAGCGACTCGCCCCGCTTCTTCGCCGCGGCGATGTAGATGGAGAGCTTCTCCTTGATCTCGCGCTGATTGATGTACTCGTCGAGCGTCGAAGGCCGCAGGGTAACGAGCGCCTTGTCGTCCTCCTGCAATCGTGCCCCCGCGATCCGTTCCGACCTCATGACGGCCCCATTGTACCGGTCGCCCGCGGGCCGCTCCAATCCGCAGTTCACGTCCTGCTTCACCGCCAGCGATCGTGTACCATCCGCGGCGTGACGACCACGGGAGATCGGGCGGTGATCAGCATTGGGACGTTTGACGGCGTCCACGTCGGCCATCGAGAGATCCTTGCCGAGGTTCACCGTCTGGCCGAGGCGCAGTGCGTCGACAGCGTCGCGTACGCCTTCGCCGTACCGCCTCGACGGCAGCTCGAAGAGGATCTCGGCCGGTTCCTCCTCCTTCCGGAGGCGGTCAAGTGTCGGCTCCTGCTTCGCTCGGTGCGTCGGGTCGTCCGCGCCCCGTTCCCCGAGATCCGCGACCTCTCTCCGCAGGAATTCGCCGAGCAAGTCCTCGTGGGTGAACTGCGCGCCTCGTCCGTCGTCGTCGGCTCCTCGTTTCGCTTCGGGGCGAACCGCGCGGGCGATCCCGACACATTGCGCGCTCTCGGCGAGCACTACGGCTTCTCCGTCACCGTGGTCCCGCCGGTCGTCGTCGAAGGCACCCCGGTCAACAGCACGCGGATCCGCTCTCTCGTCGAACGGGGCGAGGTCGAGCACGCGGCCGTCCTGCTCGGACGACCACCGATCCTGGTCGGAGACGTGGTCCACGGCGACCGCGTAGGCCGGACCCTCGGATATCCGACGGCCAACCTCGCCGTCGGACCCCGTATCCTCCTGCCGGCCCACGGCGTGTACGTCGCTCGCGTGTTCCTCGACGCCGACCCAACGGCCCGTCCCGCGCTGCTGTACATCGGCACCCGCCCCACGATCCGTACAAGCGAGGAGATTCGGTGCGAAGTGCAGTTCCTCTCTCCGCTCGACGCTGCGTTGTACGGCGAACGGATCGAGGTTCACCTGTTGAAGCACGAGAGAGAGGAACGCGCGTTCGCGTCGCTCGACGATCTCCGTCATCAGATCGCACGTGACATCGCGTCCGGCCGCGAGATCCTCGCCCAATCCGCGGACACGTCCGCGCCGATCGCCGGTTGAAACGCGCACTTCCGTCACCTACCATCTGCGCAGCATGTTGGCGTTGGGAGTCGATACGTCCGAATCGGTCGGCAGCGTTGCCATCTACGACGGGGGTGACCTCGCCGACGAACGGTGGATGGACGGTCCGCTACAGCATGCCGAGCGGCTGTTCCCGCTGATCGAGGAGATCCTCGATGGGAACGGAGTGAGCCAAAACGATGTCGGACTGGTGTGCGTGCATCGGGGTCCTGGATCGTTCACGGGGCTGCGCATCGGCCTCGCGGCGGCCAAGGGGCTGTGTCAGACCATCGGCGCCGCGCTGGTCGGGGTGAGTGGCGCGGATGCCTATCGCGCGCGGGTTCCCGACGCGAAGCGGGTTTGTGTGATCGTCGCGAGCCGCCGGGACTTGCAGTACGTTCAGTTCATCGTCGGTTCACGCCCGAGGGCGCCGATGCGCTTGGTGCCGCGATCGGAGCTGCTCGAGGCATTGCGCGGCGAGGAACGGGAAGTGACCCTCGTCGGGAGCGGAGCCCCGGATGTCGCGGAGGCGCTGCGCGGACACCCGATGATTCGAGTTGCCCCGGAGGGCGCAAATGGGCCCTCCGCGCTGTGGATTGCGAAGCTGGGTTGGAATGAAGAGCCGGCCGACCTGCTGTACGAGGTCGAGCCGCTGTACGTAGAGCCCCTCCTCGCCTGAGGAGGCGCAAGCCGAGGTGAAGTGAACATGTCGAGAGTCTGTGAGGTCTGTGGGAAGCGGCCGGTCGCCGGGAACCAGGTTAGCCATTCGATGCGGCACACACGGCGAGTGCGCGCGCCGAATCTCCAGCGGGTGCACGCCATCGTCGCGGGGAAGAAGAAGCGGATCCGCGCCTGCACCCGTTGCATCAAGTCGGGCCGGGTCGTCAAGGCAGCTTGACCGGCCACGGTTCGCCAGCCGAACCGATCCAGCCGGCGGCGTCCGAGAACATGGCGGATCCGACTCCGAAGGGGGATCCCGAGTTTCTCCGCGGCGAGATCGTCGCGATCGAGGACGCGCGCGTCCGGGTACGTCTCGATTCGGGATCGTTCGCCTTCCTGCCGCGCTCGGAATCCGGCCCCGAGAGCGGGCTGGTCGTCGGTCGGTACGCGACGTTTCGAGTCGCCGCGACCGGAGCGGACGGCAGTGTGACCCTCGCGCTCGCAGAGCACCGGGACGAGCCGGACGCCGAGCCGTCGTTCGATCGAGACGTCCATCGACTCCACGACGCGCTCGCCAATCACCATCCGATCACCGCCCCGAAGCCCGTCGAGCGGATCTCCATCGGAGAAGAGCAGATCCAGAACTGGCTGCACTCGGTCGAGACGAAAATCGGCCGAATCCGCAAAAACCGCGCGAAGCGGCTGAACGAGGAGTTCTACAACAGCTAGTAGAGGGAGTCCCTATGCCGAGAGGAACGGTCGTCATCGACGCCGAGCGATGCAAGGGCTGCGGACTGTGCATCGCAGCGTGCCCCCAGCAGGTGCTCGCGTTCTCCGGCACGCTCAATCGAAGCGGGTACGACGTTGCCCACATGGAACACCCCGACGCGTGTATTGGCTGTGCGTTCTGCGCGATGACTTGTCCGGATATCGCTATCGAGGTCTACCGAGAGACGGTCCCGACCTAAGGAGGGGGAATGGGTGAACGACTGCTGTTGCGCGGGAACGAGGTGATCGCCGAGGCCGCGATCCGTGCCGGTTGCCAGTGCTACTTCGCGTATCCGATCACCCCGCAGGCCGAGCTGCTCGAGCACTTGGCGCGGCACATGCCGCGCCTCGGTCGCACGTTCGTTCAAGCCGAGAGCGAGATCGCGGCCGTCAGCATGGTGTACGGCGCCGCGGCGACCGGCGTCCGAACGATGACGTCGTCCTCGTCGCCGGGAATCAGCCTCAAGCAGGAGGGGATCTCGTACCTCGCCGGATCGAGCCTGCCGGCGGTCCTCGTCAACATCGTTCGCGGTGGGCCGGGTCTCGGCAACATCGCGCCTTCCCAATGCGACTACTTCCAGGCGACCAAGGGCGGCGGCCACGGCGACTACCATCTGATTGTTCTCGGTCCCTCGACCGTCCCCGAGGCCGGCGAGCTGACGATGCTGGCATTCGATCTCGCCGACAAGTATCGAGTTCCCGTGATGATCCTCGCTGACGGAATGCTCGGTCAGATGATGGAACCGGTCGAGCTCCCCGACCCCGTCGATGTCGCTTCGCTCCCGGACAAGCCGTGGGCATTGACCGGCGCCACCGGCCGCCCACCGAACGTCGTCCACAGCTTCGATATGGATCCGGAAGGGCTACAGCAGCTGAATCGAGACCTCCAAGCAACATACACTCGGATTACCGAGGCCGAGATCCGATACGAGGCCGTCGACGCGGAGGACGCGGACCTCGTCATCGCCGCCTACGGCACGATCGCCCGGATCGCCAAGTCGGTGGTGCGGATGGCACGCGCCGAGGGGATCAAGATCGGGCTTTTCCGCCCGATCACGCTCTGGCCGTTCCCGTACGAGCCGCTTCGAGCACTCGCCGATCGCGTCGAGACGGTTCTGACCGTCGAGATGAGTGCCGGTCAGATGTGGGAGGACGTGCGGCTGGCGGTCGCCGAACGCGCCGCGACACCGTTCTACGGCGAGACGGGCGGCGTCGTTCCCACCCCGCGGAGCATTCTGAACGAGGTGAAGAAGCATGTCCGCTGACATGGCAAACATGACCCGAGTCTTCGAACGCCCATCCAGCATGACGGACGCCCGCTTCACGTACTGTCCCGGCTGCAGCCACGGGGTGATTGCGCGGATGATCGGCGAGGCACTGGACGAGTTCGGCATCGTCGAGCGGACGGTCGGGATCGCCCCGGTCGGCTGCTCGGTCTTCGCGTACGGCTGGTATCGCTGTGACGCGATCCAGGCCGCTCACGGTCGAGCCTCCGCCGTGGCCACAGGCATCAAGCGTGCCCGTCCCGATCTGATCGTCTTCTCGTACCAAGGCGACGGGGACTTCGCCAGCATCGGCACCGCCGAGTCGATTCACGCCGCCAACCGCGGGGAGAACATCACCGTGGTCTTCGTGAACAACCAGATCTACGGGATGACCGGAGGCGAGCTCGCGCCGACGACACTGGTTGGCCAGAAGACGGCGACGACACCCGACGGGCGAGATCCGAAGCTGTTCGGCTATCCGATCCGCTTCTCCGAGATGATCGCCCAGCTCGACGCGCCGGCCTACGTAACCCGACAAGCGCTCTACGACACAAAGCGAATCAAGGACACGACCGCTGCGATCCGGAAGGCGTTCGAGTACCAGGTTGAGGGGAAGGGGTACTCGCTCGTCGAGATCCTGTCCACCTGCCCGACCAACTGGCGCATGAGCCCGGTGCAATCGAACGAGCACGTGAAGGACGTCGTGACGGAAGTCTTCCCGCTCGGCGACTTCGTCGACAGGGGGTAGGATGGAACGCTCAGTGATCATCGCAGGGTTCGGCGGACAGGGGGTCATCCTCGCCGGGAAGATCCTCGCACACGCTGGTATGAACCACGGCCTGGAAGTGACCTGGCTTCCGTCCTACGGACCGGAGATGCGCGGCGGCACGGCGAACTGCACCGTCGTCCTCTCCGACGAGATCGTCGGCTCGCCGATCATCGACGAGCCTTCCGCGTTGATCGCGATGAATCTCCCGTCGCTCGACAAGTTCGAGCCGGTCGTCGCGTCGGGCGGCGCCGTCATCGTCAACAGCTCCCTCATCGAACGGAAGGCGGAGCGCGACAATATCGCCGCGCGCTACGTCCCGGTGAATGATCTCGCATCCGTCGTCGGGAACGCTCGCACGATCAACATGATCGCCCTCGGAGCGTACGTCAAGGCAACCGGAGCAGTGCCTCTGGAGACCGTGCAAGCTGCGATGACGCAGATGCTCGAGGAGAGCGGCAAGGGGAAGCTAGTTGACGTGAATCGAAAGGCGCTCGAGGAGGGGTACAACGCCGTCTGAAGGGGTCCGCATCGTCCATCGCGAACCGGTCTTTCGCGGCCGGCTGATCGATGTCTCGGTCGAGCGGATCGAGCTGCCGGACGGGAGGCAAGCCGACCGCGAAGTGGTTCGCCATCCCGGCGCAGCGGCGGTCATCCCCTTCCTCACCGACGATGAAGTCCTGCTGGTCCGCCAGTATCGCCACCCCATCCGATCCGACCTGTGGGAGATCCCCGCCGGCAAGCTCGATCCGGGTGAGGACGCGCTCACTTGCGCTCGGCGCGAGCTTCAAGAGGAGACAGGCTACGTCGCGGAGGATTGGACCTGTCTCGGCTCCTTCTACACCACGCCGGGCTTCTCGAACGAGCGGATCACTCTCTACCTCGCCTCCGGGCTGCGGCTCGTCTCGAACCCTGACGACTGTGAGATCGCCGAGCACCGGGTCTTCGCGCTCGCGGAGATCGAGCGAATGATCGACTCGTCCGAGATCTCCGACGCGAAGACGATCCTCGCGATCTCATGGCACCTCGCTCGAGTCCGAGGACCGGGGTAGGATCGACCATGCCCCACAAGGAGCCCCGCCGAAAGAGAAGGAAGGCAACGCCGCCGGCAACACGATTCTTCCGGTTCGGTATCGGCTCGTACGGCGCGTATCGCTTCCAGCCCGACGACCTCCCTCAGCAGCTCGACATGATCGGAACCGACGAAATCGGCGGCAAGGCCCGCGGCCTGCTGTTCGCGATGAAGGCGATGAGCGACGGCGCGCAGCTGACCGAGTACCAGCACCTCCTTCGCTTTCCGGATTCCACTGTTCTTACAGCGCAGGTGTTTCGGGCGTTCATGGAGGAGAACCACCTGCAGGAAGACGTTCGCGCCGGTTGCGAAGGGACGATCACGCTCGAGGAGCTGTCCGAGCGGATCATCGCTGCGCCGTTTCCCGTCGCCTGGGCCGAGCGGTTGATCCCTCTCCTCGAGCGGGAGACACGGCCGCTCGCCGTTCGCTCTTCGTCGGTGATGGAGGATGATCCGGATCACTCGTTCGCCGGGATCTACCTGTCCGTCTTCCTTCCCAACACCGGCCCGATCGAGTCGCGGCTCGAGCAACTCGTCCATGCGATCAAGCGCGTCTACGCGTCGACGTTCGCGCCCAACGCGCGCGCGTATCGGAAGCGGCACGACCTCGATTGGCGGAAGGAGCGGATGGCGGTCCTGATCCAGAACATGATTGGGAGCCCCTACCCCCACGATCTCTTCTACCCGCTCGTCGGCGGCGTCGCGTTCTCCCGCAACTACTACCCGTGGACGGATCGGCTGAGCCCCGACGACGGCATCGTCCGTCTCGTCGTCGGTACGGGGACCCGGGCCGTCGGACGGGAGTACGCCCGCGTCTTCTCTCCGCGCCTCCCCGGTCTGCGGCCCGAGGGGTTCGACGTCGGAACGATCGTCCGCTATTCGCAGGAGACCGTCGACGTCCTCGACATGGTTTCCGGCGAGCTTGCGCAGCGGAAGCTTCGCCAGTTGGACAACCCGCTTCTCGGGATGATCTGCTCCCGCGTCGATGTGCACGGAGAACTCCGAGAGGTGCCGCACGCGTCGCCCGCCTCCGACGAACGTCTGATCGCGTCGTTCACCCGGCTCGTCGAGACCGACCGCATCATGCCACTCAGCCCTCTGATCCGTCAGCTGCTCGCCTCCCTGTCCGAGCTGCTCGAGCTCCCGGTCGACGTCGAGTTCGCAATCGATTTCACCGGCCCCGAGGCGGAGGCCGCCGGATCGCCGCTGTTCTACATCCTGCAGGTCCGTCCGCTCGGGAGCCGCCCCGAACACCGCAAGATCCATCTTCCGCAGCCCCGCGAGGACCGGACGATCCTCGAATGCCACCAAGTGCTCGGAAACGGTCGGCTCGACGGGCTGCGACACTTGGTCCTCGTGCCGCCGGACACGTATCGCTGGGACAAAGCGTACGAGATCGCCCGGTCTGTCGGCCGGATCAATCATCAGCTCATGGAGCTGGACGAGCCGTACGTGCTAATGGGGCCGGGCCGCTGGGCCTCGACCAACCCGCAGCTGGGCGTTCCGGCACAGTACAACGAGATCGCCGGTGCAGCGGCCATCGTCGAGATGTCGACGGAGTCGTTTGCTCCTGAGCTCTCCTACGGGACCCACTTCTACGCCGACATGGTCGGCAGCGGCGTCCTGTATCTTCCGTTTCGGGAGGAAGCGGGAGATCGGCTGAATCACAGCCTGCTGGCGGAGCAGAACGAGGCGTACCGGGACGAGTTCGTGATTCACTACACGTTTCCTCGCGGCTTGTCCGTCTTCGTCGACGGGGAACGCCAGCGCGGCGTCATCGCACTCTCGCGCCTGCGCCGCGAGCGAGCCCAACGACGACATCAGAGTCCGCTGCACTGATCCTCTCCCCGGCTCTCCAGCCGCCGCCGCAGAATCGGCCATCGGAGAATCCGGTACAATCCGGCCGACACCCGAAGGGATCCGCGCGAGGGGGAGAGCGTGCCCGAACTGAGGCGAAGCATCACGAGCGATCGTTGGGTAATCGTCGCCCCGGAGCGCGCGAAGCGGCCGTCGGATTTCGCCATCGCCGGTGCCGAGTTCTCCGACCAGCCGCCGGAGGGCTGTCCGTTCTGTGCCGGGAACGAAGCGATGACCCCGCCGGAGATCTACCGTACTCCGCCGGGCGACCGATGGTCCGTCCGCGTGGTCCCGAACAAGTTCCCTGCCCTGCAGCCTGGCGTGAATCTCGAGCACGAGACGGGCGCGGGGCTCTACGAACGCGTCAGCGGTATGGGGGCGCACGAGGTCGTCATCGAGACGCCGGAACACGACGCCTCGATCCCCGACCTCGCCGACGATCAGCTGCGACAGGTCATCGATACCTACGTGCTGCGTCTGCAATCCCTGATGGAAGACCCGCAACTGCGATACGTCCAGCTGTTCAAGAATCACGGACTGGAAGCCGGCGCGTCCCTTCTCCATCCGCACTCGCAGATCATCGCGACCCCGATCGTGCCACAGGAGGTGCGGGATTCCGTACGGATCGCCATCGCCCACTACGAGCGGGAAGAGCGGTGCATCTTCTGTGACGTCCTGCGCGCAGAGACCGAGGGCGGCGATCGTCTCGTGGACGAGCGGGACGGCTTCGTCGTCTGGGCGCCGTACGCGTCGCGGTTCCCGTTCGAACTCGTCGCCTGCCCGAGGACACACTCGCACGACTTCACATCGATGACGAGCGAGCAGCGGGAGGGCCTTGCCCGGACCTTGAAGCGAACGCTCGCGCGGCTTCGCACGCTGCTCGGAGACGTTCCGTACAACCTCGTCCTCCGCACGGCTCCCAACACCACCCGCCGCCCGGAGGAACCGGCCCCCTGGCCGTCCCTCCCGTCCGCCGTTCACTGGCGGATCGCGATCATGCCGCGACTGCCCCGCATCGCGGGCTTCGAATGGGGAACCGGCCTCTACATCAATCCGATGCCGCCGGAGCAGGCGGCGGGCTACCTGAGAGACATCGAGCTCCCGAACTGAACCGATGACCAACGGAGAGCGCGGCACGGCCGAAGGCCGCCCCGCGCTCCTCGCATCCTCCGCTCCTATCGACTACTCGAACAGGTCCACCAGGTAGAGCAGTCGCTCGTCGACCGGACGGGGATGGGCGAGCGCCTCGCCGAGAGGGACCGGGACGATCTTCGTTCCGTGGATCGCGGTCATCACGTCGAACTGGCCGTCGAGCGCGAACTCGATCGATGCGGCTCCGAACCGCGTCGCCAGGATCCGATCGAACGGCGACGGGCTGCCCCCGCGCTGCAGGTAGGCCAGGTTGGTCACGCGAACCGGCATTTTCATCCGCTTCGCCAACTCGTTGGCGACGTACTGACCGACGCCGCCGAGCCGCGCGTGTCCGAATGCGTCGACCTCCGCCTCGGCCACGACCTGACCGCCCGTGCTCTCGGGCTCCGCACCCTCTGCGATGATGACGATCGAGAAGCGCTTCTTCAGATGCTCCCGCCGCTTGATCTTGCGGAAGATCGCATCGACATTGAACTGCTGTTCAGGGATGAGGATCACGTCCGCCCCCCCGGCGACGCCGCCCATCAGGCTTAGCCAGCCGGCGTCCCGGCCCATGACCTCGAGGATCAGGACGCGGTGATGGGACGCGGCCGTCGTGTGCAGTCGGTCGAGCGCATCGGTGATCACTCCGAACGCGGACGAGAACCCGAGGGTGTAGTCGGTCATGCCGATGTCGTTGTCGATCGTCTGCGGGATTCCGATCGCTTCCACACCATGCTCGGAGAGCCGATGGGCGACGCCGAGCGTGTCGTCGCCGCCGATCGCGATCAGGAAGTCCACGGCGTTCACGGCCAGCGTTTCGACGACCTTCTCGGGGCCGCCGTCCATCCGGAACGGGTTCGTTCGCGAACTCCTCAGGATCGTCCCACCGACGTGCAGGATGCCGGAGACGTCGACCGCCGTCAGCGGCCGGACGATGTTCTCCACCGGCCCCTTCCATCCCTCTTCGAAACCGATGACGTCGACCCCATGCTTGTTCCCGAAACGAACAATCGAGCGAAGGGCGGCGTTGATCCCGGGAGAGTCCCCCCCGCCCGTCAGTACCCCTGCTCTCATCACGACTCCTCCTTCTCTTCCCACAGCGTCCTGTCACCGCTGCCCGCCTGCTCGACCAGCTGGAGCGCGATCCCGCGGACCCCGTCCTGGATCGCCGCGCCAACCGCGCGCGGATCGAAGGCCTTCTTGTCCGGGCTCCAATCCCCTTCGGCAAACAGGTTCACCACGTCGTCCTCCACGCCGGCCGGCGGGAGGATCCCTTCCGCGCGCGCGGCGAAGAATTCCGTAGCCGTGCGCCCGTAGACGTACTGGTAGTGGGTATCCTTGTTCAGCTTGCAGACCCCGTATCCGACCATCTCGCGCACCTGCGCGGGCAGCAGTCCCGAGGTCCCGTGGAGGACGAGCGGTGCGTCGAAACCGGCCTCCGCCAGGCGATCCCGAATCCTTGCTGCGAGGTCGACGCGCAACACGAGGTCCCGCCCTTTCGAGACGCCGTGCTGCGTGCCGACCGAGATCGCCAGGAGGTCCGCCCCGGTCCGTCGAACGAACTCGACGGCCTCGTCGGGGTCGGTGTACAGCGCCTCGTCCGACGAGATCTCGTCCTCGACGCCCTTGATCTTCCCGAGCTCGGCCTCGATGAGGATTCCGCTTCCCCTGGCCCGGTCGACGACATCGCCGCTGATCCGAACGTTCTCCTCGAACTCTTCCTTCGACGCATCGATCATGATCGACGACACGAGGCGGTCCTCGATCGCCTCCGCGATCAGATCCATCTCGCCGCCGGTGAAATGATCGAGGTTGATGAACACGCACATCGGGTACGGCTCGGCGAGCTCTCGGACCAACGCCGAGAGCGCCCTCAAGCCGGCCCGCTTGTCGCCGCCGCCGGCGAACTTCGCCGCCCCGGGGCTGATCTGCACCAACAGGTCAGAGCGCGCCTCGGCGTATGCCTTGAGAAGTCCGATCAGGATGTTCGGCTCGGCAAAGTTGTTCGCCATGAACGCGAACCGCTCGGCCTGCGCTCTCCGGTACGCTTCCTGAAGCCTCACCCCGTCACAAAACGGCATGGTCTCCTCCTTCGACCGGGGCCCTCATCCGCTCCCAGTCCCTCTGTGTCCATCCCTACGATGAGTGATTCTGCGATCAACGGAGACAGGGGCATGCCCCGCAACGCGCCCGCCCTGTCCGACGAAGCTACTCTATCTGCTCTGCTCCGTCCCCTCAAGCGGACGCGCCTCGTCATCGAGCGTCTCCACGGCGTCGACACCGTCGGAGGTCGTCTTGAGTAGATCGGCCAGCGATGTCACCGCAGCGCTCACCACGGGCGACAACCCCTCCCCGAAGGACAGCTCGGCCGGCTCGATTCCGAGGATGACGGTCTCGGTGGCTGCATCGCCGAGCCGGTCGATGAAGAAGGATAGCGGCAGCCCGTGGGTCGAAGCGAGCATCCGGTCGATCGCCGGTCTCGGCAGCCGCCTGGCGGTGCCCGGCGGCAGGCCCATACGCGCCGCATCAGCGATCACCAAAAGGTCAGGCTTCTCTCGCGAGACGATCCCGCCGACGTTCTCGAGCGACGTCCCACAGTCCACCGCGATCCACGTCGAATCGGCGAGCAACGCGGCCAGTGCCGGGCCGGCACCGTCGTCACGGGACAGGCGGTTGCCGACCCCGAGAAGCATCCGCTTCATTCCGATTCGGCGGACGCGTCGCGATACCGGCCGACGTCACGATACCGCCGGTACCGCAGGTCGACGAGCTGCTCAGGCTCGAATCCTGCCAGCTCGTCGAGCTGCCGGATGATCTCGGCCTTCACCGCCGCCGCGGTTCGCTCGAAGTCCTTGTGCGCGCCGCCGAGCGGTTCGGGGATGACGCCATCGATCAGATCGAGCTCCTGCAGATGGTCGGCCGTGAGATTGAGCGCCTCGGCCGCCTCCTTCATTCGCTCCTTGTCCTTCCAGAGGATGACAGCGGCGCTCTCCGGGCTGATCACCGTGTAGATCGCGTTCTCCAGCATCAAGACCCGATCGGCGAGGCCGATCGCCAACGCGCCACCCGAGCCGCCCTCGCCGATGACGACCGCCACGATCGGTACCCGCAATCCGGACATCGTCGACAGGCTCTCGGCGATCGCTCCTCCGATGTTCGACTCCTCGGACTCGAGGCCGGGGTACGCCCCCGGGGTATCGATCAGCGTAACGACCGGGAAGCCGAACCGCTCCGCCAGCCGCATCACCCGACGTCCCTTGCGGTAACCTTGCGGGCGAGGCATCCCGAAGAACCGCTCCTTGTTCTCTTCGGTCGAGCGTCCCTTCTGCTGCCCGATGATCGCGACGGACCGGCCATCCAGGCGGCCGATCCCGGTCACGAGAGCGCGATCGTCCCCGTCGATCCGATCGCCGTGCAGTTCGTAGAAGTCGGTGCAGATCGCCCCGATGTAGTCCAAGGCGTACGGCCGCTTCGGATGCCGTGCCAGCCGCACGCGCTCCCAGTCGCCGATGTTTGCGTACAGCTCCTGCCTGAGCTCCTCGAGCTTCATCTCGAGCTTGTCGATCTCTTTCGATAGGTCGATGCCTTCGGTCTCGTTCAGGTGCCGCAGCTCTTCGATCTTCGCCTCGAGCAGGTCGAGCGTCCGTTCGTCGCTCATTTCGCCTCCACGAAGAAGCCGAGCAGGGACCCGATTTCCTCGCGCATCCCATCGCGGCCAACGACGCGGTCGATCGCGCCGTGCTCGAACGCGAACGAGTCGGACTGGAAGTCTTCCGGCAGTTCCTGAGCCATCGCGCTTTGGATCACCCGGCGCCCCGCGAAGCCGATCAGCGAACCCCGCTCCGCGATGATCACGTCCCCAAGGCTGGCGATCGACGCCTGAACGCCACCCGACGTCGGATACGTCATCACCGAGATGAACGGGAGCCCCTCCGTCGCAAGCCGCTCCCGGACGGAGACGGTCTTCGCCATCTGCAGCAGCGAGAAGAGCCCTTCCTGGAGCCTCGCGCCCCCCGACGATGAGATGAGCACGAACGGGCGCCGGTCCTCGATCGCCGTCTCGATCCCATGGCAGATCTGCTCGCCGACGACCGAGCCCATCGACCCGCCGATGAATCGGAAGTCCATCACGCCGATCACCACCGGGAACCCGCAGATCGCAGCGCGCCCGATCAGGATGGCGTCGCTCAGGCCCGTCTTTGCCTGCGCGTCGGCGACACGCTCCGGATACGCCTTCCGGTCGGAGAACGAAAGCGGATCGTCGGCGATGATCGGCCGACTGACGTCCTCGAAGCTGCCCTCGTCGACGAGCAGCCCGATCCGCTCGATCGAGGTCAGGAAGAAGTACTCCCCGCAGCTCGGGCAGGTGTTGTTGTTCTCTCGAACGCGTCGCTTGAAGACGAGCTCGCCGCAGGACTTGCACTTCATCCACAGGCTCTCGTCCGGCTCTCGATCGAGGTCGACGCGGAGGTAGTCTCTCTCCTTGAAGATCGGCATCGGCTCACCTCACTGTTCGCTTGCGAAACGGGGAGAAACGCGCCTTCTTGTTCTCTTCACGATTCTCGCCCGGCGCTTCCTTGAGGCTCTCCGGCAGGACCGAACCGCTCGAAACAATCATCGAGAGGGCGTCCTCGACCGGCATGTCGATGTACGTCACCAGCCGCTCGGGGATGATCAGCATGTATCCCGAGAGCGGATTCGGCGCCGTCGGCGCGTAGACGACGAGGCATTCCTCCCCGGCGATGTCGTGGATCGTCCCCAGGTCCTCGTTCGTGACCAATCCGAGGACGTTGATTCCCTCCTTCGGGAACTCGAACATGACGACCTTCTGGAACGACGTCGTCGATTCGCGGTTGAACAGCGCGCTGGTGAACTGCTTCAGCGTTCCGTACATCTTCCGGACCCCCGGGAACGAGAAGAAGATCCGCTCGAAGTAGTAGTGAAGCGTTCGCCCGACGAAGCTCCGTACGATCACGCCGATGACGAACACGAGCAGGATCGTGATCACGATTCCGAGCCCGGGGATCCAACGCCCGAGAACCCGCTCGATGACCATCCCAAACGCAGTGTTCCGCCCGACCTGGCTGTCGATCAGGTTGTAGAGGGTCCATACGATGAACACCGTGGCCCCGACGGGAAGGATCGCCAGCAGTCCGCTGACGAACGTCGTTCGAAGCCAAAGGAGGAAAGCCTTCATCGTTTGCCCTTCGCTGCGTGTGGATTGATGTCGATCCGGATTATAGAGGATTGGGCGTATGATAGAGGATTATGCGCCGCTTCGCATCGCGACCGGTTCTCGTCGGCTTGCTCGCCGCGGGACTGCTGCTCGTCGCCTACGCCGTGCTCGTCGGAGTCCGGGTCCTCTACCCGATTGCCTACGGCGGGCAGATCGCCTCGCTCGCCGAGGAGTATGACCTCGATCCTGCGCTCGTCGCCGCCGTCGTTCGCTGCGAAAGCCGGTTTCGATCGGCGGTCGTCTCCCCGCGCGGCGCCGTCGGGTTGATGCAGATCATGCCCGAGACCGGGGAGTGGATCGCCGACCAGCTCGCACTTGCCGACTTCGAGGTCACCCAACTCACCGAGCCGGAGATCAACCTTCGCCTCGGAACGTGGTACCTTCGCGTGCTCCTCGATCGATTCGGCACGGTCGACGACGCCCTGGCCGCCTATAACGCCGGCCCGAGCCATGCCGAGCGCTGGGCGGACGGCCCGGAGATCGATTTCCCCGAAACGCGCGCGTTCGTTGAACGCGTCGGCGCCAATCTGCCGATCTACCGGTTCTACTTCGCCGCGCCCTGGCTGCTGCGCATCACCCCTACCCTCCTGCTTTAGCGTTGCGTCGCCGCCCCCAATGGGCTAGACTTCGGCGCATCTTCGAAAGCCATTTTTTCGTGCATAGGAGGTTCCACGTGTCAGAGGGGATTTGTTGGGTCGAGAAGGACCCAACCGAGGAGCACGTCTACTGGCCCACGCAGGCGCTGAAGGAGCGCGCGTGGATTTCCAATGAGTCGATCTACGAGCAAGCAAAGGCCGATCCGGTCGCGTTTTGGGCCGAGCGAGCCGAGGAGCTGCACTGGTTCAAGAAGTGGGACAACGCCTACGAGTACGAGCCGCATGCCTACAAGTGGTTCGCCGGCGCGAAGCTGAACCTCTCCTACAACTCGCTCGACCGGCACATCGAGGCGGGAAATGGCGACAAGATCGCGCTGATCTGGGAGCCAGAGCCGGTCGAAGAAGACGCCGTCAAGCTCACCTACAGGCAGCTACACGAGCGTGTGAGCAAGTTCTCCAACGCCCTCAAGGGACTCGGCGTCAAGAAGGGCGACGCCGTCGGTATCTACCTCCCGATGATTCCCGAGGCCGTCGTCGCCATGCAGGCGTGCGCACGGATCGGCGCAACGCACTCCGTCGTGTTCTCGGCATTCAGTCCGGACTCGCTCCGCGACCGCATGGTCGACTGCGGCGCCAAGGTCGTCATCACGGCGGACGGGTATTATCGCCGCGGCAAGGCGATCAACCTGAAGAGCAACGCCGATCTCGGCGTGGCCGACTCGCCGGTCGAGAAGGTCGTCGTCGTACAGCGGCTCGACGGGAATGCATCGATGACCGAAGGCCGCGACCTCTGGTACCATGACCTGGTCGCCGGCGCATCGGCCGATTGCCCGGCGGAGCCGATGGACTCCGAGGATCTGGCCTTCCTGCTCTACACGTCGGGGACGACGGGCAAGCCGAAGGGCATCATGCACACGACCGGCGGATATGCCGTTCAGGCCTACACCACCGCCAAGTGGAACTACGACATGCACGACGGGGACGTGTTCTGGTGCACCGCCGACGTCGGGTGGATCACCGGGCACACGTACATCAATTACGGGCCGCTGATGAATGGCGTCACCACTCTCGTCTTCGAGGGATCGCCGGACTTCCCGGATTTCGGGCGTTTCTGGTCGACCATCGAGAAGCACAAGGTGACGCAGCTGTACACCGCGCCGACCGCCATCCGGATGTTCGTGAAGCAGGGCGAGGAGTGGCCGAACAAGTACGACCTATCGTCGCTCCGCCTCCTCGGCACCGTCGGCGAGCCAATCAACGTCGACGCCTGGATGTGGTACTTCGAGGTCATCGGCGGCGGTCGCTGCCCGATCATCGACACCTGGTGGCAGACCGAGACCGGCGCGAACATGGTCAACAGCCTCCCCGGCATCGGGCCGTTCGTTCCGACGATCGCAGGCCGGCCGTTCCCGGGCATCATCGGGGACATCCTCGACTCCGGCGGGCAGCCGCTCGGCCCCGGCGAAGGCGGATACCTGGCGATCTTCAATCCGTTCCCACCGGCGCTCACGCGCGGCATCTACGGCGACCCGGAGCGGTTCAAGGCACAGTACTTCGCCGAGTACGGGCCGGAGCGGTACTTCACCAGCGACGGCGCCCGCAAGGATGAAGTCGGCAACATCCGGATCACGGGGCGCGTCGACGACGTCATGAACGTCGCCGGCCACCGGCTGGCCACGGCAGAGGTCGAGAGCGCGCTCGCACAGAACGACAAGGTCAGTGAGGTCGCGGTCGTCTCCAGGCCCCACGACCTCAAGGGCGAAGTCCCGATCGCGTTCGTTCTGCTTCGAGGCGGGATCCAGCCCTCCGAGGAGATCCGCAAGGAGCTGATGGCGACGGTCAATCAGGTCATCGGTCCTACGGGGCGGCCGGACCGGATCATCTTCGCCCAGGACGTCCCGAAGACGCGCAGCGGCAAGATCATGCGCCGGGTGCTCAAGGCGCTGGTTCGCCACGAGCCGGTCGGCGACCTGACGACGCTGCAGAACCCGGAGAGCGTCGAGAAGCTGAAGGAGCAGGTCGAGAGCGCGGGATAGCTCGACCGATCCTCCGAGAGACAACCCATTTCGGCGGGGGCGCACATCGCCCCCGCCGATTCCATTGGGACCGCCGCCTCTCGTCAGGCACCCCATCCCCACATCGTCGAACAGGCGATTGCACTGTCGGGGCAAAGGTGATCTCGGAGCCTACCGCTTCGACGGCAGGCCATACGGCAATCCACGCGGACGACAAGAAACGGGGCGCGGCGTTCGCCGCGCCTCGATACGTTTCGATTCGTTTCCTACTTCGGCCGCCGCCGCTCGCCTCGGACGAGCGAGTCGGACCGGCCTACTCGGCTTTCGCCTCGTGCACCTTCTCCGGCATGTGGACCTTGTGCATGAACTCCATCGTGTCA
>CAZSNG010000030.1:0-26200 GCA_964608345.1 uncultured Thermotogae bacterium
CGACTGACAGAATCGCTTGTCAGTTCACCCTGACGGATTCCCTCAACGTCGACAGTCGGGCTACGGTGCGAAACTGAGCAGCACCAACGAGTTCGGCTACACGACGTGGAACGGCGCGATGGCCGGCCTCTCGCTCGAATCGATCTGGGCGACGTCGACGGAGGCTGCATACGGGCACATCGGAGGCGGGCTCTCCTGTGGGACATTCTCCTTCTCGTCGACGGGGCTCGACGGCACCGGAATCACCGGCTACGGCGGCGCATTCTACCTTGAACCGTACATCGGTGTGAGCTACCAACTCGGCGATGGCCTCTTCGCGCAGTTGCGAATCTCGACGATCCTGTCGGTTCTCCCCGGCAACGCGTGGGCAGGGGGACGGGACTCCGGTCCGGACGTGAACCCCGCCGGTCCGATGCTGACGCTGACCGTTGGTTGGCGTGGGATGAGCTGGTGAGAAGGATCGACGTCGCCGAGTGAGTGCCCGTCGCGGTCGCTCGCGCTCGGCTTCGGAGCAACTGGGCACGGAGCAAGCGCTGCGGTTGCTTGCTGCGCCGGCCGATTCATCGGCGGTTGATGCCGTCGCGGCAGCGCGGTAGCCTGTCGCCGATCTTCATCGAACGTCGGAGGGGATGTCGATGCCGAGCGCGCGAGACGAGGTTCTGAAGGCAACGAACGGGCTGACCGGAGTCACGATTCCCGTGCACGTATCGATCGAGGCGAAGCAGGTGGTACTCGCCCAGCCGGAGATGCGAACGTTGCTGTCGGAGGCGAACGTGATTGCCGTCGGGAACTGCCTTTGTCGGGAAGAGGAGGGCAACTGCGACAACCCGCTCGATGTCTGCATCGCGCTCAACGAGGCGGCGACCAAGCGTGTCCACGATCGATCGTGGCGGACGATCTCGATCGACGAGGCACTCGCCGTCCTCGAGCGGACGTACGAGCGCGGGTTGGTGCACCTTGCCTATCGGCGAAACGACGGCGACATCTCGTTCGCCTGCTCCTGTTGCTCTTGCTGCTGCCAGCCGCTCAACGGGCTGAAGCGGTTCGACTACAAGGACGGGATCACCGAATCGGCGTTCGTGGCGCACTTCGACGAGGCGGCATGCGTCGGCTGCGGCGTCTGCGCCGAGAGGTGCGTGTTCGACGCGTTCGCAGTCGACGAGGGGCGCACGACGTTCGACCGCGATCGCTGCTTCGGGTGCGGCCTCTGTGTCGGCACCTGTCCCGCCGGGGCGATCACGCTCCGAACTCGCGTGACGACGTAGAGAATCCCTGTTAGGGCCGGCGGCTTCGGCGCGCCGACTGGGATCGCCGACACACGAGCTCCTCACAGCGCGTCCATCGATCGATCACGCGACTTCCGTTTAATAGGACCTCAGCATCCAATTGAACGGGAGGCCCAATGCTCAAACGAGGAACGTTGGTCGCATTCGCCGTAGCGGCGATCGGCTTTGCCGCGGCCGGTGTGCCGGTTGTCGACGGCATGGTGACCGACATGGAGTACGCCCACATGTACCACGACGAGATGATCGGCATGATGCTTCGATGGGAGGCCGTGGACGGTGTCATGTACATCTGCATGGACGCGCCCGCCACGGGGTGGGTCGGTCTCAACTTCATGCCGATGGACGGATCGATCCACGGTGACACGGTGATCGGCTACGTGCAGAGCGGTACGCAGCAGACCTTCATGTCCGATCAGGTTGCGCCGGGAGACGCGCACTTCCCGCACCTCGATGACCGGCAGCTCGGCGGCGAGGTTAGCTTCATGGAGGTGGCCGGCAGCGAGACCGACGGGCGCACGATCATCGAGTTCTCCCGTGCCCTGATGACCGGCGAACCGACCGACGTGGCGTTCATGGACATGGGACTGATGACGATGCTTTCGTTCCATCCGACCGCCGACGACTACATCTCGTACCACAGCAAGTGGTACAACGTCGTCACCATCAACTACCTCTCCGGCGAGATCAGTGATGCGATGGACATGAGCCACACAGGTGATCACGGTGAGTAGCGATCCTCGGCAGCGAACCGAAGTGCAGGCACCGAAGAGCACGCCGTTGCGGACGCCGTCCGCGACCCGCCGCTCGATCGAGCGGATCCTCCTACACCTCGATCGCACCGCGGCGTGGCTCTCGGCCGGCCTGCTCTTCCTGTACTTCTTGAGCGGCTTCGGCATGACCAAGCCCGATCTCGTGGCCACGATGACCGGCGGGCTCTTCTCCTGGCGAGTCGCCTACGACATCCACAACACACTGCATATCCCGCTGGTCATCGTGTTCACGTTCCACACGTTCACCGGTCTCCGACGAGCACTCCTTCGGACGACACGGCGGAGCCGCCTCGCTGCGTGGGCGGCCGCATCGCTCGGCTTGATCGTTCTTGGATACCTGTTGACGCTGATTCTGTACCAGAGCGGCCTGTAGTAGAGAGTTCAAGTCTGGGCAAGGGACGCCGCCAAGGAACGCCTGCTCTGCAGCAGGGCAACCGGCGGCGATCCCATTCCTCGACTGAAGGACGAGCACCTCCTGCGATCGCCTACTCCGCACCGCTTGACATCGATAGTCCGAGAGTTTACTATTCCGGCTATGGAATAATCCATGAACGGAGGTCTCTCGTGTCACTTCCCCACGCGATCCTCGGATTCCTCAAGTACGGACCGAAGACCGGCTACGACCTGAAGCGGATGTTCGCGGCGTCTGTCAGCCACTTCTGGTCCGCGCAGCAAAGCCAGATCTACCAGACGCTGGCCGATCTCGAGAAGCGGGGATGGGCCGCGGTCGAATTGGTACGGCAGGACGATCGGCCGAACCGGAAGGAGTACAGCATCACAGCGGTCGGTCGCGACGAGCTGCGTCAGTGGCTGGGCCAGGCCCGGCCCGAGCCGCCGATCCGCGCGCCGTTCCTCGTACAGCTGTTCTTCTCCGGGGAGCTTCCGGACGATGACGTTCTCGCCGTGCTCGAAGAGAAGGCGCAGGATCTGCGGGACGTTCTCGCGCTGTTCGAGACCGGTCCCGTGGCACAGCCGATCTTCGCGAAGCACGTCGCGAAACGGGAGCAGTTCTTCTGGTACCTGACGTTGGAGTACGGCATCGAGTCGGCGAGGTGTTCGCTTCGCTGGATCGAGTCCGCTATCGATCGCATTCGGGAAGGCGCGTACGAGAAGGGAATCGACGGCGCACTCAAAGGAGGGAGACAGGAATGAACGTCCTCGCGATCAACGGAAGTCCGCATGGCGCGCAGGGGAACACCGACGTGCTTGTCCAGGCGTTCCTCGCCGGGGCACGCGACGCCGGGGCCGAGACCGATACCGTCTATGCAACCGATTTGGAGATCCGCCACTGCACCGGCTGCTTCTCGTGCTGGACCCGGACGCCCGGCTCGTGCATCCACGACGATGACATGCCGGAGCTGCTGGAACGAATCCGCCGAACGGACGTCGCGGTTCTTGCCAGCCCGCTGTACGGCCATATGGTCACCGGGCTGATGAAGGACTGCATCGATCGGATGCTGCCGCTGTCTCACCCGGCGATGGTGAGAACAGACGATGGGTATGGCCATCCGGCGCGCTACGAAGACGTGATGTTCCGCTTCGTTGTCATCTCGAACGCCGGCTTTCCCGAGACGCGTCAGTTCGACGGACTGAAGGCGACGTTCGGGCAGATGAACCGCGGTCCACGGTCGGGGCTCGCGGGGATGATCTGTTGCGCCGCCGGCCCGATGCTCTCGATCCCGGGCATGCAGGACCGCGTCCGCGGGTACCTCGAAGCGACGGCGCAGGCCGGCCGCGAGGTAGTGGAGCACGGCGTGATCTCCGACGAGACGCAGGCGATCCTCGACCGATCTCTCGCCGACGACTCGGATGCATACGCACACACCGTCAACGCCTACTGGCAGTCCATCGGTGTCGACATGCCGGGAAGTGACGCCTCGGTTGGCGAAGAGGCGGAACACGGGGGCGTGCCGATCGATCCCGCCGCCGGTGTCTCCACCGTACGCGACCTCATCTCTCGGATGCCCGACTCTTTCTCGCCCGCGGCCGCCGGCGACCTGCGCGCCGTCCTTCAGTTCGAGATTCCCGACGAGGATCCGGGACGGTATTATGTGCGGATCGGCGATGGGGTGTGCACCGCGTTCGAGGGTGTGCATCCGGTTCCCAGCTTGACGATCCACTCGCCCGCTCAGGTGTGGCTCGACGTCTGCAGCGGGACGATCGAAGGCGCAGCTGCGTTCATGTCCGGGCAATACACGGCCACCGGCGACGTGAGCCTGCTGATGCGGTTCGGAAGTCTCTTCGCGGGGAGGGAAGGTTCGCAGGTCTGACTCCGAATCGAGGTGCGAATCCGGTGTTCGACGTGGGACGCAGCATCGCCGTGATTCGCTACGAGACGATCCGTATGACTCGCCGGCAGCCCCGGCGGAGTAGCACGGCGCGGGCCCGGGCCTGCCGCACCGAACACCGATTGGCTCACGCCGTTTCCCGGTAGACTGGCGCGGATGGCCGAGAGGGCCGGCCGCAAAGGACACGGGAGGTTCCACCATGCCGAAGGCCGCGTCGGACGCGGAAGCGATCGTGCAGCAGGCGGCGGATCTCGTCGAGGTGCGCTATGCGTTCCCGGAGAAGGCCGTGGAGATCGCTGCGACGGTTCGCGCGAGGCTCGCTGGCGGGGAATTCGCCGACGCGACGGTCGACCGTGAGTTCTGCCGCGGCCTCACCCGGCTGTTCCAGGGACTGAGCAGCGACAAGCACATGGGGTTCGCGTTCTTCGACGAGCCACAGCCGATGCGGGACGAATCGACGTACGTCTTTGGAGCGCTCGACCAGGAGGATCACATTGAAGGACGGCTGCGCAACTGTGGCTTCCACGCCGTCCGACGGCTTGCCGGCAACGTCGGCTACATCGATCTGCGGGAGTTCGTCCCGGCAGGTGTCGGCGCCGCAACGGCGACGGCGGCGATGAACCTGATCGCCGACACCGAGGCGCTGATCATCGACCTGCGCCACAACGACGGCGGGCGCCAGGACATGGCGGCCCACATCGCCGGGTACCTGTTCGACGAGCCGACGCTTCTGTCCTCACGCTACAACCACATCACCGGCGAGACGACGCACTACCGGACGTCGAAGGACGTTGAGGGCAAGCGGTTCGGCGAGAAGCCGCTCTTCCTGTTGACGAGCCGCGAGACGTTCTCCGCCGCGGAGTGCTTCGCCTACGACATGAAGCACCTGGACCGGGCGACCCTCGTCGGCGAGACGACGGCGGGCGGCGCCAATCCGACCAAGATCTACACGCTCACCCCCCACGTATGGATGGCCATCCCGTACGGCTATCACGTCAACCCGATCACCGAATCGGATTGGGAGGGAGTCGGCGTTCCCCCGGACGTCGAAGTGGTAGCCGATCGGGCGTTCGACGAGGCGTACCGCCTGGCGCTGCTCGGCGTCCGCGAGACGCCGGATCGGGAGTGGCCTCAGAGCCTCCTCGACGAGCTGGCCGCCGAAGTGAACGAGGCGCTCGATCGACTGACGCCCTCGAGCTGAGTCTGTTCCGAGCGGCCGATGGTCCGCTGTCATCTTCTCGCAACATTCCGTCTCGACACTTCTGCCACCCGGCGCACAAACACTCAGCCGGACCAAGGAGTGAGGAACATGAAGAGAACGAACAAGGACCGGAAGACGCGACTCGCGGTGGGGAGCCTCGTCGGATTGGCGATCCTGCTTGTGTGGGCGTTCGCCGTCATCGGGCAGTCGGAGGGGCACGCCGCGGACGCTGCGCTCGAAGGATACGATCCGTTTGTCGTTGCCGCAGGTGTTCTCGGGTTGTCGGAAGACGAGCTTGACGCTCAGCTGGACGACGGGGCGAGCCTCGCGCAGATCGCTCGCGATCGGTCGATCGATCCCGACGCCATTGTCCGGGCGATCGTCGAGGCTGAAGCGGCGGCGGTCAACCAGGCGCTGGCCGATGAAGAGATCGACGGGACCGAAGCGGCCGAGTGGCGTGACGTCGGGTACGCGTTCGCCGTCGAGTTCGTCTACCTCCCGCTCGACGAGCTGTGGCTGGACGAGTTCGGTGAGTTCGACGACTGCGAGTTCTTCGGATTCGATGGGGAGCACGGGGACTTCGGCGAGTTCGATGATAGCGAGCTCTTCGTCGGGTTCGGCGATCTCGAGGGAATCGACATCTTCGAGTTCGAGGCGTTCGGCCTCTTCCCGTACGGCATGGCGGTTGAATCGCAGCGCGACATGGCGTACTCGCTGCTCGACAACGGTGCGGAACCCGAGACCGTTGTCGACGCCGTTCTCGATGCAGAAGCCTCCCTTCTCGAACAGGTGCTAGGCCTCGTCTTCGGCCTGTTCGACTTCGATCTCTGGGGCGAGGACGAATACGGAGAGGCCTGGGAAGATGAGCTGATCGAGATCGCCTCGGAGGCGCTCGGACTGGACGAAGATGCAATCTGGGACGCCCTCGATAGCGGCGGCACGATCGCCGAACTCGCTTCTGCGAACGGCGTCGATCCCCAGGCGATCATCGACGCGATGATGGTCGAGGAAGAGGAGCTGATTGCCGAACTGCTCTCCGATGGCGAACTCACCGAAGAGGAAGCTGTCGAGTGGAGGCAGGAGTCGCTCGAGATGATCCAGGAGATCGTCCGCGAACCGTGGTTCTAAGCTCATGGCCGACGGCGCGCCCCCCGCGGCACCTGCGCTGCGGGGGCGCACTGGTTTGCTGTCCGTCAGCCGCCGTAGGAGAATGACCCATGCCCAGGCGCGTGCTGATCGTCGAGGATGAGAAGCGGATTGCCCATTGGGTCTCCACGTACTTCGAGCGCGAAGGGTTCGAACCGCTCATTGCCGGGGACGGACAGGCGGGACTCGATCTTGCGAAGAGCGAGAAGCTCGACTTGATCATTCTCGACGTCATGCTTCCGAGACTCAACGGGATCGAGGTCTGCCGCCGGATCCGGCGCAACTCCGAGGTTCCGATCATCATGCTCACCGCCAGAGACAAGGAGTCGGACCGAATCCTCGGACTCGATTCCGGCGCCGACGACTACGTCGTCAAACCGTTCTCTCCGAACGAGCTGCTCGCGCGTGCTCGGGCGATCCTTCGTCGCACCGATGGGCTGACCCAAGAGGTCCTGACCGGGGGCGAGGTTGAACTTGACATCGCAGCGCGACGGTGCACGGTTCGCGGAGTAGCTGTCGAGCTGACCGAGACGCAGTTCCTGCTCTTGGCAGGATTGATGCGGCGTCACGACCAGGTCTTGTCGCGTCGGCAGCTCCTCGACGATGCCGGAATCGACCCGGCCGAGGTCTTCGATCGGACCGTCGATGCGCACGTCCGGCGACTGCGGCTTCTTGTCGAGGAGGACCCGGCCCGACCGCGGCACATTCGCACCGTGTACGGGGCAGGGTATACCTTCCGCCCATGAACGCGCCGATCCCTCGTAGCCTCCGATGGCAGATCGTCCTTGCGCTGTTCGCCATCGTTCTGGTTACCGTGTCCGTGAGCTGGGTCTTGGCGCTTCGCTTCACGGCGCGGGACTTCGAGGCCTTCGTCTCGCTCGAGGCGTTGGATCAAGCGCGGGAATACGCTCAACTGCTGGAGGCCCAGTTCAACGTGCGCGGAGACTTCGACGATCTCTCCGGCTTCCTTCTGGAGGAAGTCGGCTACGAGACCATCGCCCCCGTGTTCGACGAGACCGACCTCCTGCTCGAGGAGATCGACCTCTTCGACTGGGACGAAGTGATCGCCCTCGAACTCGGACTCCCCCTCGAGCGCTACTGGCGCGAGACGGAGGAGTTTGCGCCCGGGGAACTGGCCGAGAGATACGGCTCCTCTACGGAGGAGCTCGTCGCCGCCATCATGCGCTTGGAAGTCCATCGGCTGGGCGAGGACGGCTGGGCTGACGACGCCGACGCGGTCTTCTTCCTCTCTTCCGTCCTTGACGAAGCCGAGGCCTATGTCGAGGACTGGGAAGACGACGGTCTGTGGGAATCGGAGCTCACGAACCCGCTGCTGCACGATGCTCCAATTCTTGTCATCGATGCCGAGGGTGAGATCCTGTTCGACGGGTCGGGCGGGGAGACCGCCCTCGACGAGGACGCGCTTTCCGCGGGTGTCCCGATCCGCGATTGGCGGGACGGCGCCGCCGTCGGATACGTCTTGCCTGCCCGTGAACGCTGGGAGTTCGACATCGAGGAAGCGACGTTCCTCCACCGGACGCGAGACGGCTTGCTCGTCGGCGGCCTCATCGCTGCCGCGATCGCTCTTTTCTTCGGTGTGTTCATCGCCCGTCGGATCTCGCGGCCGCTGACCGCGCTGCGCGAGTCGGCGGTCAAGCTCGCCGACGGCGGCTCGGCCGATCGGCTTCCGGTCAGCCGCGGCGAACTGGGCTCGGTGAGTGCCGCGTTCAACGCGATGGCCGACTCACTCGATCAGCAACGTGAGGTGCGAAGCCGCATGGTGTCGGATCTGTCCCATGAGCTGAACACGCCGCTTTCCGTGGTCCAGCTCGAACTGGAGGCGCTGCGTGACGGCATGCAATCGGCCGACGAGGCCGTCGACCATGTCCTTCGAGAACTCGACCTGCTGCGCAACCTGGCCGCCGATGTCGGCCTCCTGGCCGAGAACGCAGCCGGTCTGCTGACGATCCAGAAGGAGACGGTCGATCTGACCGAGTTCCTTCCTGCGACCGCCAAACGGTGGCGAACGCAGGCGGAGGCCGTCGGAATCGACCTCCGCGTTGCGGTCCAGGATTCTCCGCTGCTTGTGGAAGCCGATCCGACGCGGATCAGCCAGGCGCTCGGCAATCTGATCCGCAATGCGCTGCAGCACACGAACCAAGGCGGCATGATCGAGATCGCCGGTGCGCGACGTCCGGTCGAACGGCTCGGCGGCATCTGGAACACGATCTGTGTGCACGACTCAGGATCGGGGATCGAGCCGAAGGACCTCGAGCGGATCTTCGAGCGGTCTGTCCGGGGACGCGCGCACCGCACCGGCCGCGGCCTCGGGCTGACCATCGTCCGCCAGATCGTCGAGGCGCACGACGGCCGCGTCTGGGCCGAGAGCACGCCCAACGTAGGCAGCTCCTTCTGCCTAGCACTGCCGCAACGTTGACGCACGTACGCCAGAAGTTGTGCCAGGAGAACCGGCATCGGAGATTCTCCTTGCTGGTTGGCTGCCCATCAGAGGGGGGCAGTCCAAGGAGCCTCGCGACCTCGCCAGACAGGAGAACCGGCATCGGGGATTCTCGTCGCTGGTTGGCTGCCCATCAGGGGGGCAGCCCAAGGAGCCTCGCGACCTCGCCAGACAGGAGAACCCGTATTGGTGGTTCTCCTCGCTGCTTGGCTGCCCGTTCTCGGAGGGCAGCCAAGCAGCAACTTGAAAAACGAGCCAGTGCACTAGTAAGCTAAGACACCTAAGACTCTGCCCGACAGGAGGCTCCACATGAACCGCCGGACTCGATCCGCTCTGGTCGCGTTGATTGCCTGTCTTGTACTCTGGTTCTGCCTTCACACGGTGCCTGCCTCGGATGAGGCGGGCGTCTCGGACGAGGCGCCCGCGCGATCGGCCGTCTTCCCACCGGACGCGCCGAGTGAGGCGTTCCCCGGCGAGACATGGGAGTAGGCCTCATCGCCCGAGGCCCTCGGTTGGTCGTCCGAGAAGCTTGCCGCGGCACGCGAGTACGCCGACCGGGTCGGATCGGCGGCGGTCATGATCGTGGACGACGGCATCGTGGTCGACGCCTGGGGCGACATCACCCGCAGCTTCCACTGTCACTCGATGCGCAAGAGCCTGATGAGTGCGCTGTACGGGATCTACGTCGCCGATGGCACGATCGACCTCACACAGACCCTCGAGCAGCTCGGCGTCGACGACAGCTCGCCGCTCACGGAAGCCGAGAAGCAGGCCACAGTGAATGACCTGCTTAAGGCGCGCTCCGGTGTCTACATCCCGGCGGCCGGTGAGGCCCAGTCAATGCGGGATGCGCGCCCTGAACGGCACAGCCACGCTCCGGGCAGCTTCTGGTACTACAACAACTGGGACTTCAACGCGCTCGGCACGATCTTCGATCAGGAGACGGGCGAGCGGAACATCTACGAGGCGTTCCGAAGACGGATCGCCGAGCCGATCGGAATGGAGGACTACCGATCGGACTGGCTCCGCTACAGCTATGTCCCATACTCCGTGCACCCGTACTACGGCTTCCGCATGTCGGCCCGCGACCTGGCCCGATTCGGGCTCCTCTTCCTCCGGGAGGGACGATGGAACCGCACACGGATCATCTCTCCCGAATGGGTTCGAGAGAGCACTGCGGCGCACTCGCGAATCGGCCCGGAGAGCGGATACGGCTACATGTGGTGGACCGGAGAAGGAGCGGGCCTCTTCTCGAACGTGAACGTCGAAGCGCACAGCTACTACGCGTCGGGCTACGGCGGGCATCTCGTCGTCGTCTTGCCGTACCGTGACCTCGTGATCGTGCATCGGGTGAACACCTTCGAGCCGGACAACGACGTTCCGAATGAGCAGTTCGGTGTCCTGCTGTGGCTGATTCTCGACGCAGCAGGCGAAACCGACATCGGGGGTCCCCCGTTCATCGACGCCGCTCCGGGCGTCCGACTCACCGGCGACGACCTGCGCTCTACGATATCCGGGAGCCGGCTCGAGGCGGTCGGCGGTGCGCCGCAGATCGTCGTGGTCAACGACCTCGAAGGAGGAGTCTCGATCCTCTTCGGCGGTGCGCTCGTCTTCACAGGAACGTGGTGGATCGACGGGGACTCGTACTGTGTCGACGTGCCGGACGCCGAAGACATCGGCGGTTGCTTCGACGCCGTGCTGGATGGCAACGACCTTCGGCTGTTCGAACCGGACGGGACGCTGTCGATCCGATTCACGATCGACACCGACAAGCAGTAGGATGCGTAGCGGACATCGGGATCTGTCGTCGAGGAGGCGAGCGTGCCGGAGGAGAGCGGATGAGATCAAGCCGAGGGGAGACAGCGCTCATCGTCGGCGCTTCGTCGGGGATCGGGCGAGCTTGCGCCGTTCATCTTGCGCGTAGCGGCTACCACGTCTTCGGGACGACCCGACGATCGCCGAGCGACGTGGAGGCCGCTCTGCGCAAGGATCTGACATCCACCGATCGACTCGAGATCATCACGATGGACGTGGACGACCAGACATCCGTGATTGCCGGGGTCCAACAGATCACCGAGCGGGCCGGGCGGATCGATGCGGTGGTCAACTGCGCCGGCTTCGGCATCGGCGGTTCGATCGAGGACACCGACGACGGCGAGGCGCGAGCGATCTTCGAGACCAACTTCTTCGGAACCTTGCGCGTCTGCCGAGCCGTCCTTCCGATCATGCGGCGGCAGCGCGGGGGGACGATTGTCAACGTCTCGTCGATCGGCGGGCGGATCGCGCTCCCGTTCCAGGGTCTCTACAGTGCGACGAAGTTCGCTGTCGAGGGCATGACCGAGTCGCTGCGGATGGAGGCCCATCCGTTCGGCGTCCGTGTCGTGCTCGTCGAGCCGGGCGATTTCGCGACCGGGTTCACCGACAGCCGGGTCCCGGTTCGAGGCACGTCCGAGAGCGACACCTACGCCGACGCGTACCGCGCCGCGCTCGCCGTTGTCGAGAAGGATGAGCGTGGGGGCGCGTCGCCTGAAGCGATCGGACGACTCGTCGCACGCATCCTCGCCGCTCGGTCTCCTCGCCTGCGTTACACGGTGGGGGCGGCCTTCCAGCGACTTGCGGTCCGCCTGAAGAGCATCCTGCCTTCGAAGCTGTTTGGCTGGGCGTTGCGGAAGTACTACCGTGTCGGTTAGTCCGTCGCGGCAAAGGAGGAAGACACGGTGGACCTATTTGAGAAGTGTCGTGGCCTGCTCTCCGATCCGGCCGTAGCGCAACGGATGGGGTATCCGTCCAATGCGCGCGGCCTGCAGGAGATGGGCCTTTACCCGTACTTCATTCCGCTCGATCAGACGGAGGGCACCGAGGTCACCGTCGAGGGCAAGCGGTTGATCATGCTTGGCTCGAACAACTACCTCGGCCTCACCACCCATCCGGAGGTTCGCGAAGCGGCGCGTGCGGCGATCGCCGAGTACGGGACGAGCTGCACCGGATCGCGGTTTCTCAACGGGACGCTGGCGCTCCACGGCGAGCTCGAGCGTCGGTTGGCTGCGTTTGTCGGCAAGGAGACGGCGCTCGTCTTCAGCACAGGCTATCAGACGAATCTTGGGACGCTGTCGGCGCTGCTCGGACGGGACGACGTCGTGATCTGCGATAAGGAGGATCACGCGAGCATCGTCGACGGATGCCGCCTCGCCCTCGGGCGGATGCGGCGGTTCGAGCACAACGACCCCGACGACCTCGAACGCGTCCTCGCCGCCTGTCCGGCCGACGCGGGGAAGTTGGTCGTGGTCGACGGCGTCTTCAGCATGGGCGGCGACATCGCGCCGCTGCCCGAACTGATACCGATCTGCCAGAAGCACGGCGCTCGTCTGTTGGTCGATGACGCGCACGCCGTCGGCGTGATCGGCGGCGGCCGAGGGACGGCGGCCCACTTCGATGTGACCGACGATGTCGATCTGATCGTCGGAACGTTCAGCAAGTCGTTCGCCTCGATCGGCGGTTTCGTCGCCGGGGACGAGGCGACGCTGCACTGGATCCAGCACCTTGCCCGCTCGCTGATCTTCAGCGCCAGCCTGCCTGCGCCGAACGTCGCGGCAGCCATCACGGCGCTCGACGTGATGGAACGGGAGCCCGAGCGGGTCGCTCGCGTGAACGAGATTGCCGATCGGATGCGCGAACGATATCGCGATCTCGGGTTCAACGTCGGCGAGAGCCGAACACCGATCATCCCGATCTGTATTGGCGACAGCCTCCAGGCGATGCAGGTCTGGCGATCGCTGTTTGACGCCGGGGTCTACGTCAACGTCGCGATTCCACCGGCGGTGCCGGTGGGGCAGGCGCTGCTGCGAACGAGCTACATGGCGACGCACACCGACCAGCAGATGGACCGGGTCATCGACGCATTTGCCGTCGTTGGCAAGGAGCTGGGGCTGGCCGCGTAGCTGACCTGTCTGTCGTTGCGTCATCGACGCAGCCCATACGACCCGCCCTACCCTGCAAACGCTTGCCCATTCGGCTCGATCGGATACCCTCTCCGAACTTCCGCTCTTCCGTGAGGGATCCCATGACAGCCCACCCGCGGCGATACCGAGATGAGGCCGACTACCGGCGGATTCGGGAGTTCCTGCGCGTGATCGCGCAGGATGAGGACCGGCCGGGAGGCGCCTGGCAGGTCGCTGACTTCGACTACTGGCGCTGGCACTGGATGAAGAACGTCGTCGAGCGAGAACTCGATGACCTCTTCCTTTGGGAGACGGAGGAGGGCGACATCATGGCCGTCCTCCACCACGGAGAACCCGGTGTCTGCCACTTCCATGTCGATCCCGAGCGGCGGGCCGAGGCGCTCGAGGAGGCGATGCTCGAGACGGCCGAAGGAGAACTGGCCGTCGAGGCGGCCGGCGGCCGGAGCCTCTACGTCTGGGCCGACGAGAAGGACGATCTCCGGAACGCGATCCTCGAACGCCGGGGTTACGAGACCTACATGAGCGCCCACTCCAAGCAGCACAACCGCCAGCGCTTTCTGGACGATCCGATTCCGGAGGTACCGCTGCCGGACGGCTACTCGATCCGTTCGATGAACGACGGCGACCTTCCCGCCCGCAGCCTCGCATCATGGCGGGCGTTCCACCCGGGCGAACCGGACGACGGCTGCGAGGCGAGCGGTGCGTGGTACCGCAATGTCCAGCGGGCGCCGACCTATCGGCCCGAACTGGATGTCATCACCATCTCCCCCGACGGCGACATCGCGTCGTTTGCCACCTGCTACTTCGACGAGGGAGCGCGATCCGGCGTCTTCGTTCTCGTTGGAACGGCGACAGCGCATCAGCGCCGCGGATTGGCCACCGCCGCGGTGACCGAGGCGCTTCGGCGCCTGCGGTCGCTCGGTGCCGAATCGGCCCTTGTCTCGTCGGTCGAACCGCCGGCGCACGCGTTCTACGAGTCGGTCGGCTTGACGAACGTCCGGCTTGCCCAAGCCTGGCGGAGAAGCTGGTCGAAGGAGTAGGTTCTCACGGAGGCGGCCGCTCCCGCATCCCGGATCAGTCGATGCCGTGCGTCTCGATCGCGCCTGGCGCGGAGCCTTTCAATGGCCGGATCCTCCCAGCAGGCCTCAGCGTTGCGGTGAATCCGCAGCTGCCCTTCATGTTCGAACACGGCCCCCCACCCGCCTTGTGGGCGATCTGCCCGTTTGCCTTGTGGTCATTGAGCTGCGATAGGTCACCATCCCGAGTTCCCGGTATCCGGGAACCCGCAAGCCATTGCCTCAAGGCGAGTGGCCGATAATCCGACACATGGGAGGGATTGTCGTGCGGCGAGCCTCCGGGCTGCGGACTGAAGCCCGGCCGCTAGCCTACTACTTCCCTGCGAGCCAGCGGATGAGGTTGTACACGAGGCTTGGACTTCCCCAGTCGCGGAACGGTGCGTCGTCGCAGACGGCGGCGATCTGGCCTTCGCCGTAGGAACGGAACGCCACCACGGGGAACGGTCCGCCGAGTTCGCCGGGCGACCGCCGCTCGTCCCCGCCGCGCTCCTGCCATACTTCGGGGGCGGTTGATGCGATGATGGTCCAGTCCGTGCTGACGGTCATCGGAGCGGCGTAGTTCAGTTGGAGGCGTTCAACGCCTGTGGTGATCGGATGCTCGGCGATGTCGAACGTGTCGAAACTCACGAGATCCCAGAGGTGATCCTCCGCCGCCAGCGCCGAGTACGGCAGGAACTGGATCCCAAGCCGCGCGGTGAGCGATCCGGGCGCGGACGATGCCCCACCGTTTCCGATGAGCAGCAAGCCGCCGCCTGCGCGAACGAATCGTTCCACGGCGTCGATCTCGTCTTGGCTGAATGGCGCCCGATAGACGGCGATGGCCAAGACGTCGACGTCGCGAAGCGCGTCGTCCGAGATCGGTCGCACGTCGACCTGGCGGGTGACATGGCTAGCGAGCTCCTCGAGGATGAACCATTCGGGATGGTCGGGGTTGATGGTGCGGGCATCGTCTTCGGTCAGCGCGGCGTCTTGCAGATGCGAGAAGTCGAACAGGACGTTGGGAGAGCTACTCGTGATCCGGTCCTCCAACGTGGCGCAGATGTCCAGCGCGGCGAGCCAATTCCCAGCATCCAGCGAGTCGTTCATCTGTCCGACCTGCGTGGCGATGTCCGATCGGCCGATGGCCCACGGATTGCGCTCGAGCGCCGCCTCACAGGCAGCGACGGCGCCAATTGCCGCGTCGGCCAGGTCGCCGACGGCGAGCACCGCGTGCGTCTCCACGCCGGGCATGGTCACTGACAACCACGAACCGTCTCGTTCGGCGAGGATGGCCCGGCTGGTTCCGTCATCGCCGAAGACGGTGACCGCGTGGTCTTGGGCGGCAGCGTCTGCTGGTAGCCGAAGCCGCACGTCGAACGGGCCAGTGGGCGCGATCGTGTCATCCTCTACGTCGTAGTCGAGGTTCAGGAAGTGCACGCAGTAGAGACCTCCGCCTGTCGTGTAGGCGTTGATCGAGACCGTGTCGGGCGCGCTTGCCTCCAGCGCAAGGTCATCTCCGAGCAGCTCGGCGACCTGAGCGGCGATCGCTTCCCGCTCCCGATTCGAGTTTCGTCTATCGATGACGGCCTCTCGGTAGAAGTCTCGTCCGGGTGTTCCGCTGAGGCCGAACACGTTCGGATGGTCGAGCAGCCCCGCCATCTGTGACGGACCGCGTTGCATGAGGTCCTCGTCGCTCCTGCCGAGGGCACCGGTGTAGAGGAGCCTCCCGCCCCGCGCGACGAACGCCTCCAGCGTGGCGATCTGATCCTCCGAGAGGCAGTCGACGTCGGGCAGGATCAGGAGGTCGTAGTTCGCGAGCCGGTCGGCCAAACCCTCGTCGGACCAGACATCGGGATGGCCGAAAATGAGGACGTCGTACGGAACATGCTCGCGTTCGAGCACTTCGGCGATGCCGGAGAGGCTCGCGACTTGATCGCTGTTCCAGTGCCCGGTGGCCGGGAAGAACCGCCACATCATCGTCGGAATCGAATACACAACGGCGACGTTAGCGACGGGCTGTCGCCGCTCGAACAGGAACCGGACGTCGTCGAGCCAATCGTAGTAATCGAGCAGCGAGGCGGCCGCTTCCTCCGACAGATCGACCTGTCCGTTCGGTGTTCCTTGGCCGTACTCGAACGTGCGCACCGCACCATTCGCGTAGGCCGAGGCCGCGATCAGTCGCAGGTGCCAGGGGCGAAGGACCGAACGCCCTCGCTCCCAGTCGTAGACGATTCCGCGGACCCAGACCGGCTTCTGCATCCGTCCGGACGCCAGGCCGAGCTTGTAGATCAGGCTGTCGTGAGCGTCCGGCGGCATGCTGTCCAGAGTGCTGACGTACTCGATCTCGACGATCTGGTGCAGTTGAGACAGAAGCACTGCGTACGGATTGCTGTCCCATCGACTCCAGAAGCCGTACTGGTTCCCATGGGTGATCTTCTCGTCCTGCGTCGCGATTCCGATATCGTCGAGCATCCCCTGCCAGATCCGCAGGTTCGAGACGTACTGATACGCGACGAAAGCACGAAAGACGGGGTCGGCGAGCGCCTGCGGGTTGCCGTTCAGGTAGTCGTGCTCGCGGATGTAGGCGGCGATGTCGAACGACGCCGTGTCGATCGAGCGCGACGCCAGTTCGGCGGTGCCGAGCCGATCGAGGAGGAACGTGCGGAACTCGGTCTTCTCGCGAGTCGAGAAGCCGCCGGCGCCCTTGATGAACGGCGGGACGCCGATGTTATCCTGCGAGACGCCGTCCGCATCGGCCAGCGCGTCTCGGATGCCTTCCAGAACCGCACCCGCCCACGCGTCCGAGTGTGGGTCCATGAAATAGCTTCCTCCCCACTGGGTGTAACGAATCGGCCGATCGAAGACGTCGAACGCGAGGCTGGACGCGAACTCCCAGTCGGCAAGGTCTTCGGGTTCCAGCTCGGGGGACTCCTGGTATCCGAGCTCCGTGGAGGCGACGCATCGGGTTCCGATGTCGGCGAGATAGGACGGGAGTTCATAGAACGCCCAGTTGAGCGCGTCCGGCGACAGCGCCCGGAGGACATCGCTGGGCCCCGAGCCGTCGGAGAGGATCAGGACGTCCGACCACCAGCCGTCCCGGGCGTCGACCCAGAAGTCGAGACGTGAGACGTCGGAAGCGAAGGTCGAGGCCGATTCCGTTGTCCCGGAAGGCGAATCCACGGCCGGATTGTCGCCGGGGTCCTGCAACGTGAACGGGTCTGAGGAGGCGAAAGGGAGCCCGAAGACGTCCTCTCCCGTGTCGTCCGGCAAGGAGCCGCCGGCCGAAGCGGGGACGGTGAGAACGACCGACAGCACAAGCAGCCACGCGAGTCGCTTCACGGATCCTCCGTTCGCCAAGCTTCGGAGGGATTCTTCCTGCATCGCGTCGATCGGAGACCGTTCGGGCCGGGGGTGGTCAGCTCCTTCTCCGATGACTTGCCGAACAGCGCGGTGCCGCCACGAAGCTGTCCGGCCTAGAGGGATCGGGCTTGCCACTCGATTCCGCCATCGACGATCGTCAGCAGTACCTCGATATCGGTGAGGGCGTACGGATCGGTCGAGAGAGGATCGGCCGAGAGGACGATCAGGTCGGCGAGCTTCCCGGATTCGAGCGTTCCGGGTTCGTCCTCGCGGTGCAGCATGAACGCGGCCTCGACCGTCATCATCCGCAAGCCCTGCCACGCCGAGAGGAGCTGATCCTCGGGGAGCAGGCCGCACGGTTCCCAGGCGCCGTACGAGCTGCTCAGGTTCTCCGGAACCATCAGCGCCTGAAGACGAAACAGCGGACTGATCGCCTCCTTGGCCGCCCACGGCCAGTCGGAATCTGCCGCGACGTGCGCGCCCGTTGCGGCCAGGTCGCCCCACCGTCGGACGATGTGCTTCAGGTCGAGTGGCAGCAGATCGCGATAGAAGCGGGCGAAGCACGAGGTCATCGATTCGACGGCGGCGACGATCCCGACCTCCGCGTATCGCGACAGCAGGTCGTGGCGAACGAACAGGTTATGGAGGATCGTGTGTCGCAGTGCGTTCGGCCGACCGTCGAGGGCGTCCCCGATCGCATCGAGCGAGACCTGCACGCCGCCGTCGCCGATCGCGTGGATGGCGACGGGAAACCCACGCTCCTCTGCGCGGCGGACGACATCGGCCAGTTCGTCTCGGGCGAAGAGCGGTCGGTTCCCACCGTACCACTCCTGTCCGGCCGGAGAGAGAACACCGCGGACCGCCTCGGTGAACGAGACGCCGATCCGGTTCTCGCCGCAAACTGAGGTCTCGGAGAAGACCTTGACGCCGCCGATCCGAAGGCGGGGCGCGATCTCGACGAGCGGCTCGTAGTCGGCATACCAGTCACCGAGGACGTCTCCGCAGCTGGAGTTGTAGATCAGGTAAAGAGAGAACCGCACGCGCATCTCGCCACGCCGCGCCATACGGAGATACTCCTCGGTCAGATCAGGCGTGGTGTACATGTTTGCCGCGGACGTGATGCCGTGCTGCAGTGCGAGCTTCTGCGTGTCGATCGGCGAGAGGCCCTGGTTCCAGCTGTCGTTGAGCAGATGCGTGTGTGGATCGATGAACCCGGGGTAGAGGGACCGTCCTGCGAGATCGATCCGCTCGGTCTCCGGTCCGGCGAGCGCCAGCACTTCGTTGGTGGTCCCGACGTGGAGAATTCGGTTCCCCGAGACGGCAATCGCCTCGTGGACGTCGCCTTCGGCGGTCATTGTGACGACGCGGCCGTCATACAGAACGAGGTCGGCGGTCCGCTCCACTCCGTGCGTCGCGACGCAGAGGAGCCCAAGAACGACGATCGACAGCAGCGGTGACCGGACCCTTTGAGACATCGTGATCGAATCTAACTCGTTCGGACAGTGTCGGCAAGCGGGAGATCGCAAAGCGAGATCCCAATACAAGATGCGAGCCCTGTGTGGGATCGCTCGGGCTGCCGCGACGTTGCTCGGGCTGCCGGGGGTCGACGTACGCCCTGCGAACGTGCATCGCGTGTGTCCTTGTTCTTCGCGCCGCCGCACACTACACTTCCAATGTTGCTTGGTAGTTGTGCAGCCGCTTTCAAGGAAGTCCGGTTCATGCCAGAACTCCTCGAGATCGTCCTGTCAGACTAAGGCTTCAAGCATCGAGGAGGTTCAACCTATGTCCGACCGCATGACGGGTACTGTCAAGTGGTTCAACAACGACAAGGGCTTCGGCTTCATCGAGCGCGAGGGTGGCGAAGACGTGTTCGTGCACTTCAGCTCGATTCGCGGTGACGGCTTCAAGTCACTGCAGGATGGCCAGCAGGTCGAGTTCACCCTGGGTGAGGGCCAGAAGGGCCCCCAGGCTCTCGACGTCACGGCGATCTAGCGAGGCGATTCACTGAACAGCGGCCGCGGTGCACGTCCTGTGCGCCGCGGTTCTTGTTTCGGCCGGTAATTCGGCCTAGGCTACGAATGGATTCCCGCTCCTGCGGGAAGCGATGATGTACGAATTGAGTTCAAAGGGGACAGATGGCTGCCGAAGGCGGAAAGATGTACGACGTTCGCGTCTACAACCTGAAATGCGCCGAGTGTGGGAAGGCGATCGAAGAACTCCCGTTTGAACCGCTCACGTCCTCCCGCCCGATCTACTGCCGTGAGTGCAATCAGACCCGGAAGCCGGCGAAGAAGAAGCCGTACCGAGGCAAGCCGCGCAGGCGCCGTCGGTAGTCTGAGCTTCGGGCGCCGGTCCGGAGCCATCTCACTGCATTCCTGAATCACTCCTTTCCCCATTGGCGGGGTGTTGTCGGCCCAAGAGAATGGGTGTCGACACAACCCGAAGGAGCGGTTCCATGACCCGGACGCCTCGGTCCACCGCGCTGTGCCTCGTCGTTCTCATTCTGCTTACCGGATCCGCCGCCGCCCAAGAGGCGGAATCGCCGGCGGATCTCATGGCCCGGGCCGACCTCGCGTACACAATGCGGTACGAACGGGATCGCATGACGGAGGCCATTGAGCTGTACGAGGGGGTCCTGCCGCACCTGGACACGTTGTCGGCGTGGAACCAGGCGTACGTGCTCAATCGGTTGTCGCAGCTGTGCTACGAGGCGGCGCTGTTCGACGAAGGGCACACGCCCGAAGACGAGGACCTGTACACGAAGGGAAAGGAGTACGGGTACCGGAGCCTTCGTTTGAGCACCGAGTTCGCAGAGCACGAGCCCGACGGCCTCAGGGCGGCCCTGGCCTATGCGACCGACGTTGCGGCGATGCACTGGACTGCGAACAACTGGGGGATGCTGTGCGGCATCCACCCGATCCAGGGACTGCTCGAGCAGAGCTCGGTGCTCGCGCTGTTCTCCCGTTGCGTCGAAGTCGAACCGGGCTTCTGGGGGGCAAGCTCTTCGAGCGCGCTCGGCTCGCTCCTGATCATGCTGCCCGGCCCGCTGGGCGGCGACCAGGAGTCCGGCCTGGTGTTGGTCGAGGACTCGATCGCGACCCACCCCGGCTACCTCCACAACCGCATCATCTACGCCGAGTACTGGGGCTTCACCTACAACATGTTCGGCGGACTGACCGGTGTGCGCGACGCCGACCTGATCGAGCGCGAAGCGGCGGCAGTTCTGGACAGCGAGATCGGAGACTGGCCGTTCTGGAACCGGCAAGCCAAGATCGATGCCGAGCGGCTTCTCGCCCTGCTGAGGGACCGAACCGATTGAGCGGCGCGGTCGGCCGTCAGCCCGGATTGCCTGCCGAGACGAGTTGCTCGTAGCCGAACGCCTCGAACGCGAATGCCCACTGCCGATTCACCCGCGCGATGACGCCCTCTTCCAGTTCGTAGGCGTTCTTCCGGTAGCCGGCGATCCCGGCGAGATACGAGCGAATGGCCGGTTCCACAGCAGCGAAGCCGGGTAGGTCGAGCCCGTCGTAGATCCGCCGCAGCGTGTCGATCGGGGAGTTCTCCAGGTCGTCGAATCGGACCTCCACGAGGTTCCCCGCCGGGATTTTCGCACGGTCGAGGAGGAACTGCTGCATCAGCCGTTCGTAGAACCGCAGGACGTGGGCCTCGATCCGGGCTGGCTCGACGGTCTGGAGCTGCGCTCTCGGGAGCACGGTCCGGCGCATGTGCACTGTCGAGAGGAAGACCTCGTAGGGGTTCCGGTGGATGTGGATGAACTTCGCGTCCGGGAACAGCTCGAGCAGCGTCGGAATCCGCGCCGAGTGGGCGCAGTTCTTGATGACCAGCCGCCTCCCGCCGCTTGCGAGCGCGGTCTTCTGCAGCAGTCTCCGGTACACGTCGATCCACCGGGCACGGGTCCGCGGGTTGAGTTCGGCGAACAACACGGATCGCTCGAACAGCTCCTCCGCCTGACGCGGCAACGAGAAGGTGTGGACGAAGGAGAACGGCGACAGGTTGGCGAGCGCGAACTCGTCCTCCTGCGGCGCGTCGAAGGCGAGTGGGACGTTGTCGATCAGCCGGGTCGGGTAGCGCGCAGCCGCCTGCGCCGCAACAAACCGCTTGATCGCTCCGTCACCGACGAGGCAGAAACCGGGCGCCATCGCCTGGAACGTCGTCAGGAAGCCGAAGCGTTCGTCCCTGCAGAGGAGGTTCTGGAGATGCGTGGTCCCGCTCCGCCAGTGTCCGACGATGAAGATCGGGGACGGGTGGAGCGGCGTCCGCCGGATCCGGCGCCCGTACCGAATGCGCTCCAGGAGGCGAAGCGGGCTCGTCCCCAGCGTGGTGAGCGAGACGAACAACGCGCGGGGAAGAAACGGCCGGTCGATGGCGCGGCTGCGGCGAAGCAACTGCATCCAACTGCGGAACGAGCCGAGCGCGACGGGGTGCTCGGCGTTCGACGGGCGGGTTGGCTGTGTCATCCGAGGGTCTCCTGTCGCGCCGTTGGGCATGTCACCGCGTCCCCGCGGGTCACGGGGATCCGTCTCGGATCATCACCAGGCCGAAGATGGTCGTCGAGTAGGCGATCCCGCCATCTGGATGCAGGAACAGCGCGCCGGCCCAGTTGTTGTACCCCAATCCCGTTCCGACGCGCGCCTTGTAGACGGTCTCGCCGGTCGCGAAGTCGATCGCGGACAGGTACCACGCCGTGATCCGGCAGTCTTCGCTCCGCCAGTAGATGTACGCCAGCCCGCTCCCGAGCGACAGCTTGAACACGCAGATGCTCCGCTCGGCGCTCGACCAGATCTCGTCGCACGAGGTGGTGCCGTCGTCGTGGCGGACGACGTCGACGCGCGTCAGCCCCGGCTGCGGGCGCGAGCGAGGGAAGGTGTTGCGCCCCCAGTTGTTCTCGACGAGCACCGAGTAGATGCCGGTCCCCACTCCTGCGCCGTCGGCATGCTCGAAGCAGGCGACGGAGACATCGGTGCCGCTTCTGCCTTCCTCGAACACGGGTGTGCTGCAGACGGCCGTCCCGTCGCGCCGCTCGAGGAAGATCAGGTGGATGTTCGGCTCGGCGTTGTCGGTGATCGCCACCAGCCCGTCGAGATCGCCCATCAACGAGACCGACGTCCCGGAGCCGCGTGTGATGTGGCCCGGCTTCTTCCGCGGGCCTCGATCGTAGGTGGTTCGCCAGTCGACGGTGATCTTTCCGGCTGCATCGAGGCTGAGCCGGTACAGCGCGCGATCGGAGAGGATGTAGGCTCCGTCCTCGGCGACGGCGAACGAGTTCTCGATGATCTCGCCATTTAATCGGACGGTGTGGACCTCGCCGGTGTCGACGGCGACGGTACCGACCATCCCCGCGGTCGTCGCGAACCAGTAGTGCGTGCCCGACCAGTCCGGGAGGACCCAGGCGACCGAGTCTCGGCGCGGCCATCGCATCGGAACGACGTGTTCGGAGAGGTCGATCTCGCGGATCAGCTCGAACGTTCCGCCGGGTTCGGGGACCGCGACGACCTGGATGGTGTTCTCCGTCGTCGGCACGATGGCTCGATCCTGCTCGTCGAGGTAGAAGTACATCCCTGCGCCGATGTACTGCCACGGCATGATCCCCTGCAGGAGCCAGTACCACGGACGCGACGGGAGGTCGTAGGACGCCAGCTCCTCCAATGTGTACGGATCCATCAGCTCGAGTTGGAACCGTCGCCCGTTGCTGTGCACGGCGACCAGGCGGCCGGCGCGGTCGACGGTCAACGTGCCGTAGCCGCCGAATCCCTGCGTGCGCGAGACGATCTCCGGATCGATCCCCCGCGGCCCTGCGGCCTCATACGTGTCGGAGATGTAGGCGTCGCAATGCATGTTGTTGCCGGCGTTCGACGCCATGAACGGATGCTGGGGAATCGCGACGTGGGCGATCGGCCCCGATCTGTCGGCGGGCCGGAGGCGGATGAGCTCCGCGCACTGTGGTGGGGTCGCGTCGTCCCGTCCGAAGACGTCGGACCACAGCTCCCGGAAGGATTCCCCCGGGTACTGCAGTCCCTGCGGGATCGGTCTGACCGGCGAGTCGCTTGCAGCGGCGAAAGGAACGACGAACGCTACGATGTATCCGCCGCACAGCAACGCCGCCAAGACGATCGCCCAGAGAACGATCCTGCGGATCATGCGCTTCCCCCGGTCCGGCATGACGTCATGATACCGTCCGGCGCGCTTCGGTGATACGCGCGTCAGCCGCCCGCCGGGCGGATCGTCAGCCGATACTCCAGGTTCCTGTCCTCCTCGTGCATGCCCGCCTTCTCGTAGAGGCTCATCGCTCCCGTCGTGTTCTGCGAGTCGGCGTTCAGCACCACCTTCGTCTTGCCCCTCTGCTGTAGTTCGAGGAACGCGTGACGGAGCATCGCCAGAGCGATCCCGCGTCGGCGCCAGTTCCGGCGGATGGCGATGGCGGGGATGTGTCCGGCGTTCATGTCGATCCCGCTGCTCGGGAAGCAGCTGCAGATGCCAACGATCTCGTCCGCTTCGCGGACGGAGCGGGCGAGGAAGTAGAGCGACGGATCAAATCGCGGATCGGCCAGCGTCAGGTGCCGCATGAATTCGACCTGCTGCTCGATCGAGAGGTCACCGCGGCCGTGGTGATCGCTGAACGCGTCCGCCTTGGCGCGCAGGAAGCCGTCGAGATCCGTGTCGGGCTCCATCGTCCGGACCGCGAAGCCGTCAGGCCACACCGGCTCGGGGACAGAACCAGCGAGATCGATCGCCATGCGGACGTAGCTCCTGTCGTGCGTGTAGCCTTGCGACGCGAGGACGCGAATGGCGCCTTCGTCCTTGGCGGGGACCGTCTGCGCGATGAAGACATGTTCCCCCGCGGGCGCCTTCGGCACGGTCTGCCGCGCCCGATCGAGGACCCACGCGTGCAGCGCCTCTTCGATCCCGCGCGCCCGTTGCGCAACGGCCGTGATCACGAACCCCCAGATGCGGGTGTGCGGCTCCTCGAAGTCGAACAGCACGGCGAAGCCGACGAGTTCCCCATCGGGGGAGAAGACGAGATGGGTCGAGTCGGTGATGTCGAAGCCGGGTGAGGAGAGGAGCATCCGGAACTCGGAAGGCAGGAACGTGCCCTTGGCCGAGAGCCGGCGGGCGTTGTCGTTGAACAGGTGAGCGATCGGCTCGACGTCGTCGAGCGTGGCGGATCGCCTCGCGAAGTCGTTCGATAGCGGGTTCATGGATGGAGATCCTCCTGCGAACGGTGACTCCGGCCGAACGGCGGTCCGCGTCTGCCTGGGACATCGAGGCGCTGCCTGCTTGGCGAAGTGCCGCGGCGCCCGAACTCCTGGAACCGCTCGAGCGTCGCGACACCGCATTGTACTCGGCGGGTCGGCCTCCTTCCGTCACGGCTGGTGGCCATCTCCGTCCCCGACTCGCCGTTTCACTCGACGCGATAGAAGTCGCCGTCCGAAGCACGGCAGCGGAGCGTCTTGCCGCCGGCGTCCCAATCGAACGTCATGCGATGCGGCGACGATTCGCCGCCGGCGCGGAAGACGCCGGCGCCCAGATCGGTGAGAGCGTCCTCTCCGTATCCGCCGTAGGACTGGCACATGAACATGCCCTTCCGCACGAAGAACTTCAGGCTGTTGACGAACACACCGAACGCGCGATATTGACCGGCGTAGCTGTCCCACTCGGGCGGGTAGTCGTAGTTCTCCGGCCCGTCGTATGCCTCGTTTCGATACCAGTCACCGAGCTGGAACGCCTCGACGACCGCTTTCGGGTCACTGCGCCCGAAGGCGAGCATCGAGCGGTCGAAGTCGGGATGCGGCACCACGAAGCGATCGCCCCAGATCCGCTCGAGAAAGACGGCCTGTCCATTGGCCGTGAACCGCAGCCTGCCCTCGATCTCCGTGACGTCGAACGACCGATCGCCGAACCGGTAGCGTCCGACGTACTCGCCCGCGTTCTCGCCGACGAGGGTGAGATCGACCGCATCGCCGTGCGGCCACTCGGGAGGCTCTGCCCCCTCGGCGGCGGCAAGCAGGACGCTCAGGATCCAGCGCGTCTCCCGCCACGGGATGTCGTAGCTGTTGCAGAACAGGATGACGCCAATGCCCGCGTCGAGATCGCCGTACATCGCCGCCTCGTATCCGAGGTTCTCGCCGCCGCCGAGGATCCGCCGATGGTCGCTCGTCTCGTCGGATCGCTCGATCAGCACGCCGTATCCCTGCATCGTCCCGGGGAAGAAACCCTGCATCTCGATGTAGGGATGGGTGAGCATCTCGAACGTATCCGGTCGGAGGAGCTCGCCGCCGGCATCGTCGCGACCGCCTCGAAGGAGCATGCGGAGGAACCGCGCCAGGTCCGCCGCCGTGGTCACGACGCTCCCGCACCCTTCGCTGAGCTCGTACCAATTCACGACCGTCTGCCGCTTGGGTCGCGGGACGGGACGGTCGTCGTGCGCCGAGTACTTGTGGCCGTTGGCCATCCGATCGTACAGGCCGTTTCGGATCTCGCCGTACGTCATGTCCATCCCGAGCGGCTCGAAGATCAGCTCGCGAAGCGCGGCGTCGAAGGAGAGCCGGGTGATTGTCTGGATGACGCACTGCAAGACGTTGTAGCCGACGTTGGAGTAGGCGAACTGTGATGTTATGAAAGCGCGCCTCCTTTGCCGGCAGTGCAGTACGCTGCCGGT
>CAZSNG010000031.1:0-25055 GCA_964608345.1 uncultured Thermotogae bacterium
CATGAAATCAGACCAAGGCGGAAGCAACGGCCAGATTGTCCGTGTTGTCGACAAGGCGTTCACGGTTCTTCATGCTCTGTCTCAGGCAGAGCGTGACGTTGATCTCGCGGCTCTGGCCGAGCGAACCGGTCTTCCGAAGAGTACGCTGGTCCGGCTTCTCCACACAATGAAGCTGCACAATGCGGTTCAGCAGGATGGCAAGACTCGGAGGTATCGGCTGGGATGGGGGTTGATCCATCTCGGGAAGGCTGCTGAGCGCCAATTCGACCTCGAACGCGTTGTCCTTCCGTACCTCGAGCAGCTGGCGAAAGAGACTGGCGAGACGGCGTCTTTCGCTGTCCTTGAGGGGAACCGAGCCATCTATCTCGCTCAAGTGCTGACCGAGAGCATCATCCGCGGCGTCCCGCCGATCGGGGCGGAACTCGAGCTTCACTGCACCGCTGTCGGAAAGGTCCTGCTCACTTCGTTCACCGACGACATGTTCGGCCAGTTGATCCGCGAGCACGGCCTCCCGCGATCGACTGACCAGACGATCGTCAACTCGGAGCAGCTGCGGAAGGAAGTGGCCAGGGTCGCGGAGCAGGGATTCGCTCTTGACAACGAGGAAGCCGAACGAGGTGGGCGTTGCATTGCCGCGCCGATCGTCAATGAAGGCGACGATGTCGTTGCGGCGATCTCGATCACCGGCCCGACAAGTCGGATTCGTATCGAGCTGGTCGAGGAGTATGCTGAGGTCGTCAAACGGATCGCTACGCGCGTCGGCGAGGCACTAACGACGCTGACGCCGTAGTCCGGCCTGTGCTGCCTTAGGCGAGCATGAACCGCTTTCGTCACGTCCCTCTCTACGACTACGCTGCGGAATACCGCGAGATCCGGGTACCGATCGACCATGTCATCCACCGAGTCCTCGAGAGCGGCCGATACGAGAACGGCGCGGAGGTCGAGGCGTTCCAAGCGGAGTTCTCCGAGTATCTCGGTCTGCCGTACGCTGTGACGACCGGCTCCTGCTACGATGCGATGTACCAGGCCCTCAAGGCTCTGGACATCGGCCCGGGAGACCAAGTCGCCACGGTGGCCAACACGTGCGTCGCATGCACGGCCGCCATCCATCGCACCGGTGCCGAGATACTCTTCGTCGATGTCCGTGAAGACACGTACAACGTGAATCCCGAGGACCTCGCGGCCCGAATCACGCCGAAGACACGGGCGGTTCTCGTTGTGCACATGTACGGGTATCCGGCCGAGGTCGAGGCGATCGCACGTATCGCCAAGCGGCATGACCTCCTCGTGATTGAGGACTGCGCGCTGGCCGTCGGTGCTACCGTTTCCGGGCGACGCGTGGGAACCTTCGGTCACGTCGGGTGCTTCAGCCACGCGCCGTCCAAGATTCTTGGGACCTATGGCACCGGGGGATCGCTGGTCACATCGGATCGACAGATCGCGGAGCGGGCAAGCCACATGCACCTGTATCGGCAGACGCGGGACCGGTGGATCGACGTGAACGGAGTGCGGATTCACAGCGGGTTTCACCTGGTTGAGGAGGGGTTCCATTCGGGAGTCGTCGAGTGGACCGCGGCAGTCCTCCGGGTCAAGCTCACGAGGATCGAAGCGTGGATCGATG
The DNA here is from genome assembly GCA_964608345.1 of uncultured Thermotogae bacterium. GTDB lineage: Bacteria > Bipolaricaulota > Bipolaricaulia > UBA7950 > UBA9294 > JANQEA01. Next base: position 1,622 of record CAZSNG010000031.1, read on the forward strand.
CTCGTCGTCGAGTTGCGGCGGCGTACACCGACCGCCTGAGAGATCTTGACCTTGTCCTCCCTGTGGAGGAGCCCGGCATGCGGCACGTTTTCCGCAACTACGTCGTTCGGGTGCCGACGGATCGTGAGATCATCCGCCACCGACTGGCGGAGCAGGGCGTAGAGACCGGCATGCACTACGTCCCTCCACTTCACTTGCAGCCGGTCTACGCGCACCTTGGAGGAAGACCGGGCGACCTGCCGATCACCGAACGCATCTCGGAGGGCGTCTTCGGCCTGCCGATCTACCCGCAGCTAGCGGAGTCCCAGATCGATTGGGTTGCCGAGGCCCTTCGCCGTTCACTCACTGCCTAGTGGATCTCGATGCCTCCGCCCTCCTCGTCGCATCGCCAGAGTGACGAAGACGACCGACAGCGCAGCGATCCCGGTCATGACCAGGAACATCGGGCGGTATCCGAACGCAGTAACAAGCGTTCCCGCGAGGATCGGACCGGCAAGCCCTCCCAGCGCGCGACTCGAATCGAGGAGCCCAAACATCGTCCCCTGCTGATCCAGCGGCACCATCTCAGCGATCGCTGACGTCGTGCCAACGTAGTACGAGCTGAAAGAGAGGCCGAGCGGAATCGCTGCCAGCGCGAACCCCACGGGGTGTGTGGCAAAGGCATACACCAGGGGGTACATGATCGCAATCGCGAAGCCGAAGAGGATCACGATTCGCCGATCGAGCCGATCGACGAAGCGTCCGAAGAGGAGAGTGCCTGCGACTCCGACCGCTGGATTGATCGCACTGATCAACCCCATCGTCCCGCTCGAGATCGCATACTCGGCCATGTAGACGAACGCCAACGCTCCGACACCGGTTGTCGCCAGTTGGCGCAGCATGACCCCCGCGTACAGAGGCCCGAAGGGAGATCGCCGCAGCGTGTTCATTGCGGCATGTCGAGCGGCAGCGCGAGCCGGCCGCTCGCCTCGCGGCGGAATCCAACGGATCATGGGCAACGCAGCAATAGGCAGGATTGAGATGGCGAGAAACGCGCCGCGAAACCCGACTCGCTCGAGCAGAAACCCTCCGAGAATCCCACCGACAGCGAATCCCGCGGCACGAGCCGCCGAGAGGTACGAAAGATTCCGACCACGACGGGCCGACGCGCTGGCGCTCGAGATCATCTTCATGCCGATCGGTGGGAGACCGTTGGCGAGGAAGCGTCGGACGGTCCCGAGCGTCAGCACAGCCGGCGCGGCGAGGAGAAGGGCAAGCGACGATGTGGCCACACCGGTCCCGATGAGAACTATGGCGAGGAGCCACCGGGCCGACGCTCGATCCCCCATCGCTCCCCAGAATGGGCCGGCGATCAGGGCCCCAATCCACGCCAGGCTCCCACTGAGGCTAATCACCAAGGCAGACGTGCCGAGATCCCTGAGGTACAGCTGCATGAGCAGCACGAGTGCGGCTTCGGCGCACAGAAGCAATGCCGCACCGCTCGCGAACGCACCAACCAGCCGGGCAGAACCAGATCCGCGTACCGGTGTCTCGTCCACGTCGCCCCCTGTCGTCGCAGAGGGTATCCGACGGCATCTTCAGAATACAATACGCAATTCCGCCCAACGGAACGACCGAGTGATCCGGAAGGAGAAACAGCGAGAGAAGCATTGCAACATGGAACTCAATCACGTAATATGGAACATTGGCCGATGCAAGGGTTCGCACGCTGCGCTCAATAGTGGAGAGGCTTGCTGGCGGCGGGCGCAAGGTAGGTTGTGCGTTCTGCTGCCGCCCAATCGAGACGCATCGGCCGCGCCCGATTGACCTGCGCCGGCAGCGACGCGCTGACGATCGGGTAGGGCACCTCCGAAGGAGCGCGGGTTCCGGCCCCAGGCCGGAACCCGCTTCGCCTTCCGTCTTTGCCGTAGCGAACCGGCGGGCTACGTAGCGGGAGGCTGTGCAATACCCCCTGCGTCCATCAACGCCTTCACCTCGGCTTGGGCGTGGCGGATCTTCGTCTCGGCTTCGGTCCGCAGATCGGTCTCGGACAGCGGTCTGCGAGCGATGCCCTGCTCGATCGCCTTCATCCCGACGGCGACGGCTTCGTTGACGAACACGTCGGTCTCGAGCATCGTCGGAACGATGTACTCTTCGTGGAGGCCCTTGTCCTCGGCCGTCTTGGCGATGGCGTACGCGGCGGCGATCGCCATCTCGTCCGTGATCGTGGTCGCGAAGACGTCGAGGGTTCCCCTGAAGATCCCCGGGAAGCCGATTGAGTTGTTGATCTGATTGGCGAAGTCGGAGCGTCCGGTGCCGACGATGCGCACGCCGGCCTCCTTCGCTTCCCACGGCCAGATCTCGGGGATCGGGTTGGCCATGATGAACGCGATCGCATCCTTGTTCATCGCCGAGAGCCACTCCTTCTGAATGGTGTCGGGCCCCGGCTTCGATGCGGCGATCAGGACATCGGTGTTCGCGATCGCATCGGCCATGCCGCCGGTCCGTCGCTCAGCGTTCGTTTCGATGGCGTACTGCCACTTGTACGGGTTGTTCGCCTTGTCGGCCTCGAGGTCCTCGCGACCGGGGTGAAGGATCCCCTTGGAGTCGACGAGGATGATATTGCCTGCCGGCACGCCGGAGCTGATCAAGACGCGGACGAACGCGATGTTCGCCGCGCCGGAGCCGATCACCGCGTAGGCAACCTCTTCCATCTTCTTGCCGACGAGTTTGACGGCGTTGATGACGCCGGCGAGGGTGATCGAGGCCGTCCCCTGCTGGTCGTCGTGCCAAACGGGGATGTCGAGCTCCTCGCGGAGCCGGTCGAGGATCTCGAAGCACTTCGGGTTGGCGAAGTCCTCGAGATTGATCCCGCCGAAGCCGGGAGCGATCCACTTGACGGCCTGGATGATCTCCTCGGTGTCCTGGGTATCGAGAACGATCGGGAAGGCGCCGACGCCGCCGAGGTACTTGAACAGGAGCGACTTGCCCTCCATCACGGGCAGCCCGGCCATCGGCCCGATGTTGCCGAGCCCGAGAACGCGCGAACCGTCGGAGACGACGGCGACGGCGTTCGCCTTGTTCGTGTACTCGAACGCCTTCGCCGGGTCGGCGTGGATCTCCTTGCACGGCGCGGCGACTCCCGGCGTGTACCAGATCCCGAAGTCGTCGAAGCTGGTCACCGCGCACTTGAGCGTGGTCTCGATCTTGCCGCGGTAGAACGCGTGCATTCCCGGCGCCTTCTTGCCCGGGAGCTTGGCTCGCTCCAGCCGCTCCTCAACCGTCAGGTTCTTCTCGTCCCCCATACTGACTGCTCCTTTGTTGCGGAACGTCGCCCTCAGCGACCCCGTTGCTCTTCGCGCACATCAGGCAGAGAAGCGTGACGTGCTAGTCCTCGATCCGAGCGAGGATCGCCTTCGTGTTCTCGGCGATCGTCGGCTCGAGCTGCTTGTAGAGATTCCCGCCGGCGCTGTCCATTGTGACCAGCAGCGGGCCGAACGCGCGCGCCTCGAAGATCCAGGCGGCCTCGGGCATCCCGAGCTCATCGAGCCAGTAGACGGTCTCCACGCGCTCGATGCGACCGGCGGCGAGCGCACCGGCGCCGCCGGTGTAGTGCGTGTACACGGCGCCGACCTTCTCCAGCGCCGCCTGCGTCCGATCGCCCATGCCGCCCTTGCCGATGACGATCGGCGAACGAAACGTCTCGAGGAAACGGTCCTCGAACAGCTCCATCCGGACGCTCGTCGTCGGCCCGGCGGCGATGACCTCCCAGCCGCCGTCGGACTGCCGCACGACCGGACCACAGTGAAACAGCGCCATCTGCGACGGGTCGAACGGCAGATCCTCGCCCTTGTCGTGGGCCTCGAGCATGACGTGGTGCGCCTCGTCACGAGCGGTGAACAGCTTCCCGGTGACGTAGAGGATGTCACCGACGCGCAGATCACGGGCGGTCGTCTCATCGATCGGCAGGGTCAGTTCGCGCTTCATCAGTTCACCTCGATCGTTCCGTCGGCCGCCAGCAGAACGTGCGCCCGGCGGTCTGCCCAGCACTGGATCAGGATACCTAGCGGCAACGACGCTGGGTGTCTATGCGCGTACTCGACGTGCACCGCGAGGCACGTCGTCTGACCGCCGACACCCATCGGCCCGACACCGCTCATGTTGACCAGTTCGAGCAGCTCGCGCTCGAGCGCCGCGGCGGCCGGCTCGAGATGAGCCGAGCCGATCTCACGCAGAATCGCCTTCTTCCCGAGCTTCAGCGCGATGTCGGCACCGCCGCCGATCCCGACGCCGACGATCGTCGGCGGGCACGGCTTCCCCTGGCAGGAAACGACGTGCTCGACGACGGCCCTTTTGATCCCCTTCAGACCGACGCCGGGCGGGAGCATCTTGACGGTGCTCATGTTCTCGCTGCCGCCGCCCTTGGGAAGGACGGTGATTCGGATGTCGTCCCCGCCGGTCAACTCCCAGTTGACGAACGGCATGAATCGGCCGCTGTTGTCTCCAGGGTTGGTCCCGGAGAACGGATCGACCGTGTTCGGGCGCAACGGAATCGCCGCGGTCGCCTCGACGACGGCCTCGTCGATCCAGCCTCTGATCTCCTTCAGGAACGGGCTCGACACGCCGGCCTCGACGAAGAAGGTCTGGATGCCGGTGTCCTGGCACATCGGGATCGATCCGGTGTTCGCAATCCCGACGTTCTCGAGGATCGCATCGAGCTGCGCCGCGCCGAGCTCCGAGGTCTCGCGTTCACGTGCCGCGCGCAGCGCGGCCACGACGTCGGTCGGCAGCTGTGTCGCCGCGATTCGCATCGCCTCGACAACTGCCCCCTTCACGTCCTCTCCGATCATGCTCCCGCCTTTCCGCCGGTCGAGGTCGCTCCGGAAGTCCGATGCGGCCCCTTCCCCATTCCCCGGGGTTTGACGAACTGCTGCTTGTCGATGATCTGCTGCTCGTACGCCTCGAGGAACGTCGGCCGTGTCTTGTCGATGAACCGCCCGACGATGATATCGTTCCCGGGGATCAGATCGGCGTCTCTCGGATCGGCACCGTGCTGGATGACGCTCCGCTCGGCGTAGGTGCGCAGCTCGTCGAGGCCGTCGCCGATCCGGTTGCGGCGCCCGTAGTTCGTCGGACAGGGGGAGACGATCTCGACGAACGTGAAGCCGGGCCTCGTGATCGCCTCGATCATTGCCTCCTTCAGTCGGCGAGCATGAAGGCTCGTCCAGCGAGCGACGTACACCGCTCCGCACGACGCGGCGAGGTACGGGAGGTTGAAGGGATTCTCGTAGTTGCCGTACGGCGCGGTCGTTCCGCGTGAGCCGATCGGCGTCGTCGGCCCGTACTGCCCGCCGGTCATCCCGTAGTTGAAGTTGTTGACGCACAGCACGGTCATGTTGATGTTGCGGCGGGCGGCGTGGATGAAGTGGTTCCCGCCGATCGCGAACAGGTCCCCGTCGCCGCTCAGGACGACGACCTTCTTGTCCGGCTTCGAGACGGCGAGGCCGGTGGCGAAGGCGATCGCGCGGCCATGCGTCGTGTGATACGAGTCGAGGTTCAGATACCCGGCCATCCGGCCGGTGCAGCCGATCCCCGAAACGACGCCGACGTCCGCCGCGCCGAGATCGAGCTCATCCAGGGCGTAGGTGAAGCACGACAGTGCTGTCCCCAGGCCGCACCCCGAACACCAGATGTGCGGCAGTCGATCCATCCGCAAGTACTTCTGCATCGGATGCGGTTGCGCGGAGAGAACCTCCGGAACCGGCAGGTCCTTCGTCCTATGAGGCATTGCGGAGCACCTCCTCGATCGCTTCGACGATCGTCGTCGGGTCGTGGATCTCGCCGCCGGCGTGCGGGACCGACCGCACAGCGGTACGTCCGCTGACCGTCCGCTCGACCTCGAGCACGATCTGGCCGAGGTTGATCTCGGGGACGACGAAGCCGGCGACGCGGTCGGCGAGGCTTCGGATGATGTCCTCCGGGAACGGCCAGACGGTGACCAGCCGAAGCATCCCGACCTTCAAACCCTTGTCGCGGGCGGCGCGCAGCGCGCCGTACGAGGTTCGGGCCGAGATGCCGTAGGTCACGATGACGACTTCGGCGTCATCGATCTCGGTCTCTTCGACGTCGATGATCGCTTCGGCGTTGCGGGCGATCTTCTCCTTGAGGCGCGGGACCAGTTGCTGCTGCGTCTCGGCGTCGATCACCGGGTAGCCGCGCTCATCGTGGGTCAGCCCGGTGACGTGAACGCGGTAGCCGTCGCCGAACGAGGGCATGCCCTGGGGCACGAGGTCCTCGCCAGGCTTGTACAGCAGGAAATCTCCTGGGGGCTCGGCCGGCGCCTTCCGCTCGACAATCTCGATCTTCTTCGGATCGATCTCGACCCGCTCGAACATGTGCCCGACGACCTCGTCGGTCATCACGAGGACCGGGAGGCGGTACGTCTCGGCCAGGTTGAACGCGCGAGCGGTCAGCTCAAACGACTCCTGCGGCGACGACGGGCACAGCGCGATGATGCCGTAGTCACCGTGCGAGCCCCACCGGGCCTGCATCATGTCCGCCTGCCCGACGAGCGTCGGCAGCCCGGTGCTCGGGCCGCCGCGCTGCACGTTCACGACGACGCACGGCGTCTCGGTGATCAGCCCGAGACCGAGGTTCTCCATCATCAACGAGAAGCCGGGGCCGGATGTCGCTGTCATCGCTTTCATCCCGCCCCAGGCGCCGCCGAGCGTCGCGGCCATCGACGAGATCTCGTCCTCCATCTGGATGAAGACGCCGCCGACCTGCGGCAGCCGATACGAGATGCGCTCGGCGATCTCCGACTGCGGCGTGATCGGGTACCCGGCAAACAGGCTGCAGCCCGCCGCGAGTGCACCTTCGGCGCACGCCTCATCTCCATTCAGGAAGTGCGTCCCGGCGAGAATGCGCTCAGCCATCGGCTTCACCCGCTTCGTCTTCCTTCTTGCTCCAGATGGCGAAATCGGGGCAGATCAGTTCGCAGAAGGTGCAGTTGACACACGCCTGCGCGTCGATCACGCGCGGCGGGTAGTAGCCTTTCGCGTTGAACTCGTCGGTCTCCTCGAGCACCTTCTTCGGGCAGAACTCGATGCAGAAGCCGCACCCCTTGCACTCGTCTTCCTGGATGTACAGGTGCCCGTGCCTCGTCTTCCACCGCTTCGTCACGGCCGTAGCCATCGTTCCTCCTACAGGATGTCGAGCTGCCGCGCGAGAACGGCCTCGCGGCGGTAGTCCGGAAGGATCATCGGCGCCGCTCGCTCCGGCTCGATCCCGGCTGATTTCAGCTCGTTCGCGTACGCTTCGACGTGCTTCAATCCAAGCGTCTCCGGTCGATGCAGTTTCGCCCACGCCGCGGCGGTGATGCCGGCCCGGCGTCCGAAGACGTTGTAGTCCAACAGTGAGTTGCCCATCAATCGGTTCTTCCCGTGGACTCCGCCGGCGACCTCTCCGCCGGCGAACAGCCCGGGCACGTCGGTCCTGCCTGCGGCATCGATCTCCACGCCGCCGTTTTGGTAGTGGAGCGTCGGGAAGACGAGCGCCGGATCGACGGTGATGTCAATCCCGTGGCGGTTCCACATCATCCACATGGCGGCGAGGCGCGACTTGAGCGTTCCCGGCCCGTGGATTGCATCGATCATCGGGGTGTCCAACCACACACCGCGGATCTCCGACGGCGTCGTGACGCCGCGGTCGTTTCCGTAGCACTCGCGGATGATCGCCGCCGCCTCGACGTCGCGCGGCTCGAGGGGGAAGACGAACGACGCGCCGTCGGCGTTCACCGGCTCGGCGCCTTGGTTTCTCAGCTTCTCGGTCGCCAGCTGTCCGAGGATCGCCGCCGGGTAGGCGACGCCGGTCGGGTGGTACTGGACCGAATCCATGTCGATGACGCGCGCGCCGGCGCGATAGGCGAGGATCAGCCCGTCGGCCGTCGCGCCGTAATGGTTCGTCGTCGGGTAGCCCTGAATGTGCAGCCGGCCGAATCCGCCGGTGGCGAGGACGGTCGCGTTAGCGCGGACGACCATGGTCTCCTCGGTCTCGAGGTTGAACAGGACCGCGCCGGCCGCGTGCCCGTTCGCATCGAGCAGTAGCTCGACCGCCGGCGCGAACTCGAGCACCGGAATCCCGACGTTGCGGACTTCGTCACGCAGAACGCGCATCAGCTCCATGCCGGTGTAGTCCTTTGCCGAGTGCATCCGCATCCGCGACGTGCCTCCACCGTGCGCCTCGAGGTACTGCCCGTCAACCTTGTCGTACAGCGCGCCGAGCTGTTCGTGCCAGTCGATCAGCATCGGGCCGTCGGTGACCAGGGCGCGGACGAGCTCCGGCTTGTTCGTGTAGTGTCCGCCGCCGAGGACGTCGAGATAGTGAATCGCCGGCGAGTCCGGCTCGCGGTCGGCCGCCTGGATGCCTCCCTGAGCCATGATCGAGTTGCAGTCCCCGTGGCGTAGCTTGGTCACCATCAGGATGTCGTCGGTGGGGATCCCCTCCTCGCGCGCGAACAGCGCCGCAACGGATGCCGCGCCCCCGCCGCCGAGGATGAGCACCTGGACGGCGAGATCCGGTTTCGACAGGTCAACCGCGCCGGGCTCGACGAGCGGATACGCCTCGAACAGATCGGCCACTTCGTGCGGCATCCGGGCGCCCTTCGACGGTCCGACCGCCAGGTCGCGCTTTCTGTCCGCTTTGTAGTCGGGATGCCATTCGTTCAGAACCTCTTCGCGCTGCTCCGGCGACATCGGGGTCGGGGGGCCGTCCTGCAGGCGCTGCTTGCGCGTCGCCTCGACCTTCTCGATCGACTCCCGCATGGTCGCGGGGTATCCACCGATCAGCTTGGTGCTGTCCTGACCGCTCACGATCCCTCCTCGCTTGCCGTCTCGATCTGCCGCTCGGCGTAGCGCGCCTTCAGCCCGGCGAGGTCCAGTACGACCAGCTCGTCGAGCTGCGCTTCGTAGGTTCCTTCCTGGAGCTCCTTCATCCGGACCTTCAGATGCTCAGGCTCCGGCGACGCGGAGACACCGTACAGCCGTCGCGCCATCTGCCCGACGTGGTAGTGCTTGATGTCGGCCGGGCAACGCATCGCGCACAGACCGCACTGGATGCAGTCGAACGACAGCTCGCTCACGCGCTCGATGTCGCCGCGCAGAGCGGCCTGAATGTAATCCATCACCTCGATGTCCTGCGGGCACGCCTTGGTGCACGTGTTGCAGGAGACACAGCGGGCGATCCCCGGGTAGAACTGCAGCAGAACGTTCTCGCGTGGATCGAGCTCATCGAGCACGTACGGAGCTCGCGGGGCCGGCGTGAACGGGAGCTGCGTCAAGTGCATTCCCCCCTCGACCATCTCCTGGCAAGCAAGGGCGAACTCGAGCCGGTATTCCCCGTCCTTGCGGTAGACGGTCCCGCAGGCGCCGCAGAATCCGGATCGGCATCCGGCGCCGCGATAGAAGCGATAGCCGGCGTACTCCATTGCATCCATGATCGTGATCCCGGTGGGGACGTCGTATGCCTTCCCCATGATGTAGATCTGCGTCAGCTTTGCGTCGTCCATCCTAGGCGCCTCCCTCGACGGTCACGTGGGTTTCCAGTACCGATCTCAATCGTTCGGGGAGCCGATCGGGCTCCTGTCCGAGCGCCGCGGCGAGGAGCTCAGTGAAGTAGGCGATCGTCAGCCCCTCGATCCCATCGGCTTCGCCGAGCTCGCGCTGCGCCTGCTCCAGGTTGTGCTGGCAGAGCGGGCAGGCGGTCGCAACAGCGTTCGCCCCGGCCCGCACGGCCGATCGCAGTACGCGGTACGAACGCTCGAGCGACAGGTCGGGACGATCGACGACCTGGTACGTGCCGCAGCACTCGGTGGCAAACGGGAAACCGACGGCCGACGCGCCGGCCGCCTCGAGCGCGTCGCCCATCACGGTCGGGTTCTCCGAGTCGTCGACGGAGACGTCCTTCGGCCGCACGAGCGTGCATCCGTAGTACGGAGCGACTCTCAGTCCATCGAGCGGTCGCGTCGTCGCGCCGGCGATCGCGTCCCAGCCGATCCGATCGCGCAGGACGTCGAGCAGGTGGACGACCGCGACGCCGCCTTCGTAGTCGATCTCCCGGTCCATGAACGCGTTGATCTTGTCCCGCGACTCTCCATCGGCATCGATCCGTCCGGCGACGCGGGCGAGCGTGTTGTAGCACATCGAGCAGAGAGCGACGAGTTCGTCGCCGCCCATCTCGCGAACCCGCACGAAGTTGCGGACCGACGCGATGTGATGCATCAGGTCGTCGTCGGTCAGCGAGTAGACGGTACCGCAGCAGTTCCATCGATCCAGCTCGACGAGCGGCAGACCGAGGCGCTCCATCACGTAGAACGCGGAGTCCTCGAAACTGCTCGCGGCGTCCTTCAGGCTACAGCCGGGGAAGTAGGGGATTCCGTTCATCGTCTATCCTGTCTTCTTTCGCAGCGCCGCAACGAGGGCGATCTGCGGGAGGGCCCGAATCTCATCCCGTGTCATGTCGTCGAGCGAGACGTTGTCGATCGACTTGCGCAGTACGATCTGGCGGAGCGCTTCCATCAGCTTGGCCAGGTCGACGCCCTTCGGGCAGCGGACCTCGCAGGCGAGGCAGGAGGCGCAGATCCACATTGCGTTCGACTCGAGCAGGGACGGATCGTCGAGCTGAAGGTCGCGGATGACCTGACTCGGCAGTCGATCCATCTCGTCGGTCAACGGGCACCCGGCCGAGCACATCCCGCACTGGTAGCAGGCGAAGACGTTTTCGCCCGAGAGCTCCTCGACGCGGGCGCACAGGTTCTCCGTCGGTACGGTCTTCGTCCTAGGCAACCGCGATCCCCTCCCGTTCGAACACCAGCTCCGCGAGGGCGGCACGGGCCAGCCGCGCGGCCTTCTCTTCCAGCTTCCCCGATGGTCGATCGTCCCAGTCGCACGGTGCCGCGATCGGAGCGCCGTACAGGACGATCTCCTGCGGCATCCCGTCGGCGTCCAGCCTCTGCAGCGCGCGGATCGCGTCGGCGAGGGATCCGTCGTGCCCTACCGGTTCGTCGCCAGCGGTCATCGCGCGGGGCCGGAGTACCGTCCGTTGCAGTCCGGTGCTTTCATCTTCTCCTGCGGCCGCGTCGAGGACGATCACCTTGTCGTAGCCGAGCATCCGCTCGGCGACGCGCAGTCCGCCGTGCGCCGTGGAAACGACATCGACCCGATCGGCGGCTCTTGCCCATTGCTTGACGAACTCCGCCGCCTTCCAGCCGACCCTATCGTCACCGGCGATCGGATTCCCCCATCCGACGATCAGTCGTCTCATCGTTCGATCCTCTGGCGTGCCGATCCGTCGGCGTTTCGCACGTCGACGACGAGCGGTATCCGGCCGGGCAGTGCGTGAGTCGCGCACGCGAGGCACGGGTCGTAATTGCGGAAGCTCATCTCGACGAGGTTGAGGATCCCCTGGTCGACGTTGCCTTCCTGCACGACCGCCCGAGCCATCTCCTTGATCGACAGCGAGATCGCGGCGACGTTGTGCGTCGTCGCTACGATCAGGTTGACTGCGTCGATCAGGCCGCGTTCGTCGAGGTTGTAGTGATGGATCAGCGTTCCCCGCGCCGCCTCGATCACACCGACACCCTCGCCAGGCTCGCCGAGCGGCGCGCGCAGCGGACCCTCCATCAGATCGGGATCGGCAATCAGGGTTGCGGTTCGCTCGGCCGCCGACAGCATCTCGACCAGGCGCGCCCAGTGGTAGGCGAACGTCGCGTGAACCGGCCCGCCGCCGAAGTATTCGAGGAACGCCTCGTACTCGACCTGCGCCAACGGCGTGCCGATCTGCTTGCAGACGTTCAGCCGCGCCAGCGGCCCGACCCTGTAGACGCCGGAGTCCGCCCCGGCGGTGAAGCCGTTCCAGCCGACGTCCCTCAGGTACGGGATCTTGACGTAGGTCCACGCCTCGGTCCGCTCGGCGATCAGAGACAGCACTTCGCTGCCGGGAACCTGCGCGTACTCGGCTCCGTCTGGCCCGACGACGCGTACATCGCCGTCGTAGTAGTTGATCGACCCGCTCTCGTCGACCAGTCCCATGTAGTAGGTCGGCAGCGCGAGCGACTCCTCGGCGACGAACCGCTTGAACGTCTCGTCCTCGAGGAGCGTGCTCTTGAAGATGCCGAGCGTCGCCTGGGCGAACTCGACCGCCGAGGCGGCCATCGTCTCGATCTCGGCGCGCTCATCCTCGGTGATCCCCTTCGACTGACCGCCGGGGATGCCGGTGACCGGATGGATCGGTCGTCCGCCGACGATCTCGATGATCCGCTGGCCATAGCCGCGGTGCTTGATCACTTCCTTGCCGAGTTCCAGCCCGACCTTCCCGATGACGCCGAGGATGTTTCGCTCCTGCGGCGGGGCGTACGGGCCGACGAGGAAGTCGGGTCCGCCGAGGTAGTAGAAGTGCAGCAGGTGGTCGGAGAAGGTATACGCGTTGTACAGGAGTTCACGCAGCTTCCTCGCCCGCGGCGGCGGCGTTGCGCCGTAGCACGCGTCGAGCGCCTTGGTCGACGCGAAGTGGTGCGCCTCGGGGCAGACACCGCAGATCCTCTCGGTGATCTGGGGCATGTCCTCGCCTTGCCGGCCGAGACAGAAGCGCTCGAACCCCCGGAGTTCGGGGATCTGGAAGAACGCGTCGGCGAGTCCGCCCTTCTCGTCGAGGAACAACTCGATGCGGCCGTGGCCCTCGAGGCGGGTGATCGGATCGATACTAACTTGGCGTACGGTTTCGCTCATGGTAGCGTCCTCTGAATAGCGATGTGGCGGATCCGAAGCGGTAGAACGTTCCGACGACGTCGTCGAGTTGCGCCAGGATCGCGTCCTCTGCGTCGAGTTGATCCTCTCCCTCTTCCCCGGTTCCGACGAGCGACGCCAGCGTGTTCAGCATTGCGGCGCCCTGATCGGTGATGTTCGCCGTCGGTCCCGCGCAGCCGGTGCACGGCATGTTCGCCGCCGGGCAGACCGCGCTGCAGCCGCCGCGCGTCGCCGGTCCCATGCACACGAAGCCCTGATCCAGGAGGCACGTCTCCGGATCGGGCTCCCGTTCGTGGGGGCGAAGGATTCGCGTGATCTTCTCCTGCTTGCGGTCGCGCGGGCACTCGTCGCACAGGTTCTTCGACGAGGCGAGAACCGTTCCCGGGGGTGGCAGCTCCCCGGCAACCAGGGCGGAGAACAGCTGACTGACGATCTCCCTCGGTGGCGGGCAGCCGGGGACGACGTAGTCGATCTCGACGGTCTCCGACAGCGGCGTCAGCTTGTCGAGGAACTCAGGCAGATGCAGTTCGCGGCCGTTCTCGGTCGCGGTGACCTGCGGCCACGAGCCTTTGTCGTCTCCGTAGACAGTCGCAAACACCTCGTCTCGCGACGCGAGGTTGGCGAGGCCGATGACCCCGCCGGTATGCGCGCACGATCCGAACGCGACCAAGTACTTCGTCTTCGCCCGGACGAGCTGCGCGATCTCGCGGTTCTCGGCCGTCCGGATTGCGCCGTTGAACAGAACGATGTCGAGTTCGCTGTTTCGGTAGCCCTCGAGATCGGCGTACTTGACGTCGGCAGCGCACGGCCACAGGAGGATGTCTGCCGCCGCTGCGACGTCGAGGATCTGTTCGTTGACTTCGAGCAGCGAGCAATCACATCCGCCACAGGCGGCGGCCCAGTAGACGCCGATCTTGAGTTTGCTTTCCGGCGGCGTCTTCGCCCTACCCATCGCTCGTCGCCTCCGACGCGGACGCCGCGAGCACCGGGCTCGGTCCGAGATCTTTGACTTGTTGTGTGAATTCAATCATGGTGTGTTGGAACTTGTTCCCCTCGCTGGCGCTGATCCACTCGAGGCGGACGCGCCGCGGGTCGATCCCGATCTCGGACAGAGCACGCTGGATCAGCGCTACCCGGCGCCTCGTCTTGTAGTTACCGGAGACGTAGTGGCAGTCTCCCGGATGGCATCCTCCGATCAGGACGCCGTCGGCCCCCTTCTCGATAGCCGTCAGAACCATCTCCGCGTCAACGCGCCCCGAGCAGTTCACTCGCATCGGGACGACGTTCGGCGGGTACTCGAGTCGGCTGACGCCGGCCAAGTCGGCCCCCGCGTAGGAGCACCAACAACAGAGGAACGCAATGATTCTCGGCTCAAACGGCGCGGTCGATTCAGACATCGGCGAGTGCCACCTCGATCATCTCGCGGATTTGGATATCGCTCATGTTCTTCAGCTGCGCCGCGCCGGTCGGGCAGGCGGAGACGCATGTGCCGCAGCTCTCGCACAGCACCTCGTTGCACTCGGCGACACCGGCCCCGTTGAGCGACAGCGCCGTGTACGGGCACATCCCGACGCAGACCCCGCAGCCGCCGCAGATCTCCTCGTCGATCGACACGACTTCCGGGGAGTGGGTCAGCTTCTCCTGCGCGAGCAGGCCGATCGCCTTTGCCGCGGCACCGCTTCCCTGGGCGACCGATTCGGGGATGTCCTTCGGCCCCTGTCCGGCGCCGGCGACGAACACCCCGGCGGTCAGGCTCTCCACCGGACGCAGCTTCGGGTGCGCCTCTTTGAGGAAGCCCTCGCCGCCACAACTGATCTTCAGCGTCTTGGTGAGGCCCGCGGTGCTCGGGTGGGGGTCCATCGACATCGCGAGAACGACGAGATCGGCCTCGAGCTCGACCCTCTTGCCCGAGAGCGTGTCGACGCCCCATACGACGACCTGGTCGCCGTCGCGGTAGATCCGGGCCACCTTGCCGCGCAGGTACCGGATGCGTTCGTCCTCGGTCGCTCCCTGGATGAACTCTTCGTATCCCTTGCCGCCGGCACGGATGTCGATGTAGAAGACGGTCGCTTCACCGTCGTGAACGGCGTGCCGGTAGAGGAGGGCATGCTTCGCCGTGTACATGCAGCAGATCTTCGAGCAGTAGGCGTTGTGGTTCTCCGGATCGCGCGATCCGGCGCATTGGACGAAGACGACACGCTTGGCGATCTTCCCGTCGGACGGGCGGCGGACCTCGCCACCTGTCGGACCGGACGCCGAAAGCAGGCGCTCGAACTGCAGCCCGTCGATGACGTCAGGCACGTCGCCTGCGCCGTACTCGCCGATGTCGAGGATCGGATAGAGCTCGAAGCCGGTGGCAACGATGATCGCCGCGATCTCCTCCTCGACGATCTCCGGCTGCATGTCGAAGTCGATCGCTTCGGGTTCACACACCTTGGCGCACTCGCTGCAGCGAAGCGGCCGCAGGCCGAGGCAGGTGTCCTCGTCCAGCGTGTACGACGAGGGGATTGCTTGCTGGAACGGGATGTAGATCGCCTTGCGTTCGGTCAAACCGCGCTCGAACGTACTCGGCGTCGACTCCGGGCAGACCTTCTCGCAGTCTCCGCACAGGTTGCACTTGTCCGGATCGACGTAGGTCGGGTTCTTCCGGATGCGCACCGTGTAGTTGCCGACGTAGCCGGATACGTCGAGTACCTCGGAGTAGGTCATCAGCTCGATGTTCGGATGTCGCGACGCTTCGACCATCTTCGGCGTCAGAATGCACGACGAGCAGTCGAGCGTCGGGAACGTCTCCGACAACTGAGCCATGTGGCCGCCGATCGTCGGCTCCTTTTCGACGAGGAGGACCTGGAATCCGCTCTCGGCGACGTCGAGGGCGGCCTGAATGCCGGTGATCCCTCCGCCGATCACGAGGCACTTGTCGACGTGATCGATCCTGACCGCCTCGAGCGGGTGATTCCCCTTGACCTTCTCGACCAGGGTCTTGGTGATTCGAGTCGCCTTCTCCGTCGCGTCTTCGCGATCGTGGTGCACCCAACTGCAGTGCTCGCGGATGTTCGCCATCTCCACGAGGTAGGGATTCAGCCCTGCCTCTTCAGCGGCACGGCGGAACGTCGGCTCGTGCATCGCGGGGGAACATGCGGCGACGACCACGCCGGTCAGCCGATGCTCGACGATCGCATCGATCACCTGACGTTGTCCCGGGTCGGAACACATGTAGTCGTAGTCGGAGACGTATGTGACGCCGGGATGCTCGCTGAGTGCCTCGGCCACGGCGACCGTGTCGACGGTTCGTTCGATGTTCAGCCCGCAGTGGCAGACGAACACGCCGATTCTAGCTGTCGGCACGGAGAGCCTCCTCTCCTCGCGCGAAGCCGGTGACGAACGCCTTCTCGTTGAGTTCCTTGGTCCGCGGAGGGACCGAGCTCAGAATCGCCTCGAGCATCGCGTCGCGCGATACGACGCCGGTGATCGCGGCCAGCGCGCCGAGCATGACGACGTTGGCGACGATCTTGCGGCCGAGCTCGTCGGCGAGTCGAGTGGCGGGAATGGTGTAGACGCGGTCAACCGGCGGAGGGGCGTCGCTCGTGTCGACGAGATCCTCGTCGAGAATCATCGTGCCGCTCGAGTCGACGGTCGGGCCGTACTTCTCGTACGCCTCCTGCGACATGATGACCGCCAGCCGTGGGCGGTGCAGTTGCGGGTATCCGATCGCCGCATCGGCGACGACGAGGTCCGCACTGCAGGCACCACCCCGTGCCTCGGGGCCGTACGATTGCATCATCACGGCGTTCTTGCCGTCGAAAATGGCAGCCGCCCTGCCGGTGATCTTACCGGCGGAGATGATCCCTTGTCCTCCAAAGCCAGCGAAGCGTATCTCAGCTCTCATCGTGTCTCGTTATGCGAGACGGCCAGGCCGTCTCGGGATCGAATGTTGAGCGCATGGTAGGGGCACGTGGCCAAGATGTCTAGACCAGGGGACGAATGTCCGGGTCGGCGGTCTCACAATGTGGGACAGGCGGGCTACGCGGACAGCGCCTCAGCCATAGCCGAGCCGATCTCCGCCGGACTTTCGGCGAGATGGACGCCCGCGGCGCGTAGTGCAGCCATCTTCGCGGCAGCCGTCCCTGATCCGCCGGTGATGATCGCCCCGGCGTGTCCCATCCGTCGCCCCGGCGGCGCGGTCTGTCCGGCGATGAACGCGACGACCGGCTTCGACACACCGTCGGCGATCAGCGCGGCCGCCTCTTCCTCGGCTGATCCGCCGATTTCACCGATCAGGATGATCCCCGCGGTGTCAGGGTCCGCCTCGAACAGCGGGATCAGCTCGGCGAACGACAGCCCGACGATCGGGTCTCCGCCGACCCCGACGCAAGTCGACTGCCCGATGCCGAGTTCCGTGAGCTGATGCACGACCTCGTAGGTCAGCGTTCCGCTGCGGGAGACGATCCCGATCGGGCCGGGCTTGTGGATGTAGCCGGCCATCACGCCGAGCTTGCTCTTACCTGGGCTGATCAGCCCAGGGGTATTCGGGCCGACGAGCTGTGTCCCGCGCTCGTCGAGGTAGCGGCGGACGTCGATCATGTCGTTCGTCGGGATGCCCTCGGTGAGACAGACGATCAGCCCGATGCCCGCCTCGGCCGCCTCGAGGATCGCATCGGAGGCGAACGCCGGCGGCACGAAGATGATCGACGCGTCCGCGCCCGTCGCCTCGACCCCCTCGGACACGGTGTCGAAGACCCGGATCCCGTCTACGTCCTGACCGCCCTTGCCCGGAGTGACGCCGGCGACGATCTTCGTCCCGTACTCGACCATCTGCGCGGTGTGGAACCGCCCCTCGTTGCCGGTGATCCCCTGGACGAGAACCGCCGTCCGCTCGTCGATCAGGATGCTCATGCTTCCCCTTTCACCGCTGCGGCGACCCGCGATGCCGCTTCTCGCAGATCCGTGGCGGTGTGGAACGCCAGGCCGGAGCCGTTGAGGATCTCGCGGCCCGCATCGACGTTCGTGCCCTCGAGTCGAACGATGACGGGAACCGAGATGTCGACCGCCTTCGCCGCGGCGACGACGCCTTCGGCGAGGATGTCGCAGCGGAGGATCCCGCCGAAGATGTTGATGAACACGGCCTCGACGTCGGGGTCGGCGATCAGGATGCGGAACCCCTTCTCGATCATCTCGGCGGTCGCGCCGCCGCCGACGTCGAGGAAGTTCGCCGGCCGCGCGCCGACGTGCTGGATCAGATCCATCGTCGCCATGGCCAGGCCGGCGCCGTTGACGAGGCAGCCCACGTTCCCGTCGAGCTTGATGTAGTTCAGATTGACCGACGTCGCCTCCACCTCGAGTGGGTCCTCCTCGTTGAGGTCCCGCAGGTCGCGAACCTCCGGATGGCGGAAGAGGCCGTTGTCGTCGAACGTCAGCTTCGCATCGATCGCGATTGGGGCACCTTCGTCGTCGATCGCGAGCGGGTTGATCTCGGCCAGCGAGGCGTCCTGCTCGCGAAACAGCCGGTACAGTGCGCGAACGATCTTCGCCACGCCGCGTGCCGTCTTGCCCGAAAGTCCGAGGCGGTGCGCCAGGCGGAACGCCTGGAACGAGCGGAGGCCGATCGTCGGGTCGACCCACTCCTTGAGGATCGCGTCGGGCGCTTCGCGTGCGGTCTCTTCGATGTCGACGCCGCCGGCGCGACTCGCCATGACCGCGACCTGGCGCACGGCGCGATCGACGACCATCCCGAGGTACAGCTCGCTGGCGATTCCGGACGCCTTCTCGATCAACAGCGTCTTGACGACGCGCCCCTCGGGGCCGGTTTGATGCGTGACCAGCGGAGCGCCGAGGATCCGATCGGCCGCCTCGCGGGCCTCCTCGCCCGTGTTCGCGATGGCGATGCCGCCGCCCTTGCCGCGGCCGCCGGCGTGGATCTGCGCCTTGACGACGACGGGGAAGCCGAGTTCCTCCACCGCCGCGACAGCCTCGTCGACGCTCGTCACCGGACGGGACGAGGCGACCGGGATGCCGTAGTCGGCGAACAGCCGTTTCGCCTGGAATTCGTGAATTCGCATCGAGCCATGCCTCCCTTTCTTCCGCCTGACACACTGCGCGCACCCCGCGTGCTGGGCGGAACAGTATGCGAACCCCGCGGGTGGTTCAAATCGTCTCGCTACGCGAGCCGGGCCCCAATCCACGCTGAGTGCGCGGATTGGGGCGTTGGGAAAGGGCACTCGGACTTTGATCTATGCTCATCGGGAATCGGCGTGTTGCGGGAGAGCGAGCCGGGCCCCAATCCACGCTGGGTGCGCGGATTGGGGCGTTGGGAAGGGGCATGCGGGCTTCGATTCCAGGCACCGAGGCTTGGCTCGTTGCGGAAGAGCGAGCCGTGTCTCAATCCACGCAGACTGCGCGGGTTGCGGCTCTTGGAAAGGGCGAGCCGGTCGCCGATCCGTGTGGACCGCATGGAGCGTCGATGTCGAAAAGGGCCAAGGGGAACGGATTGACAACGGTTGGTCCGTTGGATAGTGTACGAAGGTGAGGGCACAACGGACGGAGGAATGATGAAGGCACTGTTGATCATTGCGGACGGACTCGGCGGGCGACCGACCGATCTCGACGGGCGGACCTGCTTGGAGGCGGCGAAGACGCCGCACCTCGATGCGCTCGCGGCTGGGGGCGCGCTGGGGTTGGTGGACCCGATCGGGCCGGGGGTTCGACCGGGAAGCGACACGGCGCATCTGTCGTTGCTCGGCTACGATCCGTTCGAACTCTACACCGGACGGGGCGTGTTCGAGTGCCTTGGCATCGGGATGGACGTTCGAGCCGGCGATGTCTGCTTCCGGGCGAACTTCGCCTCGGGCGAGGTGCGCGACGGGGATCTCGTCGTGACCGATCGTCGGGCCGGAAGGATCGAGTCCGGACAGGACGCGCTCGCCGACGTGCTGAACGGGATCCAGCTCGAGGATGTCGACGGCGTCTCGCTGCAGTTTCGCGCCAGCACACAGCACCGCGGCGCGCTCCTCCTACGGGGCGACGGGCTGTCCCGCCACGTGACCGAGAACGACCCGCATGACGCCGGGGTGCCGGCTCTCCGGTTCGGGCCCGCAGCAGGCAACGATGATGATGCGGCACGGAAGACGGCCGCCGCGTTGAACGAGTTCGCCGCCCGAGGACACGCGTTGCTGCAGGAGCATCCGGTGAACCGGGAGCGGATTGCTGCAGGCAAGCCGCCGGCGAACTTCGTCCTTGCTCGCGGGGCCGCCGACTGCCCGCTCATCCCGTCGGTCGAATCGATCTACGGGGTCCGAGGCGCGGTCATCGCCGGCGGCGCCCTGTATCGAGGTGTCGCCCTCGCCTGCGGAATGACGTCGATCGACGTTCCAGGAGCGACCGGCGGCCTCGACACCGACCTCGGCTCGAAGGCGCGGGCGGCGGTCGAAGCGCTCGGCACGTTCGACGTCGTCTTCGTTCACGTCAAGGGGACCGACAACGCCGGGCACGATCAGGACGCGGCTGCGAAGACCGCGTTCATCGAGCGGATCGACGCCGAGCTGATCGCTCCACTGGCCGAGGACCTCGATTGGAACGCGACGCACTTGGCGATCACCGGCGACCACACGACGCCGATCGACTTCGGCGACCACACCGTCGAGCCGGTGCCCGTCCTGTTTGCCGGACCGAACGTCGTTCGAGACGGGACGGCGTCGTTCGGCGAGGGGGAGGCAGGGCGCGGCGGCCTCGGGCGGTTCTCCGGGCGCGTGCTTCCGATGCTGCTCGGATACAACAACTGGGCGCCGAAGTACGGATCGTAGCACCCGACGAAGAGAGGAGTCGATGAGACGCGGACGGCGGCGCGGAATCCGGTGGCCCTCGGCCTGGGTGTCGCGTGTCGAGTCGTGG
The DNA here is from genome assembly GCA_964608345.1 of uncultured Thermotogae bacterium. Classification (GTDB taxonomy): domain Bacteria; phylum Bipolaricaulota; class Bipolaricaulia; order UBA7950; family UBA9294; genus JANQEA01. Next base: position 22,288 of record CAZSNG010000031.1, read on the forward strand.
CTCGTCGATCGTGCGGTGCTCGATTCGAGGAAGCCGCTGCAGCGCAACCCTCACTTCTGGGCGGTCGTCGGGCTGTTCGTTCTGTTCACGGCCTACTACTACGCCGAGCAGCTGGGATTGGCCGGGCGGCCCGATCTGTTCGCCACGGTGCACGACCTGCACCGTGCGTTGTTCCTCATCCCGATCCTGTACGCCAGCCTGATGCTGCGCCCTCCCGTCGGTCTCGTCTCGTGCGGAGTGTTCCTGGTCATCATGCTTCCGCGCGCGATCTTCTTCTCGAGCTACCCGCATCCGATCGAACGCGTCCTCGTGTTCTTCGTGCCGGCGACGCTGATCAGCTTGCTCGTGTCCGCGATGCGCCATCAGATCCGACGCGGGAGGGCGGCGAGGGCGCAGTTGGCCGATCTCCACGACGAGCTTGCCGAGTCGCTGATCCGCCTGCAGGAGAGCGAGGAGCAGTTGATCCAGGCGGAGAAGCTGAGTTCCCTCGGTCAGATGGCCGCGTCGATCGCGCACGAGATCAACAACCCGCTCGCGGGGGTTCTCGTCTACATCCGGCTGATCGCCAAGAAGCTGGTGGGGAATACGCTGGTACGGGACGAGACGCTCGAGGTTCTCGACAAGATGGCGCGTGAGATCGATCGCAGTTCGAGGATCATCCGCAATCTGCTCGACTTCGCTCGCCCGTCCGAGCTTAGTCTGGGAGATGTCGACGTGAATCAGGTGATCGGAGACGCGTTGGGGCTGGTCGGCCACCGGGCAGCGCTGGGGCGGATCGAGCTTGTGGAGGATCTGGAGGAGCGCCCCCCGAAGGTCTACGCCGACTACGATCAGCTGCGCCAGGTGCTCGTCAACCTGACGTTAAACGCGATCCAGGCGACCCCCCCGGACGGCCGCGTCACGCTTCGCACGGGCCGAACGGGCGACGGTGCGTTGAGAGTCGAGGTCGAGGACACCGGCCACGGGATCTCGGAGGCGAACCGATCGAAGCTGTTCACGCCGTTCTTCACGACGAAAGAGAAGGGCGAGGGAGTCGGCCTTGGCCTCGCGGTGGCGAAGGGGATCGTCGAGAAGCACGCCGGGACAATTTCGGTTCGCTCCGTCGAGGGAGCGGGCACCACGTTCTCCCTGATACTTCCTGTGCGAGCGCCACTGTAGGCTGCCCGCCGCCGGAGACGGCGGGGAGCGAGTCCTCGCGACGCCTGCGGCGTCGCGTACGAGTCCCGCTTCGCGGGACGTCGTGTTCTATCACGACTTCAGCGTTCTATCTGAACCGAGCTTCCACCAAGTGGTGCGAGCAAGAAGAAGAACGCCGTCCCGCTGACGCGGAACGGCGTGGCTCGAGTCGTATCGAAACGTACTACTTGAACCGCACCTGCAGCAGGTGTGTCGAGCAGGAGATGCACGGGTCGTAGGCGCGGACGAGCATCTCGAGCATCAGCCGGATCTCGTCCTGTGGCCGATCGAGGATCGTCGGGACCAGCGCTTCCATGTCGTGCTGGATGTTGTTGTGGTTCTGGTTGGTTGGGATGATGCAGTTCGCTTCCGTGACGATTCCGTCCGCATCGTACGTGTAGTCGTGGAAGAGGATCCCGCGCGGCGCCTCGACCGCGCCGACACCGCGGCCAGCCCGAACCTCGGTGACCTCCGGTTCCTCCCGGACGCCGGTCGCGAGGACCTTGTCGATCAGGAGGATGCTGTCCTCGGTGGCGTGGACTGCCTCGGCAACCTGCGCGATCGTGATCATGTACGGGTTGTAGCAGGGCGCCTTCAGCCCAAGTTCGACGGCCGCGTCCCTCGCCTTCGGGTGGAGCTGCTCGTGATTCAGGTTGAATCGAGCGAGCGCGCCGACCTGATAGGCTTCACGCTTGTTCTTGGTGTACTTCGCCGTCGAGTGCGGGACGCAGAACTCGTTCGTCACCGACAGGTACTCGTCGATCGGGACGGTTCCGGCGTCGCTCGACGCGATGTCGCCGCTGATCCACGCGTACTCGTTCGGATCCTTGAGCGCGATGTATTCGGTCTCGCGCTCGAAGCTCGGGATCTTCCCGGCGAGCGACTTGAACAGGCCGACGATCTCCTCGTAGTCGCCAAGCGACGCGATCAGCGCATCGCGGATCATCTCGAGCTTCTCCAGATCGGGAAGCATCGAAAAGCCGCCGACGATGCAGGAGATCGGGTGCGTCTTCCGCCCGGCGAGCAGATCGGCCAGCTTGTACGCCAGCCGCTTCAGGGTCATCGCCTTCACGACGACGTCCTTGTGCGTGTCGATGAGCGGGATGACGCTCGGGGCGCCGAGGAAATCGGGCGCCGCGAGGCAGCACGCATGCAGCACGTGGCTCTCGAGTACCTCCGCGTTGAACAGCAGCTTGCGCAACAGCTGCGTCTGCTCCGAAACACTGACGCCGAGGGCCGCCTCCGACGCATGGAGGGACGCGGTCGAGTGAGCGATCGAGCAGATGCCGCAGATCCGCGACGCAATGTGCTGCACGTCGTCGTAGTGGCGTCCGCGGAGCATCGCCTCGAACAGGCGCGGCGACTCCGGGACCTCCCAGAGGACCTGCTCGAGCTTCCCGTCGGTCGCGTTGACCAGGATGTTGCCGTGGCCCTCGACACGGGTGACGTGATGGACCTTGATGTCGATGGAGCTCACTGCGCCACCTCCGAATACGTGTTGTAGATCTTGAACTTCTCGACCACCTGATCCACGGTGAGCCCGTACTTCGTCAGCACGTCCTTCTGTGAATCGATGTTCGGATCGTCGACCA
>CAZSNG010000032.1:0-25034 GCA_964608345.1 uncultured Thermotogae bacterium
CGGTCATCGTGCCGAACTCGACGAGGGCACCGAGATCGAGGCTGCCCTGGCCGAGGCCGAAGGACACCCCGCCGAGGAGCTGGAGGCCGAGGGGGCCGTAGGTGGAGGTCGGAGCGCCGGTGGCCTCGACGACGGCGTTGTCGCCGTAGACAGACAGAAGGCCGCCGAACTTGGTCTCTCCGCTCCTCATGCCGAAGCCGATGGCGCCCTTAAAGTTGGAGGTCTCGCCGGGGTTGTAGGTGAAGCCGGGGAGCTGACCCGGCAAAGGCTGGGTCGCCACGTCGACCGCGTCCAGTGCAGGTTCGGGGGCCCCAAAGGCACCCTGGGTCGCGGGACCAGGCGCCCCCGAGGCGGTCGCTGCCCGGCCTCGAGCGTACTGCCAGGTCGGCAGGTTTCCGCCGTAGATGACGAGCACGGCGTCGGGGTTGAGGGAGTAGTGCATCGAGAAGAGGCCGGTCGTGCCCGTGAAGGCGTCGACGGTCGCGCGGTTGCTCGCCAGAGATGTAGAGCACGGGCTGCGGATCGCCTTCTTTCACACCACCCCGTATCGAAACGCCCTTTACACCGAGAAGAACCAATACGGCTATGCGCTGCACTTCTTTTCGCCGCGCCTCGAGCTGGACACCGTTCCCCTGGCGACCAACTTCCCGGTCGTCGTCATCAGCGCCAACGACTGTGCCGACGCGGACGTCATCAAGGGGCTGAGCGCAGTTGGCGTCGAGATGCTCGCGATGCGCTGCGCCGGCTGCAATAACGTCGATCTCAAGGCGTGCGAGCGGTTCGGAATCTCGGTCGCGCGCGTGCCGGCCTACTCGCCGTACGCCGTGGCTGAGCATGCGGTCGCCCTGATGATGGCGCTCAACCGGAAGACACACCGCGCCCACGTGCGGGTTCGGGACGGGAACTTCTCTCTGAATGGCCTGGTCGGCTTCGACATGCACGGCAGAACGGCCGGCGTCGTCGGCACGGGGAAGATCGGCGTGTGCTTGCTGAGTATCCTCTACGGCTTCGGCTGCGAGCTGCTCGCCTACAGCCGGACCGCGAAGCCGGAGCTTGTCGAGCAGTACGGCGTCCGCTTCGTCGAGCTCGACGAGCTGCTCGCCAACTCGGACATCATCAGCCTTCACGCGCCGCTAACGCCGAAGACGCACCATCTCGTCGGCGCCGAGGCGATCGCGAGGATGAAGACCGGCGTCATGCTCATCAACACCGCACGCGGTGGATTGGTCGACACCGAAGCGCTGATCGAAGGGCTCAAGGCCGGGAAGATCGGATACGCCGGTCTCGACGTGTACGAGGAAGAGGCGGAGTACTTCTACAAGGATCTCTCCGATTCGGTGATCACCGACGATGCGCTCGCTCGGCTGACCACGTTCAGCAACGTGATGGTCACTGGTCATCAGGGCTCGTTGACCGACGTGGCGCAGGCGAACATCGTCGAGACGACGATCGAGAACATCCGCGAGTACGAGCTCGGGAAACGTGGCGCCGAACTGACGAACGCGGTGCTTCCACGGAAGTAGGACGCAGAGAGGCCGCGAGGCTCGACGTTCGCCGTCGAGCCCGGCGGCCTCTGCATGACGGCAGACGCTAGAAGAAGATCAGCAGGCCGATCGACAACCACGGAATGCCGACGGTGTCCAGTGTCGCCCCGAGGTCGAAGTAGATCAGCCGACCGAGCCGGAACAACAGTCCCCCGCCGAGGTGCGGGATGATGAACGCATCGGTCCCGAGCTGCATGTACGGCAACAGGAACGGCGTGATCTCCGTTCGGGTCTCCTCGAGCAGCGTCTCGAAGTCGCGAATGCCGTCCCCGACGAACCGCTCCGCCACACGCTCCACACGCTCGACCGACGGCGTGAAGTAGAATCGCCCGACGACCCCGAGCAGGATCCCGTTGACACCGATCGTAAATCGCGGGGTGCCAAAGCCGTTCTTCACGGAGTACCCCAGCTGCAGGCCGGTATCGATACCCAGCGTGAACGAGCCGGACCGATCCTCATACACGTCAACGACGCCCTGCACCGCCGACGGCGCCGGTCCGACGACCGTGACCACCGGCTGCGGCTGCTCGACCTCGACGACCGATGGCTCGAACCGGATCTCAACGATGCTCCCCACGCTGATCGACTGGACGTCGCCGCCCTCTGTCTTCAGCCCGAAGATGTCACTGATCCCGCCGAGCGTCCCGATGATGATGTTCCCATCGAACGTCTCGACGGTAACTTGCAGCTGCTCTCCGAAGCGAACGTGCTTCATGTTGTCCCGCTGCACCGTGAACACGTCGCCCGTCTCCGACGTCACGGAGACCGCCGCCGGCAGCCCAGTCTCGATGACGCCAGTCAGCACCGAGCCACCCACCGTGATGATCGTTTCCACACCGAATGAGGCGATCGCCAGCCCGGCGACCACACAGAATACCGCTATCCCGATCGCAACCCTACGCATGGTTTCCTCCATCCCTTGCTCACGTCTTGGTCGTGAGAAGCATCATGCAAGAAGGCCCGAGCCGGACAAACCGGAGAAGCTGTGCACAGTCCACCGATCCGGTGGAGCGGGCGCCCGTGGCTGCTCGAAAACGCGAGGGCAACGCGGCCCGTCAGGCAGCTGCGATGTCATCACGAAGGAAGACCTTGAATGTCGCGCCTTCGCCGATCGTCGACTCGATCTCCAGACGCCCGCTGATCCGCTCGAGGATGCCGGCGACGGTCGGCAGGCCGAGTCCCGAGCCGGCTCCCGGCTTCGAGCTGCGGAACAGCTCCAGAATGCTCTCCTGCGTCTTCTCGTCGATGCCGCCGCCGTTGTCGCTGACGGAGATGCACAACTCGTGTTCGTTGCACCGCTCGGTCGCCACGCAGACGGACCCATCGCTCAGCGGGCAGGCATCCAGCGCGTTGCTGACGAGATTCACGAGGCACCTGTAGACGGCCATCGCTTCGATCCGAGCCGGATCGACGTTCCCTCCGGGGTCGAGCCGGATCTCGATCGATCTCGCTCGCGCCTCTTCCCTGAACAGGCCGACCACGTGCTCGGCCAGTCTATTCAGACTGGTTCCGCTCGCGTGCTCCCTCACCTCCGGGTCGTAGGAGAGGACGACCATCGACAGGTCGGCGAGCCGTTCGATGTGACGGTCGAGGATGTCCCACGCGGCCTTGATGTCCTGCATGTTGTTCGTCCTCAACGCGCGCTTGATGATGTGGGAGCCCGCCCGCAGAGCCTGTGCGATGTTCTTGATGCAGTGTGAGAGGCCGGCAATCGTCTCATCGATCGCGGCGAGTCTCAGCGTCGAGATGCTCTGCTGGATGAACTTCTGCTTCTCCACCGCGAGGGCGACCTCCAACGCGTACTTCTCCATGAACCACTCATCATCCGGCGAGAAGAACCCCTTCCGGGCATTCGCCAGCGTGATGACGCCGAGCACCCGCTCCTCCGAGTCGCAGATCGGAGCGGCCAAGAAGGAATCCGTGCGACAGCGCAGTTGCTCGTCGTAGGCGGGGCTGAACGGCGGTCGCCCGCTCTCCGCGGATTCGTAGATATCCCTGAGGTTGACGATCTGGTTGTTGACCGCCGCATGGCCGGCCGCCGTGCTCTCGTCCAACTCAATGACGACCTCGTGGCTCTCCCCTCTCAAGTAGAAGTGTCCCTGCAGGGTCGGCGGGTTCCCTTTGAGCAGCAGGACCAGCGCCCGCCTCGCGCCGGTGACCTTCCGGGCTTCCTCCGTGATCTCGGCGATGGTCTGCTGCAGATCGAAGTGGGAGCGGAGCCGCTCGTGAATCGCCATGAACGACTCGACCTGTGCGATCGTCCGCTGGAATGCCTCCGGGTCGTGCGCGCCCCTCGCCAGCTTGAGCAGCTGAAATGCCAGGCCTTCCTCCTCCTTCACCCGCCTGAGGAAACCGCACGTAAGGCAGTTCTCCTGCTGGGCGCACGGCGCCAGCTCTTCCGCCCCGGAGAGCGCTCCGACCACCTCCCAGCACGATCGCCCGCCGTTGAGCCCTCGGTTCATCCCGTGGCTCGTCTCGTCGAGCGCGGCATGGCACGGGTCGCGTGCGTTCGGACCGAGACCGCACGGGTAGTACTCCCAGCAGTTGATCGGCTGTACGGCCTGCTTCATCCGAGCAGTCGCGTGATCGTCTGCAGCAGCGCCTCCGGTTGAACCGGCTTCTCCAGGTACTCGTCGGCCTCGGCACGCATGATCCCGTCCATCGGGTACTTCGTCTCCTGGATCTGCTCCGCCACCCCGGTGAGCATGACGATCGGCGTGTCCGCATGCTCGGGCAACGACCGTGCCTTCGCACAGAAGGTGAACCCGTCCATCTCCGGCATCATGACGTCAAGCACGATCAGAGAGGGTCGCTCCGGGCCGAGGCGCTCCAACGCTTCCTTCCCGTTGAACGCGCAGGTCGCCTCGTACCCCTCCCCCTCGAGAACCATCTTGATGAGCTTCGCCTCGTCCATGTCGTCTTCCACAACCATGATCTTCGCCTTTGCCATCGTGTCATCCCTCCGTTTCGGGTACGGACGGCCGAGGAAGAAGCCCGGCCTGCTCCAGAATCTCGGGAACGCGGTGTTCCCACTCGATCGCCTGCACGTGAACGCCTCTCACACCGGGGATCTCGCGCACCCCTTGGATGAGCTCGACCGACATCTTGATTCCCTCGGCGGCCTGCCTCCGTGACGCTTCCTTCTTGTCGTCGCCGGCCGACGCCTTCGCCTCGCTCATGCGATCGATCAGGGCCTTCGGAACCGTGACCCCGGCCACTGTGCTGTTCATGTACTTGAGCATCCCGAGGCTTCTCGGGACGATGATCCCCGCCAAGATGTGGGTCCGTTCGTGCAACCCCAGATCGACGATGATCCTCATCTGCTCCGCGAAGCGCTCGACGTCGTAGACACCCTGCGTCTGGATGAAATCGGCGCCCGCTTCGACCTTCTTCTTCAGCCGAAGCGGCCGGATCTCGATCGGGTCCCCCAACGGCGTCCACGCGGCTCCGATGAACAGCCGAGGGGGAGGATCGAGCGGGTCTCCCCCCTGCTGAACTCCCTCGTCCCGCATCCCCCTGAGGATGGAGACGAGTTGGATCGAGTCAACGTCGTAGACGTTCTTCGCGGTCGGGTGGCCCTTCAGCCGCCCCGCCGCACCGAACGACTGGTGATCGCCCGAGATGCAGAGGCAGTTCTTCATCCCCAGCGCGCACCCTCCGAGCACGTCTGCTTGGATCGCGAGCCGATTCCGGTCACGACAGGTCATCTGCATGACCGGCTCCAGCCCTTCGCCGAGGATGATCGCGCCGGTGGCGATGCTCGACATCCGGACCACCGCAGTTTGGTTGTCGGTGATGTTGTACCCGTCGGCCAACCCCTTGAGCAGCCTCGCCTTCTCGAGAACCTTCTCGGCGTCGGCGCTCATCGGCGGGCCGATTTCCGCCGTGACGGCGAAGTGACCGGCGTGCAGCACGCGCTCGAGCCGACTCCCGCTCTTCATCGCGATCCGCCTTCGCCCTCGCCGGGAATCGCGGCAACCTCTTCCCGGACCACCCGTCGCGGGCCGCCGTGACGTGAGGTCGACCAGTCGTGCGGTGGGAGGATGTCGCCAAGACGATCGAGCGTTCCGAGCCTCCGCATTCTCTCGACAATCAGGCTCCAGCAGCAGTCGAGCTCCTCGTCGATCTCGCACTTGCCATCCTGCGTGCCACCGCACGGTCCGTTGAGAAGAGACTTCGAGCATCGCGCGATCGGGCAGATGCCACCGGTCAAGTGCAGGATGCAGTTGCCGCACCCGGCGCACATCTCCTGCCACGTCCCCGGCTCGACCGCCGCTCCGAAGAACTGCGTGTTCACGCCGGGGAAGACCGGAACGTCCCCCAGCAACTCGGCCATCAGGTTGACACCGACCCCGCAACCGAGCGACACCACGGCGTCGATCGCCTCATCACTCACCTTCCGCCGCGCCAGCTCCACGAACTCGGGCTCGCACTGGCGGGTCACGCAGTCCTCGGTGATCTCCACCTCCCGGCCGTCCCGAAGGAATGCGATGCGAAGCCCCGACGCCACGACCTTCACTTCTGCCTCCCCACCAGCGAGGCAGACCGTCGTGCATGTCCCGCAACCCAGGATCAGGATCCGGCGGTACTCCTCCACGAAGCCTCGTATCTCCGAGAGCGGCTTCCTCTCCGCAACGATCACGGTGCTCCTCCTCCCTCCTCGCTCAGGATCACGTGAAGCTTCCGCTGCGACAGGGTCCAGAACGCCGCCCACGAGATCTCTGCCGAACCCTCCGTCTTCCAGTAGTCGATCCGCTCCTCTTCGAGCCCGATCTCCGCCAGAATCCCCTTCGCCCTGCGGACGCGCTGGAGTAGACGCCCCTCCGCGGTCGGGTAGAGGCATGAGTCTTCCTCGCACGCGATAACGACCAGCCCGTCCGCCCCGACCTCGAACGGGGCGAGCAGATCCGCGGCGCTCAGCCGGGCAACGCACGGAATCAGGATCGGCAGCACACCTCGCTCCGGCCAGGCCGCCTCGGCCTCGCGAACGAACCGCCGACCGGTCATCTCGAACAGACAGCAGTACGACACGAGGATCGGCCTTGTCGCGTCCCTCTCCTTGATCGCCGGAACGAGCTCCCCCAGCCGCTCCCTCATCTGATTCGTCCCGAACCGGGTCAGTGCGATCGCCGCCGCCGGGCACTGCGCGGCGCACAGACCGCACGCCTGGCACTCGTCCTGCGGCATCGCCGCGGTCTGGTCCACCGTCGCGACGCCGAACGGACAGAGTCGAACGCACGTCAGACAAGCAACGCACTTCTCCTCGTCGACGAGCGCTCCGGTCGTGCACGCGAGGCATCGTCTCGCCTCGGCGAGTGCCTCGACCTCGGTGAACGACCGCTCGATCTCCGCGAAGTCCGCGATCCGGACCTCCGGCGCGAGGAGGTCCACCGTCGAAGGAGCAAGCGGCCTTACCTTGTCGGCGACTGCGTCCGGGAGGTCGCCGATGTGGGGCAGGTCGACCGTCGGCTGGCGCTCCAGCTCCCCCGTCTCCAGGAAGTGGTGGATCGCCGCGGCGGCTCGTTGCCCTTCTCGTACGGCCTCCACGGCGGAGCCCGGACCGTTCACGACCTCACCGCAAGCGAACACTCCCGGCTTCGATGTCGCCAGCGTCTCCCGATCCCATGCGATCCGCCCCTCACCGACCCGTTCGATCCCCGACTCCGCTACACAGGTCAAGTCGCCCCGCTGCCCGACCGCGATGATGACGGTATCGGCAGGAACCACGGCGTTGTCGCCCTCGTCGAATTCGGGATGGAAGCGACCCTCGGCATCGAAGACCGTCGTGCAGCGCTTCAACTCAAGCCCCTTGACCGCGCCGTCCTCCTGGAACACCGATCTCGGCCCCCACGAGTTCATGATCTGGATTCCCTCATCGGCCGTCTCTTCGAGTTCCCAGTCCCACGCCGGCATCTCCGACCTGGATTCCAGACAGGCCAACGTCACCCTGTACGCACCGATCCGCATGGCGGTGCGGGCAACGTCCACCGCCACGTTCCCTCCGCCGATGACGACGACCTTCTCCCCAATCTCAGGGCGGCGGTCGGAGTGCGCGGCGCGAAGGAACGGCAGGGCAAGGAGTACGCCTCGGCTGTCGATCCCCGGGATGCCCAGGGACCGGCTTTCCGTCAACCCCGTGGCGATGAGGACGGCTTCGAATCCGTCGACGAGCAACCGATCGATCGTCACATCGGTCCCAATCTCTACGCCGGTTCGCAGTTCGACCCCGAGGGCGAGGATGTCGTCGATGTCCTCCTCGATGACCTCGTACGGCAGACGATACCGAGGGATGGCGTGCCCGAGCAGCCCGCCGGCGGTTGGAAACCGTTCGAAGACGACCGGTCGGTATCCTTGCTGCGCGAGGCGAGCAGCGGCCGACAGGCCGGATGGTCCGGCGCCGATGACCGCGATTCGCGCGCGCTGCTGCGGGTCGGTCATGCGCTCGCGGTCGGCACGCCGGTACTCGGCCGTCTCCTCCATGACGAAGCGCTTCAGCCTGCGCAACTCGATCGGGGCGTCGACCTTCGTGCGGCGGCAGCTCCCCTCGCATGGATGGTGGCAGATGCGGCCGCAGACCGACGCAAACGGGTTTGCCTCAAGCAGAAGCTCCATGGCGTCTTCGTAGCGTCCGTTCGCGATGAGTTCGACGAGCTGCCGCGTGTCCGTGTACACCGGACAAGCAGCTGTGCAAGGAGCATAGAGGGTGTCCGCTACGACCGCCGATGTCTCGTCGGCCATCCGCCACCTCCGGCGTTTCCCGGAGACCATTCTAGGGCGGTCGGCCCGACAAGCCAATCGCAGTCAATGGAGAGGAAGTCAGGTACACGGCCGTCGGTGCAGTTCCACCGGGATGCCTCAGGCGGCTCGCTCGCTCCCCGCGGCAGCGCCGGGGAGGCGGACGCCGTCGCCCTCGTCGATCCGCTTCTGCCCGGAAACGGCATGCTCCTGCATGTCGCGAACCAAGTCGAACGAACGCTTCTCCAGAATGCGGATGAGGCGCATGTTCCCAGGAAGGAACTCAGCGACGACGCGTTCGATACCCCAGACGTGCGCCAGCCGCAGACAACAATCGGTGAACGCGCTGCCGAGCCCCTTGCTCTGCCACGGGTCGGCGACGAGCACGGCGTACTCGGCGGCCTCGTGGGACGGAGCGGCGAGAAGCTGCGCGACGCCGATCAGCTCGCTCTCGCCGTTCACGCACGTCTCCGCAACGACGGTCAGCTCCGTCTCGGAGTCCGGACCGCAGAGTCGCTCGGCGACTTCGCTCAGCGGCTCGCTCACGACGCGTTCGTACCGCGAGTAGAGGCTCTTCGGACTGCACCTCGACAGCATGTCGCAGCAGGCCGAGACGTCGCCTGGGGTGACCAATCGGAAGCAGACCGGTGTGCCGTCGAGCAGCTCGCAATGGCCACTTCGATCGCAGACGATCCGCAACGCGTCCACGATCGCGCCCGGCTGCGATGCAGCCGCTGAAGACGGGCCGCTCTCGACGTATCCCATGACACCAATATAGGCGGGAAGACGCTTCCCGTCTAGTCCTCCGGCCACTCGGCTCGCTCCAGCGGTCATCGGGTATGATCGTCCGGACCCCCAGAAGTGAGACATCGAGAAGAGGGACACAGCATGGATGAGACAGTCGCCGCGCTTCAAATCGCATACCACGTCTCCGGCGGCCGTCTTGGCCGCAGGCGCCTTGCCGATGTGACCGGCCTGACTGAGATGGCGACGCGGATCGAGCTCGAGCGTCTGCGCGACCGCGGTCTCGTTGTCCTGCCCCGCTCCGGAGCGGAGCTGACGCCCGCCGGCAGGAGACGTTTCGCGCCCCTTCTCAATCCGATCCGGTCGGTCGCAGAGGTCTCTCTCACCTCGCTTCGCGTCGACGATGTCAACCTCGGCGCACACATCGCCGAGCGAATGATCGGGCCGGCGTGGGATCTACGCGACCATGCGATCCGGGAGGGCGCAAGCGGCCTCCTGCTCCTCCGCTTCGGCCGCGATGGATGGGCCTTCGCTCATAACGAGGAGCCGGTCCGTCTCCACAACAAGGACGACGCATCGAAGCTCGACAAGGCGTTCCCCGACCCACAGACAGGCGATCTGCTCGTGGTCGCCTCGGGCCCCGACATCGGCCGGACCCGCCTCGGTCTCTGGCGCGTCATTCTGCACACGCTCTCGCACTCCTCCTAGCCAACTCTTGCTCCGGCCCGCCGGGACAGGTATGATGGCTCATCGTAGTGGGATGTTGTATCCCACCATCGAGAGGAGCCGTCCCATGCGAAGAGCCTCGCTGTTCACCGGAGCCGTCGCCGCACTGTGCCTCGGCCTTGGCTTCGGCCTCGTCGTCTCTGCCCACGCGTACCCGGTCACCGTTGTCGACGATCGAGATCGGGACGTGACGATCGACGTTCGACCCGAACGGATCGTCGCTGTCGGAGCACTGTATGCGCAGATCATCGTCGACCTCGGCGCGATCGATCGACTGGTTGCCGTCGGCGAGACAGCCGACAATCCGCCCCCCGTCGCCGATCTTCCGTCCGTCGGGCCCACGTTCGCGCCGAGCATCGAGCTGATCCTCAGCTACGAGCCAGACCTCGTTCTCGGCGCGACCGACTACGGCGGAGAGCGCCCGGCCCTGGAGGCGGCGGGTGTCACGGTTCTGACGACCCCGCTTCTGACGGGCGTCACCTCCATCTTCGAGTCGATCCGAGCGATCGGCGTCGCAATCGGCGCCCCGGACAGCGCCGGTGCCCTCGTCGGCAGGATCGCTTCCGAGATCGTGAAGGCGGAGGTCCTCGTCCTGAGGAATCCGACCGTCCGCGCGGCGTTCCTCTACGCAGCGTCAGATCCGTTGTACGCCGCCGGGTCGGAAGCGATCGAGCACGAATTGATCCTCCGCGCCGGCGGGACGAACGTCTTCGCGGATGTCTTGGGCTTTCCACCAGTTGGCTTCGAGGACATCGTCGCGCGGGATCCTGAGGTGATCTTCACCGCGCCATCCCACATCGAGAACATCACCGGACATCCCCTGCTGCAGAACGTATCCGCCGTCGTCAACGGTCGTGTCGTCGGGATCCGGGCGTCCGTTGCCGCCTCGACACGCGTCGCCGAAGCGCTCCGCCTGATGATCGAAGCGTTGCATGGGGTGAGTCCATAGCGTGCCCGTCGGCGGTCGGCGCCTCGGGCGATGGTTCATCTGGGTGCTCTGCGTTCTCGTCATCGCTTCCCTGTTCGCCGGGATCGTCATCGGCCCGGTGACGATCCCCGTCCGCGACGCGTTCGCCAGCCTTGTCAACCCGGAGGCCGAGTCGGTCTCCGTCGTCCACCGCGTGATCGTCCGGCAGATCCGCCTGCCCCGCGTTCTGATCGGACTGCTCGTCGGATCGGCCCTCGCCGTGTCAGGGACCGCGATGCAGGGACTGTTCCGCAATCCGCTTGCCAGCCCGTACGTACTGGGGATCGCCAGCGGCGCATCGACCGGTGCGGCGGTCGCGATCCTGTTCGCCTCCAGCTTCGCCTTCGTCCTGCCACTCGGCGCGTTCGCCGGGGCGGGCGCCGCCGTCCTCATCGTCTACGGCCTCGCGCGCGGCCGCGACCGCCGAACGTCGATCTTCACGCTGATCCTCGCCGGAGTCGCCGTCGGGGCGCTCTTCTCCGCCGTCACGAGCTTCCTGATCTTCCTCAGCTCGGGCGGCGAGAAGCTCTCGGATGTGCTGTTCTGGATCATGGGCGGCCTCGGGCGCGCCGATTGGACCGCCGTCGCCATCCTGGCACCGATCGCCCTCGCAGGCACTGCCGTCGTTCTCTTCGCCGCCCGCGACCTGAACGCCCTCTCACTCGGCGAAGAAGGCGCCTTCCACGTGGGAGTGAACCCGGACACGCTGTATCGATGGCTCCTCGCGACGACGACGGTGCTGACCGCCGCGGCGGTCGCGATGGCCGGCACGATCGGCTTCATCGGACTCGTCGTACCACACGTCATGCGCCTTCTCGTCGGGCCGGACCACCGGCGGCTGATCCCCGCGTCGGCGCTCGCGGGGGGCTGTTTCCTCGTCTGGGCCGACGTGGGTGCCCGCATGGTCCTCGCGCCGGCCGAGCTGCCCGTCGGCGTGATCACGGCGTTCCTCGGAGCCCCGTTCTTCCTCTACTTGCTGAAGACCCGGGGGGCGAGACTCTGATGCGAATCCGAGTCGACCAGATCTCCTTCGCCTACGACGCCGCGACGCCGGCGCTGCGGGACGTGAACCTCGACGTAGCCAGCGGGGAATCGCTCGCCTTGATCGGCCCGAACGGCTCCGGGAAGAGCACGCTGTTGAAGGTCACCTCCGGAGTCCTGCGTCCGAGGATGGGATCGGTTCGGCTCGACGACACGCCCCTCACTGAGTTGGCGGCCCGGCGGATCGCCCGCCGCCTGGCAATGGTCGCGCAGGAGCGACCGATGGGCTTCGACTTCACCGTGCGGGAAGTCGTCGCGATGGGTCGGATTCCGCACTCGAGGCGCTTCGCGCCCGCGTCGGCGGAGGATCGACGAGCCATCGAGCATGCCTTGGATCTCGCCGACGTCCGCGGGCTGGCCGATCGGTCGATCCGCGCCGTTTCCGGCGGCGAACGGCAGCGCGTTTTCCTCGGCATGGCGCTTGCCCAAGAGCCCGACGCGCTTCTCCTCGACGAGCCGACGACGCACCTCGACCTGCACCATCAGATCCAGTTCATGTCGATCGTCCGGGAACGAGCGAGGATGGGAATCACCGTTCTCGTCGCGATCCACGATCTGACGCTCGCCGCCCAGACCGCCGATCGGATCGCCCTGATGAGCGAGGGACGGATCGTCGTGACGGGGGCGCCCCGCGAAGTGCTGACCGCGCCGAACGTGCAACGCGTGTTCGACGTCGAGGCGGTCGTCGGCGAGCACCCGGAGATGGGCACGACCTACGTCCTCCCTACGCTCGCCCGGCGGCCGGACGATCCTCAAGCGCATTGAGTCGGCGCCGCACTAGCCGGCGTCCGGGAACGACATCTGCTCGACGTAGAGGTCCGTGAAGCGTGGATCGCCGGACAGTTCGACATACTCCGTGAGCGAGCGATCCGCTCCGCCTCCGCCATCAACCGCTGATCGAGGAGCACGCGCTTCGCGCCCTCTCCCGGGACTACAGCCCGGCACCCTCCAGCACTTCGGGAACCCGCTTCTCCCAGCCGAGCGGCATGATGTGAACGCCCTCGCAGATCTCCTTGATGTCGCGGATCAGACGCGCAGCAATCTCGACCGACGTGGACGGCCGATCGTCGGCGTTCGCCATCTCGTCGATCAACGCATCGGGGACGTGGACGCCGGCGACGTTTTTGTTCATGAATCGCGCCATGCCGGGCGACTTCAGGAGGATGATCCCCGCCATCACCGGGACGCCGAGAGGCTTCGCACGTTCCATGAATCGTGCGAACGCCTCCGCATCGAACACCGCTTGCGTCTGGAAGAACGTCGCACCCGCGGCGATCTTCTTCTCCATCTTGATCAACTGCGGCTCGACCGGATCGGCGCCGGGAGTGACGACGGCTCCCAGACAGAAGTCCGGGCTCCCCGCCAACTCGTTGCCGCCCATGTCCGCCCCGTCGTTGAGCCCCTTCGCCGCGGCGAGCAGCGACACCGAGTCGAGGTCGAAGACCGCCCTCGCGTCGGGGAAGTCGCCGAGAGTCACGTGATCCCCGGTCAGGCAGAGGAGGTTCTCGATGCCGAGCGCCCAGGCGGAGAGCAGGTCCGACTGCAGGGCGATCCGATTGCGATCGCGGCACGTCATCTGGAAGACCGGTTCGATTCCGCGGGCTTTCAGCATCTGCGACGCAGCGAGCGACCCGAGCCGCATCACCGAAGACTGCTGATCGGTGAGGTTGATCGCGTCGACGCGTGGCTTCAGCAGCTCCGCGTTCTCGATCATCTCCGCGGTGTCCGTCCCTTTTGGGGGAGCGACCTCCGAGGTGATCACGAACTTGCCTGCACGGAACAGATCGGTGAGTTTCATTGCGTCGCACCCTCCGTCGTCTTCATGTCGATCGCCCACTTCCGCGTCCCCCGAATCGCGCTCGGTGGCCGCATCTGGGCGTGATCCTTGATCTGCAAGGGGCTGGCGCGGAGTAGGTCGAGCCGACCCTGCCGCTCGAGCCGCTCATAGATGACGCTCCACGCGCACCGCCTGACCTCGGGTTCGACCTCGCAGCAGCCGTCCTTCGCGCCGCCGCACGGGCCGTTGACGAGCTGCTTCGCACAGGCGGTCAGCGGACAGATCCCGGCGGTGAACTCGAGGAAGCACTGGCCGCACTCGGCACACCGTTCTTCCCCTTGCCACTCGCCACGAACTCCGCCGAGCGAGATCGTGTTGCACGCCGGATGGACGGCCTTGTCGATCACCGTCGCCGACGCCTGGATCCCGATTCCGCACGTCGCCACAAGGACCGAGTCCGCACGCTCGAGAGCCTCGGAGTAGGGGCGAAGTCCGGTGCGGATCAGCGCCTTCTGACAGAGGAAGTCGATCACCTTCCAGCCGACAACCTCTGTGCCGCGCTCTTCTAGTCCGCTCTTCAGTTCGAGAATCTCGGGCTCTCCGCCCGTGGCTGAGGCGGCCGCGCACCCTTCGCAGCCGAGCAGGAAGACCGCCTGCTCCCCGGCGAGGAATCCCATGATCTCGTCGATGGGCTTTCGCACTGTGATGAGCATCTATGACCTCCAGACCTTCTGGCTGACTTCACGTTGGACGATCTCGACGACGCGCGAAACGGACGCACGGACGACAGGCGACAGATCGAGCCCCCAATCGATCTCCTGCGGCTCCACACCGAGGACGACGATCTCGGGAACCTCGCCGGACGGTCTGAGCGCTCGAAGGGTCTCCAACAACCCCACGTCATGACTCGACCGGCCGCTGGCGGCCTCCAACTCGACCTCGTCGCCGAACCGATAGACCGTGCCCGGGGCCTCTCCGCCACGGACCGCGTCGACGACGATCACTCGATCGAAGCGCTCGAGATCGAACACGACATCGGGATCGGTTCCTCCGTCGATCGCTTCTACATGTTGCGGGAGCGACGCGCTCGCCAGTGCTCGCACCACGTGAACGCCAACTCCGTCGTCCTTCATCAGGCTGTTTCCGATGCCGACGATCGCGGTTCTCATCGCGACTCCTAGCTCACGACGAACCGCGCCAACGACCGGCCTCGGGGCGTCACCACGTGGACGGCACACGCAAGACACGGATCGAACGACCGAACGATTCGAACGATCTCGAATGGGTTCTCCTCGTCTCGAATCGGCGTTCCGATGATCGCTTGCTCGATCGGCCCGGGAACCCCGCGCTCGTCCTTCGGCGAGGCGTTCCATGTCGTCGGCACAACGCACTGATACTGCTCGATGACGCCGTCCTTCAGTTGGACCCAGTGGCCGAGCGCGCCTCGCGGAGCGCCGGTCAAGCCGGCCCCCTCGCCCTCATCGGGGAGTTCGTACGGCGCGTACACCTCGCCGCCAGGCGCCAGGTCGAGGACCCAATCGGCCATCGCGTCGGCGACCAGCTTGCACTCGATCGCGCGCGCCGCGTGGCGGCCGAGGACCGAGTTCAGCACTGCCGGACCGACGTTCAGTGCGCCGAGCACTGAGTCGACGAGTCCCACGATCGCTTCGTTGCCCCTCGTGTACCCGAGCAGCATCCGCGCCAGCGGTCCGCCCTCGTAGACGCCGCCGCCGTAGCGCGGTGCCTTCAGCCAGGAGTAGCCACCCTCCTTCGTCGGAGCCGGCGAAGTCATACCCGCCGCGGGATGTCGAGCGCCACCCTCATCGTCGTACCACGAGTGGGCGACCGACTCGGTGATCTTCGCGACGTCGAGTTCGTGCGGGACGAGATCCATCGAGATCGTCCCCGCCTCGAGGTACCGTCCCGATGCGAGCGGGAACACGCCGTAGTCGAGGAAGCTCCCAGACCCACCCCCGATCTCGGCGTAGTCGCCGAAAACGCGCGCGACCTCCAGGACGTCGGGAAGATACACGTGATCGATGAAGTGGCGCAGCTCGTTCAACCGCCAGAGGAAGGCGGCGATCGAGTCGACCTCCGGAACCTGAGTCACTCCCCCGGGGACGATCCCGACGTTGTGTGGCATCTTCCCGCCGAACATCGCGAGGAGCTCATGCGCCTTGCGCCGAACGTCGAATGCCTGCACGTAGTGCGCCGCCAGTCGTTGTGCAACATCGATCGGGAAGCGGTAGTCCCCCTCGTAGCGAGGCACAAACGGCCCCAGTTCGCCGCGGGAGACGAATGCCTTCGCCGCGAGGAGACCGGGGTCGGTCCCCTCGTAGTCGGCCACCGACGTCACATCGACGAAGTCGAGCGCCGCCAGGTGGTAGAAGTGCAGCACGTGCGACTGGATGTAGTTGCAGCCGAAGATCAGGTTCCGAAGGACTCGCCCGTTGGCCGGGATCCGGTCGACGATCCCGAACGCATCGTCGAGCGCGAACGTCGATGCTGTCGCGTGTGCCGTCGGACAGACGCCGCAGATTCGCTGCGTGATCCGCGGCGCGTCGCGCGGGTCGCGGCCCTGCAGGATCAGCTCGATGCCGCGGAACAGGGTTCCGGTGCTTCGGGCCTCCTTGACGACTCCGCCGTCGACGGTGGCCTCGATCTTCAGGTGCCCTTCGATTCTCGTGACCGGATCGATGACGATCGTTCGCATGGTCAGGACTCCTTCCTCGGCACCAGAAGGGCCTCCTCCGGGAGCCTCTCGTAGAACGGCGAGATCAGGTCGGGGAATTCCGGCTCGGTACACCCGTTGCACGGCGCCCCGCTGCCGATGACCCAGTTCGTCCCCGTGTTCCATCGCCGTAGCGGGCAATCGGCGTGGGTGAGCGTTCCCTTGCAGCCGAGCTCGTACAGACATCCCTCATCGCTCAGGTGCGCGGCAAACTTGCCCTCGTCGAAGTAGGCGCGGCGGGGGCAATTCTCGTGGATCAGCTGGCCGAAGAAGCGTGTCGGTCGACCGAGCTCGTCGACTTCGACTGCTTCGAGACCGCCGACCAGGACGGTCGCGACCGTCCCGACGAACCAGTCGGGATGCGGCGGACAGCCGGGGACGTTGATCAGGGGCGTCTCGATGTCCCGCCCCTCGAGCAGTGCTCCGATCGACACGCACCCCCCGGGGTTCGGGTCGGCAGCGAAGATCCCGCCGAACGATGCGCAGGTCCCGAGGCCGACGACCGCCATCGCGTTCTTCGCCAGAGCCACCGCGCGGTCGACCATCGGCTCCTCGCCCAGCGTGCCGTAGACGCCGCCGTCCTTCGTGGGAATCGACCCTTCGACGACGAGTACATACGTCCCCGGATCGCCTTCCGCAGCCGCGTCGAGCACCTCGATCACCGGCTCTCCGGCTCCGGCCATCACCGTGGCTTGGAACCGGAGGTTGAGGTGGCGTCCTGGAATCACCTCGCTGAGAAGGAGATCCGTGATCTTCGGCGCTGCCGAATTCAGCACGGACACGGAGCATCCGCTGCACGTGGCGGTCTGGACCCAGACCACCGGGACCTCACGGGTTTCTACCATCGTCTCACCCTCCCTAGAGGCGGATTCGCTGTTCGCATCTTCTGTTAAGTGCGCTACAAACCACTATAGGCAAACCCGCTGGCGAAGTGAAATCCGGGCGACCTGGGCGACCTATCCATGCCACCGTATACTCCCGCCCATGCATCGCTACGAGGAGCAGGGAAAGCGGATCACCCAGATCGGGTCGCTGCCGTTCACAGACGTGGAGCGGGCGATCGCGTACAGCTTGCAGCACGAGATCCCGTTCCTTCCCGAGCTGACCGCGCTCGGCGACGCGATGATGCGCTACATCACGGATCCAGGAATGCTCAGCTGCCTCGCGGCGTTCAAGCGGAACCGGTTCGACGTCGTGAAGGTTCAGTGCATCGGGCCGGCGACGCTCCGGCAGAGCGGCTATGAGGAAGACGACGCGATCTCGCGCGTCTACGCGCACGTCGAGGCGATTCTCGACGGCTTGGTTGCAGAAGAGACGATCCTGTTCCTCGACGAGCCAGCCCTCGGCTATGTCGGGTTCGATTTCGGCCGGCTTTGGGCTCCGCTGTTCGACAGCTTTCAAGTTGCTCGGGGAGTCCACGTCTGCGGGAACATGCAGTGGGATCAGCTGTTCGAAGCGGACATCGACATCGTCAGCTTCGATGCATCGAAGTACGACATCACGAAGTACTACGAATCGCGGAACGGGAAGCACATCGCATGGGGAATCGAGCGCCTCGAGCAGGTTGTCGACTACCGTCCGGGCGACCTGATCACGCTCCCCTGCGGGATGCCGGATCGCGCGTACTCCGAGGCCCAGGCCGACGAGCGGTTCGGAATCCTCCAGGACGCTGCATCGGCGATCCGCGCCTGAGGCGAATCCGCGTATCTACTCCCACTCGATCGTCGCCGGCGGCTTGCTCGTGATGTCGTAAACGACCCGTCCGACCTCGGGAATCTCACGGGTGATCCGTTGGGCCACCTCGTCGAGGACATCGCACGGAAGGCGGGTCCAGTCAGCGGTCATCGCGTCGACGCTGGTCACGGCGCGCAATGCGACCACGTCACCGTACCGGCGCTCGTCGCCGGCCACGCCGACCGACTGGATCGGCGTCAGGACAGCGAGCGCCTGCCACGCATCGTGATACGCGCCGCGCTCCTCGAGCACGGAGATGAACACATCGTCCGCCCGGCGAACGATGTCGACCCGCTCCGGTGTCACCTCGCCGAGGATCCGCACGGCCAGTCCTGGTCCGGGGAACGGATGCCGCAGCCGGATCGCGTCCGGGAGACCGAGTAGCTTCGCGACATCGCGAACCTCGTCCTTGAACAACGTTCGGAATGGTTCGAGCAGTTCGAAGCCGAGCTCCGCCGGGAGGCCGCCGACGTTGTGGTGGCTCTTGATGTTCGCCGCCCCCTCGCCGCCGGCCGACTCGATGACGTCCGGATAAAGGGTCCCCTGCGCGAGGAATCGGAACGGTCCGTGCCGGTGCGCCTCCTCGCGGAAGACGGCGATGAACTCGCGGCCGATGACCTTCCGCTTCTCCTCCGGGTCGACGATCCCCGCCAACGCATTGAGGAATCGCTCGCCCGCGTCGGCCGTCACCAGGTTCACGCCAAGAGCGCGGAGACCCTCCTCCACTTCTTCGCGCTCGCCGAGGCGGAGAAGCCCGTGGTCGACGAACACTGCGAGGTGATCGATCCCGGCCCGGGCGAGGAGCAGCGCCAACGCCGACGAGTCAACCCCGCCGGAGACGCCAAGGAGAACTCGATCGGAGCCGACCCGGTCTCTCACCTCGTCGGTGATCCGCTCGACGTTTCGCTCCGGCGTCCAGTCGCGCGGCACCCCGGCAAGGCCGAGGAAGTTCGAGAGCATCCGAGCGCCGTCCGGCGTGTGGACGACCTCGGGATGGAACTGCACGCCGATCATCCGTTCTTCCGGTGCGGCGATGGCGGCGTTCGGATTCGCCGCCGTCGTGGCGACGCTCTTCCACCCGTCGGGCAGCTCGGCGATCGTCGTCGCGTGGCTCATCCAGACCGGCAGGTCACCGGCCAGTCCGTCGAACAGCGTTCCGCCGTGGTGGATCAGCCGATCGGCGCCGTACGACCGGGTCCCGGTGTCGATCGCCTCACCTCCGAACCGCTCCGCGAGCAACTGCATCCCGTAGCAGATCCCGAGGATCGGCACACCGAGGTCGTAGACCGCGTCGTCCGGTCTCGGCGCGCCGTCGTCGAAGACCGACTTCGGCCCGCCGGACAGGACGATCGCGGTCGGAGCTTCCTCGCGAATTCGTTCGATCGACGCGGTGCCGGGGAGGATGACCGAGTACGCGTTCAGCTCGCGAACCCGCCGCGCGATGAGGCGGGTGTACTGCGAACCGAAGTCAAGGATGACGACGCTCATGGTCGACCTTCACCCCCTCCACCGAATCGGCTGTTCAGCTAACTGCCACGACTTCAGCTCGGCGCTACCGAAGTCCAGAACCACTACGCTCATCGCGTCCGCCCACTTATTCGCTCCCGCTCCGTTCGTAGACTGTCTCTCCCCCGATCAGGACCCGCTGCACGCGGCCGTGCGCAACGTCGAGCGGGTGCGCCGACAGGATGACGACATCGGCGTCCTTGCCCTCCTCGAGGCTTCCGACCCGATCGTCAATCCCGAGGATCTCGGCCGGCGTGAGGGTGATCGCCCGGAGTGCCTCGTCGTCGCCCATGCCCTCGTTCACGGCGATCGCCGCGTCGAGGCGGAGGTACCGGACAGCCGACATCTGGTCGGTCTGGATCGCGACCTTCACGCCGGCATTCGCGAGGGCGCCGGCGTTCTTCGGCGTCATCTCCCGCAGCTCGACCTTCTCACGCGAGAAGAGGATGGGGCCCGGCACGCAGGGGATCATCTTCTTCGCGAGGATGTCGGCGATCTTGTATCCCTCGGTCGCGTGAATAAGGACGAGATCGAGGTCAAACTCCTCGGCGATCCGGACCGCGGTCATGATGTCGTCGGCGCGATGGGCGTGAATGTGCGCCGGGATCTCGCGGCGGAGAACCCGGGCCAGCGCCTCGAGCTTCAGATCGACCTCGAACGCCTCCGGCTCGGTTGCGCCCTCGACGCCGGCGTGGAAGTCCGCGAGCTTCTTGGCGTGGCGCGTTCCCTTCTCGATGTACCCCTGCGCCTTTGTCAGCCACGCACGGAGCGTTCCGGCGTTGCCCATCCGGGTCGACGGGGTCTTCTTCTGCTCGCCGTAGACGCGCTTCGGGTTCTCCCCCAGCGCCATCTTCATCCCGACCGGAAACGAGACGAGCATGTCGTCGATCGTTCGCCCGGCCGTCTGCCCTCCGACCAGGTTTCCGCTTCCGGGTCCGGTGTTGATCGTGGTGACGCCCGCCTCGCGGAGATCCTTAAACGCGAGATCCTCGGGATGGATTGCGTCGATCGCTCGCAGGTGCGGCATGATCGGATCGGTCATCTCGTTCCCGTCCGAGTGAATCCAGCCGACGCCGTCGG
This sequence comes from uncultured Thermotogae bacterium, assembly GCA_964608345.1. Lineage (GTDB taxonomy): Bacteria > Bipolaricaulota > Bipolaricaulia > UBA7950 > UBA9294 > JANQEA01. The sequence goes on from CAZSNG010000032.1 coordinate 20,586, forward strand.
CGAACACCCCGGTGTGGCAGTGCGCGTCGATCATCCCCGGCATGATGACCTGCCCGGACGCGTCGATCACTTCCGAGTCCGCCGGCACCTCGACGTTCGCACCGACCTTGACGATCTTCCCGTCCTCGATGAGCACGACGCCGCCCTCGATCGACTCCGTCGGCGTCAACAGCGTACCTCCACGAATCGCAATCACTCGATCTCAACCCCTTTCGTGTGTCGTGCCTATCCGTCTCACACTGTACCGGTCCGCTGCGCGCCTCGCATGTCTCACGAACGTCGTGCCAGAGGTTGCGCACGCCCCGCTCTATCGTCACGACATCTACACGAGTTTCGCACGCGTCGTCGCGAGACCCGTCCGTGTCCCGCGCCGCTTCGTCAACCACACGAGTTTCGGAGCAACGCGACGAAACTTGCCCGCGCAACGCGCAACGCGCGAGGCACGCCCCTCACAGCACCTCGGACACTGGCTTCCCCAGCACCGTAGTCGGAATCCGCGCTTTCGCCGTCTTGTTCGGATCGACCAGCTGACTCACGCCGACGTCGACCGCAAGGCTAGCCAGCATGGTCGCGTCCGCGTGCGACAGCCCGCGGGCGACCTGCAGCGTCCTCACCGCCTGCCGCGTCGCCTCCTCAAGCGCCTCGGCAATCGTCGGCAAGGAGACCAGGACGAAGACGGATTGCTCCAGTTCGACCATCGGCCACTCCGGGCTCCGCCCCTTGATCAGCTCGACCTCGACCGTCACCCTCGCATCGACCTCGCAGGCGGAGACGCACACCTCACCGTCGCCCTGGACGGCGTGCACGTCGCCGAGCGCCAGGAGTCCGCCCGGTTTCGCCACCGGGAAGTAGACCGTGCATCCGGCGACGATCTCCTTCGTATCCATGTTTCCACCGTGGCGGTGGGCCGTTCCGGTCGGATGGCTCCCCTCGTCAGGCGCGACGCCGATGACGCCGATCATCGGTCGCGCTTCCAGGCGCAGGTCGTCGAAGATCACGCGGCCGTCCTCCACGAGCAGGATCCGCGTCACGTGCCGTTCGGTCTCCTCTCCCAGGACGCCGAGTCCCGGGCCGGTGACGATGGCCCCACGGTCGGCCGTCTCGATCGACATGACACGCACAACAAGCGTGTCGCCCGGTTCGGCGCCATCGACGAACACCGGGCCAGTGGCAGGGTTGATCCGCGAGAAGTCGAGCCCGGAGAGCACGTCCTCCGACGCCTTCACCTGTCCGCCGAACGCGTCCTGCGCCTCGAAGACGAGCGTCTCCCCGGGCGCGGCGCGCGCCGCCGGCTCCATCGTCTCGGAGAACGCGTAGATCTGTCGATCGACCGGAACGGTCTTCATCGCACCCCTCTTCACCAGACCATCGGGACGTATCCGTCGCGAATCGCGCGTGAGATCGGTTCCCCCACGTACTCGATCTCGCAACCGACCTCGGCGAGCGAATCGCTGGCCGAGTACTTGTCCGAACAGAACTTGCACGCCGCCGGCGTCGTGCCCTCCTCGATGATCGCTCGGATCATCTCCCGAAGGGCAGGATCGGTCGCGATCTGTATCTCCGCCGGCCCGAACAAGAACAGCTTCGTCTCCGCCATCCAACCCTGCTTGACGGTATTCCGGGCGTACATCATCCCCATCTCGAGGACACGCGGATCACCGGAGGCGAGGATGATCGCCAGTCTGTCAGCCATGTCTCTTTCCTCCTACGTGGTATGCAAGAAGTCTACCCGCTTTCCTCACCCTGGGACGCTTTCGAACGAGCAGAGCGTCGAGTATGATGATCTCTTCGCGGCGAACGGGTCGGCCTCTCCGCTCCTCACGAGGGTGGCGCGCCCGCGCGAGGAGGGCGACCGACCATGGATCACAGCTCGCAGCTCGGCTCTGAGCGAATCGGACGGCTCCTCGTCCGGATGTCGGCACCGACGATGGTCGGACTGCTCGTTCAGGCGTTCTACAACCTGACCGATACGATCTTCGTCGGACGCGGCATCGGCTCCCTCGCCATCGCCGGGATCGCGATCTCGTTTCCCGTTCAGATCCTCGTCATGGCGATCGCGCAGACGTTCGGGATCGGGAGCGCTTCGATCGTCTCTCGCAGCCTCGGCGCCGGCGAACCGGAGCGCGCGCGGCGGACCCTCGGCAATCTGTTTTTCATCGTTATCCTGGCGAGTGCGGTAATCGCCGTCTTCGGCAGCCTCTACCTCAATCCGCTCCTCCGGCTGTTCGGTGCGACCGACACGATCCTCCCGTACGGCCAGGATTACCTGCGGACCATCCTCATCGGCACACCGTTCTTCATGTTCGCGATGGCGACGAACGCCGTCGTTCGGGCCGAGGGGAACGCCCGCGTCGCGATGGGCACGATGATCATCTCCGGGCTCCTCAACATCGTCCTCGATCCGCTGCTTATCTTCGGCTTCCGCATGGGAATCCGCGGCGCCGCACTCGCCACCGTGTTGGCGCAGGCGACGACCGTCGTCTACCTCGTCTACTACTTCATCGGCGGCCGGAGCAGCCTGCGAACGAAGCTGTCCGACCTGCGACTCGACGGGAAGATCGTCTGGGAGTCGTTCACCGTCGGCATCGGTTCGGGGCTGCGAGCAGGCGCAGCCAGCTTCATCACGATCATCCTGAACAACACCCTCGCCGCCTACGGCGGGGACACGGCCATCGCCGCGTTCGGGGTGATCAACCGGCTGATCATGTTCCTCGTCCTCCCGATGTTCGGCATCGTCCAGGGGATGATGCCGATCGTCGGGTTCAACTACGGCGCGCGGCAACTCGATCGGGCGCGGCACGCGATCCGGCTCTCCACCGTCGTAACGACGATCATGTCGTGCGCGACGACCGCTATCCTGATCGGCGCCCCGGGCCTGCTGATGCGGATCTTCACCAGCGACGAGGCCCTGATCACGATGGCGGTCCCAGCGATCCGCATCATCGTCATCGCCTTTCCGACCGTTGGATTCCAGGTGATTGCAGCCGGGACGTACCAGGCACTCGGCCGGCCGCTCCCGGCGATGGTCCTCGCCCTCCTCCGCCAAGTGATCCTCCTCACGCCCCTTATCATCATCCTGCCTCGCTTTCTGGATCTCTCCGGTGTCTGGACGTCGTTCCCGATCGCTGACGGACTCGCGGCGATCGTCACCGCGTTGATGCTCCTGCCGGCTCTGAGGGCGCTTCGTGATCGCCGGCACGACGCAGATACCCAGAGCACCGTCGAGCCAGCCGATCGTTAGGCACCGCGCTTGCACCTTACAAGCAGCGGACACTCGTTTGCTCGCTGTCGGGGGCGAGTGGCTGCTCTCCGGATGACAACCGCCGCTTCCCAACGTCGACCCCTGCGTGATAGAGTTGTGCGATCATCAAAAGGGGGGTTCATGAACTCGAAGAAGCACGCCGTTGTCTACCTATTGCTCGCCGTGATCTGCTTCGTCCCGCTGGTCGGAGGGGCACAGAACGCAACGCCGATCGTCTCGGAGCCGATCCAGGAGGCAACCGAGTCCGCCGTCAACCAGGCGCTCACGTACATCGACAGCGTCGCGACGTATCTCGGACAGGGTGTCCTGTACCTGCTCAATCTGATCACCAACGACCGGGTCTCCAGCGATCTGGAGAAGCCGATCGGCTACCTTGCGTTCATCACGCTGATCCTGCTCCTGTTCGGGCTGCTCGACTTCGCCCGCAAGATCATCTGGATCGGGATCATCGTCGGCTGGGTGCTGCTGATCGTCCGGGTCATCCTCGACGCATTGAATCTCTGAGGCTACAGGGAACAGGACCTTTCACCGCCGAGATCGCTGAGTACGCAGAGATTGCCATAGAAATCCCTCAGGGCACATCTCTGCGGCCTCTGCGGTGGAATGACTTGAAGTCAAGTTATACCCAAGTGTCTCTGCAGGGTTGCGCAGCCGGCTCCTCAGGGCGTTGCTTGAGAGGAGCGTCTGTACTTCTCTCTGAAGACGCCCCACACGCCGAGGAGGATCAGTCCCATCCCGCCGAGAATCGGAGGAGTAATCGGCTCCCGCAGAATCGCCCACCCGAGGAGGACGGCGATCGCCGGATTCACAGACGCGTAGGCCATCGCGACGCCAATCGAGAGAAGGCAAAGCGCACAAACGTACTACATGAACGCGTGGATTGACCTCGGGGTGAGTTGACAAACGGTCCGCATATATGATATATAATATCTGCCATGGTCGGGAGTGTGGACCGCTCTTCTCTAAGCACTCAGATTTACGATATTCTCCGGGGACGTATTACTTCCGTTCAGATTCTCCCGGACCAACGCCTTGACATCTCTAGCCTCGCAGCTGAGTTCCAAACAAGTGCAATCCCCGTCCGCGAAGCGCTCAAGCAGCTCACAGAGAGAGGGTTAGTCACATCTGTACCAGGCGTAGGCTATCGTGCCACGACCTACTCAGTGTCAGATATCACTGACATTCTG
>CAZSNG010000033.1:0-24648 GCA_964608345.1 uncultured Thermotogae bacterium
ATTCGTCGACCGCCCCACCACGATAGCCGGCAACGAACCCGACCAGCATGCCGATGAGTGCGGCAAGTCCGCCCCCCACAAGCCCGACGAGGAATGTCGCTCTCAATCCATGCACGAATTGGGTGAACACGTCTTGGCCGAAGAAGGTTGTGCCGAGCCAGTACTCGGAGCACGGCGCCTCGGACATGGGACCGACATACTCGCGCGGGTCAAAACCCGTAAGGAGGGTACCGATGAGCGCAAGGATCACGAATGCGATGACAACGACGGCTCCGATCTTGAGCTTGCTGTTGCGGAGCGCGAAGTACAGAACCTCGCTTCGCTTCTTCTTCCGATCCTTCCTGTCTTGGGCCACTTCTATTCCCCCACCATTCCACGGCGGATTCGAGGGTCGACGATGACATAGACCACATCGATCAGGAAGTTCGCCAGCAGGACGCCGGAAATGATGAACAAGAAACATCCTTGAATCAGGAAGTAGTCCTGGTTCTGAATCGCTGCCAGCAAGAGGTAGCCGATGCCCGGATACGAGAACACGACTTCAGTGACGAGCGCCCCGGCGACGATGACACCGAGCTGGAGCGCGAGCCCGGTGATCTGTGGCAGGATCGCGTTGCGAAACGCGTACTTCCGCACAAGCTTGCGGGGTGCACCGAGTGCCTCCAGGTAGTGCGAATAGTCGGCTTCCAGCTCGTAGATGATCATGTTGCGCATGCCGATCGCCCAGCCACCGAATCCGACGAGGAACAGCGAGGCAAATGGTAGGAACCAGTGTTTCAGGACGTCCCAGATGAAGACCCAGGAGAGGTGAGGCCGCATCGAGAAGCTATACGCCCCCGCGATTGGGAAGAGATCGAACACAACGCCGAACGCCCAAGCTAGCAGAATGCCGAGCCACATGTACGGAGTCGCCGTCAGGATGTAGCCGATGGGCAGCAGCGTGTTGTCCAGCCGCTTGGTGCGGGCGGCGAATGCACCGAACTTGTTCCCTGCCCACCAGCTCAACAGGATGGCCGGCAGCAGAAGGAAGATGTCATACGGTATCGATTCCCGAAGGACTTTGGATACAGGTTGAGGGAACAGGTAGACGCTCGTGCCTAGGTCGCCGTGGAACAGCGCATTCCAGAAATTGAGGTACTGCTTCCAGATGGGAGCATCCAGCCCGAAGGCTTCAGTATAGTATCCGTACATCACTTCTGCGGCTTCCGGACGAACGGAAACTCTGGCCAGCATGTTCTGCACGGGGTTGCCCGGCATGAATCTTGGGATCATCCAGTCAATGGTTACGGCAACGAAGAATGTGACCAGGTAGATCAGCAGCTTTCGTCCGAAGTATCGCCTCACGCGTACTCCTCCCGACCCCCGAGGGCAAAGGAACGCCCCTTCCGCAGCGTACGGAAGGGGCGCGTTGGATTCAATCTACTCGGCAAGCTCCAGCTCGATGAGCGTGAGCAAACCGCCGAGCTGCCAGTACCCGGACCAGGTCGTGGGCAGGCGCGCCGGATCGTTTGCACCATCCACCGGCCAGTTCGTCCAGACCGCATCGCTGTACTGCGCCCAGAGCCCGTTGTACCAAAGCGGGACCATCGGGACTTCGGTCAGCATGATCGTCTGAATCTGCGAGCAGACGGCCTGCATCCCAGCGATGTCCGTGGTCGGGACGGCGGCCAGCGCGTCGACCAGGTCGAACAGCTCCTGGTTGTCGTACGCACCGAAGTTGCCGCTACCCATGATCGGTTTGATCGGGTGGTTGAACAGCAGGTTGTAGAGCGTCCACGGCGTGTTGCTCAGGTTCGCCCAGTTGTTCAACGTCATGTCGAACGTCTGGTCCGTGAGCGCCGTGTTCCAGGACCCGTAGTCGGGGGTCACGTCTTCGATGTTGATTCCGACGGCCTTGGCGCTGTCGGAGATGACGGCAATCGACTCCATCCAGTCCGTCCAACCGAACGGGCAGGTGACTTCGAGCGCGAATGCCGAACCATCTGGGGCTTCCACGAAGCCGTCACCGTCGACGTCGACGTAGCCGTTGTCCGCAAGGATGCGCGCGGCTTCCACTGGATCGTACGTCCAACCTAGCGAGTCAATGACGGCCTGGTCATCGTACTTGGACAGCGCGGGCAACAGCCCCGTGGGGCTGGCTGCGGCAACCAGATTGGCGTAGGCCACGTTGACGATGTCGTCGACGTTGATCGAATAGGCCAACGCCTTTCGGAATGCGGCATCGTCCATCGGGGGCTTCGTCGTGTTCAGGAACAGGACCGCCGTGTTTGCCGCCTGCATGAAGGGAGCGCCCTCGAAGTACGTCGTGACGTAGCCCTTCTCGGCGAGCCCCGCGATGCCGGGCAGGAAGTTGTTGCTCAGATCGACGTCACCCTTGATGACCGATCCAAGCGCGACGCTGTTGCTGGAGAAGCGAATATCAACGATTCGCTTCGGCGCAGGCACGCCAAACACGTCGTTGCCCCACCAGTTCTCGTTTCGGAGCCAGATGTTGCGGTCGGAACTGTGCGTGTCGTACATGTACGCACCCGAGCCAACCGGATCCTCGTTGGCGCCGCCGGTGATGTCGGCTTCCGTCTTGGTCTCCCAAATGTGCTTGGGGACGATCGGGATGTTGTAGAGGTTGTTGTCGAACTCCTGATACAGCGGAGCATCCGTGAAGTCGAATCGGACGATGTAGTCGCCGAAGGAGATCACGCTCGTCACGTAGTCCCACATCGGGGCATACCACAGCGCAGCGTATTCATTCCCCAGGTTCATGGTGAATGCCACGTCTTCCGCTGTCATCGGAGTTCCATCCGTCCATGTGATCCCCTGGCGGAGGGTTACCTCGTACGATGTGTCCGTGATCCATTCGCCCTTCTCAGCGAGGAACGGGATGAACGCATCGTTCAGCGGGTCGTACATGAACAGGGTCTCGTACACGAATCCGATGGTTCCGGTCGTGTTGGCCTTGCTCCACGTAATGAAGGGGTTCCAGTCGTTTGCAGGTCCCCACGCGGCACCGCTGACGTAGAGCGTCTCGCTTCGCTCGTAGACCTGCCCAACGGCGACTGCGCCGAGCAGTCCAACAGACAGTAGTACGAGCACCAGCATGGTGATGATGCTTCTACTCCTTGACCACATACAGCCTCCCTTTGCTCTCTTCCTGTGAGCCTTCCCACCTACTGCCCTTCGTCCGTTCCATCACCCCCGAGAGGAGCTTCCGACTACCTAGTGGAGGCGCCTCCAGAGACGCACAGAGGAGTCATGACACCGAAGCCCACGCGAGCTCGTCTGTCGAGAACACGAAGACAATCCTGTCTCGGTGGGTTGATTCGGACGGGCTCGCCGTTGGGGCGAATTCGGATGTCGATCCACTGTGCCTCCCTGGAAGCGCTCCCAACCATAGCACGAATCCCGGAAGCTGTCAAGCATCGCGTAAATGCTATTGTATAGGTTATTACTGGCTGGCGCAGCCTCAATCGAGATACGCCAGCCGCACTGTTCGGAAACCAGAGCGCTGCGGATATCGACGCTGACATAGCGAAGAGTGCTAGAATTGGGCGGTGTAGAGATGCGCCGCAGCGTGGCAGCGCTCCCAATCCCTTGCGATGGTCCCGTTGAAGACCGTATTCCAGGCATCCGAGGTGGGCGATGAGCCGGCGACGGAGGCGGGCTCGCTTCCCCGCTCGGCGTCGATTTGCCTGGACCGCGTCCCAATCCAGCCAGGATCCGATCGATTTCAGGACACGAAACCGAAGAGCTCTGCCACCGGAAACCCTTATGCAGACGTCATTCCCGACGCGGCATTGACAGGATCGATCAGCCGTGATAGGCTTGGAAGCGCTTCCAGGGAGGGATTGTGGCTCGGACACTCGACGAGATTGCGCGAGAGGCGGGGGTTTCGCGGTCGACGGTCTCACGCGTTGTGAATGACCATCCCAACGTGAGTTCGAAGACACGCGCCCGCGTGGAAGCGGCGATCGAACGCACGGGCTATCGTCCGCACGGGATTGCGCGCAGCTTGGCGACGAATCGGACCCACATCCTGGCGATGATCGTTCCGGAGTCCGTCACGAAGCTGTTCACCGACCCGTACTTCCCGCTGATGCTGCGCGGTGCCACCGAGGCCTGCAATCGGGCCGGGTACCAGCTGCTGCTCTCGCTGTTCACCGCATCGATGGACTCGAGCATGCTGCGTGACCGGGTCTTGCGGAGCGGCTACCTCGAGGGCGTGATCGCGGCCAACGCGTCGCTGTCCGATGAGCTGGTGCCCAGCCTGCTCGATGAGCGGATTCCGTTCATCACCGTCGGACGCCACCCGGACGATCGGGTGAACTACATCGATGTCGACAACATCGGCGGGGCGCGCATGGCGGCCGAACACCTCATCCGGCTCGGACACGACCGAATCGGGACGATCACGGGTCCGCAAGACATGACGCCCGCGCAGGATCGCTTCCAGGGATATCGCGAATCCATGGAGATGCACCGCCTGCCTGTCTCCGACGGACTGGTTTCTGAGGGAGACTTCACGGAGGCAGGCGGGCGCGCGGCAATGGCCCAGCTGCTATCCGAGAGTCCGACGGCGGTGTTTGCCGCAAGCGACTCGATGGCAATCGGCGCGATCCGGACGATCCGCGCAGAGGGGCTGAGGGTGCCGGAAGACATCGCTGTTGTCGGATTCGATGACATCCCATCGGCTCTGACAGTCGATCCGGAGCTGACGACCGTTCGCCAGCCGATCGAGCGGCTGGGGCACCTGGCCGTCGAAGTGCTGATCCAGCGCTTCGAACGCGAGGAAGGCACTTCGTCGTCTCAGCGAATCGTGCTGCCGACGGAGCTGATCGTTCGGAAGTCCTGCGGATCGAGGTAGGCCGCACATGGAGAAAACGACGCGCCCCGAACAAGATACGCAACGCGCACGGCCCACCCAGCCTGGAGGCCGACTGCACGCGGCGCTCGCGCCAGGGGCCGGTCGATGAGGTACGGCCACTTCGACGACGAGCGGCGCGAGTACGTCATCCACCGCCCGGATACACCGCTGCCGTGGATCAACTACCTTTTGGGGGACGGCCTCGTCGGGATCATCTCGAACACGGCCGGCGGCTACACGTACTATCGCGACGCGCGCCTGCGGCGACTCACTCGCTATCGCTACAACGACGTTCCGGTTGACGCGAACGGGCGCTATGTCTACCTGCGCGATGAGGAGGACGGCGCGTACTGGTCGCCCACGTGGCAGCCGACGCGAGCCGATCTCGAGCAATACGTGTGCCGACACGGGCTCGGCTACACCGTCATCGGTTCGACACGTGCCGGGATCGAGGCGGAGACGACCTTCTTCGTTCCGACCGATGCTCCGCTGGAGATCTGGTCGATGCGAATCACCAATCGGCGAGAGCGAGCCGTTCGGCTGTCGCTGTTCTCGAGCGTCGAGTTCTGCTTGTGGAATGCGCACGATGATGCGACCAACTTCCAGCGCAACCTGAACATCGGTGAGGTCGTCGTCGAGGGATCGACGATCGTCCACATGACGGAGTATCGCGAGCGGCGGAACCACTTCGCGACGTTCAGCTGCTCGGAGCCGCTCGGCGGGTACGAGACACAGCGCGAAGCGTTTCTCGGTCCGTATCGCGGATGGGACGCGCCGGAGGTCGTCGAGCGGGGAATGACTACGGACGAGATCGGCGTCGGCGGATCGCCGGTCGGCGTCCATCATGTGCGCCTCGCGCTCGAGCCGGGCGAGGCCAAACGCGTCGTGTTCGTCCTCGGATACCACGAGGACCGGGGAGCGGTGCCGGACGTTGCCTCGGCCCGCCGGGGGATCGAGCGGTACCTGTGCCCTGACGGCGCCGACGAAGCGCTCGAGAGCCTTCGCGAGCGGTGGACCGCAGATCTCTCCGTATTGCAGGTTGACACGGGCGATCCGGACGTCGATCGGATGGTCAACACGTGGAACGCGTACCAGTGCGCCATCGCGTTCAGCGTCTCGCGCTCTGCATCGAGATACGAGTCCGGAATCGGGCGTGGCATCGGCTTCCGGGACGCGAACCAGGACCTGCTCGGCTCTGTCCACATGATGCCGGAGAGCGCGCGCGCACGACTCCTCGACCTGGCGTCGACCCAGCTCATTTCCGGCGGCGCATTCCACCAGTACCAGCCGCTAACGAAGCGCGGCAATGACGCGATCGGCAGTGGCTTCAACGATGATCCCCTCTGGCTGATCCACGCCACGGCGGCGTATCTGAAGGAGACGGGCGACACGTCGATTCTGCGTGAGTCGGTGGGCTACGGCGACTGCGACGAGACGACCGATACATTGCACGGCCACCTCCTGCGGGCCGCGGACTACACGCTCGATCGCCGCGGCCCGCACCGGCTACCGCTGATCGGCCGGGCCGACTGGAACGACTGCCTCAATCTGAACAGCCACTCCACCGATCCCGACGAGCCGTTCCAAACGGCGCCAATGCGGGACGGCAACACGGCTGAATCGATCTTCATCGCCGGTCTGTTCTGCCTCGCCGGCGACGAGCTGGCGGAGATCTGCAGACGGCATGGAGACGAGGCCGACGCGTTGCGGCTTCGGGCGGCGGTCGATGACATGCGCGCCGCGATCGACGCATTCGGCTGGGACGGGGAGTGGTTCCTTCGGGCGTACGACGCAAGCGGCCGGAAGGTCGGATCGAAGGAGAGCGATGAGGGGCGTATCTTCGTCGAGCCGCAGGGCATCTGCCCGATGGCCGGCATCGGGCTCGATGATGGGAGAGCTGCGCGTGCGCTCGACGCCGTCGAGCGCGAACTCACCACTGAGCACGGGATCCTGCTGGTTCAGCCGGCGTTCACGAGCTACCGGCCGGAACTCGGCGAGATCAGCTCGTATCCGCCGGGCTACAAGGAGAACGGCAGCATCTTCAGCCACACGAACCCGTGGATCGTCATCGCCGCGTGCCGCCTCGCTCGAGCGGAGCGCGCGTGGGAAGCAGCGAGGCGAATCAACCCGTCGTATCGCGAGGCGATCAGCGAAGTGCACCGATGCGAGCCGTACGTCTATGCACAGACGATCGTCGGCCGGGACGCTGCAGACCACGGCCGGGCGCGCAACTCGTGGTTGACCGGAACTGCCGCGTGGGCGTTCGTGGCGGTCACTCAATGGATTCTCGGCGTCCGACCGACGTACGACGGCCTCGAGATCGATCCGTGCATTCCTGAGGCGATGAGTGGCTATCGGATGGTTCGGCGATTCCGCGAAGCAACGTACGACATTCGCGTCGAACGGAAGGCGGCTTCCGGCGAAGCCCTCGCTATCCACGTGGACGGAACGCCGATCGACGGCTCGATCTTACCCGTGTTCGACGACGGCGAGACTCACGCCGTGACCGTGACCCTGGGAGGGACATCATGACGAGTCCGGCTCTTCCCGACGGGTTTCTCTTCGGTGCAGCAACGTCGTCGTACCAGATCGAAGGGGCGTGGGACGAGGACGACAAGGGAGAGTCGATCTGGGATCGATTCACCCACACGCCGGGGACGATCGAGGATGGAGTGACCGGCGACGTCGCCTGCGACCACGTGCATCGGTTCGCGGAGGACGTGGCCTTGATGTCCGATCTTGGGCTCGACGCGTATCGCTTCTCCGTCTCGTGGCCGCGCGTGCTGCCGCGAGGGAGCGGCACCGTCAGTGAGGCCGGCCTGTCGTTCTACGATCGTCTCGTCGACGCGCTGCTCGAGAAGGGAATCCGGCCGTTTGCGACCCTCTATCACTGGGATCTGCCGCAAGCACTGCAGGAGCGTGGTGGTTGGCCCGCGCGGGAGACGGCCGAGGCGTTCTGCGAGTTTGCCGAAACCGTCGCACGACGGCTTGGCGACCGCGTGAAGGATTGGATCACGCTGAACGAGCCGTTCGTGTCGGCCGTGATCGGCCACTACGAGGGCCGCCACGCCCCCGGCCATCGTGACGAGCGCGAGATGCTGGCATCCACGCACCACCTGCTGCTGGCGCACGGTCGCAGCGTGCCGATCCTGAGGGGGGTCGTGCCTGGCGCGAGAGTGGGGATCACGAACGTCCATCAGCCGTTGCACGCTGCGTCACCGAGCGAACAGGATTGCCTCGCTGCGGCGCAAGGCGACGGCCTCCTCAATCGCACCTTCCTCGATCCGCTCGTCGGGAAGGGCTACCCCGAAGCCGTTCCGTACGATCGAACGGTCCTCGAGTCGTTTGTCCGTGAAGGTGACATGGATCGGATTGCCGCGCCGCTCGACTTCCTCGGTGTCAACTACTACACGCGGCGGATCGAGCGCAGCGGGGCCGTTGCCGAGGAGGAGAACGCTCCGCGGACGGTTCACGAGCGGCCGGGCCTGACGGAGATGGGGTGGGAGGTGTACCCCGAGGGCCTGTTCGAGATCGTCGGCCGGATCCACGGGGAGTATGCATTCCCCGCCTACTACATCACCGAGAACGGCGCGGCGTACCCCGACGTGATCGACCCCGACGGTCGGATTCGAGACGCGGAACGCATCGAGTACCTCCGCCTGCATCTCGAACAGGCTGCGCGTGTGGTTGGGGCGGGCATCCCCCTGCGCGGATACTTCGCCTGGTCGCTGATGGACAACTTCGAGTGGTCGTACGGCTTCACGAAGCGATTCGGCCTCGTCCATGTCGACTTCGATACCGGCGAGCGCACTCCCAAAGACAGCTACCGCTGGTTCAAGCGAACGATCGGGCGCCGCGCGGTCGTTCGCGGCTAGTACTCGACGCCCCAGATGTCGACGAACAGCGGACCGAATCCGGTCTGGACTGTGTCGATGACGGTGTTCGTGTCGAGATCGATGATGAACGTTGGGAGGGCCGGGACGAACGGTAGACCGCCCCCCCACCAGGCCGCGAGCCAAGTCAGGTCCGCACCGAACGGGACGACGGCGACCGAATCTCCCGGGGAGATCGCAATGTCCCACGGCCAGGCAAGCCCGTAGGTCGCGTCGTCGAGCAGGATCTCATCGACAGCCGTGCGGAGCTGTACGTCGACGACGTGTACGGAGCTGTTCGTGTAGTCGGTGACGTAGGCGAATGCGTCGTCGTGGGTCAGCGCGATCGCTCCCGGTTCGGCAAGTACGGGCAGTGCGAAGACGTTGGCGACGACGCTGTTGACCAGGTCGATCTCGAGAATCTCTGCCTGCCCTGGGAGCGTCACGTAGGCCCATAAGCCGTTCGACGTGACGGCGATTCCGTGCGGGGTGCCCCACGGGGAGAGATCGATGGCACCCGCGACGGTGTGCGTGCTCGTGTCAATGCGTAGGAGGCTCTCGGGATCGTCGCCTACGACGTAGGCGAGCGGTTCGGTGGGGGAGAACGCGATCGTCGTGGGATAGCTCTGAACGGTGACGGTATCGATCACCGTCATCGTCGTGGGATTGATGACCAGAAGCTCATCTGCCGGGGCGAAGAGGAAGAGGCCGCCGACGGCGTAGAGGACATTCCCGCTCGGACTGGACACGATGTCGAATGGGAAGATGTCAAGGGCGTCGGCCTGCCCCTGGAGGGTGTGATCCGACGTCCGGATCTTCACCACCCCCGTCGTTAACGTGACGAACGAAGCACCTCCGACGTAGACGGACATGCCGTCCGGATCGATCGTCACGTCGCCCAACCACTCGAACGGCTTGGCCGCAGTGGAGACTGTGTTCGATGGCAAACGGATCTCGGACAGTGTGCCGTCGAAGAGCGAGGTGACGTAGGCGATCGCGCCGCGGACGGTGATCTCCTTGGTGAGGGTCCCCGCCACCCCGTCGTCGTCGTACACCGTCAGTGTGACATCGTATCTGCCGGGCCAGGTGTAGGTGTGCTCGACGGTCTCGGCCGTCGTTGCCGCCTCCGATCCGTCGCCGAAGTCCCACGTGTAGACGACGATCGCCATCGGGTCGATGGATCTGCGCTGGAGGTCGTACGACCCATCGGCGTCGAACGTCACGATCTGGTCGATATTCGGCTTGTTGGGAGTCCAATCGAACCGTGCGACTGGTTCGTCCCCCTGTGCTTCGGTGGTCGCAACGATCTCGAGCGTGGCGGTGCCGGTCAGGCCTTCCGCGTCGATCACGGTGAGCTCCGCCGTGTAGTGCCCGGCGCCGGCGTAGAGGTGGATGATCGGCGAGGAGAAGCCCGTCCCGACATGAACCGGCGTGCCGTCGCCGAAATCGAGTTGGTAGGAGACCAGTCGGCTGTCCGGGGCGGAGGAAAGGGAGACGTCGAACGAAACGATCAGCGGCGGATCGCCGACCGTTACGTCCGAGCCGAGGACCGCGATCGGTCCGGGCTCCGGCTCGGCAGGTTCACCGACGACAATCGTTTCCGTGTCGTGATCGGTCATGCTGTTCGAGTCGGTCAGCTCCAAGACGGCGGTGTACGCTCCGGCCGCGGCGTAGGTGTGAACGATCGGATCGCCGAGATCGGTTCGCGTGGCGAAGTCGCTGCCGTCGCCGAAGTCGAGCCGGACCTGGTGGACGCCGGCCGGTGCCGTGGAGCCGGAGAGATCGAAGATGACGTCGAGCGGTGCGGCTCCGGCGGTCGGGTCGGCGGAGACCACCGCGGTTGGCGGGTCGCCGAACAGCGCGTAGAACCACTCGCATGAGGTCAACGTCAGCAGGGCGGCCGCGATGAGCAGTACGCCGAACAGGATTCTCGTTCGATTCAACTCCGATCGCCTCCGCGTCCATCGTAGACCGAGCCAAGGGAACGGCCAAGCGGCCGGGGCGGTACTCGAACGGAGCCTACGTCGCGTCCACTTCGCCCACAGGTCCCACGTCGAGGGGAACGATCTCCACGTCGCCGGCGCCGGGACGGAGGTAGAGATCGGTGGTGGCCTCGGCCTCGGCGTAATCGGGCGAGTGGAGATCACCGGGGCTCCCGACGTAGCCGTTCGGGAGGTCTAGATCGCCGGTCGGTGTTCCGATGACCCGGACACCGACGCCGTCGGGGATCCGGACGAGCAGATTGTCGGCCGAGACGTGGGCCGTCGTACGGCCGTTCTCCGGGAGGACGATCGTGCACGTCTCGCGCTCGGCGGAGACGTCGGCCGAGGCGATCCGAAGCGCCCGCAGGTCGAGGTCGATCGTCCCGTCCGTCGACACGGTCAGGTCGATCGGGACTCCGGCGTGGAGGCGTAGCTCCCACGGGCGTTCCCCGCGCGCCGCCGTCCGGAAGGACGGCAGGATCGGATCGCCGGTCAACTCGAAGAGGATCGTCTCGCCGGTTCGCTCGCCCACTTGGGCGAGCCGCTCGTCCCGCCGCACCGACACGGTGCCTTCGATCAGGTTCGCCGGGGCTGCGGTGCCGGATAGGGCGATGGCGCACCCATCGCAGGCCAAGTCGACCTTCGCGGCGGTCGCCGATCCGAGCGGATGGGCGAAGGACTGCTGTCGCGTGACCCACGCCTCCGGGCCGAACAGCGTGATCGCGGCCAAGGCGAGCGCGACGAGTAGGCAGGTGGCGATCAGCGTGGAGATGGCCGATCCGATCGAGGGTCGCCCGACGAGGATGTCGAATCCGAGGGCAATCAGAAGAACGGGCCAGAAGCGGACGAGCTGACCCCACACGCTGGACGACACGACGCCCAGATTGGTCAACAACAGCACGACGCCGACGGTGACGATGACGAGCGGGAAGATCAGGCCGCCGCGGCGCGTGCGGCTTCTACGAGCCGGGGACGTCATACTCGGTCCCTGAACCGCTGCCAGACGATGCTCAGGCCGAACAGGATGACCGCAATCGGCCACAGGCGCCCGAGCTCCGACCAAGCGGACCAGCTGAGGACGCCGGTCGTATTGAGCAAGAGTACGATGCCGGCGCCGACGATGATCACCGGAAGCAGCAGACCGCTCACTCGACGGATACGCACGTCACTCACCCCCTCTGAGCCAGCGCCACAGGAATGCGCCGCCGACGAGGATCAGTAGAGCGGGCCACAGGGTGCCGAATCGGACCCAGCCCAGCCAGGCGATCCCGAAGTTCCGGAGGAGGAACACGACGCCGAGGGCGACCAGGACGAGCCCGATCAGGAACGTCACCGCTCGGCTGGAGGAGCCCGGCGTCGACCGAACCTCCTCGCCGAACCGCTTCGCCCGATCGACGATCTCGTCGGCTCCGCCCCGAACGCGGTCGGCGAGCGGCTGCTTCTCTCCTTCTCCCTCTTCGGGGAGGATCAGCCAGAGCGCCAAGTAGACGAGGACACCGACCCCCGTAACAGCGGCGAAGATGACGAAGATCAGCCGGATCAAGTTCGGATCGGCGTCGAAATACGTCCCCAATCCGCCGCAAACCCCTCCCAGCATCGAGTCGGACGTGCTTCGAATCAGCTTCTTGGCCATGTGCTCCTCCTGCACGAGATCGTCGGGGAGTGTAGCACAGGAACAGCGAGCGGCGCCAAGCACCGCGGCTGGGGTCTAGGAGGGGGCCCGACCGAGGGACGTGACGAGGATCACGACGAGGACGATCAGCGGCGAGACGAGCGACAGGAGACGGCCGATCAACGGCGTGGCGCGCTTTCGCAGCAGCGCGCGCAGCAGGAGCGCGCCGACGACGAAGCTCTGGGAGAGGGCGAGCCACTGGATCGACATGCGCCAGAGGAACGCGTGCGAGCGGAGCGCCCATCCGGCGAGCCAGACGGAGAGGGCCATCCCAGCGGCCCACGCGAGCGCGAACAGGACCAGTGCGCGGTTCCCGAACACCGGCATTCGCCAGGTGAGGATCCCGGCCCAGGTGCCCAGGAATGACGTCCCGAGGATCCAGAGGGCCGCGATCTGCAGCACAGGAAGCGGCGCGACGACATGCGCGACCAGCAGAGCGAGTGCGGCCGCGGCGCCGACGCCGGAGGCCAACAGGCACCGGGCCGCCGTCGTCAACGACGATCTTCGGAGGTCGGGCATCCAGGGTACGTTCATCGAAGCCATGCGTCCGGAGGGTACCGAGGGCGCGGTCGACCGCCAAGGCAGGATGTCTCGGCCGCGGGAGACGATCGGGCACCGGACGAGGAGTGGAGCCGGGCTGCCCGTTGCGATAGGATGGGCACGCGATGGCGAAACAGGCGTTGATTCTCGACGGTGCAACGGAATCCGGCCCGGAGACGCGGAGCGCGGGCGACACGGCGGCCGACCTTCTCGGCCGCGATGGGTGGAGCGTCGATCGCATCGCGCTGGCGGAGGTCGACATCGCGCCGTGCCTCGGCTGTTTCGGCTGCTGGATCAAGACGCCCGGCGTCTGTGTGATCGACGATGCCGGCCGCGACGTCGCACGCCGGATCATGCACTGCGATCTGTTGATCTTCCTGACGCCGCTGACGTTCGGCGGCTACTCCTCCGAGCTGAAGAAGGCGATCGACCGCTTCATTCCGAACATCTCGCCGTTCTTCCGCCGCGTGGGTGGAGAAGTCCATCATGTGAAACGCTACGCCCGGTATCCGCGGGTGCTCGGGATCGGCATCCGCCGGCGCGGGCCGGTCGATCCGGACGAGGAAGAGCTGTTCGAGACGGTGGTTCGCCGAAACGCGATCAACTTCGCCGCCCCGTCGGACGGGGCGTGCGTCGTGTCGGCGACCGATGACGAGGAGGCGACGCGGCGGGCGATCGAGCAGGCCGTGGGGAAGGTGATCGGATCGTGAGCGAAGCGGGCGAGCGCGTGCTTCTCCTTGTAGGGAGCCCGAAAGGGCTCGGGCGGAGCAACTCGTCGCGGCTTGGCGGGCTCGTCCTCGAACGCCTCGAGCGACGAGGCTGGACGAGCGAGTCGATTCACCTCCACGCGGCAGTCCGATCGGAAGAGTCCCGCGCGGAGCTGATGGGCGCGATCGATCGCGCGTCCGTCGTGGTGTTTGCATCGCCGTTGTACGTCGATACGTTGCCTGCGCCGGCGATTCGCGCGCTGGAGCTGATCGCAGAGCACCGGCGTTCGGACGACAGCGCACGGATCCCCCGATTCGTGTCGATCGTGAACTGCGGCTTTGTTGAGCCGAGCCAGAACGACACCTGCCAGCAGCTGCTCGCGCGATTCGCGCAGAGCGCTCGCTTCGAGTGGGCGAGCGGCGTGTCGACCGGCGGCGGCGGCACGATCACGAAGCGCATCCGCGAGGCGTTCGACATCCTGGTCGAGGCGCTGGACATCGAGATCCTCGTCCCCGACGAGGTGGAGCGACTGACGCGTCGGCCGCTCCTGCCACGCTGGCTGTACATCGTCGTCGGCAACGCCATGTGGCGGAGGATGGCGGCGAAGAACGGTGCCAAGGAGAGGCTCCGGGATCGGCCGTACGAGCGCTCCGCGCGGTAGCGCCTACGCCGGCGGTTTCCGGCAGACGGCGATCAGATGGGTTCCCATGTCCTGACAGCCGGGTTCCCTGCTTGCTTCGAGCTCCATCTCGATCAAGTGGGCCCACGTCGGATCGCTCTCCGGGAGGTCCTCGAGGAGATCGACCCACCCCACGGAGAGGCAATCGCTCGCCGACATCGTCACGACGTCCCAGCCGCCCCGCTCGAGCAACCTCTGCAGCTCGGTCGATCGATACATGTGCGTGTAATGACGGCCCGGCCCGATCGTCTCCGGGCTCAGGTCGCCGCTCGCAACGATCGACCGGTTTGCCTCCGGGTCGATGGCGAGGACGCCGCGCAGGTACTGATGGACGGAGCCCCAGAGCGACATCGCGCTCATGACGAGCGTGCCGCCGGCCCGGGCGACCCGGTACAGCTCGCCGACCGCGTCGTCGCGGCGCTCGAACACGTAGCTCAGCGGGCCGCCGGTGCAGACGATCGCGTCGAACGTCCCGTCCTCGAACTGCGGTGTCAGATCGCACATGTCGCATTCGATCCATGCTTCGACCGCCGACGCGAAATCGAGCCGCGCTGCGTTCTCCCGGTTGAGCTTCAGCTGTCCGGGGGAGATGTCGGCGACGACGACCCGATCGGTGATCCGCGCGAGCTCCCGCGTGAACCGTCCGGCGCCGGCGCCGATCTCGAGCACGCGGTCGCCGGACCGAACGTGCTGCTGCAGATAGTGAAGATGAACGTGGAACTTGACCCGCTCGACGGGGGACTCGTCCCAGCGATCCCACTCCTGCATCCCGTAGGCGTCGTAGTGCGACCGGACCCAGTCCGGATCGTAGCGGGCCATCGATCCTCCTGTCGCGAAGGCGCAGGCTACGCTTCGTCGTCCTCCGCCCAGTCGCGGATCTTCCGCTTGATCTTCCGCTCGATGTGCTCGCCGAGGTCGTCCCAGTCGGTGTCCTCGTCGACCTCGACCCATCGGGCGAAGCCGCGCTTGATCTTCGCCTCGATCCGCTCGCCGAGTTCGTCCATGCTCTCGGAGTCGTCGTCGAGCCACCGCGAGATCCCGCGGCGGAACTTGCGCTCGACCCGGTGGCCGAACTCGTCCCAGTCCCTCGTCCGGTGAGTCCGCCGCAAGCGCGTCGGGGCAGTGCCGATCCCGGTCCACGCGGTGAGGATGGTCACCAGGAACCAGAGAGCGGCGGCCTGCCAGTAGTTCACCTTGACGGCGACCAGCGCGAGCTGATCGACGAGGATCGAATTCCACAGCAGTTGAATGATCCAGCTGAAGAAGAAGAACGCCGCGACGCCCCCGGCGCCCAACGACTTCTTGACCAGTTTCATGCTCTTCCTCCTTCGCGTTCCCCGGCCGCCCACGCGGTGGGGCAAGCGCGACCGAGCGGTACGCATCTCACGCCGATCGCGACGTGCGGTGCCGCTCTCATCCGACGGCGGTCGCTCAGTCGCAGAACTTCCGCCACTTCTTCGAGATCGCCGGTGCGATTCCGATTCCCGTCCACGCGGTGAGGATCGTGATCAGGAACCAGAGCGCGGCGGCCTGCCAGTAGGTCACCTTGACGGCAACCAACGAGAGCTGATCGACGACGATCGAGTTCCAGAGCAGCTGAATGATCCAGCTGAAGAAGAAGAACGCCGCAACTCCACCACCCGTAATGGCACCTCTCAAGAGTTTCATGGTCTACGCCACCTCCATGGTCTGCTATCGCTTCGCTGCATTCTATCATCCGTCCGTCGCGCGAACCGACGGATCGGTTCAAGCGGATACACCGACCGTCGAACGAGTAAGATGCCGTGGGAGGGGAGCCGTGAACGAATCCATCGAAGCGGAGAAGGCACGACAGGTGTGCGGGATCCTCGAGGAACTCGATCTCGATTGCTGGTTGATCTGGGTCCGTGAGACGGATCAAATCGCCGATCCGGCGATGCGTTTCGTCTTCGACGGAGATCTCGTCGGAGCGTCGGCGCTCCTGCTCGCACGCGATGGTTCGCGAACCGCGATCGTCGCGAGCTACGACGCGGCGGGGGTCCAGGGCTCCGCGTTCGATCGCGTTGTCGACTACGACGAGGGGATCGGCGACCTCTTGCGGGCCGAGCTCGCCCGAATCGATCCGAACACTATCGCGATCGACGTCAGCAGGACCGACGTCGGGGCGGACGGGCTGACGGCCGGGATGCGGGAAGTACTGCACACGACGCTCGAGGGCACGCCGTATCGCGAGCGGCTCGTGTCCGCCGAGGGCCTGATCCGGCGCGTGCGCGGGCGGAAGCTCCCCCGCGAGATCGAGCAGATCCGCGCCGCCGTCGCGATGACGGAGCGGATCTTCGCCGAAGTCATCGAACGGCTGGAGATCGGGCAGACGGAGCGGGAGATCCAGGCGATGTTCCACGAGCGGGTCCGCGCGTACGGCGCCGGCCCCGCGTGGCATCCGGGACACAACCCCGCCGTCGACGCCGGGCCGGACAAGGCGTTCGGGCACGTCGGCCCGACCGAGAACCGAACGAAGCGCGGTCAGCTGTTGCACTTCGACTTCGGCGTTCGCGTCAACGGCTACTGCTCCGACCTGCAGCGGATGGTCTTCTTCGGCGATCCGTCCGAGGTGCCTGACGAGATTGCACACGCGCTCGAAACGGTCGTCGGGGCGATCGACATTGGCGCCGCGGCGCTGCGGCCCGGCGCGATCGGGTTCGAGGTCGACGGAGTCGCGCGGCGCCACCTGGAGGAACAGGGGTATCCCGGCTACCGACACGCGCTCGGCCATCAGATCGGCAGGAATGCCCACGACGGAGGCGTTCTGCTCGGACCGCAGTGGGAGCGCTACGCCGGGACGGTCGAGGGTCGGGTCGAGGCGGGCAACGTGTTCACGATCGAACCGAACATCCCGACGCGTTCGTTCGGGCAGGTCAGCCTCGAGGAAGACGTGCTCGTCACCGAGGACGGATGCGAGTTCCTGTCGGTGCCCCAACGCGAACTGATCTGCGTCGGGTGAAGCGGCGTCAGAACTCCCAGTCCGGAGAAGGTGGCGGCAGGCGGAACGTCCGATCGAGCCGGTCGAGGAGATCGGGCGGGCCAACGAGTTCGTCGGTCCACGCGAGCATGGACGCCGGTCGGACACCGAGCCACATCCGGGTGAACGCGTTGACGGACGCGGAGAGCGTCGGAACCGACGGATCCCGCCCCGGTTCGGCGGAGCTCTCCGGCCCGGCCGTGACGAGGTAGTCGCCGGCGATTCCCGTCCACTGCGCTTCGGCGTCGAGGAACGCGCCGACCGGGTCGGACAACGTCAGGTTGAACCGGATCGGCTCCGTATCGAGAACGGTCTCGGCGAGAGCGCCCGGAAGGTCGAGAAGCCGAGCCTGCCAGTAGGAGGCTGTGTTCATCCGGTTCTCGTGTGGCGAGCGGCGGGTGATCTGTCTGGATCGGAACGGACGGCTCAACAGATCCTGAATCTGGATTCCCGGCGGCTCGCGGAGTCCGATCGAGCTGATCTGGTCCTCGAAGCTGTGAAGAAGGGCGAGGAGCTCGAGGAACTGATCCTTCTGGCGGTAGGCCATCCAGAAGACTCGGTATGGTCCTTGCTCCGCCTCTTTCACGGAACACCAGAGGTGGTGGGTCAGGGTGCCTTCGTCGTCGCGGTAGCCGAGCCCGAAACCGTCATCGCTCCAGCGCATGTCGGCCAGCGTTAGCTGCGGAGTATCGATGTTGCACGCGCCGTGCCCGCGAAGCCGACGGAGGCGGTTGGCGTGCATCGACTCCCAGTCATCGATCCCGAGCCGGACGGGGACCCGCGGCTTGACGGTGGCGATCAGGAGGGACGGGTCGAAGGTGCACCAATGCTCGTAGCCGCCGTTACCGAATCCAAGCTGGTTGTAGTACCCCTGGTCGAAGGCGCCGAGCACCGCGACGAGGGCGCCGGCCCGGGCGGCCTCGGACAGCAGACGGGCGGTCAGCCGACCGGCGATCCCGCGCTTGCGCGCGACACGGCTCGTCGTGACGCCGGTGACGATGACGAGCGGCAGATCGCGTGCACCGTGGCGGATCGTCCCCGGATCGGTCGTCACCATGCACTCGGATGTTCCATCGAGTTCGGCGACCATCGTCCGGCCGCACTCGATCAGGTCGGTGATCGCCTCTTCGTGCTCCGACTTGGTGCACCATCCGACCTCGCGATAGATGCGCAGGATGTCGTCCTTGTCTCGATCCGACGCGTAGTCCCTTAGTTTCATCTCGTTCATCCTCACTGTGGCTTGTGCGCTACATGTACAGGCCGCCGTTGGCGTTGACCGTCTGGCCGGTGACGTACCCGGCGTCCTCCGAGGCGAGGAACGCGACGACCGCGGCGATGTCGTCCGGCTCGGCGACCTTCTGCGCAGGGATCTTCGCGGCGATCTCGGCCTCCCGCGTCACCAACGCGGCTGCGTTCATGTCGGTCCGCGTGTATCCCGGCGAGACGGCGTTCACGGTGACTGTCGGGGCCAGTTCGAGGGCCAGTGACTTCGTCAGCCCGATCAGGCCTGACTTCGCCGCGGCGTAATGCGATCCGTGATCGGATCCGGTCATCGCCCTCAGCGAACAGACGTTCACGACGCGGGCCCACGGTTCTGCGTTCAGATGCGGTAGCGCGGCCTGCACGGTGAACATCGCTGCCGACAGGTTGACGCCGATCGATCGGTTCCAGTCGTCGACCGACATCTCTCCGAGCGTCCGATGCTGCGAGAAGCCGGCGTTGTTGACGACGATCCGGATGCCACCGAACGCCGAGGCGGTCTCATCGGTCATCCGCTGAACCTCGGCACGATCGGCCACGTCGGCGCGAACGACGATCGCACGTCCGCCGGCGGCCTCGATCTCCACTGCGACGGACCGCGCACTCTCCTCGTTGGCGACGTAGTTGACACAGACTCCGTAGCCGAGCGCGCCGAGGCGGCGTGCGATGGCGGCTCCGATGCCGCGTGAACTGCCGGTGACGATCGCTCCGGGCAGGTTTGGTGCGTTGGATTCGTGATTCATTGTGCCGCGGAGTATACATGGCGTGGAGAGCGGGATCGATCCCGGCGGGAAGCGAAGCAGAGCGATCGATCCGGCGCCCGCGCTCGGCTAGATGTGTCTGAGCGCCTCGCGCGCGACGTCGACACGCCGCTCGTCTTCGAGCCACCGCATCAGCTCGGGGCGGACGATCTCGGGACAGCGTCGACCGAGCTTCCACATCGCCGAGGAGACGCCACGTCGCACCGGCCAGCGCTCGTCGAGCGACAGCTTCCGAAGCACGATCAGCGCCTTTCGCGCGATCGGCTCCGCTGCGGGACCGGAGAACGCCATCGCGACGTTCCGCAGGACCGCGGGATCGTTGGACGTCGACCACTTGAGGAGGTACTCGAACGCCATCATCGGGTAGCAGCCGAGCAAACTGCGGCCCAGCGTGGAGGGGCCCAGATTGCGACGAACGGTCGGGTCGCCGTCGCCGAGGAGCGGCTCCAAGAGCTTGAGAAGCGGCTCGGCCCATTCGAGGCGATCCGGGCGAGCGGTCCGTCCCGCGGCGACCACGACGGCACGTCGGACGCGCGCGGACTTGTGCGATCGCCAGCCGTAGAGGTCGTCGATCATCGCGGCAAAATGGTCCCGAAGCAGCCGGCCGCAGGTCTCCGCTGCCGCGTCGCGCACCGTCCAGTCCTCGGCATCGGCGAGTCGAAGGAGAAGCCTCATTGCCGCCTTCCGATCGCGTTGAACACACGCGGGGATCATCTGGCACGCGAGGTGGAGGGACGCGGGCTTGCCGTCGGCGACCAGATCCCGGACGCGCTTCAACAGCGCGGTCTTGCTGCCTGTTGCGTCGACGAGCCGATCGGCCGCGTAGCGAACATCCTGGACCTTGGCCCCGTCGAGCGTACGAGGGAGGGAGTCGAACCTCTCTCGGTCGATGATTCGGTCGATCCGGTCTCGCATCGTATCACCGTTGCTCGGGGGCGTGGATCTCCCACTGTACCGGTCAACGCGAGGTATCGTCAAGTCGCGGCGGTTGCCGCGAATCGGTCGATCGCCTACCATCGTCGCGCGGTCCGAAACCCGCATGAGGGAGGCGACACGTGGCGTACGGAAGGGACTCCGCGGCACCTACGACGTGGCCCCCCGGGCACGTCGATCCACTGAAAACCGCCCGTCGCAACATTCCCCATCCTCCGTTTCTTCGCTCCTGCACAGATTGCTGGTAGTGCGCAGCAGCCGGGCGCAAGCGAACGACGAAAGGAGCGGGAATGAGACAAGAAGAGACCCACAAGCCATATCGGATCAAGGTCGTCGAGCCGATTCGCGTTCTCACGAAGGCGGAGCGGGCGCTCCGCCTCGAGGCGGCGGGATACAACGTCTTCAACCTTCACGCGGAGGACATCTATGTCGATCTGCTGACCGATTCCGGGACCGGCGCGATGAGCCAGGACCAGTGGTCGGCGATGATGCGCGGCGACGAGTCGTACGCCGGTAGTCGAAGCTACGACCGATTCCGTGCAGCAGTCGACGACATCTTCGGATTCGCGCACGTGCTGCCTACCCACCAGGGACGGGCGGCCGAGAACGTGCTCTTCTCCTCGATCCTCAAACCGGGTGACGTCGTGCCGAACAACATGCACTTCGACACGACGCGGGCGAACATCATCGCCAACGGCGGCGATCCGGTGAACGTCGTCGCCGACGTGGCGTTCGATCCGGCGGCGCAGCACCCGTTCAAGGGGAACGCGGACCCCGAGAAACTCGAGCGGCTCATCGCCGAGGTAGGGACCGATCGAATCCCGCTCGTGATGATGACGATTACCAACAACTCCGGTGGCGGACAGCCGGTGTCGCTCGCGAATCTGCGGGAGATCAGCGGGATCGCACGCAGTCACGGAATCCCGTTCGTGCTCGATGCGTGTCGCTACGCCGAGAACGCGTTCTTCATTCGCGAGCGCGAACCGGGATACGCGGGCAAGACGCCGCTCGAGATCGCACGGGAGATGTTCGCCATCGCGGACGGGATGACGATGAGCGCGAAGAAGGACGGCTTGGTCAACATCGGAGGGATCCTGGCGACCAACGATCGCGACCTGTTCGAGACGGCGCGAGAGCGACTGATCCTGATGGAGGGCTTCCCGACGTACGGCGGTCTGGCGGGGCGGGATCTCGAGGCGATTGCCGTTGGCCTGTACGAGGCGCTCGACCTCCACTACCTCGCCGATCGGGTCGGCCAGACCCGCTATCTCGGCGAGGGATTGCAGTCCGTGGGGATGCCGATCGTGGAGCCGATCGGCGGCCACGCCGTCTACATCGACGCGAAGGCGATGCTCCCCGACTTCCCGCAGCAGGAATTCCCGGCCCTCGCTGTGGCGAACGGCCTCTACATCGAGGCGGGGGTTCGCGGAGTCGAGGTCGGAAGCGTCATGTTCGCCCACGAGGACGAGAACGGGAACGAGGTACTTCCCGAGCTCGAATTGGTCAGGCTGGCGATTCCCCGCCGGATGTACACGCGGGCGCACTTCGACGCGGTGATCGCTGGCGGTGAAGCCGTCGCCGCCGGCCGCTCCGCCCTTCCCGGGTACCGCATCGTCGAGGGGCACGGGCCGCTGCGGCACTTCATCGCCCGGTTCGAGCCGATCGTGTGCGCGTGAGGGGTTCGCTCGTGCCATGACCGTCGAACGGATCGGAGAGCTGGCCGCGCTGGGGACGTCGGTCCTCTGGACGCTGACCTACGTGCAGTTCACGCTCGCCGTGCGCGTAGTCGGCCCGGCACGGCTGAACCGGCTGCGGCTACTGGTCGCTATCGTCCTTCTTCTGATCGTCCACACGATCGTCTATCGAACGCCGATTCCGCTCGACGCGGAAGCGGCCCGCTGGGGGTGGCTGATCCTCTCGGGGATCGTCGGGTTTGCGATCTCCGATGCGCTGCTGTTCTCCGCGTTGCTCCACTTGGGCGCCCACCGGACATCCCTGGTGATGGCGCTGATCCCGGTTGTCAGCACGCTGCTCGCGTGGGGTTTCTTCGGCGAGCGACTGACGTGGATCCAGGTCGTCGCTGCGTTCGTCACGGTCGTTGGCATCGCACTGGTCGTGTCGGCGCGTCCGGCCGAGCGACGGGAAGGCGGGCCTCAGCGGCGCGCGCTGGCCGGCGTGCTCTTCGCGCTGGGTGCCGTCGGAGCACAGTCGCTCCGGTACATCCTGTCGAAGCAGGGGATGAGCGGCGGATATCCCGAGCTGTCGACGAACGTCATCCAGATCCTTGCCGCGACGATCGCCGCGTGGCTCCCTGCGGTTCTATCCGGCGCCTGGCGATCGACGTTTGCTCACCCGTTCACGCGTCGTGCCGCGCTGGCGACGGTCGGGGGGGCGACGACCGGACCGTTTCTCGGCGTCACCTTCTCACTGGTCGCGCTGGCGAGGGCGCAGGTTGGGATTGCGTCGACGCTGATGGCGCTGTCGCCGGTCCTGCTTCTCCCGTTCTCGCGATTCGTCCTCAAGGAGCCGATCGGTGTGAGGGCGGTTGCTGGGACCGCGCTCGCGGTGGGCGGTGTTGCCGTTCTGCTCCTCTTCTAGCAGCGATCGGAGTTCGGCGGGGAGGTCACCCCGAACCGGACGGATCGGATCGGCCGTGAGGTCGAGGATGGCCGAGGCGCTCGCGGCAGTCGATCCGGTGACGATCAGATCGACGGAGGCGAATCGGTCGATGATTTCGTCGACGTCGACGAGCGGCGGCTCCCCGTGGCGGTTGACCGATGTGCCGAACAGCGGCCGATCGAGCCGAGCGAGCGTCCGTTCGAAGAACGGGTGCGCGGGAACGCGGATGCCGATGGTCCCTTCCCGGACCGTCGCCGGAGGTGCGTCGGCCGTTGCGGGCAACAGCAGGGTGAAGGGTCCCGGAAGCAGACGCTCGACGATCGCGCGTGTGCGATCGTCGAGCGCAGCGACCCGCTCGATCGACGCGACGGTCGGAAGGAGGACGGCGAACGGCTGATCGGCCGTTCGGCCCTTCAGTTCCCGGACGCGCTCGAGCGATCGCGCATCCCACGGGTTCCCGCCAATCCCGTAGATCGTGTCCGTCGGGAAGATGATCGTCTGCCCCGTCTCGAGTGCTTCGGCAACAGCGAGCAGGGCGTCCGGATCGTCGTGGGCGAGCACTCGAGGCATCATCCGCAGACGAAGTGGATCACGTCGCCGTCCTCGACGACGTAGTCGTGACCGGAGTGGTGGAGCTTCCCCGCATCCCGCAGCCCCTTCACGGTGCCGGTCTCGATGATGTCCTCGAGGCGCATCACCTCGGCGGCGACGAAGCGGTCGGCGAAATCGGAGTGGATCTTGCCGCCCGCCGCCGGGGCCTTCGTCCCTCGCGGCACGGTCCACGCCCGAACCTCGGGCCCCTCGAACGTGAAGAAGGTGACGAGGTCGAGCAACCGATAGCCGGCCTGAACGAGCGCGTCGAGCCCGGTTCGCTCGAGGCCGTACTCGCCAAGGAAGTCGGCACGCTCCTCGGGCGTCCCCGCGGCCTCGGCGATCTCCGCCTCGAGACGGCCGCGGATCGTGATCGCCTCGGTGCCACGTCTCGCCGCCGCTCGCGTGACTGCGGGGGCGTGCTCTTCGTTCCCGTCATCCCCGGCATTGGCGACGAACAGGCACGGCTTGGCGGTCAGCGGCGACGTCTCGCGGAGAAGGTCCTCGATCGCGTGATCGACCGGTAGCGATCGGATCGGTCGGCCGGTGGCGACCGCTTCGAGCAGCCGATCCCACGCCTCGGCGCGCGCCCGCGCCTTCCGATCGGTCCCCTTCACCTCTTGGTGCAGTCGCTTCGCGACCCGGCCAAGCGTTTCGTGATCCTTGAGCAGGAGCTCAGTCTCGATGATCTCGATGTCTCGGATCGGATCGACGGACCCGGTGACGTGCGCGACGTCGGGATCCTCGAAGCAGCGGACGACGTGGAGGACGGCATCGACGGCGCGGATCTCGGCGAGGAACTTGTTTCCCATGCCTTCGCCGACGTTCGCGTGCTCGACGAGGCCGGCGATGTCGATGACTTCGATGTGCGTCTGGATCCTCTTCTTCTCCGGGAACAGCTCCGCGAGCCGGTCGAGTCGCTCGTCCGGAACGAAGACGGTTCCGACGTTCGCCTCGATCGTGCAGAAGGGATAGCTCTCGACCCGCGCACCGGCGTTGGCCAGCGCATTGAAGATCGTTGACTTGCCCGCATTCGGAAGCCCGACCAGACCGCACGTGAACCCCATCTCTCCTCCTTCCTCGGCTCGGTGAGCGCGAAGGCCATCGCCGCGCTGAGTACTATACGCCCGCGCTCGGAGGCGGTACAAGGTGACGGTGACTCGTGGATCGGCTAG
>CAZSNG010000034.1:0-24587 GCA_964608345.1 uncultured Thermotogae bacterium
GGCGGCCTGCTCGGCGACGAGGAAGCACCGGTCGAAGAGGTCGGAAGCGAGTAGTGCGCGACGGCGTAGCCGTCGCGGGAGAGAACGGAGACAAGCTCCGTTCTCTCGGTGGGTGACGCAGCGAAGCTGGCTGAGGGACCCGCCGATCCACACTGAGACAGGAAACGACGGGGAGGGGCCACGCGCCCCTCCCCTCTTCTTTCGGGATGGCTGCTCCGGAGATCGTCGACCTCGGGGGTCCGGCGGCCACGTGAGAAATCGCGAGCCGGTTCAGTCAACGAGGAACGGCTCGACTCGCCCCGTCCCCGCCTTCCCGCTTCGTCAATCGGCATGTCAAGGAGATCATCACGGTCACGGACGGGACCTTCCTGCTCCTCTTCCCGATACCAGCCGGCTAGCACCCACAGCGCTTCTAGCCTGACAACAAGAAGACGGGAGGGGCGATCTCACCCCTCCCAGCTCATCATCATCAATACACGCCCGAGGATCGGACGGAGGCCACACCCTAGAAGCGCAACAGAAAGCCGACGCCGAGCTTCAGGCGCCAGTACCACTCCGCCACATCGAGGATCGGCACGAGCACCGTCGCTTCGCCAAGCAGGTAGACGTTGCGCAGTGCGCGAACCTGCACCCCAACGGTCGAAAGGACCTCGCCCGAAACGCCGCCGTTGCCGATCGCCAGCTGCGCACCGAGACCGAAGTACGGCAGAACGATCGGTGTCTCAAATCGGATGTTGTATCGGGCCTCCACACAGATCGTGTACGAGGCCGTCTGCAGGTTCAGAGAGCCGGTCTGCACCCCGCCGCCGAATGCGACACCGAACGACGTCACCAGTGTGAAGCTGGGAGAGATTTCCCACGTCGCGGCGAGCGAGACGGACGGTTCCGTTCCCACGCCGATTTCCACCCCTACCGCCTGTCCCACCGCCGCGGCCGCGCAGACCACGCAGATCGCGGCAAGCGCTATCTTCGTCTTCATGCGTTCAGCTCACCTCGCCCTTCGTTGATCGATACATGACCAACGTAGGCTCCCAGGGACGTGAGGTGGAGTACGCGCGTGGCATTCAGGGGGCGCGTTTGTCGAATCCGGACGTGACGATATCGCCGCCTCGTTCGAGCCCGCGCGTTGCCCTAGGCGGAGATGACGGGACTCCGCCGCGCCTCCGCGGCGCTCTCGAACGCGTAGGCGAACCGGATCAGGGTCGCCTCCGCCCAGCGTCCCCCGAAGAAGGAGAAGCCGATTGGAAGGCCGTCGACGAACCCCGCGGGGACGGTCACGTGCGGGTATCCGGCGACCGCGGCCGGCGATGAGCATCCGCTGATCCCGTAGTCGCCATGCACCGTATCGATCAGCCACGTCGGCCCGCCGGTCGGCGCAACGATCGCATCCAGATCGTGCTTCTGGAGCGTCGCGTCGATTCCATCCTCCCGCGCGAGTCGTCGGCTGCTCTCGAGCGCCTCAATGTAGCCCGGGTCGGTCAACGGCCCCCTCTCGGTGGCCATCTCGAGGAGCTCCTGGCCGAAGTGGGGCATCATCCTAGTGGCGTTCACGCGGTTGAATTCGATGACCTCGTCAATGCTCTTCACCGGCGCCTCCGGGCCGAGCGATGCGAGGTACGCGTTCAGGCCGTGCTTGAACTCGAACAGCAGCACCTCGAGTTCGGAGTCCCGCCACGAGCCGGCCGTCTCGACGTTGGCCGGGTCGACGAGGATCGCACCGCAATCCGTCACAGTCTCCAGACACGTTTCCATCAGCCGGTCGACGTCGCGGTGCACGCCGAGGAAGTTTCGAGCGACCCCGATTCGCGCGCCTCGCAGGCTTCCTGCGTCGAGGCACCGGGCGAAGTTCGCATCGTAGCCCGCAGGAATCGCACGGGTGGCCGGATCGCGCGCGTCAGGCCCGGCGAGGACACCGAGGAGAATCGCTGCATCTTCGATCGTCCTGCCCATCGGACCGGCAGTGTCCTGACTGTGAGCGATCGGAATGATGCCCGACCGGCCGACCAACCCGACCGTCGGCTTGATCGCGGCGATCCCGCAGGTCTGCGCAGGGCAAACGATCGATCCATCGGTCTCGGTTCCGACCGCGACGGTGCACAGATCGGCGGCGACCGCGACCGCCGATCCCGAACTCGATCCGCATGGGCTCCGCTTCGTGTCGTACGGATTTCGCGTCTGACCGCCCTGGCTGCTCCACCCGCTGAGCGAACGCCTGCCGCGGAAGTTCGCCCACTCGCTCAGGTTCGCCTTCCCGAGGATCACCGCGCCGGCGTCTCGCAGCCGACGAACGAGAGATGCGTCGCTGGGCGCGACCGACCCGGCCAAAGCGAGGGAGCCGGCCGTCGTCGCCATCCGATCGGCGGTGTCGATGTTCCCTTTCAGCAGGACCGGAATGCCGTGTACCGCGGAACGGATCCTCCCGTCCGCCCGCTCGCGGTCGAGCCGTTCGGCGATCTCTCTCGCGTCCGGATTCAACTCGAGCACCGAGTTCAGATTCGGCCCGTTCCGGTCGACGGCGTCGATCCGCTCGACGAAACGATCGACAAGCTTCCGCGCAGTGACCTCCCCCGCTTCCATGGCCTGTCCGATCTCGCCAATCCCCATCTCAGCCATCTCAGTGTGCACTCGCGCGCTCCTTTCGGCCGGCGATCGCCGATCGCAGCCGCTTGCCGGCCTCGATCAGCAACGCCGGTCCCGCCGCGAGCGGAACGATCAGCGCCCACGCGGCGGCTCCAAGCGAGCGGACATCGAACAACGGCCGCAGGAATGGAACGTACAGGACGCAAAGGACGAGCACCAGTGACGTCAGGACGGCGCCCTGCATCCACCGATTGGAGAACGGACCGATCGCGAGCAGTGACGCGTCCTCCGAGCGCGCCGTGTACGCCCGAAGGAGTTCGGCGATCGCCAGCGTGGCAAACGCAGCCGTTCCCGCGGTGTCGGGCCGGCCGCCGAACAGGGTGACCGCGAACGCGGCCAGCACAGCGCCGGTGAGCGCCCCCGCGTGCACGAGGATGCCTCGCGCCATTCGACCGTCGACGATCCGTTCGCCGGCGGGCCTCGGGGGACGGTCCATGATGCCCGGCTCTCCCCGCTCCATCGCGAGAGCGAGGGCCGGCGCGCCGTCGGTCACCAAGTTGAGCCACAGGAGCTGAATCGCGGCCAGCGGCGGTGGCCACCCGAGAAGCGTCGCCACGAACAGGATCGCGATCTCGGCGAAGTTGCATGAAAGGAGGTAGAACACGGTCTTCCGGATGTTGGCGTAGATCCCCCGGCCCTGCTCGATCGCCGCGACGATCGTCGCGTAATTGTCGTCGGTGAGGACAATGTCCGCCGTCTGCCTGGCGACGTCGGTCCCCATTATCCCCATTGCGATCCCCACGTCGGCGCGTCTCAGCGCCGGCGCATCGTTCACGCCGTCCCCGGTCATCGCCACGACCTCGCCGTTCTCCTTCAGCGCATCAACGATCCTCACCTTGTGCTGTGGGGAGACGCGCGCGAAGACATCGGTGTCCGCAACGACGTCCCGCAGCTCGCCGTCGGACAAGCGGTCCAGCTCCGCTCCGGACATGACACGCCCTTCAGGCCGCAGGATCCCGATCTGCTCGGCAATGGCCCGCCCGGTCGTCGCGTGATCGCCGGTGATCATCACGCTCCGCAACCCGGCCCGGCGCGCCGTCTCCACTGCGTCGGCGACCTCGGGGCGCGGGGGGTCTTGCAGCGCCACCAATCCAAGGAACGTCAGTTCCGACTCGACATCGTCCGGCGTCGGCTCCTCGAGCACGCGCTCGAGCCCGCGGTAGGCGACGGCGAGCAGGCGAAGACCGCGCTCGCCCATCGCCCGGTTCGCCACGAGGAGCTCCTCGCGTACGGCGTCCGTCATCTCGACCGGCCCGTCATCCGTCTCGTACGTCGCGCACAGCGAGACCACGCCATCCGGCGCGCCCTTCACCAGCCCGACGAACGGGCAGTCGCTGCCGACGACGGGGATCTGCTCCGACGCGCAATGCACCGTCGTCATCCGCTTCCGTTCGGAGTTGAACGGCACCTCGGCCGTCCGTTCGGGGAGCGCGCTCTTCGGACCGATGCCGGCGCCCGACGCGGCGAGGACAAGAGCTCCCTCCGTCGGATCCCCGAGGAATCCCGACTCCTCGTCGTCGGACAGCTCGGCGTCGTTGCACAGGGTTCCCGCCACGAGCGTCAGGTGAAGCGTCCGCCGCACATCGAGGTCGACTGGCACCCCATGCAGATGGAACCGCTCCCCTACGCGATCGTCCGACGGCGGAAGCTCGAACTCGTCAGGCACCGTCCGGATCGCCCGAACGCTCATCCGGTTCCGGGTCAGCGTCCCGGTCTTGTCGGTGCAGATGACGGTCGTCGAACCGAGCGTCTCCACCGACGGGAGGCGCCGCACGAGCGCGTTGCGTCGGAGCATCTCGCGCGTCCCAAGGGCAAGCCCCATCGTCACGACGGCCGGAAGGCCCTCGGGGACCGCCGCAACGGCGAGGCTGACCGCAACCACGAACAGCCCCGCAATCGTCGAACGCGCGCTTGCCATGTACGCGGCAAGCCCGTCTCGGAACAGGATCCCGGCGTGCGGGCTGCGGAGGATCCCGACGATGAAGATCAGTGCGCACACCGCGAGAACAGCGAATCCCATGAGCTTGCCAAACTCATCCAGCTTCCGCTGAAGCGGCGTCGGTTCGTTCTCCACGTCCTGAAGCCCGGCAGCGATCCTGCCGATCTCCGTGTGCGCTCCGGTCGCGACGACGATCCCCCGGCCGTGCCCGTATGCAACTGTCGTGCCGGAGAAGACGCAGTTCGTTCGATCGCCGACAAGCAGCGATGGTTCGAGAACGACACCAGCTGTCTTCTCGGCCGGAACCGACTCTCCGGTCAGCGACGATTCGTCGACGCGCAGGTGGGACGATTCGGTCAGCCGCAGGTCCGCGGGGACGATCGATCCCGTCTCGAGAAGGACCACGTCTCCGGGCACGACATCGCTGGCTGCGACACGCCGCACCCGCCCGTCCCGCAGTACGCCGGCATCCGGTGCGGACAGCTTCTTCAGCGACTGCAGCGCCGTGTCGGCTCGTGCTTCCTGGCCCGCGCCGGCCAGCGCATTGAGTAGAACGATCGCGAGGATCGCGCCGGCCTCGATCCAGTCTCCCAACGCGATCGAAACGGCCACAGCCACGAGGAGGATGAGAACGATGGCGCCACGCAGCTGGGAGAGCAACCGCTTCCAGAATGGAGTCCGCGGAGCGGTCGGAAGTTCGTTGCGTCCGACCTCCGCCAGGCGTTCTTTCGCTTGGCGGTCCGTCCACCCGACGCACAGGTCGACGCCAAACTGCGCGGCAACCGCCTCGGCCGTGGCGCTGTGGGGAGTCGCAGCGTCGATTCCCATTCCACGTCCCGTTCCTCTCCTGTACCTGGCCGCGCCTTCGCCCGGCTCCTAAACCGCAAGGTCCCCCTCGCGAAATTACGGGGGGGCACGCTTCGCAGAACTCCATTCGCCTTGAGCGACTCTATACGAGCGCCGCTCCGCCTAGTTCTGGTTCTCCTCGCCATCGAGGTACTGGATGATCGCCTCGACCACGAGGTAGTTGACCGAACGATCCCGCCTCTGCCCGAGCTTCATCAACCGCTCGACCGGCTTCTCCTCCATCTTGCGCTGCGGGATGTAGATGGAGAGCTTGTCCATGATTTCCTTCCCCGCCATCTGTCTCACCTCCGATGTAGTGAGCCCAGATTACCGCCCCACACACCGCGGATGCAAGGAAGAGCTAGAGTCTGACACATGCCGCATCGCTGCCGACCCGATCGATTGCGGGCACCGAAACGCGGAGATCCGTTTGCATGCAGCAATGGGCGATCGTCGCTCGATCATGACACCCGGCGCGTGCCTTCGGTGTATAGTGGACAACTGGTTATGGAGGTGAGTGTTGTGAGAGGAAAGTGGGCCTGGGTAGGTGTTTCGTTGCTGTCGGTGTTGATCGTACTGTCGTTCGTCGCGGTCTCCGCGAGTTCGACCCGATTCAAGGTCGGTGAAGATGTGGTATTCCGCGTCGACGATTCGACGACGTGGTATTGGGGTTGCTGCTCGTGTGACGAGACTCTGATCCTCGGATGGCGGGTCGTGACCTCGACGGAGCAGGTGATCTACTCGGTCGTTCACGACGCGCCCGTGCCGGCGTCGGTCTGGCTGGGCACGTGGAGTCAGGTAGACGCCGGAGGGGTCGCCGTGCCCGCGGGACAGTTCAAGTTGTACGTCGACACGTCCGTCGGGACGATGTCGCGCTGTCTGGCGATCGTCGATCCGTGTGCGCGCAGTTGGTGCAGCCCATGCATGTCATGTGTGTGCGAGGGCGTATCGACGATCACCACGTGCGCCTGTCGTGCGTCACTCGTCTTCGTCGACTCCTGTCAGACCGGATGCTTCTCCTTCCCCCTCTTCTGGGGATGGGGATGCTGCGGCTCCCCGAGCTGCCCGTAGTAGCATGACTCGCAGGGCTGAGCAGCGAGCGTTGGTGTGCTCTTCACCGGTGACCATTCAAGGAGGTTGACGTGCGTAGATCGGCTAGAGTACTTCTCATCACGGTAGGCATCGTCCTCGCTGCCCTCGCCCCGGCCTGGGCGCAGACACAGACCGAGACCCCGATTCTTCCTGATCTCGTTGCGATGGCCGAGGCTGCAGCAGCTTCCGCTGCGGCTGCCGCGGCCGACGCACAGGCGATCGCAGCGGAGGCCCAGGGGATTCTGACGGATGTGGGGCTGTCATCTCTTGTTCAGACGGCCGACGCGGCAAGCGCCACGGCCGAAGCCATCTCGGAGGCGATCGCCGAGGCCAGCGCCGATGCTCAATCGTCGGCGTCCAGCTTCGCCACGTCGTGCGCCAGCGCGACGGCGATGGCAGTGGCACACGCGGACGCCATCGCGACCGTCGCAGCGGAAGCGAAGGCGCAAACAGCGGCGTTCGCCCTTGCCTGCGCCCAAGCGAGGGCACGCGCCGAGGCGAGCGCCCAGGCATGTGCAGCTGTCGCCGTTCGGGCCGAGGCGAGTGCCGATGCGTTCGCCATCGCCTGCGCCCGGGCTGGCGCAAACGCGTTCGCATCGGTAGATGCCTGCGCCACCGCCCGAGCGGCCGCGAGCGCTTTCATTGCCGAAATCGAAGAGGCGATCGCGGTCGCCCAAGCGGAAGCGTCGGCCAGCGTCGCCGCCTGCGCCTCGGCCGCCGTAGAAGTCGCGGTGTATGCCGAGGCAGTCGCCGAAGCGCTCGCCGAGGCAGTCGCCATAGCTCAAGCGCGCGTCTCGGCTGCGGCCGCAGCGTTTGCCAGCGCCGAAGCGGAGGTCGAAGCCTCGGCCGAGGTCGCTGCCAGTGCCAGCGCGCGTGCAAACGCAGTTGCGCAGGCTGCGTCGCGCGCCTACGCGCACGCCCAGTCCACGGCCTCCGCTTACTCGCAGGCCCAGGACATCGCGACGCTCGTCAGCGAGAGCATCCAAACGAGCGTTCCCTGCGGCACAGTCGTGACGGAAGTCAGCGGTGTCGTCCAGGCGATCGCCACTGCGGTCGCCCAGGCTGACGCAGCCGCGGAGGCCGCTGCACAGGCTACCGCGTTGGCGAGCGCCTCGGCGTACGCCGAGGCCGAGGCTGCCGCGTCCGCGTCCGCGCGCGCCGAAGCCCGAGCGGAAGCCGCCGCGGTAGCCTATGCCGAGGCCGAAGCAGCAGCCGTCGCCGTTGCGCAGGCCCATGCCCTGGCGCGCGCGGAGGCCGTTGCTGCCGCGTCGGCCATCGCCACCGCATCGGCCGAGGCACAAGCGAACGCCGAAGCCATCGCCACGGCTGCGGCCGCGGCCAGGGCCGCGGCATTCGCCGCCGCCGAGGCCATTGGCGCCTCCTACAGCAGTGCACAAGCCGAGGCAACCGCCGTCGCCGAAGCGTGCGCCGTCGCCGCCGCCAAGGCCGATGCGATGGCATCGGCGATCGCCAGTTCGACGGCGAGCGCCCGGGCGAGCGCAAGCGCGATCGCCCAGTCGTGCGCCGTTGCGGCAGCCGCCGGAGAGGCGATGGCATCGGCCGTCGCCACCGCACAGGCCGCCGCAAGCGCGAGCGCACAGGCCGCCGCCGATGCGTGTGCAACGGCCAGCGCGGAAGCCACCGCGTGGGCGAGTGCGTACGCCACAGCGGAGTCACTCGCCGTAGCGAGTGCGAGTGCCTCGGCCAATGCGGCCGCCCAGGCCCGAAGCGCCGCATCCGCCGCCTCGCAAGCCATTGCCGCCGCCGTCGCCGTGGCACAAGCACAGGCCGATGCCTCGGCCAATGCGGCCGCCACCGCACAGGCCGCCGCCACCGCCTGCGCGACCGCAGCGAGTTCGGCGTCCGCACAAGCGTCAAGCGACGCCGAGGCGTCGGGGACCGGCGAGGCCTACGCGCAGGCGTACGCCGCAGCGATCGCAACGAGCTCATCCGAAGCGATGGCTCAGGCACGGGCCGCAGCGGCCGCGTCCGCCGAGGCGTTGGCGGCAGCGCATGCGTGCGCCGCAGCCTACGCGGACGCCCAAGCGGCGGCCGCAGCCGGCGCATCAGCAGTCGGAACAGCCACGGCAAGTGCCGAAGCTGCTGCACGGGCGTGTGCGGTAGCGCAAGCCAACGCCGAAGCCCAAGCCGCCGCGAGCGCCAGCGCGCTCGCCACGGCGACCGCGCAAGCCGAAGCAGCTGCACGAGCGGCCGCCGAGGCCCTGGCATCCGCTCGAGCCGAGGTGACGGTGGGGGTCGTCGCGATGGCGACGGCTCAGGCCAGCGCCGAGGCAGCGGCACACGCCGCCGCGCTCGCCCAAGCCCAAGCGGAAGCCCACGTCGCCGTCGGAGTGGAGGCCATCGCACTCGCACAGGCCAATGCCGAAGCGGCAGCCCATGCGGCGGCACTGGCGTTGGCCGCCGCCGAAGCCCGCGTGGCAGTCGGCGTTGACGCAGCAGCGGCAGCGTTCGCGGATGCTGCTGCGTACGCGTACGCAGCAGCGGCAGCGCAAGCCGTCGCCCAGGCAGAGGCCTTCGCTGCAGCCCAAGCGTTCGCCGAGGCCGAGGCCGACGCGTATGCCTCGGCACAGGCGTGCGCGATGGCGACCGCGTCAGCTCAGGCCAGTGCGTCGGCCGCCGCAGAGGCAACAGCACGCGCGGTAGTCGCCGCGCAGGCGACCGCCGAGGCTCTGGCGCAAGCGCTGACGATGGCGAATGCGGCGGCTGAAGCCGCCGCGACGGCGCGCACGTCGGTCGCCGTCGTCCCGGACATCCAGACGTCGGTCGAGGCGTTCATCGATCCGGAGTGCCTCATCCCGGTTTGTGCGGAAGCGGCCACGAGGCCATATCCGGACTGCCCGGCGTGCAACTCCTGCTGCGAAGAAATCCAGCAAACGCCGCCGCCCTCGGACTGCGGCGAACCGCGGATCGTCAAGTGGGACTTCGCCGAGGTCCAGGTCGGGAGCACCAGTAACTCGACGCGGTCGATCCCGAACGAGATCGCTGCGCTGATCGAGGAGAGCGGCGTCATCGGCGTCACCCAAGTCGACAGCAGCTTCCCGGACTCGGCGGCCTCGAACTTGAATCTCGAAGCAGGCCGTGCAGCAATCGCCGGCACGTTCCCTTCTGCCGGGGTGTACGCGGTCAGCTACCTGCTCTTCGATCGGATGGAGTGTCCGGTCATCGAGCTGATCATCCTCGTCACAGCAAGCGGGGGCCGTCCGAGCGCAACGCCGGACACGCCGCCGACGCAACGGGCCTGCATGACCGTCCGCGCCGCGCACGAGACGCCGGGATTCCTCTTCTTCTCGGGCGCGATCAGCGACATCGCGGTGCAGATCGTCGTCGACAACTCGGAGAGCTTCACGACGGCATTCCAGCTGTGTGGAACCGTGGAGCAGCCGTACCTCCTCCGCGCGCTGGCCGAGATCACCATCGAAGACGAGCAGGTCCCGTTCGATCGCTGGGAGGAGTACGATCCCGAGAACGACAGCTGGGAAGCGATTTCGACGGAACTCGTGTTGCCGGTGGTGTTGCGCCAAGGACTGACCGTCCGCGCTGTCTATCTGTCGGAGGGCGTACAGATCACCGTTCAACCGACGACCCCGTGTATCACCGTCAGTGCCGTCCACCAGTACACAAGAATCGGCACAGCGACCACGCACGCGCAGCCGCAGACCGAGGCCGATCCGATCGTCGTCACCTTCGTCGTCAACCGCGAGGAGGAGCGCACGACGGTGTTCGACCTCTGCGGGCGAGCGGGGACGCAGTTCCTGCTCCAACCTCAGGCTGAGGCGTGGACGCGCAACCAGACGGAACTCATCTTCTCGCACTGGGAGCGGTACGACCCGAACGAGGAGGTGTGGATCCCGTTCTCGGAGGCCGATCTGCTGCTCGTTACGATCCAGCAGAGCGTGCAGATCCGCGCCGTGTACAGAACATTGACGTAGATTCACAAGGCCGTCTTGAAGGCGCGGGACGGGGGGCAGTCCCCCTGTCCCGCGTATCCTTGACGACGCTACTGTCGCCGTGTAGCCTAGCAAACCGGCTCTCACAGACACGCGAAGGTGGCGGAATTGGCAGACGCGCTAGCCTTAGGAGCTAGTGCCTTCGGGCGTGCGGGTTCGAGTCCCGCCCTTCGCAGTTGAACGCGAAATCGTGGCCTCGTATAATGCGTGGGCTCTGCGGGAATAGCTCAGCGGTAGAGCACTGCCTTGCCAAGGCAGGGGTCGCGGGTTCAAATCCCGTTTCCCGCTCCAAGAGTCGCCGGGACGTCGACAACGCCGGGATGGCGAAATTGGCAGACGCAAGGGACTTAAAATCCCTAGAGGCAAGGCCTCGTGCGGGTTCGACTCCCGCTCCCGGCAGAAGACAGAGAGATACCGCGGGGTGGAGCAATCTGGAAGCTCGTCGGGCTCATAACCCGGAGGTTGCCGGTTCGAATCCGGCCCCCGCAACCAGAAAGCAGGGCGGCGTAGCTCAACTGGTTAGAGCGCACGGCTCATATCCGTGAGGTTCGGGGTTCGAGTCCCTGCGCCGCTAGAGTTTTTTCTTTGTTTGGGGGCGTAGCTCTAACCGGGAGAGCGCTGCGTTCGCAACGCAGAGGTTGGCGGTTCGAATCCGCTCGCCTCCACAGAGAGCGAAGGAAGATGATCGGCCGGGGGTTCTTGCCCGGCCGGTTCCTTCAGAAGGACACCTCGAACGCCACCGTCCAGAGGGTGAATCCGGTCGTGTCGACGGTGATCGAGCTCGACATGGATACCGAGCTGCCCAGCGAGAGCGTCACGCCCATCGTACTCTGGCCCCAGTCGAACAGCAGCCCCGTCGATGTGCTGAAGAAGGTATCGACCATGAACGAGAAGCCGCACCCGATCGGTGGAACGTCGACGACGAGGGAGATGATCTCCCAGTAGTCCTGCGGGTAGTAGAGGTGTCCCTCCGTCGTTGCCTCGATCAGCGGCTCCACGCGGAACCCGAACTCCGGCGTCGTGATCACGTAGTCGGTCGTGTTCAGGTTGGAGATGCTGGTCAGCGTCGCCCCTGCGAAGGTGCATGAGAACGCGATTCCGTAGATCTCCACGCCGGTGATCAGTCCGCCGCCGCCAAGCAGGTTCGTGTAGATGCTCAGGCAGCCGAAGTCCGACTCGAGGCTCGGCGTGAACACGTAGCTCTTCGTCTGTAGCGAGTAGACGAATTCGAGCGTGAAGTTCAACGGCAGTCC
Source organism: uncultured Thermotogae bacterium (assembly GCA_964608345.1). Classification (GTDB taxonomy): domain Bacteria; phylum Bipolaricaulota; class Bipolaricaulia; order UBA7950; family UBA9294; genus JANQEA01. Next base: position 11,739 of record CAZSNG010000034.1, read on the forward strand.
GAACAGCTGAAGGAAGGACAGCTCCAGTTCTTCGCTCACGAATCCTGTCTTGTTGAACGTCGTCAGGCTCGTCAGTTCGATGCAGCAGAACGCGGTGGCGCTGAACGTCAACTCCTGCCCCGAGAAGCCGATGGGCAGCGGATCGATCGTGGGATCCGTCAGGAACGTCTTCTTCGCCAGGCTCGTCGGTTGGCTCGTCGACGCGGTGAACGTGATGCCGCTCAGATCGGCGCCCATGAACGTCGCGCTCTCGAAGGTGATGATCCCCCCGAGGATCTCCCCGTAGATGTCGAAGACGAATCCCCAGTTCGCCGGCTGGAACAGCGACTCGCCCACCGCAGCACCGTAGAGACTCACGGTGACCGGCGAGAAGTCGAAGCTCAGAAGCCCTTGCGCGTAGATGAACGAGCCGGTCTGCGGCTCGAACAGGAGCTGCCCCTCGAACATCACGCTCCCAAGCGTGGCCGTCAGATCGAACTCCTGCCACAACCATCCATCGAACAGGAAGTCGGAGATGGAGGAGATCTCGAGGAAGCTCAAGCTGAGCCCGACATCGAGCGTCGACTGGAACGCGGAGAACGGCTGCGTTTGCTGCGGAGAGAGCCCGATCTCGGCCCGCCAGCTTCCTGTGAATCCATCGCTTCCCAGCGCGCTCACGGCGCAGAACAGGATGACAACGACAACCAGCAGGTATCGACCGTTCACGATCCATTCCCCCTCGACGAGGAGCGCCTTCGCGCTCCGCACGATTCAAGCCACGTTGACTGCAACCGATCGTTCTCACGCATCGTCCCAGACCCTACGTCTTCCTCCGCGTCCTCCCCACGGGGAACGACCGCACGTCAGGGGAAATGGATCACCTGATCGCTCAGCGAACGTCCTTCGATTCCTCGACAGAGGCGGTGACAGCCCCCGCACAGGATTGCCGCGAACGGCCGCCGCGCGTAGACTTCGCGTTATGAGACGCTTCCTGATCCTTGGACACACCGCGCCGATCGAGGCGGACTTCCATCTGAACGATCTCCCCGGAGGAGCCGGTCGACTGGATGTTCTCTGCCGCGCGGTCGGCGCGTCCCTTCTCGTGTCCCACGGGATTCGACGCGACGTCGAGACGATCCTTCTCCTGCAGAATGCCGTCCGTATGCGAATTGGCGGAGCGCGCGTCAAGCGGCTCAATCCGGACGAACGATCGACGGCCGCGCTGATCCGGCGAGCACTCAGCGTCCTCTCCAATACCGATGTCGCCTCCGACACCGGCGTCGCTTGCGACGCCGCCGGCTCCGAGGTGTTCGGCAATGCCGGACACCAGGAGACGCAGAGCACTCCAGGCATCTACGTCTCCCGCTCCGACCTCGGCGGCGCAATCGACGGGATCATCGGGGCCGGTGCCGTGCCGATCGTCCTCCACGAGGACGGCGTGCCGGCGGAGTCCGCTGTCTTCCCGAACGATCCGGCGTTCATCCTCTCCGATCACACCGACTTCGGCGACGCGGAGGAGGCTGTCCTTTCCGACTTCCCCCGCGTATCGCTCGGCCCGCGACCGCTGCACACCAGCCAGGCGATCACCATCATCCACTACCTCCTCGACCGGCAGGCCGACGACATCGACGAGGAACTCGCCCTCGCACACAAGGTGTGGGGAGAACCGCAGGCGCTGATGATCAAGGGGCTACTCGAGGACTTCGGGATCCCGGTCAATCTGACGAGTCACGCGACGCCGTCGATCTACCCGGTCGTTCTCGACGGGCTGGCCGAGGTGCGGCTGATGGTTCGCGCTCGCGACGTCGGCAAGGCGCGCCAGATCATCGCCGACTACTTCGAAGCGCCTTGCGAGGAGTGAGACGGCGTGGCCTTCGTCCGCTAGAATCCAACCGTGACGAGTCGTGATGCGGTCGAACGAGAGCAAGAAGAACGCCGTCGCCAGATGGTCGAGCGCGACCTCCGCCAGCGCGGCATCCGTGACGACACCGTCCTCGCCGCCATGGCGACGGTTCCACGCCACCGGTTCGTCCCGCCTGAGGCGATGCACGAAGCGTACGCCGACTATCCTGTGCCGATCGGCGAAGGCCAGACGATCTCCCAGCCGTACATCGTAGCACTGATGACCGAAGCGCTCGATGCCGAGCCGGGCATCAAGGTGCTGGAGATCGGAACCGGCTCCGGGTACCAAACCGCCGTCCTCGCCGCGTGCGGTGCTGACGTTTGGACAATCGAGCGGTCGCGTCGCCTGCGGGACCGGGCGGCGGCCCGGTTCGCGGAACTCGGATACGAGGGCATCCACGCCGTGGTGGGAGACGGAACGCTCGGCCTTCCTAACGAGGCGCCGTTCGATCGGATTCTCGCAACCGGGAGCCTCCCGCGGCTGCCGGAAGGCCTCGTCCGGCAGCTGACCGGCGGAGGCCTGTTCGTCGGTCCGATCGGCTCCCTGCACGCACAGGAGCTCGTACGGATCGTGTATCATCCGGACCGAACGGCCCGCGAAACGCTCGGGGGGTGCCGGTTCGTCCCGCTGGTCGGGGCGAACGGGTGGAGCGAGCGGACGGGCCGAGCTTCGACATCGCGGAGGGAGAAGACACGATGATGAACAAGCCGATCGATCTGCGCAGCGACACGGTCACGCGGCCGACCGAGGCCATGCGGCGTGCCATCGCCACAGCAGAGGTCGGCGACGACGTCTTCAGGGAGGACCCGACCGTCCGGCGTCTCGAGGAGCGCGCCGCCGCACTGCTCGGCAAGGAAGCCGGCCTGTTCGTCGCCAGCGGAACGATGGGGAACCTGGTCGCCCTTCTGACCCACGCCGGCCGCGGCGATGAGGCCATCCTCGGCGACGGCTCGCACACGTTCCTCTACGAGGTCGGCGGCTGCGCCGGGCTCGGCGGGATCCATCCACACGTGCTGCCCAACCGTGACGACGGCACCCTCGCCCTCGCCGCCATCGAGGCGGCGGTCCGCGATCCGTCGAACGATCACTTCCCCCGAACGCGACTGATCTGCCTCGAGAATACCCAGAACCGCTGCGGCGGGATCGCCCTGTCCCCCGAGTACTCGGCTGAGGTCCGGGGGCTGGCCGATCGATACGGACTCGCGGTGCACCTCGACGGAGCGCGGCTGTTCAACGCCGCCGTCGCGTGCGGCGTGGAGCCGATCGCCTTCGCGCGAAGCGCCGATTCGGTAACCATCTGCCTCTCGAAGGGGCTCGGCGCGCCCGTCGGCTCCGTCGTGTGCGGCGAGCGACCGTTCATCGACGAGGCCCGCCGGATGCGCAAGGCCGTCGGTGGCGGGATGCGGCAGGCGGGGATCCTCGCTGCCGCCGGTCTGTACGCCCTCGATCATCACATCGAGCGGCTGGCCGAAGACCACGCCAACGCGGCTCGACTCGCCGCCGGCATCGACGCGATCGACGGGCTCTCCTGCGAGCAGGCCCAGGGCGGCCCGTGGTCGAACCTCGTCTACTTCGACGTAGACGGTGCCGCGATCGGCCAACCGACCGTCGACGCCGTCCTCCTCGCCGATCGGCTCGCGGAACGAGGCATCCTCGCAATCCCCCTTGGGGAGGCTACTCCACGGATACGGATGGTGACGCATCTCGATGTGTCCGCCGCCGATGTCGACGTGGCGCTCGACGCCCTCCGGTCTTCTCTGCGCGGGACGTAAGTCCCACTCCCTTCCGAAACAGGTCGTCTTCCGACGGAATCGATGAGCTTCTGCGTCGGGAACGCGGCCCCTACCATCGGGGTACCGGGTGGTGCGAGGGACGATCCCGTCGCGGGACGTTTCTCGTGCCCGGTTCATCGACCTTGGCAAAGGGGGAACGATGAAGGGGCTAGCGACTGCGCTGTTGTTCGTCTGGTGGATCTCGCTTGCAGTGATTGCGGGGCCGCTGGAGATGTCGTTCGGGGGAGGCCCATCGGCCATCTCGCTCGACGCGATCAATGAATCGATCGGACTGTTCAACGCGCTGATCACACACTTGAACGACACGTTCGCCGTACATCCCGACGTCGCCGGGGCAGTCGACCTCGTCCCCTCCATCGGTGGCGGCCTGTACTTCCAAGGAGCGGAGCGATTCTGGGTGACCGACTGGTTCGCCGTCGGTGGGCACGTTGGATACTCGCGCGCCTCGACCGCAACGACCGGCTTCTACGAGGGAGCGGAGGCGTCGGAGATCACCGTCGACCTTGCGTTCCAGGCGGTCGGCGCCGTCCTCGCGGCGGAGGCGACGTTCCTCGACATCGGACTGCGGCTCGGGGTGTTCGGCGGGGTCGGGTACTACTACGTCCTGTTCGATCGCAAGACGGTGTTCGAGATTCCGGCCGAGTATCCTGACGTCATCGCCGGCGTCCCACCGGAGGCCGAAGGCCGATACACGGGCGGAGCCCTTGGATTCGAGGCCGGCATCTCTCTGACGTACCCCGTCGCGGACTGGTTCATGATCGGCAGCCGAGTCACGTACCGATCGGCGAGGATCGCGCAGCTCACCGATGAGACCGCGGAGATCCTGGACCTGGACGGAGACGACGTCGGCGAGTCGCTCAGCCTGGGCGGGCTCGCGGTCCAGCTGACCGTTTCCATCAACATCGACCTCTCCCTCGATGGGAGGAAGGAGTAGCATCATGAAGAGGGGGAAATGCATCTTGTGCATGGCGGTCGTCGGCTTCGCAGCCGTATCGATCACCGGCTGTCTGCAGCTTCAACCGACTCAACCACAAGCCCTGTTCACCGCGTCGCTCGTCGAGGACGTGGTGCCTTTCACTACGAGCTTCGACGCGACCCTGTCGTACGCCCCCACGGGAGAGATCGTCTCCTATCTGTGGTCGTTCGGCGACGGCGGCGCCGAGGAGGGACCGGTCGCCGATCACACGTACGACGAGGATGGAGCGTACGTGGTGCGCTTGACCGTCATCGACGGTGACGGCGTCTCGTCCTCGCGGACGATGATGGTGCAGGCGCTCAATCCACCGCCCGTCGCGGGCTTCTCCTACACGCCGAGGTCCAACATGGAGGGCGTCGACTTCGTCTCGTGCAGCGAGACGATCACGTTCCATGCGGCGGATCTGTGCAGCGACGACGGCGAGATCGTGTCATACGTGTGGTACTTCGGGTATCGCGACGGCGACGGCGAGCCGGCGAGCGCGGAAGGGGCGACCGTGACCCATGAGTTCCTTTACGCCGGAACTTACTCCGTCTCGTTGACGGTCACGGACAATGACGGAGACGAAACAACCTATATCGAGCAGGTCGTCGTCAAGGGCGGTCCGCCGTGCTACCCGGACGTCACCGGCGACGTGCCGTGGACCTGCGGGAGCGTGGAGTGATCATGAAACGCATCCTCGTTCTTCTCGTCCTCCTGGCTCCGGTGTTCCTGTCCGGGTGCGTCCTGAACACGATCATGAGCGACGTCGTCAACAAGATCCCGCGGGCGGTGATCGATGCCGATCCGAGAGAAGGGTCCGCCCCCCTCACGGTCCACTTCGACGGCCGCTACTCCCACGACGACGACGGGAACCTCGTGGAGCACCGGTGGGACTTCGGCGATCCGGCAAGCGCGGGGACCCAAGTCGGCGACGTCTCCGAACACACGTTTCTCCATCCAGGCACATACATCGTCAAACTGACCGTGATCGACGATGAGGGAGCGATCGACTCTCAGCAGATCGCCGTCGTCGTGAAGAACGCCGCCCCTGTCGCCGCAGCGTCGGTGAACAACGAGAACCCGCTCCCGGGCGTACAGGTGATCTTCAACGCCACCGCTTCCTACGACGCGCAGGACGACATCGTCAGCTACGAGTGGGACTTCGGGGACGGGAACACGGCGACCGGCGTTGTCGTCGAGCACACGTACAAGCAGGGCGGCTACTACGTCGCCGTGCTGATCGTGACCGACTCGAGCGGCGAGACCGGCCGGACGAACATCGGGATCAGCGTGCAGCCCGGTCAGAGCAGCTGCGACGACCCCGACCCCGGCGGGACGTGCGGTGGGGAAGACACGCCGTACGCCATCATCACCAGCAACTGGTCCTGCTCCGGGGCTCAGGTCGGCGACCCGATCCGGTTCGACGGTACGGCTTCGCGACCCGGCGTCGGGAGGATTCTCAGCTACCATTGGGACTTCGGAGATGGATCGACCACATCGGGTGGCGTGGTGACCCACGCGTACGACCGGCAGAACACCTTCATCGTCACGCTGACGGTCATCGACGAGGGCGGTGGGGTGGACGTCGCAACCGGAAAGGTCAGCGTCGATTCGACCTGCTACTAGCCGCCGCGAAGAACCAATCCGGCGGAGGCATGCGCCGGGTCGGACCCAGAGTCCGTCCCGGCGCGTTTCCATTCGCCCGGTCGTCTTGCTCTAGTCGATCTCCAGGTAGTACGGCTGATCGACGACGTCGACATCGATCAAGTAGCCCTCCCCGTCGAAGTAGGAGCAGACGATGAGCACCGGTTCGGCCGCCTCGACGTCGATCAGCCCCCACACGTCGTCCCCGACCGGGAAGACGTTCTCCAGGTCGATGAACGTCGGCTGCCGGGCAGGGAGGGTGAGATCGCGGTGGTACTGCAACGTCCCGACCGCGTCGTACATGTACAACGCCCCAAACGTCAGCCTCTCGTTCGGATTCAGGATCGTAACCGTCGTGCGTCGGTTCTCCGTGTTCGCGTAGCTGACGCCGTACCAGTAGGCGTCGACGGATGCCACGGGCGAGCTTCCACCGAGCTCCCCGTAGTTCTCGACGAGCAGCCACGTGTCCTCCACGCCGATCCAAGCGCCAACCTGGATCAAGAGTTCACTCTCGATCGCCGCCAAGCCCCACGTCGATTCACTCGTCTCCCCAAGAAACCCGTTGAGAAAGACATCCGCTGATTCGTACTGCGTCAAGCCATGTTTCGACTCGTGAATCTGTGTGCCAGTCGAGCCGTAGAGCCGAACGGTGACGGCCTCCTCGAGCGCGAACTCGCTCGCGTTGCTCAGCACGAGGACGGTGTACACCCCCGGCGTGCAGTCGTAGTACGTCCAGATCGTTCGAGCGTGCGACGCCATCCCACAGCCGCCGGCCAGGAGCACCGCGCAGATCAGTACGCGTACCCAAGTCTTGGTTGCGATCAACGTTCCTCCCTTTCGAGTCGGCGGTGCTACGACCCATCGCGCGACGCGGCGCTGCCGATCGGCTGCTCCAGAACTGTGCGCAGGTACTCCGCCGTGTGTGACGCCTTGACACCGACAATCTCCTCGGGCGTCCCGGTGGCGATGACCGTCCCACCACCGTCCCCGCCCTCCGGACCGAGATCGATGATCCAGTCCGCCGTCTTCACCACGTCCAAGTTGTGCTCGATCACGACGACCGAGTTCCCCGCATCCACGAGCCGGTGCAGGACCTCGAGCAGCTTGCTGACGTCCGCCGCATGGAGGCCGGTCGTCGGCTCATCGAGGATGTACAGCGTCTTCCCCGTCGACCGCTTCGACAGCTCCTTCGCCAGCTTGATCCGCTGAGCCTCCCCGCCGGAGAGTTCCGTCGCCGGCTGCCCGAGCTGGATGTAGGTCAGCCCCACGTCGAAGAGGGTTTGGAGACGACGTCGAATCCGCGGGACGTTCTCGAAGAAGACGAGGGCATCCTCGACCGACATCGAAAGCACGTCGGCGATCGTCTTCCCCTTGTAGCGGACCTGAAGCGTCTCCCGGTTGTAGCGCGTTCCCTTGCAGACCTCGCAAGGCACGTACACGTCCGGGAGGAAGTGCATCTCGATCTTCTCCTGCCCCTGCCCCTGACACGACTCGCATCGCCCGCCCTTCACGTTGAAGGAGAACCGGCCGGTCGCGTAGCCGCGGAGCTTCGCGTCCGGTGTGCGCGCGAACAGCGCGCGGATCTCGTCGAACACCTTCGTGTACGTGGCGGGATTCGACCGTGGCGTGCGCCCAATCGGGGATTGATCGATCTCGATCACCTTGTCGATGTGTTCGATGCCCTCGATCCCGTCGTGCGGCCCGGCCCGGCGGGCGGCGAGGTGCAACTCGTGCGCCACGCCCCGATAGAGGATCTCGTCGACCAGCGAGCTCTTCCCCGATCCGGAGACACCGGTGACGCAGACGAACCGACCGAGCGGGAACTCGACGTCGATCCCGCGCAGGTTGTGAACCGCGGCGCCGAGAACGTTGAGCGACTTCCCGTTCCCCCTCCGCCGCTTCACCGGGATCTGGATCGCCAATCGCCCCGAGAGGTATCGCCCGGTGACCGACACCGGGTGCTCGGCGACCTCCTCAGGAGAGCCGGCGACGACAATCCTCCCGCCGTGTCGTCCGGCGCCCGGTCCGAGATCGAGGATGTAGTCGCTCTCACGCATCGTCTCCTCGTCGTGTTCGACGACGATCACCGTGTTCCCGAGATCGCGGAGACCCTTTAGCGTCTCCAGCAGCCGCCGGTTGTCCCGCTGGTGGAGCCCGATCGACGGCTCGTCGAGCACGTAGAGGACCCCGGTCAGCTGGCTGCCGATCTGCGTCGCCAGCCGGATCCGCTGCGCCTCGCCACCGGCGAGGGTTCCCGCCTGCCTGTCGAGGGTCAGGTAGTCAAGGCCGACCGCGACCATGAACCCGAGTCGTGCTCGGATCTCCTTGAGGATCTGGACCGCGATCAGCTCCTCTCGGGATGTCAACGACAGGTTCTCGAAGAAGGTCAGCGCCGAGCGGATCGACAGCGTCGTCACCTCGTGGACGTTCAGCCCGTCGACCGTGACGGCCAGCACCTCAGGCTTCAGCCGCGCCCCCTGACAGACCGGGCACGGCAGCGTCGCCAAGTACTGCTCCAGCTCTCTCCGCCACTGGTCCGATGTCGTCTCCCGGTACCACCGCTCCAGGGAGACGACGATCCCACGAAACGGCCGCTTGACCGTGCGCTCGTACCCCGACGCCGACTTGTAGTGGAAGGAGATCTCCTTCCCGCCGGTGCCGTAGAGGATCACGTCGAGCTTCTTCTTCGGGATCTCGCCGAGCGGCTGTTGGGGATCGATCTTCAGCGACTTCGCCAGCGCCGTCATCTGCGCCTCGTACCAGCGGCTCGACGTGCTCGCGAACGGGATCAGACCGCCGTTCATCACCCCGAATCGCGGATCGATGACCAGCTCGGGGTCGATCTCCTTCCGGTAGCCGAGGCCGCTGCACTCCGGGCAGGCACCGAACGGGCTGTTGAACGAGAACATCCGCGGCGACAGCTCCTCGTAGCTGACGCCGCACTGGATGCAGGCGTAGTGCTCGCTGTACAGATGCTCCTCTCCGTCATCGCCGATCAGGTTCACCAGGCCGCCGCCGTGCTTCAGCGCCGTCTCGATCGAATCGGCGATCCGCGATCGCTTCTCGGGGCCGACCACGACGCGGTCGACCACGATCTCGATCGTGTGCTTCTGCTGCTTCACCAGCTCGATCTCCTCGTACAACGTTCGAACGACCCCGTCGACTCGAACGCGCGTGAACCCCTCCTGCCGGATCTCGTCGAACGTCTTCTTGTACTCTCCCTTCCGACCGCGGACGACCGGGGAGAGGATCTGGAGCTTCGTCCCGTTCGGCATCTCCATGACTGCATCGATGATCTGCTCCGCCGACTGCTGGCTGATCGGCTCACCGCACGTCGGGCAGTGCGGATGCCCGATCCTGGCGTACAGGAGGCGCAGGTAGTCGTAGATCTCGGTGACCGTCCCGACGGTCGATCGCGGGTTGTGACTGCGGGTCTTCTGGTCGATCGAGATCGCCGGCGACAGCCCTTCGATGAAGTCGACGTCCGGCTTGTCCATCTGACCGAGGAACTGCCTGGCGTACGCCGACAGCGATTCGACGTACCGCCGCTGTCCCTCGGCGTAGATCGTGTCGAACGCCAGCGAGCTCTTGCCCGAGCCCGAGATTCCAGTGATGACGATCAGCTTGTCGCGCGGCAGGACGACGTCGATGTCCTTCAGGTTGTGCTCCCGCGCTCCCTTCACGTGGATTGCGTTCATATCCCCTTCCTCAACTCCCGGATCTCATCGCGCAGGTTCGCGGCCAGCTCGAACTCCAGTCGATCGGCCGCCTGCAGCATCTGCTTCTCGAGCTCCTTGATCAGGGCAATCAGCTCTTGCTTCGACTCCGGCTCCGGCCGCTCGCGGACCTCCTGCGGCTGCGGAGAGGTCGAACGGAGCGTCTGGACGATGTCGGTGATCTCTCGCTGCACCGTCTGCGGCGTGATCCCGTGCTCCTCGTTGTACGCGGCCTGGATCGCGCGGCGCCGGTTCGTCTCGTCCACGGCGTAGCGGATCGAGTCGGTCAGCGCATCGGCGTACATCAGGACCTTTCCACGCACATTGCGAGCCGCTCGGCCGATCGTCTGGATCAGTGAAGTGCCCGATCGGAGGAATCCCTCCTTGTCGGCATCGAGGATCGCGACCAACGCGACCTCGGGCAGGTCGAGTCCCTCGCGCAGGAGGTTGATCCCGACGAGCACGTCGAAGGTCCCCTGTCGAAGGTCTCGGAGGATGTCGATCCGATCGAGCGTGTCGATCTCCGAGTGCAAGTACCGCGCGCGAATCCCCAACTCGACCAGGTACTCGGTCAGGTCTTCCGCCATCCGTTTGGTGAGCGTCGTCACCAGGATTCGCTCGCTGCGACCGACGACTTCGCGGATCTCCGCGATCAGGTGGTCGACCTGCCCCTTCACCGGATGGATCTGAACTTCCGGATCGACGAGGCCGGTCGGACGGATCAGCTGCTCGACGACTCGATCGCTGTGATCCGCCTCGTACGGGCCCGGCGTCGCCGACATGAATACCGCCTGATTCACCCGCTCCTCGAATTCGGTGAACGTCAGCGGCCGGTTGTCGAGCGCCGAAGGGAGGCGGAATCCGTAGTCGACAAGCGTCGTCTTCCGCGACCGGTCCCCGTGGTACATCCCGCGGATCTGCGGAATCGTCTGATGCGACTCGTCGACGACGAGGAGGAAATCGCTCGGGAAGTAGTCGATCAGGACAGACGGCGGCTGCCCGCTGCGTCGCCCGTCGAGGTGTCGCGAGTAGTTCTCGATCCCGGTGCAGTACCCCATCTCCTGGAGCATCTCCAGGTCGTACCGCGTTCGCTGCTCCAATCGCTGCGCCTCGAGGAGCCGCCCCTCCTTGCGCAGCCGCTTGAGGCGCTCCTCCAGCTCCTCGGCGATGTCATCGACCGCCAGCCGGATCCGCTCTTCCGGCGTGATGAAGTGCGACGCCGGATAGATGAGCACTTCTCCCTCCTCACGGATCGGGTGGCCGGTGATCGGATCGACCATCGTGATCCGATCGATCTCGTCGCCGAAGAACTCGATCCGAACGACCTTCTCCTCGTACGCCGGGATGATCTCCACCGTGTCACCGCGGGCGCGAAACGTTCCCCGTTCGAAGCCAATCTCGTTCCGCGTGTACTGCAGCTGCACCATCGCTCGAAGAACGTCGTCGCGATCTCGGCGCTCCCCCCGGCTCAGATGGATCGACATGTCGTAGTAGTTCACCGGAGAGCCGAGACCGTAGATACAGGAGACGGACGCGACGATGATCACGTCGCGCCGCTCGAACAGGGCCGACGTCGCAGCGTGCCGAAGCCGATCGATCTCGTCGTTGATCGACGAGTCCTTCTCGATGTACGTATCCGTCTGCGGGAGGTACGCCTCCGGCTGGTAGTAGTCGTAGTACGAGACGAAGTAGTGCACCGCGTTGCTCGGGAACAGCTCGCGGAACTCACTGCACAGCTGGGCGGTCAGCGTCTTGTTGTGCGCGATCACGAGCGTCGGCCGCTGGACCGTCTGGATCACGTTGGCGATCGTGAACGTCTTGCCGGTCCCGGTGGCACCGAGCAGCGTCTGACACCGTTCTCCCGTCTCGATCCCGGCGACAAGGCTGTCGATCGCGTCGGGCTGATCGCCGCACGGTGTCAGGTGATCCGAAATCTCGAATCCGGCCTTTTCGCCGACCTTTGGGAGTCTCATCCTAGTGTAGGATCGTACTCGCTTCGACAAGGACGATCAACGCGCGTCGGACGAGACGCCGGAGACGCCCGGGTCTACAGCCCGACTACCGCACGATGTCGAAGGCGGCCCCTGACCCGGTGGGCGTCTTCCACTCCACGTCGACCTGCTCCACAACCGCCAGGTCCGGGCCACGGTGCAGCCAGACGAGCAGCCGGTCGAGCCGATCGCGCGGACCCTCAGCGATCACGCGAACGGTCCCGTCCGGGAGGTTCTGCACAGTGCCGGTCAGGTCGAGCCTCGCGGCCTCGATCCGCGCGTGGTGACGGAAGAAAACGCCCTGGACGATGCCGTGCACCGTCGCCTCGAGACGCTCCCACTCGTCCATGATCGCCCTCCTCCGGAAGCTGCCGAGCGGAAGTTTCGCCGGGAGGAGGCAGCCGGGCAAGGCGCCCCGTCGGACGCATCGCATCCCGGGGCACGGCGCGGCCGAAGAGAAAGAGAGAAGGGGCGCGAACGCCCCTTCTCCACGTCCATCACTTCACCAGCCGGAGAAGCGGTCGTAGACCGCCTCTCCCCCGCGATTGCCCGCGGCAATCGCGCAGCCTACCGATTCACGAACACCTTGCCCGTATCCGCAAAGGAGTTCGTCGCGTCCGTCGCGGTGATCTTGTAGATGTAGGCCCCGTTGGCGACAGGCGCACACGGTGCGCCGGCCGTGCCGTCCCAGACCAGCTCCGACGCGTCGGTCACCTCGGACACCCAGATCAGGCGTCCGGCGAGGTCGTAGATCTCGACCGACAACAGGTCGGCGATCCCCGTACCGATGTAGCCGAACGTGCAATCGATCTCGAACGGGCTCGGACCGGCGAAGAACTCCACCACCTCGAGCACGCTCGCGATG
>CAZSNG010000035.1:0-23816 GCA_964608345.1 uncultured Thermotogae bacterium
GTAGATCGGTGCGATGCCGGCGGTTCGGTATCCGAGGGTCACCAGGAACAGGTTGACGCCCGTCTCGACGAGCGAGACCCCGATCACGAGCTTGATCAAGTTGCGCTTGAACAGGAACGTGTAGATCCCGAAAGCGACCAGCAGCGCCGCGACCACGAACGGGAGGTTACCTATGTTCATTCGGTCTCCTCCTTCCGAGCTCCGATCATCATCACGATGACGATGGCTGCGATTCCGGTCATCACCTTCAGCCCGACCGCCCAGTTCATCAGCGGCAGCGTCCCGCCGGCGTTGAACACGCCGGGATTGGAACCCAACGGGACGACCGGTCCGCCGAACAGCGGGCCGGAGTTGGCGAGAAGGTTGTAGAAGAACGCGGTGCCGATTCCGACGAAACCGAGCGCCAGGAACGCCAGGGCGCCGATCTCCTCCAGGGTTTGGAGCAGGTGCGCATTCAGGCGCCCCTTGATCCCCGCGGCACCGAACGCGACGAGCAACAGCGCGAACGCACTCGCGACGACCGCTCCGCCCTGGAACCCTCCACCGGGGGTCAGGTGACCGTGCATGATCACGTAGAACCCGAAAACGAGTGCCAGCCCGTACACGAGCCGGGTGATCGTTCGGACGATAAGCGACATTCCAGTGTTCATGCCTCGTCCTCCCGTAGCTTCCGGAACAGCGCCAGCACGCCAACGACGGCGGCGAACAGAACGGTCGCCTCGCCGAGGGTGTCGAATCCGCGGTAGTCAAACACGACCGCGGTCACGGCGTTGTTCGCCGCAACTTCGGCTTGCGTGTTGGCGATGAAGTAGTCGTCCATCCCTGCGAACGTCGGTTCACCGAACGGTCGCATAGACGTCGCGGCTAGCAGGAGGAAGGTGCCGACGAACAGGAACGCGACCAACATGACGGCCTTTCTCATTCCTCCTCCTTTCGCCGTGTGCGGCTCACCGCGATGACGTAGATTGCGGTCGTGAGCGCGGCTCCGATGCCTGCCTCGGCGATCGCGACGTCGGGCGCCTGGAGCATGTAGAACTCCAGCGCCACCAACAGGCTCGCGGCCGCGAGGGCCAACACCGAGGAGATGAGATCCTTGAACCAGACCGCGAGCGCCCCGCCAATGACGATCAGCACGAGGACGATGACGTGAAGAACACCCTGCGCGATCATGATTGATCCTCCAGTTTGTCCACCACAGCCCCTACGGGCTTGATCCCGCTGCGATACGACGCACGCGCGATCGCGTGGGAGCCGGTCGGATTGGTGATGAGCAGGGCGAGCAGCGCGATGATTGCGTGAATGGCCAACGTGTGGTACGTCGTTCCTCCGCGTGCGAAGCCGTAGACGATCACGGCGACCGCGGTGAAGATCGAGCCAAACGTCGTGCACTTGGTGGCTCCGTGCAATCGCGTGTAGACGTCAGGGAATCGGAGGAGGGCCACCGCACCCAGCCCGTTGAAGGCCACCCCGATACCGAATAGGACGTACAACAGGATGTTCATTGCAGCCCCCTCTCCAGATACCGGGCGATGTACAACGTTCCGACGAACGAGAGCAGCGCGTAGATGATCGCCACGTCGATGAAGATGACTTGGTCGAACGCCGCTCCAAGCACGATCATCGCGGAGACGACCAGCGTGTTCAGCGTGTCGAGTCCGACGACGCGGTCCCCCGCGGTCGGCCCGATCCCGATTCGCACCATGGAGAACAGCGCGAAGAACACGAGGCACGCAGCGACAATGAAGAAGGTGATCGGGTCGATGATCATTCCGCGATCCTCCTTGCCCAGTCCGGGAACGATCCACAGACCGCCTTCGCCGACGGCTCTGGATCGGTGACGTTGATCCAATGCACGTACAAATCCCTGGTCTCCTCATCGATGTCGACCGTCAACGTCCCCGGCGTGAGCGTAATCGAGTTCGCGAGCAACGTCGCTCCGAAGTCGGTGCTCAGGCCGGGCGTCAAACGGACGATGCCCGGGCGGATCTTCCCGGTAATGACGCGGTAGGCCACGTCGAGGTTCGCCTTAGCCATGGCAAACAGGAAAGGCCCTACGAGATATGCTACGAACAGCAGTATCCGTAGGGGGTTGAGCATCCGCAGCGGATGCCCTCTTCCTCCCTCTTCTCGACGCACCGCGACACGCCCGGCGATCAGCCCAGCGACGAGGGACAGGACGGCACCGGTGATCAGTTCTTCGATGCTCCAGAATCCTACCGTTCCGCTGCCAAAGGTCAGCAGCAAGTAGAACACGAAAGCAACGCCGGCAGTGATCAGAGTTGCGAGCATTCCCACCCTCCCGATAGAACGATTCCCGACGGAATCAGCGGTTGGAACTGTCTTTCCCGTCGAGCTGCCGCATGGTACCGGACGCATCGTCACAGAGTCAAGCAACGCCAACGGGCAGGGCACTTCCGCGATTAGAGCAGGTTCTGTGAGGAGAGAGACCGGCTACTCGACGTCGATCGGATTCGTGACGGTGTCGGTGTTCCCGCCGTCGTCGGTCACGGTGAGCGATACAGCGTACCGGCCTGGCGCGGGGAAGACGTGCTCGGCGATGGCGGCGGTCGAGTCGATCGTCCCGTCTCCGTCGAAGTCCCAGGCGAACGAGGCGATCTCCCCGTCGAAGTCGGCCGAGAACGTTCCGTTGAACAGCACCGGATCGCCGGAGGCCGGCGTGGCGGGCATGTAGGCGAAGTCGGCGACCGGCGGCTGGAAGGAGAGGACGATTTCGTCCCCCACCGGCGCCACGTCGACGGTGATTGCCGCAGTGGTTCTGTCCTGGTTCTCGTCGGCGTCGGTCACGGTGAGCGACACGATGTACGTGCCCGCTGCGGCAAACGTGTGCTCGGCCAGCGGGGCGGTCGAGTCGGTCACCCCGTCCCCGTCGAAGTCCCAGGCGAAGCCGACGATCTGCCCACCCGGGTCGAGCGACGCGGTGCCGTTGAACAGGATCGGTTCGCCGGCGATCGGATTCGTCGGGGAGCGCTGCAGGCTCGCCAATGGGAGCCCGGGTTCCGGGTCGGATTCGTCGTCGATCGGGCCTCCGCCCGCGGGCTCTTCGTCCGAGTCGTCTGTGTCTCCGGCGACCTCGATCGTTGCGGCGATGACGTCGCTGTTCCCGCTGTCGTCGGTCACCGTCAGAGAGACGATGTACGTTCCGGCTGCGGGGAACGCCCGCGTGGCGATCGGAGCCGTCGCATCGGTCGTTCCGTCGCCGTCGAAATCCCACGCGTAGGAGACGATCCGGCCGTCGAAGTCGGCCGAGAGGGTGCCATCGAACTGCACCGTGACGCCGGCAACCGGCGCCTCGGGCATCATCGCGAAGCTGGCGATCGGCGGCTGGAATGTGGTGACCCCGGTCGGGCTGGTTTCGACGACGGATTCCCCGCCGACCTCCAGCGTGAGGGTGACGGTGTCGGAGTTCCCGCTCTCGTCCGTGACCGTGAGCGCGACGGCGTACGTTCCCGGCGCGGGGAACGTGTGCCGTGCCGTGTCTCCGAACGCGTCGGCGGTGCCATCCCCATCGAAGTCCCACGCGTACTCAGCGATCTCACCGTCGAAGTCGAACGAGAACGTCCCATCGAAGGTGACTGCCTCTCCGGAGATCGGCGCCTCCGGTGCGTAGACGAAGTCGGCCGTCGGCGGCTGGAACGTGATGATGACCTCTCGCGGGCGGACGTAGCCGCCGAGCTCAATCGGAGCCGGCGGCTCGGCGGTGACGCCGAGTGTCACCGCCTCGGCGGCGGTGAACTCGAACCGGTCGGGAAGGGTCTTGGCATCGACGGCGATCGTGTAGCGGCCGGGCCGGACGTCGAAGAAGGTGAACTGGCCGCTCGAGTCGGTCATCGCGTCGACGGTGCGACCGGCCTCGTCATCGAGGAGAACGCGCA
Source organism: uncultured Thermotogae bacterium (assembly GCA_964608345.1). Classification (GTDB taxonomy): domain Bacteria; phylum Bipolaricaulota; class Bipolaricaulia; order UBA7950; family UBA9294; genus JANQEA01. The sequence goes on from CAZSNG010000035.1 coordinate 3,894, forward strand.
CCTGTGAGAAGCCCGCCTCTTCCGCGCTCCGGACACGGTCCCGGTTCGCGTCGTCGAACAGCTGTCCGGTCAGCAGAACGACCGGCGTCAGCGGTACGTTGACCCACGCCGTCCCGCCCGCGACAACGGCGACGTCGATCGGATCGCCGGCGGCCGCATCCACGGGAAGCTGGCTGACGGTGAGCTCGTACGAGTCGGGATACGACGGAGCGAAGCGGAAGACGCCGTCGGCGTTTGTCGCCGCTTCCCCGCCGTCGACGGCGACGATGACACCGCCGAGCGGCCGATCCTGACTGCCGTACGTTCCGTCCCCGTCGCGATCGACGAACACGCGGCCCTCGACCTGGCCCTTGGTCATGAAGAACGGAATCGGGATGGCGACGTTCGCGTTGAGGGTGATCCCCCAGCCGAACGAGATGCCATCCGAATCGACGCGGTCCCACGAGATCGAGCCGTCAAACACGATGTCGAGATCCTCGACGAAGCGAACGTACAAGGATGCGGACAGGTCGAACTCGTCGATCGTGTTGCGGAACGAGATCGACGCCTCGTGGAGCGCTCCCTCCGGCCGGAACCGGATGGAGACGTCCGATGAAGATGCGAGCACGAGATCGGTGACCACGTCGACCTGCTTCTCCTGCGTCAGCTGGAGGAACAGATAGAAGGAGTCGACCGACAGGCCGGCGCCCTCGCTGAACGTCGTTCGCCGGACGTGGCTGTCGGTGACATGATCGGTTTGATCGGTGATCTTCCCCGAGAACGCGTAGGGGAAGACGCCGCCGGTCTCCGTCAGGCTGACGGCGAACAGCGTATCGATCTCGCTTCTATCGGCGAGGTTCGGCGCGCGATTCCACTCGAAGTCGACCGTCGAGCTGAGTGTCGGTCCGTCCTCCAGCGGCGTTGTCGACAGGTTGAAGCCAAGTTTGTCCTCGATCAGCGTGTCGACGGTCGGATCGCCGATGACGTTGTCCCACACGTGGCTGAGCGACACGCTGAGGGAGATCGCGTCGAGCTGCAGCCGATGAGACAGCTCGATGCCCGCGGAGTCGCCCCGCGAGCCCGGGAAGTACGTGCCGACGGAGAACGCGGTTCCGCGGAAGAACAGCCCCGACGTGTTGATCTCCGTGGTGAACAGGAACGCGCGGCTCGTGAGGGTGTCGTCGATCCCGAGCGCTCCTTCGAGACCGATCGTCCAGTCCTCGAGCGGCTCGGCGTCGGCCGTGAGGCTCCAGAGCGAGCGATACGCTGGCGCGGGGTCGCGGATCCCGAGGTACGTGATTCCGAGGTTGACCCGCTCTGGGCCGAGGACCAGGCGGCCGGCGAACCGCGTCTCGTCTTTGGATCCCCCCGCGATGACGGAGAAGTCGAACAGCTCCTCGTCGATCACGATCGAACCGCCGCGGCACGAGAGCCGGACGAATTCGGTCATCCGCTGCGAGACGTTCCCGATCGAGTACGTGATCGGGCTACGCCGGTAGAGGATCGAGAACGACCCGACCTCGAGCGGATCCGAACCGAGCGGATCGGAGAGGCTCAGGTTCGACGAGAAGAAGCCGCCCTTGATCTGTCCTGATGTGGAGAACGACAGGCGACTGGAGAAGTCGCCGTCGAGGACGTCCTTGTCGAGAGACAGCCGGATCCGCGCTGGGAGGATCTCCATTAGGATGCGACTCACGTCCTCCGGTCCGGGCGGGAGGACGGTGGTGAAGATCACCGCGTCGGCCTCGACCCCGTCGTACAGCGTCGACGTCGCGACGACGGTCAGCACGTCGCGTCCCGGCGACGTGCCGGCGGGGGCCGCCAGGCGAACCAGGATTTCGACCCGCTCCTGCGGCGCCAGATCGATCGCACGTACGGAGAGGACCGTCTCGAGCTGCTTCGAGGAAGACGCCTCGAGCGTGAACGAGTCCTGGCTATTCCCGCGATTGGCGAGAACGAACACGTACTCGACATAGTCGCCGGACGCAACGGTGCCGCCGGTCGGGGCAATGAGTTCGATCTCGCGCGTTGGGGTCACGATGACGAGTGCGACGGAGGACGTCGCGTCGGTCGGATCGGCCTCCGATGCGGCGTTCAAGGTCACGTCGTACTCTCCGGCAAGGGTTCCTGCCGGGATCGTCAGGGTGACGAAGAGCGTCTCCTCGGCGCCGGGGGCGACGGTGACGGCATCGGGAGCGCCGAGAACGCCCCAATCGGCCGGTGCATCGAACGCGAGGCGGTAGGTGGCCGCATCCACTCCACTGTTCGTGATGGCGAACACGTGAGTGACGAATGCGCCGGGAGCCTCTTCCTTCGGCGTGGACAGGACTGCGATCTCCACGGCGAGGGTGGGCGAACAGACACCGATGAGCAGGGCGGCAAGGACGGCCACCCTGCTGATTCCCCTCCGACGTACCCGCATTTGTCGACAGGATAGGGTTTGTGCCCGGTTTGTGAGGGGACCGGGCTGCGATTCGAAGATGACATTGGTCTGACGCATGGGTGACCCGATTCATCCGTCTCTTGCGGATGGGTCAAAGGTCCCGGCTCGTCAGGCCGTTCGGTTGCGCCGGGTTCCGACGGGGAAGGGTATCGTACGATTGAAAGACCCCCGATGAAGGGAGTTGCATGCTGGACGCACAGCTGCGCCGCGAGATCGTTCTGACGACCGACAACCGGACCGGTCTCCTCGCTGAGATCGGGCGACTGCTCGGTGACATGGGGATTTCGCTCCTGTCGATCGCTCTGGAGACCACGGAGGAGACCGCGGTCATCCGGATCCTGACGACGTCCCAGTCGTACGCGCGCGACGCGCTGACAGAGGCGGGCTTCGACGTCGAAGAACGGGACGTGGTCGTCGTCGAGCTCCCCCATCACCCCGGCTTCCTTTGCCGGGTCAGCCAAGCCCTCGCGCGCAAGGATGTCTCGCTGATCGACCTGCACGCGACCGTCTCCGAAGAGGGGAGCACAGGAGTCGTCGTGTTCTCTTGCTCGGACAACGGGCGCGCGGTGCAGATGTTGCGAGGAAGATAGATCGTCTTCCACGCGTATCGCCCTCGTCTCGTGGAAGCATGCGCTTCCACGAGCCGGGCAGGAAGGCGGTGATTCGTTCGTTGCCTTCCTGCGGTCGGCGACGTATGCAGTCTCGTTCCCGCTCGCTCTCATGAAGTTGAGGCCTCCGTCGTCGTGAGCGGCGTAGGAGCGTGCGCAGCATCGCTTGGTGAGAAGAAGGCCCCGGGAGCTCCTTGAGTTCTACAAGGAAGGCGCGGGCGCTCATAGGCGCCCGCGCACTGGCTTCTGATGTGATGATCCGACTGCGGCCTACTCCGCTTCGACGACGGTGAGGATCCGCCCATCCGAGCGGCCGAACACCTCGGGGAAGTAGAATTCCTGCGCCGACGTCGGCAGGACGCGGAACTCTCCGGGCACGGACGCACGCACGGTGTATTGGTATGTGTACGTCCCGGAGGGGAGGTAATCCGCGAACAGGACGGCCTTCTCGTCCCGCAGCTCGCTCCGGCTGTACCAGCGCCACCACCACCAGTAGAACCATGGCCATCCGCCGCTCTCGGACTGCCGGTAGAGACCCGGGTCGAGATCGGTCAAGCCCGAAGTCGCGAGTGTCGTGTCGACCGCCTCGCATCCGGCGGGGAACGGGTCCTCGACGATGACGTAGTACAGGTCATGCGGCGCGATGATCGTCAGCCGGACCTGGATCGATTCGCCGACGGCGATCTGTTCCACCTCCGGACACGTCTCGTCGATGGGGCAATCCGCCGGCATGTACTGACGTTGCACGATGATCCCGCGATGAAGCGGCTCGACGTCCTCGACCGGAAGGCGGACGCTCAAATGGGCCGTGTAGTAGAGGGTGCCCGGTCCGTCGCCGCGGGTGATCGTCAGCCGGTTGTCCGTGCTCGGATCGAGCGCATCGGCCGAAACGGTGATCGATGCCGGCTGGAGGTGTGTCTCGGCGGACGCGGTCCCGGCGTGCAGGGCGTCGCCGTTCAGCGAGGCGCCGTAGTCGTACGTCCCTTCCAGCTCACCGGTCGCGTCCATCCAGTCGGTCAGGGCGATCAGCGACCACGCGGTCTCCTGCGTCGTCTCCCAGATCCCAGCCTTCCGGGCGACCATCAGCCAGCGGACGACGTTCGGGAGCAACGGTTGGGTCGGGTCGAGGCGGACGAGGGCGTCGAGAATCACCGCCGTCGATCGCGTGTCGGTGTTCATCGCCCACCAGTCGTAGTCTTCCTCCTCCCAGTGTGCGCCGGTCGCGGAGACGATCGCGTCGCCGTACAGATCCGCGAGCAATGTGTCGATCGGGCCGTCCGACGACTCGAGGCTGTCGAACGCCATCGCGAGGAACGCGCGCGCATAGGAGCTCAGCTTGGCGCGCTCGTCGAACAGCTCGTCGGTGTGCTTCACCGCGGCCCGCCCCGCCTCGGCGAGGACGAACACGACCCACGCCTGCCGGTTGGCGATGACGGTCGAGGTCAGTCGGTCGACGTCGACAAGGCTCTCCTCGAGGAAGTCGAGGCCCCGATCGAGCACGTCCTGTCGGACGACGTAGCCGGCGTCCGCGGCGGCGTCCAACGCGAAGACGACGTAGGCGGTGAGGTATGTGCTCGATCTGTCGAGCGTCCACCAACCCCATCCGCCGTCGCCGTTCTGACGCGTGTACAGCTTGTCGAGCCCCTCGGCGACAAGCGCCGGGAGCCGTTCTTCGAGTTCCGGGTTCTCGATTCCGAGTCGCGAGATCGCGCGGTGGGTCAGGATGTTCGGCAAGAACCGACTGACCACCTGCTCGGTGCACTCGTACTCGAAGTGCTCGAGGTGGCGGAGGCTCTCCTGCATCGCCGCGGCGAGCGACGTTTCCAGGCGCACGAGGAGGTGGCTGCGCTCGACCTCGACGTTCGGAGGCAGCGCGATGATCTCGGTACGGCTTCCAGGCTCGCTCAGCTGGCCAGCGGTGCCGACCGTCTCCGGCGCCGTGTAGCGGTAGACGAGCAGCGTTCCGTCCGGTCCGGTCGTCAGGTGCGGTCGCGCCGCATCGGACAGCTCCTCCGAGACGGCGGAGAACGCCAGGTCAACCGCCGGTACGTCGAGGACGGTCACCCACCAGACGACGCCCAATTCGCCGCCTGCGGAAACGAGCACCGACTGTGTCGCGTCCGTTTCCAGGACGAGCCCCGTCGATGCCATCGTGACTTCGATGGTTCGATCCTCCGTCGTTTGGTTCGAGACGTTCGCTGCGAGGCGGACGCGGTCGCCGACGACGAAGAACCGTGGAGCCACCGGACGGACGAGAAGCGGCTTGGTGACCAGCAACTCGCTGGCCGTTTCTCCGACACGCGTATCGGTCGTCACGCCGACGCCGCGGACGACCCACGTCGTCAGATTGTCGGGCAGATCGACGGAGACCTGCGCTCGGCCGTCCGCGTCGGTCGCGATCTGTGCGTTCCAGTAGGCGGTGTCCTCGAACTCTTCGCGCAGTTCAACTCCCGGGGGCAGCTTGTCGCTCGCCGTCTCGGCGCGCTCGACCCCCGCCTCATCGGCCGCCATGGCGGGCGCGGCCTGCGGCGCGACGGCGCCGGTCATTCCGTCATCGACGTCGAACGAGGCGACCGAGACATCTCCGAGGTCGTCGAGCTGCTCGGCGACGAGGCGGTTGATCGAGATCGTCAGACCGCTCGCGGTTGCGACGCCGAGACCGCGCCGTCCGTAGAACGCGTTGGCGATCGCGTCCGCCGATCGCGGCATCAAAGTCAGGACGGCCTTGTCGACCAGATCGAGCGCCAGCGACGCCCGAACAGGAAGGCCGTCGGCATCGGTCACCAGCACGTTGTAGGTGAGGGAGCCACCGGGCTGCGGCATCGCGTCGGACGGAGTCAGCTCGATGCTGAGCAGCTTCGGGGCGCGGGAGACGGCGAGTTCCACGTACCCGACCTTCGTTTCCGCCACGGCCGGGGAGCCGTCAACAGCGGCGAGCGCCGCCTCTCGTCCCCGGACGATGACGACGGAGACGTACACGTTCGGGACGTGTCCCTCGACGATCGGAAGCCGGTAGACGGAGCTGTTCGACTCGAGCAGGACGACCTCGCGGGAGAGGACCCCTCCTCTCTCGACGGTGATCAGCGCCCACTGCTCGCCCGCGTATGGGCTCGGAATGAGGATCTCGGCCGTCTCACCGACCGCGTACTCGGTCTTGTCGGAGATCAGCGTGATCCGATCGTCGTTGCTTCGTCGCCACGACACGGTTTCGGGGCCGGTGACCCAGATGAACAGGCTCGATCGGACCGTTCGTTCGAGGGCGTCGAAGCCGGAGACGACGACCTTGTGCGTCCCGCCATCCGGCGGAACGAATGAGAACCGAGCGGCTCCCTCGCCGTCGGTGGCGAACGATCCGTTCGCGATCTCGGTGTCGACCGTCGTCCACGTCCACCGGCCGCCGCCGGTCTCGTTCTCCTCGAAGACGTTCTCCCACTCCCGCCGGTAGACGGTGTACGACAACGGGCGGTCGGACGCTCGGTCGCCGGACCAGTCGACGGTGACGACGTCAACCTCGACCGGATCGCCGGCCCGCCCGATCGATCGGGGCGTCGCGAGGCCGGCGTAGAAGTCTCCCGCGTGGACGACGACCGACGCACGACCCGAGAGGGTCTGGCCGTCGTTGCCCGTGGCCGTCGCCTCGATCGTGAGGGTGCGACTGCCGGGCCACGCCTCGGGATCCTCGAGATGGCGCGCAGCGATGTCGCCGGGCAACTCGACGAGCAGCGTGCCGTCGCGGCCAGAGCGGCCGCTTCCTTCGAGGATCGGCATCGGGCTCTCCGGCGTCCTCCACCAGCACGACCAACAGATCCACGGATCGTCGTCGTCGGTGAACGTGTAGCGGGAGAGCTGCGGCGCCGTGAACCGGTGGCCGCCAGTGAAGACGCGCCATTCGACCTCGACGTCCGCGACCGGGCCGCCGAAGAAGTACGATAGGTCGACAGTAACGTCGATTGCCTCGCCGAACGCGGCCTCGCCGCGGTCCGGGGTGACGGTCACCTCGAACTCCGGCGCGCGATACGCGGCGACGGTGAATGTCTCGGAGGCCGAACGGCCAGCGAACGAGACCTCGATCCGATACGTCCCGAGCGGCGCGCCCTCCTCGATGTCGAGGTCGGCGGAGAACGTCCCGAACTCGTCGAGCGGCAGGATCTGCTCGTAGATCAGGTTCCACGCGGCGTCCCAGACGATGACGTCGACCGTCTCCCCCTCGGGGAGGGCGTATTGCACGTCGTCCTCACTGCGAAGGACGCCCTTGAAGTGAACCGATTGGTCGGGTCGGTAGATCGGCCGATCGGTGTCGAGGAAGAGCCGCCACGACCGGCTCGAACTCGACGAGAGGCCGAACTCCCAGATGGAAATCCCGTCGTCCCATCGCGAGCTGCCGAGCGCGAAGGGAAAGCTGCTGGCGAAAGTCAGTCCGCGCCAGTCGGCGGTGTCGCTGCCCGGGAAGGTGGCAAGACCGTCGCGATCGGTGATCGTCACGTCGACCGCATCGCCGTCGGCGTCGAAGGCACGGAGGATCAGTCCGGCCACCGGGGATCCTGTACTCAGATCGGTGGCCCAGACGAGGGTCTCGTCCTCCGCCGTCTTGACGGTCAGGTTGACCGGACTGGCGACGAGCAGGTGGCGGTGCTGCCACCGGTTCCAGTCGACGCCGCGCGCGCTGAGATCGACGATGTACATCCCCGCTTCGATCGCGCCGCCTCCGGCGACGAGATTGATCGGCGAGTAGGCGACCTCGTTCAGCGACGACGAGACATCGACCGACCAGCGGCGGACCCGCCCCGTTTCCGGCGGTGTGTAGCGGTACCAATCGTCGAGTGCCTCGAAGTAGTCGTCGATCGGAATCCTGGTCAACGTGAGGGTGACGGCCTCGACGTTCCGGTGCGCGACGAACAGCTTCGCCGGCTCGTATGCGCTGAACGTGCCGGTCGAGCCCGGTACGTGCAGCCACGTCGCTGGCTCAAGCGGCTCGGTGCGGAACCGAACCGTCATCGCCTGACCGGTCGTGTTGCCGTACGGATCGGCGATGTCCGGCTCGATGCGGATTGTGTACTCGCGGCTCGGCTCCGCCCCGAATCGGATGACGTAGGTGTTGTCCCACGTGCGGAAGTAGCCGCTCAGATCGTCCGGATCGGGAGCCGGCTCGACGGTCACGTTCTCCATGACAGTGTCGGGATCGATCGGCGTGTTGAAGGCGATCACGAAAGCCGTGTAAGGATCCGCACTCCTATCGCCGTTCTCGGGGCTCGTCCAGAGGATGCGAGGCAGCGGTACGGTGCGGAAACGCCAGTCGACGGCCTCCTCCATGCCGAGACCACCCTCGGCGCCGGTCACGCCGGCGTTGAGCGAGACGATGTAGGAACGGTCGAAGGCGAGCGGATCGGACGGAGTGAAGACGAGATCGCTGCCATCGATCGTCAGATCGCCGGCGATGTCGGTCGGGAACAGGCTGGTCGTGCGCATCCGGAACCGCTCGCGCGCCGATTCCAGCGAGATCGGCATGTTGAAGGTCACGCGGATGGTCTTGTCGATCGGGACGAGTTCCGCATCGTCCCGCGGCGAGGTCCAGACCACCCTCGGCCGCTCGGTCGTGAACCGCCACGAGATGTCCGCAGGCACAATCCCGCCGGTTACGTCGCCCAACCCGGCGGGAACGGTCACCGTGTAGGTCTCGCCTCCCCGGAGTGGGGCGCTCGGGGTGAACAAGTAGACCGACGTGCTCAGCCACTCCCCCATTCCCTCGACGGTCGGCTCGAGGGTCAAGGGCACGGGCAGCTCCGATCGGCTCGGATCGGAGAGGGCGGTGAGGGGGACGACCGGGCGATTGAACATCACGAAGACGGTGCCGTCGATCTCGATGTCCGCGGACCCGTCGACCGGAATGGTCTGCGTCACCTCGAGGAATCCGACGGTCCGAAATCGAAACGCGTACGACTCGGCCAGCGGCTCCCCGGCGCGGCTCGCCGCGTCCTCCGACAGCACGACACGGTACTCCGCGTTTCGCATCCACCCGTCGGCGGCGTAGAACCGACTGGTCCGCTCGTCGACCCACTCGAACCGGCCGGCGACGGCCGGTTCAATCGAGAACGCCGCCTCGACGGTGCCTGGGTCCATCGACCGATCGAACGTGATCTCGATCGGGGCGTCGATACCGAGCTCCTCGCCCGGCGCCGGAGAACGGAGCAAGATCGTCGGTCCGCCGGCGTAGCCGGTGACCGTTGAGAGGAGAAGGATGGACAGGCCGATGATCAAGCCGAGGTGGACAGCCGCGCGTCTCGGAAATGCATTCATGTTCGCCCCCTGCGAAGTCGTCGGTCGATCGAGCAATCCATGGATAGCCGCCCGCGAGGATCTTGGCAAGTTTCCATGCAGATGAACACCGCAGGGGCGGGGCCGGTTTCACTACCCGTCGGCGGTTCCGGCCGGTGTCTAGAAGGTTGAGCAATCCGTTTGTAGGTCCTTGACAAGTGAACCGAGACGCAAGCGGGAGGGAGACCTTCCGCGGCGAGAAGCATTCGAGAGGATTCGAAGATTGCGACGGACGGACCGTCGCAATGCAGTCAAATCCTCAGGGAGCATCTACCAAAGGCAAACCGGTCGAAAGGTCGGGACGCAAGGCTACGGACCTTCTAGACAGCGATCTCGGCGACGGGGCAACCCGTCGCCGGGGCACTGTGACAAGCGCAAACCGGGGGCGGGGGGCGACCCCGGGACGCAAAGCCGCGGGTCTGCCACGGAGCCAGTCCCTCCGAAGGCAGACAGCCGAGCTGCCGCAGCGCCTGATGGTGGCCGAGTCGCTAGATGCACTCGCAAAACCATTAGGAGGTGCTTTCCATGAGGATGGAAAAGGTTCTTGGTGTTGCGTTGTTGTTGGTTTTCGGTAGCGCGGTCGTGCTGGCCGTTTCGGACACGGCGTCCGTGAACGCCTCGTTCTCGATCCCCTCGTGGATCTCGCTGTCCGTTCAGGGCAGCGGCGATGTGAGCTTCGCGGACGTGACCGGACCGGGTAACTACGGTGGCTCGAACGGAACCGAGCTTCGCGTGCTCTCGACTACGAGTTGGTCGATCGGCAGCGGGATCGTCTGGAAGAGCTCCACGACGCCGAAGGGCGCGAGCGAGTCCGCGATTGAGACCGCTCTGTCGCTCGGATTCGACAAGACCAGTGGGGCGTGGGGGATTCACAGCGTCAACGTCTCCTACAGCTTCGAGCTTGACGTAGACGACATGGCCAACATGCCGGAAGGCGACTACAACCTGGTGGTCCAGTACACGGCGACGACTGACTAATCACCGACGCGACGCACCAGCAGAAGATTGACCGCGGGGCGGGGTTTCCTCGCCCCGCAGGTCCTCTGCCTTTGTCTCGGTTCACATCACGTGACTTCTCTGTCGACCTCAAGACGTTGGCCTTCCCCTTCCCAGGCCTCCGCAACTTCGCCACCATGTCTTCACATCTCCGACATAACACGCCGCTACGGTGGTAGAACAATCGCGAGTTCAAATCTCGCACCCCCGATACCAGCCCTCCGGGGAGAGGGACCCAAGCGGTCCCTCTCCCCTGGCCTCCTTTATGGGGCCGATTCTCTCGCAGTGCGGGGTATGTAGCCACGGCCGATCGCCGGACCGCACGGCCCGATCGGGTACAATCCCCTCGGACCGGGAAAGAGAGGGGAAGATGGTTCGAGTTAGATTCGCTCCCAGCCCGACCGGGTATCTCCACGTCGGCGGCGCGCGGACGGCCCTGTTCAACTGGCTGTTCGCGCGACATCACGGCGGCGTCTTCGTCCTGCGGATCGAGGACACGGATCGGGAACGCTCGACCGATGCATCGATCGAAGAGATCCTCGAGTCGCTTCGGTGGCTTGGCCTCGATTGGGACGAGTATCATCGGCAGACCGATCGGACCGACTCCCACCTCGCAGCGGCGGAGTCCCTGATGGCGCAGGGCCTCGCCTACGAGCACGAGGGCGCATGGTGGTTCAAGGTGCCGACCGACGGCAAGACCATCGTGGAGGACGACCTGCTCGGCGACGTCGCCTATCCGAACGATCACCTGAAGGACTTCGTGATCCGTCGGTCCGATGGAACGTTCGTCTACAACTTCGTCGTCGTCGTCGATGACGCCGACATGGAGATCTCCCACGTTCTCCGCGGCGACGACCACTTGAACAACGCGCCGAAGCAGATTCTGCTCTACCAAGCGCTGAAACGGCCGGTGCCGCGGTTCGCCCACGTGCCGCAAGTCCTTGGGACCGATCGCGCGCGCCTGTCGAAGCGTCACGGCGCCACGTCGGTTCTCGAGTACAAGCGGCGCGGCTTCCTGCCTGAGACGCTCCTGAACTTCTTCGCCCGGCTCGGCTGGGCCCACGGCGATCGAGAGGTCCTGACGCGCGACGAGCTGGTCGAGTTGTTCTCGATCGAAGGGATCAACAAGTCGGCGGCCATCTTCGAGGACACGAAGCTGCGTTGGTTGAACCAGCAGCATCTCAAGCTCGCCGACCTGGATCGACTCGTGGATCTTGTCGAGCCGTTCGTGAAGGCGCGTGGCGGCGTGACGGAGGAGATGTGGGCCGGCGCGGACCGCGCGCGGCTTCGGACCGGGACGGATCTGCTCCGCGACCGGTCTCACACGCTCGAGGACCTCGGATGGGCGATGGAGATGCTGTTCCCGGTCCCGCTCGAGGCACAGGACGAGATCGAGATGTCCGGCGAGCAGGCCGCGCTGGTTGCCGCCGTCGCCGACGCACTGGAAGGGCTCGATCCGTTCTCGCCGGATCGGATCGAGGCCGTCGTTCGTGAAACGCTGGCCGACCGCGGGGCGAAGCTGAAGGACGTGGCGCTCCCCTGCCGGATCGCCGTGACCGGCAGGAAGGCCGGCCCGGGGCTGTTCGAGGGTCTGAGCCCGATCGGGGCGGAGATCGTCGTCGACCGCCTCCGCGCCTTCGCGCGGCGGGAGCATTCGTGATCCGCGGACGCGCGGTGCTCGGGCTGTTCGTTTGCCTGATCGCACTGACGGCCTCCGCGGAGGAGGCGGAGCTGGCGTACGCGGAGGGGATCCTGGCGCTGACCGGCTCGTGCTTCGTGCGCGGGATCAAGCTCGAATCCGATCCGATCGAGGGAGCCGAGTGGCCGGAGCCGGAGGGGACCGCGTTCTACGGGGAGCTCGAGCTCGGCGAGGATCGGCATGCCATCATGATCGATTCGACCGAAGGCGGGGCGACGCTGTACATCGATCTCGATCGATCGGGCGAGATCGCGCCGCACGAGTGGGAGCGGATGCTGATCGACGGCAGCTTGCTCGCTTCCGTTCCCCTCGAGATTGGCCTCGAGGACGGGGCGGCGCCGTATCGGGTGTTCGTGATGTGGACCTTGTTCACGCCGACGGTGCTCACCTACTGCCGGGATAGCTATCGGGAGGGGACGATCGACCTCGGGGGACGGGCGGTCGACCTCGCCATCATCGACGAGGATTCGGACGGTCGCTACGACGTGCTGGAAGGCGGCGTCCTCCTGATCGACGCGGACGAGGACGGAGAGCTCCTCGCATCGAGCGACTCGCACGAGCGGTTTGCACTCGACGAGCCGTTCAACGTGGACGGGGCCGCCTACCGGGTCGTCTCGGTGGCGCCGGACGGCAGCCGGATCGAGATCGAGGAATCGGACGAGTACGTCGCGCCGAAGCCGCCGCTGCTCGTCGGATTCCCCGCCCCGGACTTCGATGCGCCGGACGAAGCCGACGAGCCGACGTCCCTCGCCGACCTGAGCGGATCGATCGTCGTGCTCGACTTCTGGGCCGGTTGGTGCAGTCCGTGCATCGCCGAGCTGCCGACGCTTGCTCGCATCTCAGGGGAGTTCGGCGGTGCGGGGGTCGTCGTCCTCGGGATCAACCTCGACCGATCCGTCGAGGCGTTCGAGGAGGCCGTCGCCGAACACGGGATCGCCTATCCGCAGATCTACGACGGCCCCGACGGGCCGATCAACACGCTGTACCGGATCGAGGGGATCCCAATGACGTACGTGATCGGTCGGGACGGGATCATCCGCGGTCGCGGTCTGCGCGGCGGACAGCTTCGTGCTGCGGTGGAGGCGCTGATCGCGGAGGACGACGAGGAGGACGGTTCGGGTGAGGCGCAGGATCCGTAGCGCGAGTGCCCTTCTCGCATCGGTCGCCCTGGCTGCGGCTGTCGCGGTCGCCGCCCTCGGGCAAGCGCCGATCCTGACCTTCTCGCTCGACGAAGACCACGTCACGATCTCCCAAGGTGGTACGGCATTCGCGGTCCTTCGGATCGAGAACGGCTCGGTCTACCAGGGGGACGAGATCGAGGCGACGCTCGAATCCGAAGGTCTGACCGTGCGTTCCGAGCCGGAGGAGATCGAGGCCCTCGCGCCGTTCGAAGGCGCGGCGATCGTCATCCACCTGACTGCGTCCGACGACCTCCCGCTGGGGACCGTATCGTATGTGGTCGAGGTGCTCTACTCGTACTGCATCGGCCTGGAGTGCTTCCAGTTCGTCGAGGAGATCCCGATCACCGTCGCCGTCGAGCCGGCACCGGAGATCCCGATCGAGGTCCCGGTGGAGATCCCCGTCGACGTGCGCACCGGGTCGAGTCTCCCCTTCTGGATGCGGCTCGGCGGGCTGGGGATCGGGTTTCTGTTCCTGGCAGTCGCGATCGTCCTGCGCCGCGTCTCGTCGACCAGCTGGCCGCTGTACCTGGTCGTGGTTCTGTTCGTGGTCGGCGGACTCGCCTACGGCGTGATGCTCGATCAGCACGAGCAGGCGCAGGGGATCGGGGCGGTGCTGTGCACGTCGTGTGTCGGCATCGAGGTGGCGCAGCATGGCGAGCCGGAGCTGACGGAAGGCGGGATTCGGGCGATCGAGGCGATCGAGCGGAACGTCGAGCTGATCGTCTTCTTCGCCGAATGGTGCCACGCCTGTCCGTTCGCCGAGGCGATGGTCGAGAAGGTCGCGGAGCACAATCCGAGGATCACGTTCCGCTTCGTCGACGTGGAAGCGGAACAGGAGTTCGCCGCGGAGAGCGGGGTCGTCCGATCCGGCAGGACGATCGTGCCGGCGATCATGCGCGTCGGCTCGGGAGAGATCGTCTTCGGTGCCGAGGATCTCGAGGCGCGGCTGCTCGAACTGCTGGAGGAGGTGCCGTGAAGCTCGGGAATCGAAGACGGATCGCGCAGGCCGCCGGACTGCTGCTCGGGCTGTTCGGGGCCACCGGCATTGGCATGACCCACCTGATCTTCCCCGGCCTTCACTGCTATGCGTGCCCGTGGGCGATCACGGTGTGCCCGGTCGGGCTGATTCAGAATCTGGTCATCTTCGGAACGATCCCGTTCTTCTGGATCGGCGCGATCGCCGCGTACGGGCTGCTCGCCGGCCGCGGTTTCTGCGGCTGGTTCTGTCCGTTCGGAACGTTCAACGATCTGCTTGCCTTCCGAAAGGTGAGGGTTCGGTCGTCGTTCTCCTACTCCAAGTACGTCATCCTGATCGGCACGTTGCTTGCTGCCTGGTACTTCGCGGACACGATCTTCTGCAAGCTCTGCCCGGCGGCGTCGATCGAGGCGTCGATCCCGTACCTGTTCCTCGGAGTGGCGAAGGTCAACCGGCCGTTCCTGATTCACATGGGGACGCTCGCCGGAACGCTCGTTGGGATGGTTCTCATCGCCCGCTTCTGGTGCCGCTATCTCTGTCCGATGGGTGCGATCCTGTCGCTGTTCAACCGCGTCAGCTTCCTCCACCTGCGATTGAAGCCGAGTCGCTGCATCCAGTGCGGGGTGTGCACCACGGAGTGTCCGATGGGGCTCGAGCCGCACGCCGAACACGACAACCACAACTGCATCAAGTGCGGCGAGTGCGTCGAGGCGTGCGACCTCGGGGCGCTCTCCCTGCGATGCGGGATTCAACGCTCGAAGGAGACGGACCGATGATCGGCTACGCGTTGCTCGGGCTGATCCAGGGGTTGACCGAATTCCTCCCCGTGTCGAGCTCCGGGCATCTCGTGCTTGGCGAACGCCTCCTTGGGCTCGATCCACCGGGAGTCCTGCTGGAGGCGTTCCTCCACGTCGGTACGCTCGGCGCGGTCTTGTGGGTGTTTCGCTCCGACATCCTCGAACTCGGCCGAAGCGTCACCCGGCGCGGGACGATCGAACGTCGCAAGGAAGTCGGCCTGATCATCGCGGGAACGGTGCCGATCGTCATCGCCGGGCTCCTGTTTCGATCGATCGCCGACGCCGTCTTCTCCTCGCTGGCGGTCGTCGGCGGGGGGCTGCTGTTCACTGCGGTGGTGCTGGCTGCGGCCGCGCGTCTGCGCGCGCGGGCCGGGCGCCGGCAGCTTCGGTTCACCGACTCGCTGATCATCGGGGTCGCCCAGGCGCTCGCCCTGTTCCCCGGCGTCTCGAGGAGCGGAGCGACGATCGCCGCCGGCGTGACGGCGGGCATCGAGCCGACCCGCGCGGCACGATTCTCGTTCCTGCTATCGATCCCCGCGCTCGTCGGCGCGGCGATCCTCAACCTCTGGGACGTCGCGGCTCAGGGAGGATGGAGCGGCGATTGGGGAGGCATTGCTGTCGGAACTGTCGTCTCGTTCATCGTTGGGATCGCCGGGATCCACGCGCTGCTGGCGATCGTGAAGCGATCTCGCCTGTGGGTGTTCTCGATCTACTGCGCTTGCGTCGGAGCGGCCGCGCTGGCTCTCGGCCTGATCTAGAGATCGCTTCCGGCGACCGTCACGAGTAGGACGAGCGCAGCGACGACGGCGAGCGCGGCGACCAGCGCGAGGAGTGACGATCCGGACCGGCCCTCGGTGGCCTGGGATGTCGCGGGATCCTCGATGGCGTGCGGAGACGCTGATGTCCAGTCGACAATCACGAAGCGGTCGATGATGTACGCGCCGTGGACTCCGGCGTCGAGAGTCGTTTGAATCCCGTACGGACTCGAGGCGTCCACGTTGTACGGGTCGATGATCGCGTAGGTGTCGCCGGATCGCCCGGTCAGGATGACCCAATGGCAGTCCTCGGATTGGACGGTGCTCCCGTGGCAGAAGGCGCCCCAATGCACGCCGGCAATGATCGGACGCCCTTGTCGAAGCGCGTGATCGATGACGACCGATGCGACCGGGTTGACCCCGACGTCGCTTCGATTGACATGGAACGTCAGCTCGACGTCTCCCGGCAGCCGGGCCCAGTCGAGGCAGCAGTTGCCGATCGGATCCTGGGCGCAATGCCCGTACGCGTCGTTGGCGCGAAGCCAGTCGTTGAGGATGCCGGGATCCATTCCGGTCCGCGGGCGGCCGGTGCACGAGTCGGCGGCGGCGATGCTCACCTCCGCGCCGTAGTAGGCGAGGACGGAGGCGAACGCCGTCGTCAGACAGCCGGTCGTGCAGACCTGGTCCGGGCAGCCTTCGGTGCCGAGCGCACAGGGCCCCCACGCTCCGGGTCCGTCGGTGTACGCCTGGTTGAACGGCGGGACCGCCCGCGTGAGCGCAATCTCCTGCCCGGCTGCCGCGATCGCCAGAAGGACGACGAGACCGAGACCGGCCAACAGAGAGTGCGCAGAGCGGCGGCTCACAGGAGCACCTCGCGAAGCGCGCTCGCTGTGGAGACTTCGAAGTCCGGTGCGACGTCCTCGGTGGGGCTGGCGCCGTTTGGCCGCACCCACGCGGTGCGCATCCCGACACGGTGTGCGCCGACGATGTCCATCTCGTAGTTGTCGCCGACGAACAGCGTGGCTTCCGGAGCGATGCCGAGCCGATCGAGGAGCAACTCGAAAACCCTGGCGTCCGGCTTGTAGATCCGGACGTCCCCGGCTACGACGATCGCGTCGAAGGCGTCGGCGATGGCGAGCGAGCGGATCTTTTCCCACTGCATGTCCGACGGGCCGTTGGTCAGCAGCCCGAGCGTGTATCGTTCACTCAGATCGCGAAGGAGTTCGACGGCGCCGTCGAACGGGACGATCCCCGACTCGGCGCGGACCACTCCGTAGGCGTCGGAGACACGCACCGCGAGCTGCGAATCGTCCGACCCGCGCTCGGCGAGGAGTCGCTCCACGATGTGCAGCCGAATCCGGTCGGTCGACTCGAGGGAGGCCTGGACGTCGCCCCACAGCTCCGCGTAGCGCGCCGCCGCGTCGGCGAGGTTGCCGAGGATGTCGAGATCGATCGATTCCCGGCGAAGCGCCTCGGCAAACACTGCCTCGACGGAGAGCGGGTACGTGCACAGTGTGCTGTCGAGATCGAAGACGACGGCCTCGAGGCCGTCCGGCGAGTTCGTTTGAATGACGATTCCCCCTCGTCTATCCTTGTCGGAACGATCGGGCGCCAAATGGCGTTGTGATCTTAGCTACAGGGATTGGAAGGTGCAAGGATCATGCGGATCATCGCGGGGAGCCGCCGGGGGCACAAGCTCGTCGACTGGGAGGAGAGCGGAATCCGGCCGATGCGCGATTTCGTGCGTAGCGCGCTGTTCAGCATCCTCGCCGAGCTGGTCCCGGATGCAGCGTTCCTCGACCTCTACTCGGGGACAGGATCGGTCGGACTCGAGGCGCTGTCCCGCGGAGCCCGGTCGTGCACCTTCGTCGACGCATCTGCGGCGGCGTGCGCGATCGCCAGACGGAACCTGGATGCCCTCGACCTTCTCGATGTCGGGCAGGTGTTCGAGGGAGATGCGGTGCGGACGATCGACGAGTTGGCACGTCGTGGACGACGGTTCGACCTCGTCTTCGTCGGGCCGCCCTACCACCGCGAGCTCGTCCCGGCGACGCTCGACACCCTCGGAGACGGCCGGTTGCTCGGGAGCGATCCGGTCGTTGTCGCGGAGATTCACAAGCTCGAGGTAGCCGACAGCGCGTACGGCGTGTTGCGGCTCGTCGACACGCGGCGGTACGGTGACAATCGGGTCCTCTTCTATCGAACGGACGAGGGTCCGGAGAGCGCGGACTGAGCACAAGGGAGCTATAGGAGGCGAACTGTGGGAGAACGGGTCATCGTGGTGACAAACGACGACGGGGTTAACGCGCCGGGGCTTCTCGCCCTGAGGCGGGCGCTGGCGGATGTCGGTCGAGTCGAGATCTTCGCGCCGGAGCGGAACTGGTCCGCGGCGAGCCGAACACGGACGTTTCACAAGCCGCTTCGTGTCGACGAGGTGAGATTGCTCGATGGCAGCCTTGGACACGTCACCAACGGGACCCCGTCGGACTGCGTCTCGCTCGCCCTGCTCGGCCTTCTCGACGAGATACCCGATCTGATCGTGTCGGGGATCAACGACGGGCTGAACCTCGGGCGGGACGTCTCCTACTCGGGAACGGTGTCCGCGGCGATGGAAGGCGTGCGCGCCGGTGTGCCGGCGATCGCCGTCTCGTACGACACGGCGCAGGATCGAACCGAGACGCCGGACTATTCCACGGCCGCGGCGTTCTCCGCGCGCCTGGCGGAGTTCTTCCTGGAGGGCGGGGAGTTCCCGAAGGGGAACGTTCTCAACGTCAACGTGCCGTACCTTCCGTCGGAACGGGCGCTGAAAGTGAGGGTGACCCGCCTGGGAGGGGAGGCGTACTCCAACTATCTGGTGACCGGGAAGGATCCGCAGGGACGCAACTTCTACTGGATCTCCGGCGATCCGTTGACCGAAGTGCCGCCGGAGGAGACGGACACCGACCTCGCGGCGATTGCCGCGGGGTACGTCTCGATCACGCCGATTCACCTCGACATGACCGAGCATTCGCTGCTCGAGGGTCTCCGCGGTTTGGAGTCTCGATTCGGTGGGGCGTCCGGCTAGGCCTTCCAGATTGTCCAGGCGCCGACGATGACGAACAGCCCGCCGGCGACGTAGTGCACGATCCGCGTCGCGGACTCCGGAACGAGTCGCGGCAGGTTGCAGCCGAGGACGACCGCGATCCCGGCCGAGGCGAGCAGCGCGCACCCGGCGCCGATGAACACGCCGATCGGCGACTTCGTCTGGCTCGCCAGGGCGACGACGGCGAGCTGTGTCTTGTCGCCGAGTTCGGCAAGGAAGATGATGGCGAAGCTCGACAGTACGGTCTGAAGCATCCGATCACTCTCCTTCGTTCGGAGGCGGATTGTAGGCCTGCAGTCGCCGGGATACAACGGGCCTTGTCCGGGCGAGGTCGCCTCACTACACTCGACTCGACGCTATGTTCCGACGGACGCGATACCAGTACTACACCAACGTCAACTACTTGACGTGCGAGCGCTGTCTGGCGTGGCATGGACTGATCCGAAAGACCCCCGACGACTTCCCGGCCCCGGAGGACGGCTGCGAGCGAGCGATCCTTCCCGTCGCGCCGGCCGAGAGGAAGCTGTACCGCGAGAAGCGGCGGCGGATGCGCGCCGCGGCGCGGGCGGAGCTGCAGCGACGGAAGCTGTTCGAGCAGGCGCTCGACGACCTCCCTGACGACCCGGAACAGGCGCTCGCCACCTTCCGCAGCGCGGTGCGTATCGACGTCTACGTCCCGGACATCGAGCAGCTCGTCGAGCGGCATCACGGCCTGCTGGAAGCGGACTCGGCGCTGCGCGAGACGCTCCACAGCCTGTTCGTGAAGGCGTTCTCGGACAAGTTCGGGTGGCGGCGGTACGAGCGTCTTCCGGAGGTCATGCGGTTGAGGCGGGAGCAGGTCGGAATCGAGCGGATCCACGAGCTGCTCCGATGAACGCGCGACCGATCCCCGCGCCGGAGCGCGGTTTGGTTCTGTTGATCGCCCTCGCACTGCTGGCGAGCGGCTTCGTCTTCCAGGCGAGCCGCCCGCGATCTCCGTCTCCTGCGGGCGGGTGGACGAGCGAATCGATTGTGCTGGAGAACGTACGTGTTGTCTTGCCGACGTTCCGCGACGCCGGCCCGATCGACCCGAACACCGCGACGATCGCCGAACTG
>CAZSNG010000036.1:0-21843 GCA_964608345.1 uncultured Thermotogae bacterium
GATCATCCCAATCCACTCGCGGTGCGGTATCACTTCCCACACGGACTGCTAGGCCGAGGCCGCACCGGCCCCGACCACACGGACGGGGCTCGCGGGGGTCGCCCGCCTCTCCCGGAGGCGTCGATCACAGCGGACCTCGAGCCATGCTACGGCCCCCAAGCGGAATCCTTCACTTGACTCGTATGTCGGATTCCACTAGCTTCGGTCCGGGCTGTGGGGGTTCGGATAGGCGCTGGGCAAGGAGGAGGATCGGTGTGCGGATGGAGCGAGGCGGAAGAATGAATGGCTCGAACCGAGGAGGATCGGCATGGTGGCGTCTCACTGGAGTGACCGTTCTTGCCATTCTCTCGGTGTGGTGTGCCGGACTCGCCGATCCGGTCCCAGCAGACGAGGCAGGAGCAGCGGCACACCAGTTTATCTCACAGGAGAGCGCGCGCGGCGATGACTATCTGCGCGTCGTCGGCCTGGTGCCGACGACGAGGATCGCAGGATTGCCGCGGAGTCTCGTCGATCCGTCCGACGGATCGACCTTGGGGTACGTCTACGGCCTCAGTCCGGTTGGCTTCGTCGTCGTGACGCCGGAGACGTGGCTGCCGCCGATCATCGCTTTCTCCTATGAGTCGAACTTCTCGTGGGAGGAGGACGCGCTCAACATCCTCCTGCACATGCTACGAAGCGACCTAGCACTCCGCCTTAGTGCCATCGACGCAGGGGCCGTGCCATCCGAGCGAGCCGCGTCCAATGAATCGGAGTGGAGCGCGCTTGTCTCTCCGCCGCGCGATGGCGCACCGGGCGACGATCCCGACCGGAACGGGACGATCGTCTACGGCCCGTGGCTGACCTCCGCATGGAGCCAGGGAGCGCCGTGGTACAACGACTGTCCGATCGACCCCGCCACCACCGAGCGATGCGTCGTCGGATGCGTAGCGACGGCGCTGGCGCAGATCCTCAACTACTGGCAGTATCCAACGTCGGTTACGTTCACGGCAGCCTCCGACTACACGACGTTCACCAAGGGGATCGTCATCGACGCCTCCACCGCCGACTTCGGGGCGCTCAACTACAACGGCTGCGATCCGGATGCCGCAGCCATGGCCGCCCTGAGCTACGCCGCGGGCGTGTCGGTCCAAATGGACTATGAGTCCATTGGTTCGGGCGCGTTCACGAGCGACATCCCGCGTGCCTTGTGCGGCGGACACGACCCGTGGGGCATCAACCTACCCCAAGTCTGGGGGTACGCATCGGCCCACATCCGAACGCACCAGGCCGTCTTCGCCTGGTACGGTGCACCGTACTACACGACGGAGAGCTCCTTCTACGACCAGATGGCGACGGATATGACCCTCGCGCGGCCCGTCGAGATCGCGATCACCGCATCCGGAGCGGACGGCCACGCGATCGTCGTCGACGGCTGGCAGTCGGGGGGGCGCATCTACCACCTGAACTTCGGCTGGGGTGGGTTCAATAACAGCTGGTACACGCTGCCGGCCGGAATGCCTTCCGGATACAACATCATCGACGACGCGATCATGAACATCGTCCCGACCGCGACAAACCACACCCTGGCAACGAGTACGACCGGCTCCGGAACCGTCTCGCACCTCCCTACCAGCTCGACGTTGACGGCCGGAACGCATGTCCTCGTGACCGCGACCCCCGATATCGGCTCGACCTTCAGCCACTGGGAGGGCGCCGCCTCGGGCAGCGACAATCCGGTGCGCGTCATCATGGACGCGAACAAGACCGTCACCGCCGTCTTCAACGATCCTTCGGACACTACACCGCCGACGCCGGATCCGATGACCTGGAATTCGCCTCCGAGCGTCACCGGCGCGACGACGATCTCGATGACCGCGACCACGGCGACCGATCCGGGCGGCGTCGAGTACTACTTCGACGAGACGACCGGCAACCCCGGCGCGACCGACAGCGGATGGCAGGACTCCGCCACGTACGCCGATGCCGGCCTGAACTCGAACACCCAGTACTGCTACCGCGTGAGGGCCCGCGACAAGTCGGCGAACCAGAACACGACCGGATGGTCGTCCTCAGGCTGCGCCACGACCGGCCCACCGGCGACGGCCTCCCGGTTCCGCGTGAAGACCGATGGGACCGTCCTCGCAGATGGGACCGTCTATGCCGCGTCGTTCCAGACCGGCTCGGCCGACGTCGCCGAGTGGGCGCCGGTTTCCGAACCGGTCGAGCCGGGTGACGTCGTCGAGTTCGATCCGCTCAACCCGGGATCGTATCGGCTGTGCAGCGATCCGTGCTCCGCCCGTGTCGCCGGCGTCATCGCGACCGAACCGGGGATGATCCTCGGTGAGGACACGGCCGGACGGCGCGCCGTACTAGCGCTGATCGGCATCGTTCCGGTCAAGGTCACCGACGAGGGAGGTCCGATCGCGATCGGCGATCTGCTCGTCAGCTCCTTAACGCCGGGACACGCGAAGCGCTGGAGCGGATCCGGACCATGCGCCCTGGTCGGCAAGGCGCTCGAGCCGATGATCGGCGACCACGGAGTCATCCTGGTGCTTCTTACGGCACACTAGTTCAACTCAGCCAGCTCGCCAGACGCAAGAACAGAGCAGTCCACCAATCGAACACTCTGTTCTTGCCCGTGCATGCCGGCTTCAGTTCTGCATGCACGCACTCGTCCTGCTCACTGCGCACTAGTCCGAGTGCTAGGTACTGACCCAAGCACAAGAAGGGAGTCTGAACCGGGCTCCTTTCTTGTCTGCCCCGCTGCAAGGCGGGGCACGGGGCACTAGGCCGGGTCGATCCGATCGAGGAGGGCGCCGGCCCACGCCGATTCGGGCCAGGCGGTCCGCCGTCGGCGATGGAGCCGGTCGAGATAGGTCCGCACATCGTCCGCTGCGTGTCCGAACCGCCGCAGGACGCCGCCGATCACCGTACCCGTGCGGCCGGTCCCGCCGGCGCAGTGAACGATCACCCCGTGACCGTCCCGGATCGCCTCGTACGTCCGATCGATTGCCTCGACGATCCGCGCTTCCTCCCTCTCCGGATTGGACGGCGCGTGGCCGCCGTACAGGTCCTCGAGGCGGACCGCATGAAGGGCCTCGACCGGCTTCGGATCGTAGGGCGGGGCGTCGTCAGTCAGGCAGACGACGTAGCGGTAGCCGGCCTGCGCGAGGCGACCCCACGGTGTTCGATCGCCCGGACGAACCATCCCCGCCAGCCGCGCCGGAGCCTCGAGAACGGTGTAGAACGCCTCCGGAACTCCTAGTCCATCGACCGGCGGCATCCGATCGACGTCGATCGAACACGGTCGCGGCAGGCTGCCGCCATGCGTCACTTCGACCATCGCACCCTCTCCTCTGCTGCGGCCATTCTACCCGCGCCGTCGGAGTGCTGGTACGCCCCCAGGACAGTCCTTATAGTTGGGCCACCATGGAACCCTTTGCCGTTGAGAAGCCGCTGATCGGAATGATCCACCTTCTTCCGCTCGCGGGAAGCGTTGGATACACCGAGGGAAGTTTGAAGAGGATCCTCGACGGGGCGTTGCGGGACCTGTATGCACTGGAGAGCGGCGGGGCCGACGGCGTCATCGTCGAGAATTTCGGAGACGCGCCGTACGGGACGTCGGCGCCGCGAGAGACGATCGCGATGATGTCCGTCATCGTCCATCAGCTCGTCGAGAAGGCCCACATTCCCATCGGCGTCAACGTTCTCCGAAACGACGGCCTCGCCGCGATGGCGATCGCCGCCGCGACCGGTGCGTCGTTCATGCGGGTCAACGTCTTCTGCGGCGTCGCGTTCGCCGATCAGGGAATGATCGAGGGGGCGGCGCGCGACCTGCACTGGTTGCGACGCGATCTGGGGACCGAGACGAGGGTCTTCGCCGACGTTCACGTCAAGCATGCCGCGCACCTGACGAGCATCGAGGAAGCGGCGGTCGACGCCGAGCGGAACCGACCGGACGCGCTGGTCGTCTCGGGAATCGGCACCGGCCGGCGAACGGCTCCAGACGACCTTCAGGCGGTCAAGTCGGTCGCGTCCCTGCCCGTCCTCGTCGGGAGCGGCGTGCGGATCGACAACGTCTCGACGTACCGCGACGCCGACGGCTTCATCGTCGGCACACTCCTCAAGCAGGAAGGAGCCATCGGCGCGCCGGTCGACGTCGAGCGCGTCCGGGCGCTCGCAGACGCCATCACCAGCCTCCGATCGGACGAATGAGCCGCATCGTAGTCCTCGGCGACCTCAACCTCGACGTCCACGCCAGGCGACCGGCGAGCCTCGCCGCCGGGGATGAAGCCCGCGATCTCGTGCGCGCGACACCGGGCGGCTCGGCCGGGACATTCGCACGGGTCGCGGCCGCCCACGGCGCGGACGTCTCGTTTCTCGGGTGCGTCGGCGCCGATCTCGTCGGCGCCCTGCTCATTCGCTCGCTCGAGGACGCCGGTGTGGAACCTCGCGTCCAGCGCGTCGATCGTCCGTCCGGTGTCATCCTCGCGTTGGAGCAGGGTCTCGAGCGGTCGATGGTCTGCTCGCGTGGCGCCAACGACGGGATCCGTGCCGATCTCATCGATCGCTCCCTGTTTGACCGTGCGGATCACCTGCACGTCTCCGGCTACGCGTTCCTCTCCGCGGCCCAGCGGCCGTCGCTCGAACGGGCGATCGACCTCGCCGGCGAACGCGACCTCTCGGTCTCCGTCGATCCGCCGCCGGCGAACCTGATCCGCAACCACGGCGTCGCGGCGTTTCTCGACCTGCTGCCCTCCGGCGCGTGGCTCTTCCCGAACCGAACCGAAGGGGAACTCCTCTCCGACGCCTCGAAGCCGGAGGCGATCGCCGATCGGCTGGCGAAGCGATCCGACGTTGGTGCAGTCACGCTCGGCGGTGACGGCGCGCTCGCGTGGGCCGGGACGATCCGGGAACGAGCGGCCGTCGAACCACTCGAAGCGATCGATACGACCGGCGCAGGCGATGCATTCGCCGGGGCGTTCGTCGCGGTCTACCTGTCGCGGCGGGACCTCCCGCCCGCCGTCGAGGCGGCGTGCTCCGCTGCACGCGCCCACCTGCTCGCCGTCCGGGCGGCGTCTTGATTCCATAGCCATCCCGCTCATACTCTCGAACGAACACACCGTGAGAGGGAGGGTTCGATGGACGACTCGGCATCCATCCTGATCGCCGTCGTGATCGGCGTCCTGCTGATCGCCACGCTGATGTTCTTCTACGTCCCCGAGCCGCCGAACGCGGCGCTCGTCACCGACAGCCGACTCGACGTCGCGGTTCTCGAGTTCCGCAACAGCTCGACGTGGACCGGGATCGAGGAGACGGTCCGTTCTCGCGCAGAGGCTAAGCTCGTCAACGCCTCGGGAATCGACGTCTTCTCTCGCGCGCAGCTCGACACGCTGCTGATGGAACGAGCGCTCGAAGCCGACGGCTCGATCGATGCCGCCACCGCCGTCGAGATCGGTGAACTGACCGGCGTCAGCAAGCTCATCACCGGGTCGGTCTACGCCGCCGACACGCGATCCGATGAGACGACCGTCTGCGTGGACTGGACCGGCGGGCAGTGCGTGACGCGGGTCCCCGGCATCGAGTACTCCGTACGCGCTCTTGCGCAGATCGAGGTGATCGACGTCGAGACCGGCCGGATCGAACGGGCGTTCGATCTCACCGGGTCCGACTCGATCTCCCTCCCCGAGGGAAGCACGTTCGGGGGCTTCGACTCGTTGTTCGCCAGTGCCGCGGACGAGATCGCCGCCGAGATCTCATGGAATCTGACGACGTCCTACTTCCGCGAGCTTCGGTACGGCCTGTATGCGGACGTCGAGGAGAAACGTGGCGGCTACATCGGCCGCCGCGAGACGGACCGATTCACCGTCTCCGACGGCACGGCGCAGCTGATCGTCCACTTCACGATGATGGAGGCACACGAGCCGTTCGACGTCGACTGGCTCACGTCGAGCGGCGAACCGGTTCGACGGGACGAGGACGTCGTCGGGCAGGGAGATTGGCGGCTGTACTCACTCGATCTGGCCGATCTTGCTCCGGGGCGGTACTCCGTCCGCGGGGCGCTCGGCGGGGTCTTCGCGTTTCAGCACCCGTTCACCGTTTCCCCGTAGTGCGTCCCCGCGGGCATGGGAGGGCCGTTTGATGACGAAAGCGCTTCTCTGGCTGGCCGTCGGGCTCGCCGCGATCGTCGCAGGGTGGCTGCTGCTCGCACCGCATGCCCTGCGCAGCGAGTGGCAGGTTCACGCGGCGTTACCTTACATCGTCGGAGATTCGATCGATCCGTTCGTCTACAACGGCGGCGATGCGCTCCGGCCCGTCCTCGGCTCCGCGGACGTCCGACTGAGCGGCGACGGAACGGGAGCGATTCGCCTCTCGATCGAGGCGCCGGATCCCACGACGCCCCTCACACTCCGCGACGGCTCGGTCGTCGGCCCGACCTGGGAGCTCGTTTCGTCCGTCGACGACTCGAACGATCTGTGGTTCGACACCCTCGTGCACGGCGATACCGGCATCGGCGACGGCCGGCTCCCGGAGACAAGGGCGTGGATCGCCGCCTCGAGCCGGTTCGACCTGACGGTCGGCCGGGATCGTCGATGGTCCGACCTGAGCGGGTTCTGGTCGGCCGCTGACGCACTTCGTCAGGACGATGGCTCGATCCGCCAGCAGGGCCTCGTGTTCAGCCCACTGCTCCGGGACAAGACGGGCTTCTCGGACCCCGAACGGCTCGAGTTGACGCTCCTCCTCTACGAGGACGGGCCGGGAAGTGACGTGCTCGCCCACGTGGTGTTCACCGACGTCGCCATCGAGCGGTCGCCCACGTTGACCGAGCCCGGCACCGACTGAGCCCCGCTAGCTCTCGGGAACGTTGACGTCGCGGATCTCCTCGTCGACAGCAGCGGCTTCCGGCTCGCTCTCGACCACCGCCTCGAGCCGCGCGTGGGCCGCCTCGTCTTCGGAGATTCGCCTCTTCGGGTGGAACAGCCGCGACGCAAACCCTTCCTTCTGTCCGAGCAGGTCGGCGGCGCGGGTGATGCCGTCGATCGTCCCGACGAGGAGAACTTGATCTCCGGGGAGAAGTCGATCCCGGCCGGCCGGGAAGAGGAGCCGATCCCCATCGGTGCGCAGCAGACCGGAAACGACGCAGCCTCGAGGGAAGCGGCGATCGGCGCGAAGCTCGTCGAGTGCCTGTCCGCTCGCCGCTGAACCGTCGGCGACCGTGACCCAGACGATCGCGCCCTGCCCATCAACGATCGACGCCACCTGATGGACCGGCGGTCGCTCGATCTCGAGGACGAGCCGATCGAGGAACAGGGCGGTTGCGTCGAGGATGCTCGTTACGCCTGCCCGCTCGTACGCCGCACGATACCGCGGATTCGGCATCCTGGCGATGATCCGTCCGGCACCGGCGCCGTGCGCGAGGAGCGAGAACGCCAGATTGTCGGCGGAGAGGCCCATCAGCCCGACCGCCACGTCGGCGCGGCCGATCTCCGCATCGTCGAGCGTCACAATGTCCGTCGCGTTGCCGCAGATCGCCACCACGCCGTACTCGGCGGTGACGGCGTCGCACAGCTCCCGATTCAAGTCGACGATCGCCACGTCGTGCCGGCCCGTCGCCAGCCGCGCCGCCAGTCGGCGGCCGACCACACCCGCTCCAGCAATAACAATCCTCATGCGAACACCTACCTCCACGCCCGGCGCGAGAAAATGAGCAGGAACGGCAAGATCTCCAGCCGCCCCGCGACCATCGCAAGAATATAGCAGACCTTGACGGCCGGGCCGAGCCGCATGAATGCCCCCGATTCGACCGCGCTCGGCCCGACGTTCCCGAGCATCGACGCCGACGCAGAGAGCGATTGCCACGGCCCCAGATCCGACAGGAGGAGCGTGACGATCCAGATCGCCACCGTCGCCGCAGCCCACGCCACAGCGATGGCGACCGTTCGCTCGACCTCCTTCGGCGCGAGGATGCCTCGATCGAGCGTCAGCGGATTCGCCTCGCGGGGCGATCGGATCGTCCCCCGCAGTTGCCTTCGGAACAGCCGCCCGAGCACGGCGATTCGTTGAACCTTCAGACCGCCGGCGGTCGACGCGACGCAACCGCCGACGATCATCAGCAGGAAGAAGACCTGCGCCGTCAGCGGAGAGAACCAGGGCGAGGCGAGCTCACGCATCGTGAAGCCGGTCGTCGTCGCAACCGAGACAACGTGAAAGAGGGATCGGCGAACGTGCGTGTGGACACCGACCTCGGCGATCCGGCTCCGGTCTCCGACGAGGACCAGAACCGAAGCGACCAACAGAAGCAACAGCCAGGCGCGCAGCTCCGTGTTCCTCCAGACCGCTCTCCACCGGCGCCGGATCAGGCCCCAATGCACGAGGAAGCTCGTCCCGCCCAAGAGCATGAACGCGAGGATCGTGTACTCGATCGCGACGGCATGTCCGATCCCCGCGGCGGCGAAGTGCGCGATGCTGTCGTCGTACGTCGAGAAGCCGCCGGTCGACAGAGCGGTGAAGGCGTGGACCACGGCGTCGAACCCGCCCATTCCCTCGCCCCACAGGATGAGCGCGCAGCCGACGGTCAACCCGCCGTAGACCGCCCACAGGATTCGAAGCGACGTGAACACCCCCGGTGAGAACCGCTGCGAGCGGGCCTTGTGCGCCTCCGC
The DNA here is from genome assembly GCA_964608345.1 of uncultured Thermotogae bacterium. GTDB lineage: Bacteria > Bipolaricaulota > Bipolaricaulia > UBA7950 > UBA9294 > JANQEA01. The sequence goes on from CAZSNG010000036.1 coordinate 8,643, forward strand.
GCCGAGCAGGACGTGCCGCTGCCCGCCTTCGCGGATCACGAACAGAAACAGCGTGAAGATCCCCAGTCCGCCGATCCACTGCGTCATCCCCCGCCAGAGGAGAAGGCTCTTCGGCAGCAGTTCGAGTCCGGTGAGAATCGTCGCGCCGGTCGTCGTGAAGCCGCTGACCGTCTCGAACAGCGCGTCGAGGTACGTCACGTCGAGCGCCAGCCAGAACGGGATCGCGCCGACGAGGGAGAGGACGAACCATCCCAGCGCCCCGATCGCCATCGCGGCGCCGACCGAAAGGACACGAGGGCGGAAGAGGGTGATCAGCGCCGCGCCCAGCCCGACGGCGATCATGGCCGGGATCGCGTAGATCCGCACCGGGAACCGAACCGTCTCGTGGAAGATCGCACTGACGATCAGCGGCGCAGCCTGGAGCACCGAGAAGGCGACGAGGACCACGCCGAGGTAGTGCAGCACAGAGCTCCGGGTTCTCAATCGATGGGCCTCCCAGCTTCCATTCTACCGTGCCTCCCGACGCAGCCGAGAAGACAGACGCACCGGGGAGCACCGAGGAATCGAACTCAGGCGAACAGTCGCCGGGATCGGTAGAAGTACTCCCCTCCCGAGACGACCGAGAGCGCCAAGGCGAGGCCGAGGCAGACGGCCTTGGCCACATCTCCCCCGTGGCCGAGGGCGAACGAGCGATCGACCAACAGCACCAACACGAGGGCGACGTGTGAGATCGTCTTCGCCTTCCCGAGCAGGCTGGCACCGATCGCTTGGCCCTCCGAAATCGCGAGGATCCGTAGACCGGTCACGAGAAACTCCCGGGCGATGATCACCATCACCGCCCATGCGCGCAGCTCGCCGAGTTGGAGCAGGGCGATCAGCGCGCCGGCGACGAGGAGCTTGTCGGCGATCGGATCAGCGAACTTCCCGAACAGCGACGTCTGCTTCAGGCTGCGAGCGATGTATCCGTCGGCAACGTCGGAGAGGGCGGCGAGGAAGAAGAGGACCATCGCCATGATGCGGGTGACGTCGGACTCGTACAGGATGAGGAACATCAGCAGCGGCACGAACGCGATCCGGGAGATCGTAATCTGGTTCGGAATCGTCCGCAGGATCTTCATCGAGCCGCCTTGATGATCGCCGCGAACGCGCCCGGATCGAGCGACGCGCCTCCGACCAACGCACCGTCGATGTCCGGCTGCGCGACGATGTCGGCGGTGTTGCTCGGCTTGACCGAGCCGCCATAGAGGATCCGCACCCGGTCGGCGACAGCGGTGCCGCACGAATCGGACAGGCGAGCGCGGATCCCCGCGATCGCTTCCTGCGCCTGCTCGGGCGTCGCCGTCTCGCCGGTGCCGATCGCCCAGACCGGTTCATACGCGATGACGATCCGCTCGACGTCGTCCGGTTCGATTCCTTCGAGACCGCCGTCGAGCTGGCGGGTCAGGACCGCCGATGTCTCGCCGCGGCTGCGTTCCTCGAGCGTCTCGCCGACGCAGAGGATCGGAAGCAGGCCGCCGTCGAGGGCCGCGCCGAGCTTCCGGCGGACAGTCATGTCGTCGTCTCCGAAGACGTGCCGCCGCTCGGAGTGTCCAACGAGCACGTAGCGGCACCCGCACTCGACGAGCATCGCCGAGGAGACCGCACCGGTGAAGGCGCCTGACGCCTCATGGTGCAGATCCTGTGCGCCGAGCTCGACCGGAGCATCGGCGAGCCGTCGGCCGGACAACTCGAGGCTCGTGTACGGTGGAATCAGCAGAATCTCCGTGTCGGAGCGGTCCGCAAGCCGGTCGAGGAAGGCATCGAGAAACGAACAGCTCTCCTCGGGCGTCTTGTTCATCTTCCAGTTGCCCGCGATCAGGCGGCGACGTCCCATCGTTCCCCCATTCCGATGCGTGGATCTTCCGCAGAGTATATCGAACCGGCCGATCGCCGTGCACGATTGACACCGATCGGTGCCCCACCTACCATCCGAGCGGATCGGACCGCGATCCGACCAAGGAGGCGAGACTCTATGTACACAGCCGTTGGAGCGATCGTCGTTCTCGTATTGCTGTTCCTGATCAATGCGATCAAGATCGTCCGGGAGTACGAGCGAGGCGTCATCTTCCGCCTCGGTCGGCTCGTCGGAGCCAAGGGACCCGGCATCTTCTTGATCATCCCTGTCGTCGACAAGATGGTGAAGGTCTCTCTGCGGACGGTCACCCTCGACGTCCCACCCCAGGAAGTGATCACCAAGGACAACGTCTCGACACAGGTCAACGCGGTGCTCTTCTTCCGCGTCCTCGATCCGAGCGCCGCCGTCGTCGAGGTCCAGAACTACCTCGAGGCAACGCGTCAGATCGCGATGACGACGCTGCGCAGCGTCCTCGGCGGCTTCGAGTTGGATCAGGTACTCGGCGAGCGGGAGACGATCAACCTGCAGTTGCAGCAGATCGTCGACGAGCAGACCGACCCGTGGGGGATCAAGGTCAAGAACATGGAGATCAAGGACGTCAAGCTGCCCAGCGACATGCAGCGCGCGATTGCGCGACAGGCCGAGGCGGAGCGCGACCGCCGCGCCAAGATTATCAACGCCCAGGGCGAGCTGCAGGCGGCCACCAAGCTGGGCGAGGCGGCGGCGATCATCGAACGCAATCCGTCCGCGCTTCAGCTTCGGTATCTTCAGACGTTGAACGACATCTCGGCCGAGAACGCGTCGACGATCGTCTTCCCGGTGCCGATCGAACTGTTCAACTGGCTGAAGACCAAGGACCAAACGTAGTAGCTGCTGAACCGAGCGTCCCACAACGGAGATCGTGTCGAATGACTAGATACGACGTCCTCGTCGTCGGGGCCGGCCACGCCGGCTGCGAGGCCGCGTTGGCCGCTGCTCGGCTCGGCGCATCGACCGCCCTCGTCACCATCGGCCTCGACAGGATCGGGGTGATGCCGTGCAACCCCGCGATCGGCGGACCCGGCAAGTCGCAGCTCGTCCGTGAGATCGACGCCCTCGGCGGCGAGATGGCCCGCATTACCGACGAGGCGATGCTCCACATCCGCATGCTGAACACGAGCAAAGGCACGGCGATGCAGGTGCGCCGCGCCCAGACCGACCGCGCCGCGTACGCGCGGATCTGGAGGCGGATCCTCGAGGATCAGGACGGCCTCGACCTAATCGAGGGGATGGTCGAGGAGCCGATCGTCCGCGGCCGGTGCGTCGCGGGGGTCCGGCTGCGTGACGGACCCGAACTCCGTGCTCGAACGGTGATCATCGCCACCGGCACCTTCCTACGCGGGCGCGTGCTGATGGGCGACGTCGGCTACGCCGCCGGGCGGGCGGGCGAGCCGCCCGCGACCGGCCTCGCGATGTCGCTCGAACGGCTCGGATTCGCGCTCGAACGCCTCAAGACGGGTACGCCGCCGCGGGTGAACCGGCGAACCGTCGACTCCGACGGACTCGAGCGGCAGCCGACCAGTGCCCGACCGCTCGCCTTCTCCTTCGGGAACGAACCGGAACCGCTGCCCGATGCGTTCCCCGTGTTCGTCACCCACACGAACGAGGAGACCCATCGGATTATCGAGGACAACCTAGAGCGGAGCGCGATCTACGCAGGACTGATGAGCGGTGAGGGTCCTCGTCACTGCCCGTCGCTGGAAACGAAGATCGTCAAGTTCCCCGGCCGGGCGAGCCACAAAGTCTTCCTCGAGCCGGAGGGACGAGACAGCTCCGAGATCTATCTCCAGGGGATCTATACCGCGATGGCACCTGAAGTGCAGGAGGCGATCGTCCACTCGATCGAGGGGCTCGAGCGCGCTCACATCGAGCGGTACGGCTACAACATCGAGTACGACTTCATCGACCCGATCCACCTACGGGCCTCGCTTGAAACCGATCGGATCGACGGTCTCTACTTCGTGGGCCAGATCAACGGCACCACCGGCTACGAGGAGGCGGCCGCCCAAGGGCTCATTGCAGGCATCAACGCCGCCCGCGCGATCCGCGGCAAAGACGCCGTCGTCCTCTCCCGCGGTGAGGCGTTCGTCGGCGTGTTGATCGACGATCTCGTGACGAAGGGGATCACCGAGCCGTATCGGATGCTCCCTTCACGGGCCGAGTATCGGATCTCGCTTCGAGAGGGGAACGCCGACCTTCGGCTGTCGGAGCTCGGGCATCGGTTGGGACTGCTTCCAGGCGGCCGGTACGCGCAGGTCGTCGAGCGGAACGTCCGGATCGAACGGCTGACAGAGAAACTCAAGAACACTCGCATCGGTCCTTCGCACCCGCTCAACGAGCGGCTCACCGAGCGAGGCGCACCGCTTCGACACAACGGCGCGAGCCTGTTCGAGCTCCTGCGCCGTCCGGGCGTCCGTCTCGCCGACCTCTTGCCGCAGGACGGGTATCCGCCGGACGTCCTCGAAGAGGTCGAGGTCGAGGGGAAGTACGCCGGATACCTCGTGCAGCATGAGCGGGAGATCGACCGACTGCGGCGACTCGAGGGGCTGACCATTCCGGACGACCTTCGGTACGGCGAGCTGTCGAATCTGTCGATCGAGGGGCGTGATTTGCTGTCGCGCGTCAGGCCGCAGTCGTTCGGGCAGGCGTGCCGCGTTCCCGGGGTGTCTCAATCCGATCTGTCGATGCTCGCGATCTATCTGCGCCGATCGCCGCTCAGTACGCGACCGTCGGAACCAACTGCTCCTGATGGATGAGCCGTGACGCGGCCGCGCGGAAGATCGGCCCCGCCGTCGAGCCACCGCCGACCGGCGTCGTCTTCACCTCGTCGAGAACGACGACCATGACGTACTCGGGGTTGCCCGCCGTGAGGATCCCGGCAAACAGAGACGTATACTTGCCGTCGACGTAGCCCCGTCCCGGAACCGCCTTCTGAGCCGTGCCCGTCTTGCCGGCAATCGGGTATCCGTCGACGGCCGCCAGGATGCCCGTTCCGCTCTCGACCACGCGGACCATCAGGGTGCGCATTGTCGCACAGGCACCACTCGACGCGACAGCGGGAGTTTCGAGAACGTCGTTCCGTGCGTCAACGGACGAGACGATCCGAGGGGCGACGAACGCCCCTCCGTTGGCGACCGTCCCGATCGCTCCGGCGAGCTGGATCCCGGTGACCGCGACCGACTGCCCGATCGACGTCGACGCCAGGGCCAGGCCGGACCAGTTCTCGACATCTCGGAGGATCCCCCCCACTTCGCCCGGGAGCTCGATCCCGGTCGGCCGGCCGAAACCGAGCTCGACGAGCATCCCGTGCAGCGCCTCTTCGCCGAGCCGCTGTGCGACGCGGATCATCCCGGTGTTGATCGAATCCTCGATGATCTGGGCGAACGACACGGTTCCGTAGGAGATCCAGTCGGCGTTGTGCATCACGTGGCCCGAGACCTCGATCCCATCGTTGCCGTCGAACGTGTCTGCAACGTCCACGACGCCTGCATCGAGCGCCGCCAGTCCGGTGAAGACCTTGAAGCTGGAGCCCGGCTCGAATAGCTGCGTGACCGCAGCGTTCCTGCGCTCCTCCGCGGTAGAGGCCCAGAAGCGGTTCAGATCGTAAGTGGCGTCCTGGGCCATCGCGAGCACGTCGCCGGTCGCCGGGTCCAGCACGACGATCATCCCCCCGTCCGCCCGGTACCGCGAGACGCCGGCTGCGATCTCTTCCTCGCAGATGAACTGGAGTTCGGCGTCGAGCGTCAGCGTCAGATCGTCGCCGGGTCGCCCCTGTTCCGCCACATCGATCTCGTAGGTGCGTCCGTCCGCACCCTCGAGGACGTGCAGTACGCGGGGCTCTCCACGGAGCCGCTCGTCGAACGCCAACTCGAGCCCCTCGAGCCCCTCCGCGTCGGTGCCGACGAAGCCGAGGACGTTCGATGCCAACGCACCTTGAGGGTAGACACGCATCCACGTATCGATGAGGATCAGCCCGTACGCGCCTGCCTCGCGGGCGCGCCGCTCGATCCGCTGCGCCGTCTCCAGGTCGACCTGCCGATCGACCCAGGTGAAGTATCTATCCCGCTGAATGAGATCGCGGATCCCATTCAGCGGGCGGCCGAGTTCCTCTGCGAGGATCCCGGCCAGTCGATCAGGATTCGTGGTATTGATGCCGTCGACGGCGATCGCCATTGCGCGGACGTCCACCGCCAGCGGCTCGCCGTCACGGTCGAGGATCGATCCACGGCGCGGCGGCAACTCGATCGTCCGCTCCTGGATCGCCGCCGCCGCGGCCGTCCAGGATCCGTATTGAACGATCTGGAGCTGGAAGAGCCGGCCGACGATCACCGCGAGGCCGACGATCAAGAGGGCCGCGGCGATCCGCCCCCTCCGCCGAGTGGTCTGCTCAGTCGGATTCGCTCGTGGGGAGGGGAACATAGTGAACGACGTTCGGTTCGATCATGCCCAGCCGATCGCGCGCGATCCGTGCGATCCGCTCCAATGAGAATGCCTGTTCGATCTGGAGTTCGAGAACTCGATTGACCCCTTCGAGGTCGGCGAGGCGCTCGGCGGCGCTCTGCGCAGATGCCGTCAGTTCGTTGATCCGCGTCGTCTGCCACAGATGAAGAAAGCTGAATCCGGCAACGAGGCCGGCGACGAGGAAGAACACAACCGTACCGATCGACACCGCCTGCGCACGCGACAGCCGCCGCGCGCGGCTCGACGGATGGACAAGAGACCTCGACCCCGACCGGTACGTCATCTCGACCCCGAGGATAGGGCAGGGGGGCCGCCGGGAGGCGGACACGTGTCGGGTTCGCGACCGAACTAGACGACTTTGCGCGCTGCGCGGAGCTTCGCGCTGCGCGCGCGAGGATTCGCGGCAATCTCCTCGCTCGTCGGCGTCACCGGCCGCTTCGTCACGATCTCCGCCTCTACCTGCTTCTCGCAGACGCAGTCAGGCAGATCGGGTGGGCAGACGCAGTCGGCCGCGGCGCGCTGGAAGAAGTGCTTCACGATCCGATCCTCGAGCGAGTGGAACGAGATGACCGCGAGCACGCCACCGCGGGAGAGCCGGGCGAAACCGGCACCCAGTCCCGTCTCGAGAGCGCCCAACTCACCGTTGACGCGGATGCGGATCGCCTGGAACGTCCGCGTTGCTGGGTCGATCCGCCCGTGCCGGTACGACGCGGGAACCGCCGCGCCGACAATCCTCGCCAGGGTTCCGGTCGTCTCGATCGACTCCCGCTGCCGGGCCTCGTCGATCGCGCGGGCGATCCGCGTCGCGTACCGCTCCTCACCGTACGCCTCCAGCACCTCCGCGATCTCCGTTTGCGACGCCGTCGCGATCCAGTCCGCCGCCGAGAGGCCGGTAGTCGGGTCCATCCGCATGTCGAGTGGTCCGTCGAACCGGAAGCTGAAGCCGCGCGCCGAGTCGTCGAGCTGAAGCGAGGAGATTCCGAGGTCGAGCAACAGGCCGTCGATCCGATCGACGCCGGCGTCATCCATGTGCCCGTCGATGTCCGCATAGTTCCCGTGAATGAGGACCGCACGGTCGCCAAACGGCGCCAGACGCTCGCCTGCATGAGCCAGCGCTCGCCGGTCGCGATCGATCCCGATCAGCCGAGAGGCCGGGGCCGCCTCCAGGATCGCCGCGGCGTGGCCACCGAGACCGACCGTGCCGTCGACGATCAACGGCCGGCTGCTCGCCAGAAGCCGGACGACTTCGTCGCGGAGGACCGGCTTGTGGTGGAAGTCATCTCTCATCTCGGCCACCGGGCGCCCCATCAATCGAGCCGACCCCGCAGATCCGCGAGGATGCGGAGGGCGTCCATTGGTGTGATCCGATCGGGATCGAGCGCGCGAAGCTGTTTGACGACCGGGTGCTCCTCCGATCCGAACAACGGGAGCGGCTCCGCCGCGGGCGCCGATCCGCCGAGCTGCGACAACGGTGCCTCGGCGAGCAGCTCGGCGAGGATTCGATCGGCCACCTCCGTCACCCGATCCGGAAGGCCGGCCAGCCGTGCGACGTGAACCCCGTAGCTGCCGGCCGCGGTCCCCGGCTCGACCCGGTGGAGGAAGACGACGTCTCGCCCAACCTCCTTCACCGCAACATGGAGGTTGACGGCGTTCGGCACCTCGTCGACCAGGCGAGTCAGCTCCTGGTAGTGCGTCGCAAACAGCGTCTTCGCCCGCACGTTCGACGCCAACTCCCGCGCCACGGCCCAGGCGATCGACACACCGTCGAACGTGCTCGTACCGCGCCCCATCTCGTCGAGGATGATCAGGCTCCGCGCCGTCGCCCGTTGAAGGATCGTCGCGACCTCGAGCATCTCCATCATGAACGTGCTGATCCCGGCCGACAGCATGTCGCTCGCGCCGACCCGCGCGAAGACCCGGTCGACGATCGGCAGGCGGGCCTCGGCCGCAGGAACGAACGCGCCGATCTGCGCGGTCAGGCAGATCAGCGCCACTTGCCGAAGGTAGACCGACTTCCCAGCCATGTTCGGGCCGGTCAAGATCACCAGGTCTCGCCCTTCCTCCAGCACGAGATCGTTCGGGACGAACTCCTCGATCCGCTCGACGACCGGATGCCGGCCGCCGCGGATGGAGATCTCGTGCCGCTCGGTGAATGCCGGGCGAGCGTAGCCGTATCGGTGAGCAATCTCGGCCAGCGAGAGGTGGACGTCGAGCTCGGCCAGACCGCCGGCGAGCCGCTGCAGCTGAGGGATGGCTTCGCTCAGCCTGTCAAGTGCCCGTTCGAACAACTCGAGTTCGAGCGCCTTCGCCCGCTCCTCTCCGGTCGAGATCCGCTCTTCGAATTCCTTCAGCTCCTCGGTGACGAACCGTTCGGCGTTGGCAAGCGTCTGGCGACGGTGGTACGCCTCGGGCACCTTGTCGAGGTGCGGCCGCGTCACCTCGAGGTAGTACCCGAAGACGCGGTTGAAGCCGATCTTCAGCGACGGGATCCCCGTTCGCTCACGCTCCTGTTGCTCCATCGTCGCCAGCTGGGTGCGGATCGAGCTCGTCTCCCGCCGGAGCACGTCGAGAGCCTCGTCGTACCCTGCGCGGATCATCCCGCCGTCCCTCGCCTCCGGTGGCGGTTGATCGACGAGCATTCCCGAGAACTCCTTCGCCAGCGCATTCAGCTCGTCATCGCTCAGGACGTCCGCGATCGCGGTCAGTCGTGCGACGGGGCGGTCCGCATCCAATCCTCCGATCCGCTCCGCGATCTCCCCGATCGGTTCCAGCGACGTCACCAGCAGGAGCAGGTCGATCGGCCGCATCCGCCCGGCGCCGAGCTTGCCGATCAGCCGCTCGACATCGTGCACGGCACCGATCCGCTCTCGCAGATCCTGACGCGCGATCGACGCATCGACGAGCCGTTCGACCGCATCGAGCCGTTCCTCGATCGCCGCCCGGTCGGTCAGCGGTGCGAGGATCGTCCGCCGCAGCAGACGCCGCCCCATGCTCGTGCCGGTGCGATCGAGGACGTGAAGCAGCGTCCCACGCTCCTGTCCCTCGCGCAGGGGCTTGACGAGTTCGAGGCTCGTCACGGTGAATGGATCGAGGTCCATGTGATCCGAGAGGCTGTAGGACACGAGCGGACGGATGTGGCCTACCAATCCCTTCTGCGTGTGCTCGACGTACGCGAGGATCGCGCCGGCGGCACGCAGCGCGCCCTCTTCGAGCACGCCAAGCACGGCGTCCAGAGCGCCCGCCGCGAACGTCTTCGGAGGCACGGGGGTCGTCACCAACTCGTCGAGCGTTCCGGCGATCTCGGTGCCCGCATCCTCGGCGAGGAGGATCTCGGCCGGTCCGCGACGCGCAATCTCGTCGCGAAGGGCGTCGAGCCCCTCGGCGGTCGTCGCGACGAATTCGCCGGTCGAGAGATCGAGGAGCGCGACCCCGAATCGCGTCCCGTCCTCCGGGGCATCGACGGCGCACAGGTAGTTGTTCGTCCCGTCGTCGAGCACGGAATCCTCGATCGCGGTTCCCGGAGTCACGACGCGCACGACGTCTCGCTTGACCAACCCCTTCGCCTTCTTCGGATCCTCGACCTGCTGGCAGACCGCGACCTTGTGGCCACGCTTGAGCAGCTGGTTGATGTACGCCTCGCCTCGCCGGATCGGCACCCCGGCCATCGGATGGCCGTTTCGCGACGTCAGCATGATGTCGAGTTCCCGGGCAGCGAGCTCCGCGTCCTCGAAGAACGTCTCGTAGAAGTCGCCGAGGTGGAAGAACAGGACCGTGTCCGGATACTCCGCCTTGAAGCGGAGGTACTGCTTCATCATCGGGGTCTGCTTCGACGACGTGGCCATGGGAAGCCAGTATACGACCCGCTATCTCCGCCTCGCAATCGCTCGATGCGGCCCCGCGATTTGGGGATCCCGCTACAGATCAGCACATACGGGTTTCCATCCATCCCCTTGACATCTGAACCTATGGCTGATATAGTGGCCACAATTAGTTCATAGTCCTGAAAAGGGCAAACCCATCGTGAGGTGGGGGCGCAAAGCCACGGACCTGCGAAGGCAGATCGCCGGGTTGCCAGGGAGCTGGTACCCGGTGTTTTCGTTTTCGGGTACCAAGGCAGAGTCCTGAAACGGGCAAACCCGCTGTGAGGCGGGGACGCAAAGCCACGGGCCTGTGTATGCAGATCGCCGGGTTGCCAGAAGACTGGTGCCCGGCGCTTTCGTTTTCGGGAAGCGGGAGAGGGAGGACAGAGCATGCAGACGACGATCTACTACAACGACGAGGACTCCTACCTGGTCAAGCAGGTCGACGCGAAGAGCCAACGGGAACGGAAGAGCCGCAGCTCGGTCATCCTTTCGATCCTGGAGGAGTACTTCGAGAGCGAGAAACGTCTCGGTGAGATCCTGGTCGATCTGGGCGTGCTCTCGCATTCCGAACTCGCGAAAGGCCTCGAACTGCAGAAGACACGGTTCGCGGACAAGCTTCTCGGGGATATACTGCTCGAAGAGGAATTGGTCGCTCCAGAAGCGGTGGAGCGCGCCCTGATCATCCAGGGGCGGCATCGCCCGCAAGGCGGGGGAGGCTGATTCCTATGGAGCGGAGGGATACGAGAGAACACACCAACCAGAGACATTCAGCTGTAAAGGCAAACCGCCCGCGAGGGTGGGACGCAAAGCCACGGGCCTTCGTGAGTCGAATCGCGCAGGCAGCCGGGCTGCCAGCTCCGAAGGAGGCAGGCATGACGGAGCGGGCAGCAGGACTCCGGGGCTTGGGGGGGAAGAGGGACACTCACCGCCGTCGTTCTGCTGACGGCACTGGCACTGGTCGCGTTCGGTTCGATGGTCGGCGCACAGACGCTCACCGTGACCGATGTGGATGGCGACTGGGAGAACACCACTGTCGAGGGCGGCGGATCCGCATCGGGCGAAGGCTCGAGCTACATCTACTGGGGTAGCGGAGACTACGGGTCGAGCGGATACCGGTTCACTGCGGTTTCGGGAACGATCACCGTTCCGCAGGAAACCCCGATCAAGATCGGCACGTTCACCCACGAGAACTGGCCGGTCACCGGGAACACGCTGCTGGATGCGGACCTTGAGGTCACACTGACACTCGACGGCCTGCCGAACATGGTCTTCAGCATCCCGTTCGATCACGACGAGACGCCCAATCGACCCGACACGTACGATTGCGACGATTGTGAGCCGTACAGTGAGCGCTGTGTGGACACAAGCGAATGCGCCTACAGCACGCCGGCGAACGACAAGTGCTACGGCTGCGCCGACCGGGTGCAGATCACCAGCAGCTCCGTCAGCACCGACGTGGACGGCATCTCCTGCACCGTGACCGCGACCTTCGAGTCGAGCAACACCTTCTACACCGCCGAGATGGCCAACAACACCATCGACCTCTACATCGAGCTGACCTGTGAGGACGCGGCGAAGATCACCGTGGAGAAGCAGACCGATCCGGGCGGCGACTCGACCTCGTTCTCCTTCTCCGGCGACCTCGGCTCGTTCACCCTGAATGGCGACGGCGACAGCGAGACGGCCATCGTCTCCCCGGGCACGTATACCATCACCGAGAACGCCGTCTCCGGCTGGACGCTCACCAGCATCACCGGCGACAACAACGGCGATCCGAGCGACGGCGTGACCCTGACCGTCGCCGACGAAGATGACGTCACCGTCACGTTCAACAACACGAGCGCAAGCGGGTACGTGACGATCACCCCTGGTGACGCGACCAACGAGGTCGGGGATGCACATACGTTCGTCATCACCGCGGTCTCGACCGGCGCAGAACCGGACAGCTGGTCCCTTGATAGCTATTCGGTGACGCCGACGCCGGATTCGGTTTCGGTGACCGGACCGTCGGTCGCCGGGGACGGCATGAGCGCCACGTGGGACCTGACGATCAACAACACGTCGGCCGGATCGTTCGAGGCGTCTGCGACCGTCGACATCGTCTTCGGCGCGACGACGGTGACCGAAACGACCGATGGAACCGGCAGCAACGGCAGCCCTGCCGACAAGACGTACGTCGATGCACAGATCGACATCGGACCGGCCAGCGCGACCAACCAGGTCGACGATCCGCACACCGTCACAGCAACGGTGCAGGTCAACAACGGATCCGGCTGGTCCGCGGCAGGCTCCGGCGTCACCGTGAACTTCAGTCTCGTGAACAACACCGCGGGCGCGTCGTTCGTCGGTTCGAGCAGCACGACGACCAACGGCTCGGGCCAGGCGTCTGTCCAGATCAACAGCTCGTCGCCGGGAAGCGTGGACATCCACGCCTCAGCGACCGTTTCCGTCGGGGGTCTCCCGCTGACGCGACAGACTGACGGCACCGGAGAGAACTCCGACGACGCCGGGAAGGACTACGTCGACGTCAAGATCGCACTGACCCCGGACGATGCGACCAACAAGGTCGACGACCCGCACGAGCTGACCGCCACCGTCTACGTCGACGAGGGTTCCGGCTGGCAGCTTGCCTCCAGCGGTTCGGTCCAGTTCTCCGTCACCTCCGGTGCAGCGACGTTCGTCGGTGGTGGAACCTCGAAGACCGTCTCGATCAGCTCCGGCATCGCCAAGGCGACGATCGAGTCGAGTACTCCTGGCTCCAACACCATCCACGCCAAGGCGACGATCACCTACGGATCCGACACCGTGACTGCCGAGACCGGCACCGGCTCACCCAACTCCGGTGACGCCAACAAGGACTACGTCGACGTCAAGATCTCGCTCACCCCCGACGATGCGACCAACAAGGTCGACGACCCGCACGAGCTGACCGCCACCGTCTACG
>CAZSNG010000036.1:21943-22681 GCA_964608345.1 uncultured Thermotogae bacterium
CCAAGGCGACGATCACCTACGGATCCGACACCGTGACTGCCGAGACCGGCACCGGGTCACCCAACTCCGGTGACGCCAACAAGGACTACGTCAGAACTGAATACACCATTGACAAGACCGTCACGGATGTCGATGGAGCCGGTCCGAGTGGCACGGTCGATGCAGCCGGCGACGTGATCGCCTACAAGATCGTCGTCGAGAACACCGGGACCGTAGAACTCACCGGCGTCTCGGTCGCCGATCCGCTGCTCGAGGGCGCCCACGGCACCCTCAGCGCCAAGACCGAGTCGATGACCGTCGACGGGATCCTCGAGGTCGGCGAGACCTGGACCTACACCGGTTCCTACACCGTCCAGCAGTCCGACCTCGACGACAACGGCGGCGGCGACGGCGACATCGACAATACGGCCACCGTCTCCTCGAATGAGTTGCCGGACAAGTCAGACAGCGAGGCGGTGCAGATCTCCGTCGGGCCGAACTACACCATCGACAAGACCGTCACGGATGTCGATGGAGCCGGTCCGAGTGGCACGGTCGATGCAGCCGGCGACGTAATCGCCTACAGGATCGTCGTCGAGAACACCGGCAACATCTCGCTCACCGGCGTCTCGGTCGCCGATCCGCTGCTCGAGGGCGCCCACGGCTCCCTCAGCGGCAAGACCGAGTCGATGACCGTCGACGGGATCCTCGAGGTCGGTGAGACCTGGACCTACACCGGTTCCTACACCGTCCAGCAGT